>PNOC01000037.1 GCA_013824615.1 Thermodesulfovibrio sp.
GTGGCAGAACGAACACTGCTGTACTGCAGTCACAAACGCCCCGCTGCTGGTCACCCAGTTGAAGGTCGTTACCTTACCAGCCGCTCCTGCACCGTTGCTATGGCAGTAGGTCGTCGAGCAGGTCGAATTCGTGTATCTGTAGGTGCCGTCCAATACTGATGTAGCACCCTGTGTAAACGTTCCGCTGCCTGCCAACGTTGTCCAGAACGCTACTTCTGCCGTTCTGTTCGTCGAGGCCCAGCCTCCTCCATGGTTTGTGCTGAAATGGCAGATGCCGCAGCTGAACTTGTATTGTGTGGCATTTGACAGGTTTGCAGGAGCCAGTGACCCTGCTCCGACTGTTGCCCAGTGATTGTTATGCTGACCAGCGAGAGAATTATTCACTGCATGGCAACTGCCGCAGGCAAGTGAACCGGAACTACCCCATACGCCGCTATTGCCGCCGTGGCAGCTGACCGCAGAGCAGGTTCCACCGCGAGCGTTATAAGCATAGTTGAAAGATGTTGATCCCCATGCCACAACGTTATAAATCTTGTTAACGTGGTTGCTGAAGGTGCTGATTGTTGTACCATTCGCTGTCGTAATAAAGTGACATACCTGGCAGCCCTGTGCTGCATGAGTAGTCGAACTAATATGGCTATTAGCCTTTGAGGTCCAGTTTGTA
Source organism: Thermodesulfovibrio sp. (assembly GCA_013824615.1). GTDB lineage: Bacteria > Nitrospirota > Thermodesulfovibrionia > Thermodesulfovibrionales > UBA6898 > PALSA-1316. The sequence continues at coordinate 665 of PNOC01000037.1, forward strand.
TAGTCAGGTCGACCATCGGCTGTGCTGGTACCATGACAGCCTGCACAGGTCAGCGTTACTGACCAGTCGGCTGAACCGCTGTGCGGAGCGCCTGTCGCAACGCTCTGACCATCACCATGACAATATATGCTGGAGCAGGTTGTCCCGGCATAACCGCCGATAGAGTTAAAGGAATCAAACTTGACGTTTCTTGTGCCGTCAACATGCAGAGTAGTTGACTTTATGGTTGCCCAACCGGTTGAATCGGTGGTTGCCATGACTACTGAATCATGACACTTTGAGCAGGAGAACTTATAACCCTGCGCAGTTCCGACATGCTGCGCATGACGGGTTGACGAAGGAACATTGGCAGCATTATTACCATGGCAGGTTCCACAGGCGCCGCTACCTGTACTGCCCCATACTGCAGTGTAATACGCCGGAGCAGCTGTGCCGGTGCTATGGCAGTAGACGCTGGAACAGTTTCCATAACCGCCACCAGGGGCGTTATTGCCGTTTGTGGTACCACCACTGTAGGAGCCGGTGCTCATCGTTACGTCTATGATATTGTTAACATGAAGAGCTGCGTTTGTAGTGCCGGATGTGTATCCGGTATGACAGTTTGAGCAGGGCATATTGTAGTTTGCCGCTGCATTATTAGCATGTTTGATATGACTTCCGGTTGCGGTAACACCCGCCATGTCGTTATGACAACTGCTGCAGACCAGCGCGCCGGCAGTGTCAAGCCACTGGGCAGTCTTGTACGTAGGAACTCCCGTACCGCTTGCGCCCTGGGCCGTGCTGTGACAATAGATATTATTACAGTTTAGTGTTCCGGTCTGGGTCAGGGTTGTACCAGGCTGAGCCTGATATTTTCCACCCGGAAGAATTCTTCCGTCGTATGACCCGATGCTGGTATATCCGAAGAAATTGAAGCCAAGGTCTATCTTGGCATTATTCATATCCTGAACTTTATGACAGTAACTGCAGGCATAGGCGAGATTTGTGCCGCCTGAAGTGGCATGCTTCTGATGCTTTCCTGAAGTAAGAGACCCTGTAGCGGGAACAGCAAGGCCTGTCATCGGCGCAGTCCCGCCGACGATATTGGTAACCGGAGGATTGCCATGGCAGGTATCACAGCCTCCACCCTTAAAGCCCTCATCATGTGCATGGCATGAGGCGCAGGCCGCAGAGGCCTGGGAATGCTCAGTAACACCGGTGGCGTTTGCCGGATCTGCAAGCGTATGGCAGACAAAACAGACGCTCTCAGTCGGGAAAGCTGAATCGCCAGGGCCCCTGGTTCCGCTTGTCCTGAACATCTTGACCGTCGCCGACCCGACCGTGGCCCCGCCGGGATTTGCTACGCTGATGGCATCCTTTACATTTTTTCCGTAAACGATAGCATACTGTGTACCAGCAGCGGCCTTCGGGAATGTTGTGCCTGTCCCTACCTTGCCGGCCACTGTCACTGATGACTGACCGTTGGTTGCTGTTTTGATCTTATAGACGAAACCTCTGTAGGCTGTGTTCGGTATGAGATAATAATTCTGATACTCTGCACCAAGCGGTGCTGAAAGCGTAAGCGGCATTTCATTGGCAACCGTGTTCCAGGAGCCGACACCGGCGAGAGTACCCGTTGCTATATAACTGACTGTCCCCCATCTTTTGCTCTGCATCTGATAATGCGGATTGTGGCAATCTACGCACTCGACCATCCACCCGCCCATAGTCTGCCACATGGTGCTGGCAGTGGTTGTGGTGGAATGTGTTTTATGAAGGCCGTGGCACTGCGTGCACCTGAGGTTATTGACCGTATTGTCGCCGCTGCCCGCAGACATCCAGGAGGGAGGAGATCCTGCCCCGGTCGTATAATGACAGTTACCGCAATCGACCCCATTATCGATGGTGTGCGGCTGGTCATACGCCGCCCACACAGCCCCTTGTGCCAGAAGCAGCGCAAAACAGGCCACTATCAGAATTTTTATGGTCTTGGTAACGTTTTTCATTATTTCACCCCCTGCAGTCCTAAGTCAGCTACCGAGACTTTGACTCCGACCCCACTGCTGAAGGCATCAAAACCGGATGCTCGCTGGCCATTGCTGTCCAGAATGCGGACTGATTTCATATTATTTCCTGAACCGTCACCGAGGACGATATCTGTATTTCCGTCGCCGTTTACATCACCTGCTGCAATAAAGTCCAGCGTCGATGATCCGGTTGCAAATGTCTTTACCAGTTCGCCTGTCGCCGTAAAGATTCTGACTTCCGGCCCATTGGTTCCGATGCAGGTAACAAATATTTCGGCCGCGCCATCCCCGGCTAAATCGGCTACAGCAAGATTTGCCGCAGTTGCATCAGTGCCGGCAATGGGAACCCCGGCGCTCTTTGCGCAGGCGGTAAATTCTTTTGCTGATGAGGCAGCCCAGCTGCCAAAGCCGGCCGTGGTATCGACTTTGAATATTTTCACCGTAACGCCGTCTCCTGCAGTCCGCGGAGCGGTTACGATCTCCGCTACGCCGTCCCCGTCAACGTCACCAACGGCAACGGTTACTCCACCGGTCTGAGATGCATACGCTTCGAAGGTTGCTCCGGAATCGTTAATGGTAGCTGTTGAAGCGTCATAGGCAAGAATTCTTACCGTTGTTGTTTTGGAAGCATCAGCAGTGACTATCTCATCTTTTCTGTCGCCGTCAAAATCACCTGCGGCAACATTGACGCCGGTCCGGTGTGTATACGCCGCAAAGGCAAAACCGGCCTTCATGGAACCATCACGATTAAAGCCCTTCACTGCAGCAGGAACTCTGTTGCCGCCGCCGGTCCCAACAAGTATATCGGGAATACCGTCCCCGTCAAAATCACCGGTTGCGGTGTTTGAGCCATACCGGTATGAGAAGGGGGTGAACTGAAGCAGCTTACTGCCGTCTCCACCGAATACTGTTACGTCTGATGTCTCATATTGCCCTGCATTGCGGGACACGATTATATTGAGCGCGTTCCGTTTGACGCCAGGATCCACAACCACCTGTTTGGCCGTAACCGTAAGGTTGACCGTGACCACAGAAGATGTTGCTGTAGCAGGAGAATCAATAGTGACCTGCCCTGCGTAACTGCCAGCTGCAAGGCCGGCTCCAAGGCTGAGGGTCACTGTCGAGGCTGCGTTAGAAATGCCGGTTGTGTTCGAAAGAGCAATCCAGTTGCTTGAGGTTGCAGCAGTCCAGGTCATGGCCTTGCTGAGATCATTTTCAAGGTTAACCGTGATCGACTGCTGTATCACTGAGCCCTCTTCTACCTGCAGATCAACAGTTGCAGGCGTCACCGAAAGAGCGGGTGCCGGCAGTAAGGTCAGAGTCACCGGGAGGTTCAGAGACCTTCCGTCATATGTAAAGCTGATGTTTCCGCCGTACTGACCAGACTGCATGTCTGCCGTTGCTGCAGATACATTAATTGTATCAGTCGCACCAGCTGCTGTCTGACCGGCCAGAGCAGAGACTCTTACCCAATCAGGGCTGGCCTGAGCAGTCCAACTGACCGCAGCAGTCCCGCTGTTTGCGAGTCCAAAAGAAGTATCGCCTGTGCTGTATGCGCCCTGGACCTGAATTTTCAGGGCAGAAGGATTTGCATCGAGAATTGCATACTGGTCAATGCCCAGGCAGTAGATCTTTTTGGAAGAGGGCACTGAAGCGTAAAGCTTTGAATTTGCATACTTTATATTGTCAACTCCTGCGATTCCACCCAGTTTGGCCAGGCTGGTGCCTGCCTTATCATATACAAATACCGAACCTTTTGTTCCGTCGGAGAGATAAACTCTCTGGGCATCATCAACTGCTATACTGGAGAAAGAATAGCCTTCTCCGCCTGTCGCTCCGGTAGATGCAAAGGAGAACTGACGAACCGGGGCACCGGAAAGGTCAAATACCTGAACTCTCCAGACCGAGGTTGCCGTAGCGCCGACCATGACACTCAGGCCATTATCAAGCAGATATAATTCATTATTGGCTTCATCGAATGCCATATCTTTTACCGCGCCGCCGAACAATCCATTACTGCCGAACAAAGGTTGAACAACACCGGAAGCATCAGCAATCTTCACTTTATAGTCATTTTTATCCAGTATATAGAGAGAGCCATCGGCCTTTGAAGCCATAGCTGCCGGACTTAAGACACCTGATATGGTCCCCACAAGGGTACCGTTTGAAAACTTGTCTATTTTACCATACTGTCCGACATACAGGATACCGTTACTGCCTACATGGAGAGAGAGAGGATAGGATGCAAGAGATATACTGCCGAGCAAAACGCCGTCGAGAGAGTATTTGAACACCGTGCTGCTTGACACCGTATTGTCTGAGGCGCGCGTCGAATAGACAGCACCAGCGGCATCTGCCGCAATCTTCGCGGGTGTCGCTGCAAGCTGGAACTCTGCCAATTTTGCGTACGTTGGCGGAGCTGCCGCATAAACAGTCGTCACCATTTGAAGTATTACAAACAGCGCTACCCATCCTGCCTTAGATATTCTCTCTCTCATTGCATCCTCCTGTATATACCTAACATAAGTGTAATTTACTATTTAATATGACAGCCGAGACATAAGGCACTGTTATTATTGGATAATACCAGGAAATTGGTACCGCCGAAATTATCCAGATGAGGGTCATGACAGGTTGAACACTCAACCGAACGGTTTGCAGTGAGGTTGAGCCTGTTCAGAATCGCTACCGGGATAGAGCCCACAGGCTGCAGCCCGCTGTCCAGAGGCTGGACCGTATCATAGCTGAAGCCTATCGGATGGTCATTCTGCAGATTTCCGCCACCGGATGCACAGTTGTCACCCGCGCAGACACCCTCACCAATATTCAGCCTTCCAATACTCGGATCACTGACCGCAAAATCGCCAAACTGGTTAAAAGCAACCGGCTGATCAGGAGCACCCGTAAGCGGGTTTCTGGTCAGCACGTTCATTGCCCCAATTCCGTCGTGACAGCTGAGGCATAAAAGCGAAAGAGTGCCGGGCCCACCTGCGGTGTTAGCCTGAAGAGTTGTACTTGTATACGGGGTCCAGGCCCTGACAGGAATGGCCCTGTTCCAGAGAAATGACGAAATACTGGCCGCACCGCCTACAGTGTTGGGGTTAGTGCTGTAGGATTGCGTCTTGGTTGCATGATGCGGAGTATGACAGAAGACGCATACCTCCTCGGTATTTCCCGATGCAAAAGGAGAAATACCAGAAATGGACAGGTCATGGAGACCTCCCTGCACCCTGGCTGCGGCATTTTGCGCAGTCAATGTGTAAATTACCACCATACTGACCAGCATCATAATCATTAAAACACTGTATTTACGCATCATGTAGCTCTCCTCATTAATTTTCTATCATAAATTTGTGCAATTAATATGCCATTAACTGCTATTTCTGCAAATACATTTATTATACAACTGCAATATGGTGATCATTTCAGCCTCTGGAGCCCGCGGGAAGTGTAAAAGGCGTTGTCGTGCAATACGTCCCTTCCCGAGACATGGCAGTTTAGCAGACATGTCGGTTTTCCGTCAAGTGCCGGCATATACACAGGGAGGGGCACAAAATTGACAAATTTTGTCGGAAAATCAATAAGGTGCTGATTTTTTTCAGACCCGTGCGAGGCGTGGCAGGCTGAACACGGTATATGGTTGTAGACCACATGTTCCTTATGTGTCTTGAAACTGATATTGTTCAGGATACTGCCGCGGTCGTGGCAGGAATAACAGAGCGCATACGACAGTGGAGACTCTGCTGTTTCATTCTTTATATATTCATATCTCAGCATCCCGGAAATATTTGAACCATGCGGCCCACGGGGTCCATGCTGGTCATCATTGCCGTGGCAGTCAGAGCAGGTAATCCTGCTCATCACGTTCAGGGATTTAACCAGACTGGGGACACGCATATTTCTGCCTGGAGCCTCGATGGGGTGATAGGACAAATTATTCTGGTCAAACTCAAGCCGCTTGTTCTTCGACATCATCGGCAGATTTGCGCTGTCGGCATGGCAGTTATAACAGACCTCGTATTCCTCCCGGGCCTCTTTGACCCTGGCTCGGGCCCTGGAGTAGCCATTAATTCTGGCAAGCGGTTTTTCAGACGTCACCTCATGGGTCTTGTGGCAGTCCTCACAAGTCACATGCCGCGGTGCGCCGGGGTTCTTCTCCGGAAGCTCTTCTCCCGCCCGGTGACTGCTGCCGGACTCGGCTACCGGATGTTTGTATCGCTTGTTAAAAACAGACTGCATATCGGTTCTCGCTGTCCCTACCCCTGCGGCCAGAGTCAGGCCATGGCAGGAAAAACACATCTCCTGCTTCGAAGCTGCTGCGAGCATCGGCGTGCCGCGCTTGCCATGCCCCCTGTGGCAGGAGGAGCATCCGCCGGGATTCTTGGACCGGTCCAGATGTGTGGACAAGCCTGCTGCAGCAAAGGACTCCGACGCCGGGCCCGCGAACAGGGCAAACAGCACCAGCACCTGCAGCAGGCAGATCCTCCCGGATTGTTTCATAATTTTCTGGACCATATTTTACTCCTTAACCCGTATCATGAAGCGTATCATGGGCACGAGGTATGACAGTGCATGCAGAGGTTGTCATAAACCAGCCAGGGCCAGCCCCCCTGAGCCCCGGAGGTGTCCCTCAGAAATTTGGTCACACCGGAGGTCTGATCATAGTGCGGATCATGGCACGAGGTGCACTGAACACCGGCATACCAGTTGGCCGGATCTGAACATCCCGCAGGGTCGGCGCAGGCTGGGTTATATATATTGTGTGTGGGCTGCAGATAAGGGGCCCCGGGGGGAGCCGTCAGCTTCATGGATATTGTACCGCACTGGGCCTGTTTGGCTGTCACCAGGTTGGCATTATATTCAATAGATATAAGGTGATGTCCGCTCAGATTGGTACCGATTACACTGGTGCCGGTCAAAGGACCGGAACCAACGGTCCTCATTGAATAAATAGTGTTCTGGACCGCACCCAGAGGAACCGTCCCATCATGGCAGCTGAGGCAGAGCCGGGAGGAGCCGTCGGGAGGATTCAGCGGTGAAGAAAGCTGAGTTCCTGTAACCCCGGGCTTTATCGACACAGTATACGTTGCCGAAGACAGCCTGTGATTCCAGAGCGGCCCTGAAGTCAGGGCTGTATGCGGGGTATGGCAGAATACGCAGATCTGGGTCTCGGACTGGGCACGGTAGGCCGATGTCCCCGACGAGGCCGAAAGATTATGCTTATTCGGCGCAGTGAGGTTCCCAACAGCTGAAGAAGCGGGGTTCAAGCCCCAGACGAGCATCCCACCTGCCATCATACAGACCAGCAAGACTATGTTTTTCATAAACAATCCTCCACCCTAATTACCGCCAAGAAAACGGAACGCCTGAATCCGCATGTTTATCGTATCTGCCACATATATTATATTCCGGGCATCAACAAAAATACCCGTAGGGAGATAAAACTGGCCATAGCCATGGCCCTTTTCTCCAAAGAACAGCAAAGACCTGCCCTCCTGGTCAAAAATCTTGACCATATCACGGCCCGCATCAACAACATAAATATTTCCTTCAGTATCAATCGCTACCCCTTTAGGTTTGTCCAGGGCCGCATGGCTGTCTCCGACACTTCCGAACTTTTTCAGAAATTTCCCGTCCGGAGCAAATATCTGCACCCTGAAGTTCAGGAAATCTGTTACATACAGCCTGCCCTGCTGGTCAACAAACAGGTGGCCCGGAAAATTAAACTCACCATCTCCCTCGCCGCGTTTGCCAAAGGTCCCCTTGCGCTTGCCGTCTGTCCCGTAGATGTGCACTGCATGACCCAGACTGTCCGCAACATACACGATATTGCGGGACCGGTCGATAGCAAGCCCTGTAGGTCTGACGATCTCGCCCTCAAAAAAATGGAGAAAGGAACCCTGAGCTGTGTAGGCTATGATCTTCTTTAACTCGGGGTCAGACACATAGATGTTCCCCTGAGTGTCGGCAACGACCCCGATAGGGTATTCAAGACTGTCTGCACGGGCATAGGTTATATGCATCACGTCCAGCGACTGCCTCTCGATGATGGTTACCCTCATGGCTCCGGGGTCTGCAATATAATATCTCTTCTCGTCCACATAAACTGCCTGAGGCCGCAGGAGAATATTCGTCCTCTGCAGCTCCTCTTTTTCACTTCCGGCCACGATGCGCTCCAGAGAATTCTGATCCTTGCTATCTGCGTTCCCTACCTGCTGAAGTGCCCAGAGATACTTTATCCTCGGCTTCTCGGGTGTCCCAGGCCAGGTAATAGCATCCTGCGCCGTAATATCGAACCGTGCCTTTTCAATGGCCGGGGCACAGGCAGTCAACAGACAGAGCATACTAATTGCCATCCTCCATAGTTTCATGATCCTGCTAGTAGCCTGCACCGATAAACCGGGTCGCCTTGAGGTAGACCCTGTGGTTAATGCCCCTGTCAACCGAACCAAGCAGTAATTTTTTGGCCTCATACTCTGCCGATACGACAAGTCGACGGTAATACCAGTTCAACCGCGCATTCAGCACGCCTTCTGATTCGTTAAGTTCCTGTACCACATTGTTATCGGTTGTCCTCTTTGCATAGTTCAGGGTCAGCTGAAAAATAAGGTTCCTGGCAAAAGTAGTCGCATAAAGAGCGGCAAAACCATAAGTCCGGGCCCGCTGCCGCAAAGAGTTGTTTAACATCTTTGTATCCGAGCCGTAGGCCGAGAGACTTAATCTGTGCATCTGATAGTACCAGTTTGCCCTGAGATCAAGCCGGTCAATGGTTTCGTGGGAATCATGGCCATTATTTTCTTTGACGTCTGAGCGGGTCAGGTAGGCCTCACCCACGATATTGGAGGCGATCCTGGCCGAGACTCCCAGAGAAGCGTCATACCTTTTTGCCATACCGTCTGTCCTGTAGAGAGATGAAGCTCCTGAACCTGAAAAGAACGGGGTGCCGGTCCCTGACTGGATGGCAGCTGCCGGAGAAACGCTGTAAGACAGAGAGCCATTCAGGGAAAAATTCTTCCATTTTGTGGTTGAAAACGCGATATCCGCGCTGTAGGGGACACCTTCATTCGAAAGTCCGATACTTGCCCCGCCCCTGAGAATTAAGCCGTTAATGCCGCTGTAGGTCAATCTCTCCGCAAGGGTCAGCTCGTACGAAGAGCCTTCCTGAATCCTGCTTCTGTCCTGAAAAAAGATCAGGTTTAAATTATCATCACTCTTGCTGTTGCGCACAACTCCGGAGAGACTTGTGATAGAGAAGAGATTGGGCGCAAGCTTTTTATGCATTTCTCCAATTCCGTTCAGCGAACCGGCTCTGGAGGTGCCGCTGTCCTGGTAGCTTAGTCCGAACCTGAGATGGTATATGGTGTCAGGCCCTGACCTGAATTCACGCCGGGCCAGAGAGTTCAAAGATAATGCGGAAGAATTCCTGCTCGTAATATAGTCCGCGCTGGAGTCTACAATAAACTGTTTAATCACGTTATTCGCTTCAAGCCTGAGTCTGCTGACCTTTGTCGAGTGAGTAAGGGCCAGACTCCTGAGTTCAGTGCTGGTCACATAATTGTTATAGCTCAGAATATAGCGGTATGCCTTGCCGCTGAAAGTCGCGCGAGCGTCAAAATTGGAGGAATCAAGATTTTGATCAGGAGTCTTGTACGTTGTCTTGTTATAATCAAATTCAAAAAACGGGAAAGGAACAACAAAACCGCTGTCGCTGTTATTTCTGTTGTTATTCCTCCTCTGGTTCCCGGCATTCTCATTGCCGTTGCCGTTTCCATTGCCGTTTCCATTGCCATTGCCGTTCCCATTGCCGTTCCCATTGCCGTTTCCGTTTCCATTTCCGTTCCCATTTCCGTTTCCGTTCCCATTTCCGTTTCCATTTCCGTTTCCGTTGCTGGCGTTGTTGCTATTGTTCTGCTGGCCGTATTTCGTCCTGGTCGACTGTTGATAGGCACTGTTTACAGTCACAAATTTTCCTTCCGAGAAGAACCTGAAGACAATCGGAAGATAGTAAGATGCACTCACGCCGTAAGTGGTGGTGGTGTAATCACCGCCCTTAAACGTTGAGTAATGGAATGATACCGGCTTCGGCATATAAAGCAAAAAGGCATATTTGGGGTTACGGACAGACTGGACACCACTCAGAAGCGTCAGGGAAATATCCATCCCCCGGGTGGAATAGGTACTGTCCCCGGTGCTCTTCGTAAACATGCCCTTCACATCGTACATGACAAGGCGCGGGTCGACAATGGGCCCGCGTACACCCAACTCATAATGCTGGGTCAGATACGAGTAAGAGGAGACCCCCGGTGAACCCTCGGTCGGGGTAAGCGAGCCAGAATCACCTCCCCAGTAGCGGTTATACTCCAGACTTACAAGGCCATATAACTGGGGCTTCTTAGGCAGGCCGGCCTGTTCACGGCCAAAAGCCTGTTTCGGTAAAAAAACAACACTAATCAGCACCAGCAAAGCAAAGACAAGCAGCCTGGCAGACCGAATGATTTCAGCGCGGACTATGCTTTTGGAAATATCTTGCTTCACACGGTTCCTTCCCGCTGAAAAAACGGCCTGCCATCGCCCGAAGGCAGAAAGCGTCCGTCATTTTTTTGCGGAATGAACTTCTGCGGATTGCTTATATGGCCCGACCTTTTTTTGCGTCTTCCTCGCAGAGATACCTCCAGGCCTTTTGCCTCCAGAGAGGCTATATCCCTCTTGAGTGTGGCAAGAGAGGTCAACAGCAAAAGGGAAAGATCTTCATAGCCCAGAAGCACGCCATATTCAGCAGCCTCCGTGGTAAGCCGGATAATCCTCCTGAGGCGCAGGTGTCTGATACCTCCTGAGTGAAGGATGCCCTCATCGCCATCAGAAACAAGGGACAGGCTCAGCAGAACATCCCTAGAACCATTCCCGTTTCTATGGCCACTGTAGCGATATGTTATTTTTCCGGTCTGTTTCATAATAATTGCACGCAATAAGTCCGCAGCGTTATTTCGCGCAAAAACGCAGGGAAATAGCGCAAAAACGCACTCGCACGTTTTTTGAGTCGTTCCTTAAAAAACAGCAACATTAGCTCATTTGAGCTTCTTTGAAGAAGAACAAAGCCTCCCCTATATAAGTAATCATTACTTAATTGCAAATATAGTGCCAAGCTCTTAAAATATGCCGATAAGCTCGCTAAACACAAGGCTGCATTATAGCAAAATGCCTTAAAATAATATATAGTATCCGGATGGGTAGGAATAACTATTTCGCAATAATCTTCATTCTTTTTATGGCGGTGAGCATCTGCTCCGGGGAAACGGTAACGCTTAATGACAGTCTTGAGATGCGCCTTATTCCTGAAGGGGATTTCACCATGGGCAGCTCTGAATCGGGAAAATATCCAGCGGAGGAACAGCCGGCTCATCGTGTCTTCACCTCGGCTTTCTATATACAGGTCCATGAGGTCACAAACAGCGCGTTTGCAGCATTCCTGAATGAGACTGCGAACAAAGAGAATCTCCGCAAGGAGCGGGATGCCTGGATAGTTATCAGGGATGACCTGAAGAGTGAAAAAGGCAGGGACTTCTGGCCTGCTGATATAGCTATCGAAAATGGTAAATTCAAACCTCTGTCGGGATTTGAACAGTATCCTGTCTTAAGTGTAAGCTGGTACGGCGCTGATGCATACTGCAGATGGGCGGGAGGACGCCTGCCAACAGAGGCTGAATGGGAAAAAGCGGCCCGCGGAGGACTACAGGGGGCCGATTATCCGTGGGGAAATATGCTGCCGAGTGACGGTATCATATTTAACCGGTCCTGGGTCCATAACCATTACCCTGCGCCGGTAGAAACAGCCAAGACCTATTACCCCAACAACTACGGCTTATATGGCATGGCGGGCAATGCGGCTGAATGGTGTTCAGATTGGTATGACCCGACGTACTACCGGCAGTCCTCAGGGAAAAACCCCCGCGGGCCGGAGAAAGGCAGCAGCAAAGTTATCCGGGGTGGGTCCTGGGCAAGCAGCACTCAATCGCTGCGGGTCGCATACCGGAGTTTTGGCTCACCGGCGAACATGCCGAGCGGCGTAGGATTCAGGTGTGTCAGGGACGCGGGGAAATAGACACTTCTCCCGTTACCTGAAACATAACCTGATTAATTAACTTCGGGTTATTTAAGAGGTGCGGGAGCAACTCCCTTATCCCCAGGCCTATCGAATAAGGTAATCGGAAATTCCTTCTTAAGCTCCTCGAGCAGGGCCTTTTTTCTGGCATCAAAGGTCTTCTGCCAAAGCTCTCTTCGGATTGTTTCTTTCGACTCTTCAAAACTCAGCATCTGGGAAGGCTTCTTCTCGAGCGCTTTGAGTATATGGAACCCGTAGATGCTCCGCAGCAGACTACTGAGCTCCCCCTCTTTCAGAAGGAAAGCGGCCTCTTCAAGGTCCCGGAACTCAAATTGCCCGCGATGTACAAATCCGACATCCCCACTTTTGTAGCGGTAGGCATCCTCTGATTTTTCATAGGCAACGGCCCCGAAATCCTTGCCTGCCTTTATTTCAGCAAGCAGGCCCTCTGTCTGCTCCCGTTTCTTCAGCCATTCCTCCTCAGGAGCCGCAGGATCCCCCTTCACCATGATATGCAGCAGGTGTACCGACTCCGGACGCATGAACCTCTTCTTATTGCCTTCATAATAGCCGACAAGATCTCTATCTGTAGGGATGCTCTCCGTTGAAAGGTCCTGCAGGAACTTCTTGACCACCTGGATTTTTTCGATACGGGCCTCGAGCTGCTTCAGCGTCATCTGCTTTTTTTCGAGCGATTCCACCAGCCTCTTCCGAGTACCAAAGCGCTTTATGTTGTCTTCAATTATTCTTTCTGTAATCTCAGGAGCAACGGTCAACCTGCGTTTGAGTGCCCCCTGGTAAAAGAGTTCAATCTCAATAAGCTGGGTAAGGGCCTCGCCCCGGTATTTATCTTTCTGGGCAGGGGTTACCATTTGATGAAATCCCCCGGGAGGAACATACTGGGCAACAGCCTCCTGGACCATTGTCTCAGATATAAGCACTGCACCAATTTTGGCCGCAATCTTATTCTCCCCGACTGCTATAGCAGGACAGACTGCGCAGAGGACCATAATCACACAGATTGGACTATACTTTTTCCAGAGTTGCACAACCATCAGCATACCTCTCAGAGCAGGATAGAATTAATAAAAAAAAAGGAGGTGTTTCCACCTCCTTTTTTAATAAACAGCGTTCCTTACTTAGCTGAGTGACAGTCTGAACAGATCGTTGCCAGAGTGTCCTTGAGGAACGGAACTTCACCAGCGGTTGTGTTGTGGGGATCGTGGCATGAACCACACTCCACACGACCTGTACCGTTACCACCACCATAGATCTTCCACTTTTTGCCGTTAACCTGGTTGTTAGCATTAACAACAGCGCTGAGACCGGCAATAGTGACTGCGGAGTTATACACAACGCCGATAGGATGGGTTGTGGTGAGGTCAGTACCGATGTAACCGCCTGCTGCAGCATCAATCTTACCAGCGGTAAGAACGCCAGCCAGAACAGGTGTATCGTCGGTCCCGTTGATAACATCACCAACGTTGATTGTTCCATCGTGGCAACTCAGACAGGTCTGGGAGTTAACACCAGGCTGGTTGACGGTAGAACCTGCGAGGGTATTACCGCTGCCGTAAAGGGTATAAGCCGCCACAGACATGGTTCTGTTCCAGAGCGGAGCACCTGTAACTGCATGGTGAGGGGCATGACAGTATGCACAAGATGACTTGACACCAGCGGTATAAACACCGCCGCCCGGGGAAAGGTCATGCTTTGAATTCGCGATCAGAGCAAAAGCTGATGATGCGACAAGCAGCATACACAGGGAAATCAGGATAATTTTCTTCATTCAGTTTCACCTCCTTTCATTTGTAGTTATTATAAAGAGTAAAAATACTCTGTAACGAAATTTATTAAATGCAATTACCTTGCCATCTTTAAATCTACGAATCCAACAATCGGACTACATTCATTTTGCGCCATTATAGGCAATTCTGCAGGATAAAGCAACCCCAAAAACAGGAAAGAACGAAAAAAATATGCATCAAATAGCCCAATCACAAGACGTTTATAGTGGGTTTTCACCCACCCTGTTCTGTAGCTACCCTTCCCCATTTCTACTTCCTCGCCGAAAGATATTGAAACATCGAAATGCGGGCAGTAAACTGCTCGGTAACATAAATGCGGTCTGTGTTATCTATGGCTATCCCGGCAGGCAGAAAGAATTCCCCTGCCTGGGTCCCATGACTCCCGAAAAAGAGCAGAATCTCGCCCTCTTTGCTGAATATCTGCACATTCTGGAATGCAGCATCTACGACATACACGTGGCCTTCGGAATCCACGGCAATACCCTTAGGGCGGGCGAAGCAGCCGACACAGTCTCCAAGCTGGCCGAATTTGCGGATGAATTTGCCGTCAGGACTGAATATCTGTACTCTGAAATTCTGGGTGTCAGAGACATAGATGTTGCCCTCTTTATCAAGCGCAATATGAGACGCGGTATGTAAGTCCCCGCCTTCTACCCCAAGTTTTCCGAAGGTGAAGAGCATTTTTCCATCGAGCCCAAAGGCCATAACCCGGTTTTTGCGGGTGTCTACAACATACAGTCGCTGCCGGTTGTCATCCAGCGCTATACCGGTCGGGTTCTCAAAATCGCCAGGTTTTCCTATAGAGGTAACAAACCGGAAGTCACGGTCAAAAACGAAGACCTTGCGTTCACTGATATCAGTCACATAAACCCTGCCATCCCGTGCAGAAACCGCAATCCCGACCGGCTGGGGCATTTTCCCCATGCCGGATTCACCGATGAACCTGACCTTCTTGTTTTTTCTGTCGAAGACAACAACCTTTCCGACTTCACTAACGTAAACCCGCTCCTGAGCATCAACCGCAATGCCATAAGGCTTCGTCAGTTGAAACTCGTTGCCTGTCCCGAAGATTGCATCGCTGAAGGAACTGCTCTCTTCGACATCGAGGCTCGTCTTCAGCTGGCCCAAATATTTGATCCGGGGAGGGTCAGGGGGCAGGGGCCAGATAAGATCGGGGATTGCCACCTTTTCAGTGGCACACCCCGCCAGAATGCCCAGCGTAAAAAGTATAACGATTTGTCCGAATGCTCTGAATTTCAATTTTCTGCTCATGTCTATCATTACACCTCTGGTTCTGGGTTTACATCTTGTGACAGTTATCACAGATCTCAAAGTCGGTATTTGCCTTGTACCGGAACAACTTTATCCAGTCCGAGCTGTGAGGATTGTGGCAGCTTCCGCAGTAAAACTTCTTGCCAGGACGCGCAGGGTCGGTGGCAGACTTCTTCTTTTTCAGCGGTAGACCAATGGGATGGCCAGCTGTTGAGAAACCGGAGACGGCATGAGGGGTCTTCCTCACCTGGGGGTGGCACTCAAAGCAGAGGCCCACTGCGTCCTGTTTAAGCAGCGCCATCTCCTCCGCAACATGCGGCTTATGACAGCCCAGGCAGATACCTCCGGCTACCGGCATATGGATATTTTTCTTTGTAAATTCTTTTTTCTCATGGCAGTCATAACAAAGATCCGGCACCTTCTTCAGCAGCAGTTTTTCATGTGCAGACTTATGCGGAGAGTGGCAGCCGGTGCAACTGCCGATGCCTACCGGCGCGTGTATCGACTTGCCGGCAAACTTGGCTTTATCATGACAGCCGAAACAGAGATCCGGCTGCTCGGCTGAAAGCCCTTTCGGGAACTTGTTTGTCTTTTTGTGCGGAATGTCGCTGGCATCAATACCGGGGTGGCAGGTGGGGCAGCCCATCTGGACAGCAGCATGGACGACCTTCCCCTTCGAGAGTTCTTCGTGACAGGAGAGGCAGTCCGGGCCGGCAGCAGATACCCCCTGACTGTCAAGCTGGAATATCCCGGCGGCAATTATTAAAGCGGTGAGACAGACGAGAAAAAACACCCTGTTCTTTGCAAAAGGCATAGCGCTCCTCATTTTCTCAGCAGTATCTTCATCTTCAGCCTACTGTCCATT
Organism: Thermodesulfovibrio sp.; assembly: GCA_013824615.1. GTDB lineage: Bacteria > Nitrospirota > Thermodesulfovibrionia > Thermodesulfovibrionales > UBA6898 > PALSA-1316. The sequence continues at coordinate 16,715 of PNOC01000037.1, forward strand.
GTACATTTCTCATAAACTAACAAAACAGCCGGAATTCTGTCAATCGGCTTCAGAAGAACCGGCCTGCAGGACCCTGAATAGCATGCCCGGAACCGGCCCGGCAGAGACGAGTACCGGGTGTGTTGCCCAGCGTTTTCTCATCCGTCCGGTCTCTCCCTGTGCAAGGTTCCCTGCCATTTCGGCCGCCAGGAGATAGCGCAGTTCCGGCTCAGTCCTGGCCAGACCTCCATCTATCATAGCCCCTGCGGTCTGAACAATGCCGGCCGCATCTCGCCTTCCAAGGGCCTTAAAAAAGATCAGCCAGCTCGTATCTGTCTTTGTCATGGTTGCGGTGCAAGACCCTGATTCAAGACTTCGCCAGATTCTTTCCAACTCCTCAGGCCTCAGATTAGGCACCAACCGCAAGGCCGTATTGAAGAGCACGGAGGTCCTCATATCATCAGGGACCGCGGCGCAATCATAAAAAATCTGTCTGAGCGCAGCCGCCTGGGCTGAAAGCTCAGGGGAGCCGGCTTCAGGCCGGGATTTCTGAAGAATGAGGTCACGCAACTGCATGGCACGGTAGACCTCCAGGGAGTGTGGATAGAACGGTGTCGGGGTCACATGGGTATCGACAGCTTCCTGCTTCTGGCCCCCCAGCAGCTCGAGGATAGGGAGCGGTTCTGAGGCGAGCGAGAGCATCTCCCGGGCGTCAGCCTTCATAAATCTGGCCCGGGTTGCGTTCTGGTCCAGGACCGGATAGTAGTCTGAGTTGCCCTGGACAGGAAAGGTCTCTATGAATTTTCTGAGGACCCTGCTGTTGCCGACCATTCTGATCTGAATATCCTGAAGGTTTCTCATGCTGACCCTTTTAAGAAGCATATCCAGTTCAGGAGATGCGAATATCCCGGGACCAGGCTCAGGGACCTGCTGATTGGACGCAACAATCAGTATGTCGCCATAACTCGGGGCATAGACTACAAAATCAGCAAACTGTAAAGATACAGACTTCAGGACTGACATGACCAGGGGCAGGTCGATCTCATAAAGCTGCATCCACTGGACAAAGAGACCTTTGTCATTAAGATACCGGCTGACCAGCCGGTAGAACTCCTCTGAAAAAAGACCTGAAACACCGCTCACCCATGGATTTGAAGGTTCCGAGATGATGATGTCATATTTTTTGTTATGCGCAGAGAAGTAGGTTTTTGCGTCTTCAATATAAATACTGCTGCGGGGGTCTGTAAAGGCACGATCAACAAAATTACCGAACTTTCTGGCCCCGTTCACCATCTCCCGCTCAATCTCGATGGTATCAACGCGTTCGAGCTGAGAAGAACCAAGCAGGGCATGTGTGGTCAGACCGGAGCCCAGTCCGATGTTCGCCGCTGTTTTGGCATTGGGATTCAGAGAAAGAGGGAGCGCCGCGGCAAAGACCATGGTAGCCTCGTCAATATGCCCCGCAGCATTCTCCCGCATATGGATTGAGGCGTCGGGTTTGCCGTTCGTCCGGATCTGCATGACCCCGCTGTTCTGCAGCACCATGCTGACTGTCGCTGTCTTGCCATCCTCGTGAAAGACAAGACGGCTGTTGTCTTGGGTGACTGTCCCGCCTTCACGGTACACGCCGGATGCCATTTTATAAGAGTCAAGTTCGACAAACAGCAGCACACCGGCTATCACCGCAAGAGAGAACGCAGTCACCGCTGCGGGAATCTTCTTCTGTGGATAACCGGCTGCAGGACTCCAGAGCAGGGCCAGGCCGAGCAATATATCCAGGCCTGCCCCGAACGCCAGCAGGCCTTTAAGTCCAAGCAGAGGGAGACCAAGATGTATTGCAAAAAAAACACCGGCAATGGCTCCTATCGTGTTAGCAGCATAGACAGCCCCGATACTCCGCTCCCCGAAGCCCCGCTGCAGAAGGATATACGTTATCAACGGCAGGGTCATCCCCGCACAAAACGCTGCCGGCAGCATAATGGCAGAAGCAAGAGCGTGACTTGAGATATTGAAGAGCGCATACCCTCCCTCTGTCTTGGCTATATTCTTCATGAGCCACTGCATGACCTCGAACGTACTGCCATAAAGGGGCAGGGTCAGCAGGGCCAAGACCCCCATAATGAGCTGAATGAAAAGGAGATACCGGAGCGGCTGCCCGATACGGTCTATCCGCTTCTGTATCCAGAGCCCCCCCAGGGCGAGTCCCAGAATAAAGGCGCTGAGCATCAGCTCAAAAGCATGGGTGGAGCTGCCCAGCACGAGACTGAGCATCCGTATCCAGCCGACCTCGTAGATAAAGGAGGCGGTCCCGGTGAGCAGCGAAACTGCCAGCAGGGCACGGTACAGGCCGCGGCCAGCCGGTACCTCCTCAGGCTTTGCAGACAATACCGGAGAGACCTGGGGCCCCTCTTTGGCTGACATATACCAGATGGCGGCCGCAATCGCTATATTCAGCATTCCGGCCAGCCGGATAGTCCCGGGCAGACCAGCCAGACTGACCAGCCAGAACCCGCTGGCCACCACTCCGGCTGCGGCCCCAATGCTGTTGGCAAAATAAAGCAGCGCAAGAGATTTTCCCGGATCTTCAGGAAAACGTCTTAGGACTGCTCCGCTCATGAGCGGAAAGGTCATGCCAAGGAGAACCGTCTGGGGGAAAATGAGAGCAGAGGAAAGCAGCCACTTGTACGCATTGACTGTTGCCGGACTGCTTAAGGCAGGGATAGCCGTATTAAATGAAAAACTGACCGCCTTTTCAAAGACCTCGTGAAAAAGCAGGGCTGACAATCCGATCGCTCCCTCTGCCAGCGCATACCCGAGAAACAGATTCCTCCAGCGCCCCATATACCGGCTGCTGAGATACGAACCCAGCGCCATCCCGCCCATAAAGATGGCAAGGACAAGAGTCTGTGCATAGGCAGCATGCCCCAGGAACAGTTTGAGATAGTGGGTCCAGATTGATTCATAAATAAGCCCGGAGACGCCGGACAGAGAAAAAAAAAGGATAAGCACCGGATAGCGCCGCGCCATCAGGCCCCACCACCCGGAAAGCAGGAAAAAACAGGCAGGCAGATACAGGGAAGCAGCCCCTGATTATTTCGCATCACGACTGAGGTTTTTCACCGGCTGGTCCGGTTTCTGCGTCTTCAGATTCTTTTTTTCAGCAGCTGCAGAGAATTTTTCAAGATCAAGGGTACCGTCAGAGCGCAGCAGGGCAGAGGCATCATCAGAGGTGACATCTGCCGGAGACCAGGCGGAAATCTCGGGAACAAGATAGAGATTGTCCGGGGGATAGCCATCGCAGATGTCTTTCCAGAATTCCCCTACGCACCGGCCCAGATAGCCACCACCGACAAGCACCTTGCGGGGACTGACCGCGGCCAGGAATTTAAGCAGCCTTTTTTTGTCGGCAGGCTTCAGTCCACCGGAAGTGGTCCGCCTTGAGAACAGATACAGCACTGATTCCGACTCGTTCGTAACTTCATTGATATACCGCATGTATTCATCGCGGCCGTCCCCGTAGCGATAGGAAGAGGCCTCGCCATAGTCCCCGGGAAGCACCAGCAGCACCAGTTTCTTTGCTGTTGACGCGTATTCAAGGAAATCCCTGAGCATCCTTTCCTGGGCCTGCATCAGCCTGCCTTTACTCGAAAAAACCTGACTCTGGAGAAATTGCTGCAGGGCATTGAGCTGCGCCTCTCCGGGAAACGGTTCCAGAAAGGAGCTGCTCTCGGCATCAAAGAAGGCATAATAGGCAGGGTGTATTATCACATACAGATCTCCCTGGTCCAGATAGTTGCGGTAGGCAGCATAGTCGCGTTCGTCGAGATCGGCAAGCTCTTTTATCAGAAATCGTCTGTAGGCAGATGCACGCCAGGTTGTGTTCGCCTCCAACGTCGCATTGCGCTGTTTAATGGCATCAAGAACCTGCGCGACCTCTTCCCCTTCAGGGGGCTTAATCACCGAGGCAAGCATGAACGTCGTATCAGCAATCACCGTAGCCTGCTTTGCACAGCCACCGAACAGAAAGATTGAGATTGTTACTATTGCTGCCATTGCAGTAATGGATACCTTCATACCCGGATGTTCCACGCTCACCTGGCGACCTGTCCCTTCGGATATTTCATGGAAGGATGCCCCTGCAGATACTGTTCGAGCTGCTCAATCTCATCCTCCACTGCCCGTTGTGAGGCGACGGTGCTGAAAACAACTTTTGTACCGTATTCGAGATAGAGCCTGAAAGAATCGATCGCCTTCTGCACCATGTCTTTCCGGAGATAGGTGCGCGCAACATTATAGTGTGCCTTTGCAAAAGAAGGGTCCAGTTCAACCGCTTTCTTGTATGCCAGAAAAGCCTCCTCAATCGCCTCTTCATGGGTATAGGCATTGCCGATATTATAGTAAAAACCCGGCTGGTCCGGCATCAGTTCTATGGCCTTTTTGTACTCGTCGATCGCATAGCGGTAAAAATGTCTCTCTTTATAGGAATAGCCGAGATTATTGTGTGCCAACGCCGACAGGGGATTCAGTCTGATCGCCTGTCTATAGGCCTTGGCCGCATCATCGAATATTTCAGCCTCTTCATAGATGGTTCCGAGGACAAACCAGGCCCAAAAGTTATCGGGGTCCCTCTCAACCGCATTTTTAGCATATATTAGTGCCTGCCCCGTATTGATCTGCCGCAGTATCTCCCCCAGGGCAGTCAAAACCCTGGCGTTTTCGCCGGCTTTGTCGGTAGTCTTATCAAGCATGGCCACAAGCTTCTCCGCCGCCCCGGAGCGCCTGCCTTCCCTGGCCGCAAGGAGCAGGGAGAGTACGGTTGCCTCATGATTTTCCCCGTGTTTTTGAATAACGGTCAGAGCCTCCTCAGCCTTCTTAAATTGTCCCGCCCGATAACACGCCGAGGCATATGCTCCTATAGCGTCGACCGGAAGCTGGTCCATAGCTGTCTGTTCGTATGCAGCGATGGTCTTGTCCCAATCTCCAATCAAGAAGAACCTCTGTGCATCCTCAAGCGGCGATGCAAGGCTCTGTCCGCATAAGACAAATAACAACGCGACACCCAACAAAACTATTCCACCATCCCGCCGTATCATGATTTATTGTGTTGTCTCTCAATCATCAGATTAATCTGCTCCCTAACCAGGCTTTTCGGAATTGAATATGCTTTCACGACCGGCTCGTTGTCAACCACGTTCCTAACAAATACTAATGTATAATTGTCCAAAAATACCGGTACCCATTCACTGTCATCCAGCAGTACCGTGACCAGAGGAATTACTTTGTCAGTATTTGAGAAAAAATACCGCGTAATAATATATTTTACTGCATAGGCATCGAGTGTTGATTTCCACAAAGGTTTCCCCATAATCTCAACCGCGTTAGCACCATCAATATCATTGGTCTGTAAAAAAACATGCTCACTAAGGACCCTTCCATCGATAAAAACTCTCCTCCCGGGAGAGCACCGCCATATCAGATAGCCTCCATAGTCGTAATAATTGTACATATTCCCCTGAAGGTTGTTATTAACAACAAACTCGGCAGCTGACAAAGGAAAACTATCAGCATCAATAAACTGGCCTGCCATAAATGCTTTCAAATTTTCACGGCCGTTCCAGGCAAAAAAAGCAGCAGAAATAATAGCCAAAGACAGAACAAACGACCTGATAATTGTCGGGTATTTCGTTCCCGAGCAATATCTTCCCAGGGACGGCAGCGCCGCAATGAGAAAAAAAGGTATATAGCGAACCTGATAAAAAGAGAAATATCCGGTCCCAGCAAGAATGAGCCCTGCTGAAATATCGGCCCTGTCAATTCTCCGCAAAAAACCCGCCACAGCCGAAATTCCCAGTAACCAATATAGAATGACCGCATATTCTCTTTGCTCCGCAAAGTAATCCATCGTTGATACATAGTCAGTAATAAAGCTGGCATGGGTCAGAGACATTTTGAAATACTCAATCACAACGTGATATGAGTTCGGATTAATCAGAGAAAAAATCAACCCGGAACTACAAGCCATGAAAAGCCCATTATATACTTCTTTTTTGAGAGGCCTAAACAAAGGATGAATGAACTTTATCCCCTCTGCAATCGGATATAAGATAAGAATCCCCTGCCCAATAATAAATCCGGCATGAAGGTTCGCCCAGACAAGCATGAGCAGCGAGACCATAATGACGACCGAATACGACGGGCGCGTCTCCGAGCGCGTAATCTTCTCAAGCATAAACAGAAGGATAGAGAAACCAAGGAACGAAAATACCTGTGGTCTTTCTAACGGATACATTCTAAGAACTACGATAGAAAATATCATGAGCAATCCGGCGAAGACAACATGATCTCCATGCTCTCGTTTTGCCATGAAATAGAGAAGACCGGCAAAAAGAATACAGCGCATGACGAAAATTCCCGGCAAACCGCCCACGCTGTAAAAAAAATAATAGATTGCCTGACTGAACCAGTAGGAACTCAAAATAATCTGCTCTCTCATGGAAAAGCTGGGAGGTGTGGTGTAGGAAAAAATATCTTTTAGTGGAAGCGCATTATTCTCCCATATCCATTGCCCTGTTTTAAGGTGCCAGAAAAAATCAAGATCAGCGATTGGCCTCAATAGATAGGGCAATGACGCGCAAACAAGAATCAGGGCAAGCAATGCCGGTTTATATCGTGTAATGTGTATCATAGCACATGCTCACAACACCGCGATCAAATGACCCTCCGAGCCGCAAATTCGCAGACAGCACTCTGCCCTCCGGCAGACAGCTTTGCACTGAGTCCTTCGTACGGGCGGAAGGAATACCGCCGTATAGAATAAATAATCGCCCATACACACTCCTAAAACAAATCGCTTAGATATTATTCATCAATTCAACACCTGCAGGCGTATCAATGTTCTATGGTGTTTCTTAGATACTGGAATATCTGAATTCTGGTATTAATCTGATCAACCACATAAATCTTGTCGTTTTCATCTATGAATATGGATGAGGGCAGCTGAAATTCGGCAGGCCCGGCCCCGTTTGAGCCAACTGCCAGCAGATTGTTGCCGTCAAAATCAAGGATCTGAAAGTTTCCAAAAGCAGCGTCAAGCACATAAATATGCCCTTCTGAATCCAGCGCAACGCCTTTGGGACGTGCGTAATTTCCGGCTGAACTCCCGACGCTGCCAAGGGCTTTGATAAAGCCGCCTTGCGCATCAAAGATCTGCAGCCTGAAATTTCCTGAATCCACGACATAAATCCGGCCGCTTTTGTCGACAGCCACTCCATAGGGAATATTGAACTCTCCGTTGCCCTTTCCCCGTTTGCCGAATTGCCGCAGCAGCCGGCCTGAAAAATCATAAATAAACACTGCGTGTTTCCTGGCATCAGAGACAATCAGGCGTTTCTGCGCTGCATCGAGCGCCATGCCCGCCACGGTATCAACCTCTCCGCTTCCGAAATCCCTGATAAATTTTCCTGAAAGATCGTAATGGAATATCTTCTTGCCGGCAGTATCCGCGACAAAAAATCTGTCCTCTGCCACGGCGATACCTGAAGGGAGGCGCAACTGATTCAGGCCGAGTATGCTGAAATTTCCGGTCTCAAAATCAAACACAAAAACGCCCCCGATGTCAGTCACATAGAGTTTATTTCGGCTGTAGGCGACCCCATAAGGCTTGATAAACTTAATCTCGCCCCCTTCCCCGAATAAGAAGCTGGACATAATTCTGCCCCCGTCCTGCTTCTGCACATCCTTGCTGCCGACTATCATGTCAACAAATTTGATCCGTGGTTTTTCCGGAGGCAGGGGCCAGTAAATTTCCGGAGGAATTTCTGCGATCTTCTGAGCACAGGCAGACAGCAGCAGACCTGAAACCAGTGCAGCCAGAAAAAGAAAAAAGCTCAGCTGAAATTTGCTACTCATGGCGTATGCTAACAAAATCGGACAAAAACTGACAAGACGAAGGAGAAGTCAATCAGCGAACGCAGGCGACCAGCGGCATGGTCTCCGGAACAAACATCGACCGGCCGAGATGGACTATTTCCGGGCGCTGCTCCCTGTTCCGTTTCAGGTCAAACGTAAGGCAATACTCGGGGCCAAACGGCCTGACACTGAAATCAAAACCTTCAATGTCATTGCGCAGTTCAAGCCGGAACACGACTGTTTTCTGTTTAAGACGAACATCACTGAGCAGTGTGGTATTGTGAGCCTGGAGGCCGGCAATCACTCCTGACTCAACCTGAATACTGCCGGAATAGATCGTGGGCTTCCCCGGAGTCTCGAAACCGAAGCGGTCCGACTTTGCCACCCTGACGTGCCAGGCATTGCCGTTCCTCCAGAGATAATAGCCGCCCCCGGCCCTTATGGCGGACATGTCGGGCTGGCCCTCAAACATGGCCGTATGCGGAAATTGCGCTCCGCCGGGCTGAAGCAGGGAAGGTTCAGATCCCGGGGGACCCAGAACTGCATTGCACGACGACAGCAATAAACCAGAAAGGGCCAGCAGCAACACCTTATAAACAACTCGCCTTAGCCAGATCAGTTTCAGCATAAACCTATAGAAACATGTTCCAGGTAAGATGTCAAGAATTTTCCGGAAATAAATATGTGAACTACCAGGGAATTCTTCCTCGGCCACTGCAGTTGGCGATTTATACGGTTGTATCTGTTAATATATCATCGTTGATCATGAGAAAAGCCATCCTGAGCGAAATACAGCATGCGTCGTAACGCGGTCATTGCCTACCTGGCCCTTCTTGTCGTCCTGTCACTCTTTCTATTGCGTCCTATTGCAGATTCTGATTTTTTCTGGCACCTAAAAACCGGAGAATGGACCTGGGAAAACCGGCAGTTGATGACTAAAGATATTTTTTCCTATACTACGCCCCCAGGGCTCACGGCAAGAGAACAGATCATTCTCACTTCCTACTGGCTCAGCCAGATATCCTATCATCTGTTTTATCTCCTCGGAGGTATACCGGGAATCTTTGTCCTGCGGGCACTTCTTGCTGCGGGGATCTTATATTTTATGGTAAGAAGAAAACACGGTGATGATGCACTGTTCGCAGGACTGCTGGTCCTTTGTTTCATTGTAATCTTAAAGCTCTATCCCACGGAAAGACCTCAGGTGTTTTCATTCCTCTTCTTTGCCATGCTCCTCTATTTCATGGAGAAGATCCTGGACTCTCGGACCTCTCAGCCGCGAACGTATGTCGCCATGCTCCCACTGCTGATGCTCCTCTGGGCAAACTTTCACGGGGGGGTAATCCTTGGCCAGGGGGTGATCGTCCTTGTTTTGTTAACAGAGGGGATAAAGTTTCTTCACCCCTTGCTCAGTCCTGCTGGAAAGCAGGAATACAGACAACTCCTGACTGCAGGCCTGGTCGGACTGGCTGCCTCCCTCATCAATCCCAACACATACCACTTGACTGTGGAGCTTTACAGATCGTCCCTGTATCACACCGCCTTTCTCCTGGAGTATCAGTCAACCGTTAATCTCTTCACGGAACAGAAGGAGCCGGCCTTCATTCTGTTCTGGCTGCTGGAACTCGCAGCAGGCCTCGGCATTCTTCTTAGAACGAATAAGCTTAACATCACCGAGGCTGCGCTGCTTGCCGGCACAGGCTACTTTGCCTTCACCCGCATGCGCTATATTCCTTTTTTCCTGATCGCAGCACTGCCGGCCATCGGTAAGTATTATTCAGCAACAGGTTTCTTGAAACTGGTGAGAACAGGCGTTTTTTCCCTTGCCCTGTTTGCTGCTGTTTTCTTTAGCTGGCAGATGCGTCCGGTCCTGCCCTATGTTTCTTCCGGGACATTGATACAGGACAATATCTTCCCGGTATCTGCTGTTGATTTTATCGCGGCCAACAATCTCAGGGGGAATATGTATAATTATTACGACTGGGGAGGGTATCTGATCTGGAGGCTTTCCCCTGAAAGGAAGGTCTTCATCGACGGCAGGGTGCTGAATGAACATATCTTCAAGCAATCCCTTAATATTGTCAGCGCAAATTCTTCCCTCATCATGGGACAGCCTGCCTGGAAGTCAGTACTGAATGCCTACTCGATAAACTATGTAATCACCCGCTATATCTTCCCGGACAACGGTAGCATCGTGCCTCTTGTCCCCGCGCTGCTGGCGGACAGCGAGTGGATACCGGTCTTCTTCGAGTCCGGGGCAGCCGTCTTTGTCAAGAGATCTCCTGAAAATTATCCCGTCATCCGAAAATATTCGATCCCCAGGGAGGCTGTCCGCAGTGAGCTCAGCAATCTGACCGGCAGTCCCCCCCCCTGAATCAACGGAAGAGTCTGCGTGCCCGGCGACACCGGGCTACTGATTATCAGGCGTATTGGAAAGGTTTCTTGTTTTCACGGCTGCGTTGTCACGAGTGCGGAGATTTTCCCGGACGTTGAGTGCCAGCTTCCTGATATCAATGAGCCCCTCACGCGTAATGACATCAGACGACATCTTCTCTGACATATCGGCAGGAGATACCGCTGCTATTTCAGGAACAATAAAGAGTTTTTCCTCCCCATAATGCTGCTCAAGATCACGATAAAAATCATCGAGGCAACGGCCGACGTATCCTCCGCCAAGCAGTATTTCCTTCGGTCGCACGGCATAGAGGAACTTCAGAAGAAGTTTGCGATCCTTCACGCTTAACATCCCCCTGCTGGGTTTCCGCGAGTACAGGTATAAGACAGAGTCTGATTCATTCGTCACCTCGTTCAGAAACCGCAGGTATTCATTCTGAGCATCACGAAATTTATAGGCAGAAAAATCCTTATATCCCTTCGGCAGAATCATAATGACCAGCTTCTTTTCGGTGGAAACATACTCCAGAAAATCACGCAGCACTTTTTCCTGGGCCTTCATCAGCTTTGCCTTGCCCGAGAAGGCCGTCGCACTGAGAAAGCGGTCCATCGCATTTTGCGTCGTTGCCCCGGTCAGATTATCAGGGAACAGCTCGCTGTCATGAAAAAAAGTATAGTAGGCAGGGTGAACAATAATATATACAGAACCGTTCGCGAGATATTTGCTGAACTCGGCATACTCACGTTCCGGTACCTGGTGCAGGTTTTTGAACATCGGCTTCTGGTATGCCCTCTGAATCCAGAGGGGGTCCTGCTCAATGCCGGAATTCCGGCCTTTAATTTGATGCAGGATTTCTTCAGCATGCTGCGGATCCATGGAAATGCTGTTTCTGACATTCATTGCCGGCGGCTGGATGCTCATGGAAACAGTACTCGCACACCCTGCAAGGGTCCCCGCACCTGCAAGCGCAATAAACACTGAGAGAAGTGCGATTAAACGCCTTCTTTGTCTGTCAAATAGTATCACTGACTCCGCTGTAGGGCACGAGAATATTCAGTTTGAACGTTTCCATATGACTGTGTTATTTAACACTAATGAGCGACTTTTCACTCAATGTTATATTCTGGCTATATTCTGGCTGTATCCTGGCATGCATGTTAACACCTTCAAAAAAAGATTTTTCTCAGTAGTACCGGATTAATCCAAGCATGATTGCAATTACTATGCCGTCCAGATTCATACAGGCAGAGGCATAGTATTCTTTCCTCACGCTTAAAAGCCTGCCGGGAATACTCAGCGCAGATTACCTTGAAATCTCAGGTGCCGGTATCCAACCTGTTCTGATATAATAAAACATACTATTATTCTCAGGGGGTATAGCGATGAAAGAAGCAATAGAAACAGCGATCAAGATGGAAACGGATGCAATTGCTTTTTATAGCGAAGCAGCAAACAAGACAAACCATTCGTTCGGAAAAGAAATGTTTAAGGGGTTTGTGAAAGATGAGGCACGCCATCTGCGGATGCTTAAGGAGATACTGAAGGGTATCGACATTGAGTTTGAATTCGTCCGGCCGAAGGAGACGATCAAAACAGTCTTCAGTGAGCAGAAAGATTCCATGCTGCAGCGCGTCAAGGCATTGGAAAATGAACTTGAAGCTATAAAAATTGCAATGCATATGGAAAAAGACGGGTTTGACTATTATAAGGCTGCAGCTGCAAAGGCGACAGTACCAAAGGAAAAAGAACTGTTCGAGCGCATGGCAGTTGAAGAGAATGACCACTACGCTATCCTGAATGAGACCTATACGTTTCTCGACAACACCGGCAGCTGGTATATGTATGAGGAGCGGGGCATCATTGAGGGGTAGCCTGATATGAAGACCATTGCATTCCTTGGCAGCCCGAGGAAAGATGGCAACACAGAGCTGCTGCTGAACGAGACGATCAGGGGCATCGAGTCGGCAGGAGAAACGGTCAGGACCTATGCGCTCAACCTGATGAAGATAGCGCCGTGCCAGGACTGCGGGGGCTGCGAGAAATCCGGTGTCTGCATCCTTGATGACGACATGAACGCGCTGTATGAGGAGATCAGGACTGCTGACCGGATTATACTGGCCTCGCCGATCTTTTTTTTCGCGCTGAGCGCACAGTCAAAGATACTGATAGACCGCTGTCAGAGTTTCTGGTGCGAGAAGTATCTCCTGAAAAAGCCGCTGCCCGAAGGTCCTCACGGTAGAAAAGGCCTGTTGCTGCTTGTCGGCGGTATGAAAAAAGAGATCGGCATTGAATGCGGAGACGCCTCGGCAAAGGCCTTCTTCAGGACAATCAGTGTTAAAGAACATAAAGTCCTCGGGTTCCTGGGCGTAGACGCCAAAGGCGCTATTAAAGACCACGCCTCGGCACTGCAGGAGGCATTTGAGGCAGGCAGAGCACTGGTAAGCTGAAGGTAAAATCTTGCTGCCGGATTACAGCGGGTAACCCTTCAGCCATCTGACCGGTAGATTATGAAATACCCTGAATATATCCAGCTCTACCCCACCCTGCGGTGCAACCAGCGCTGTTCCTTCTGCTTTAATGATACCAGTGGCGGCGCTATGTATGGAGATATGCGGCATGGGGATGCATCGAAGCTCCTTGGCATTATGGAATCGCATGGCATCAGAGAACTGGATATCATGGGAGGGGAACCTTTCATGCTGTCCTGGATGCCGGACTTCATCCGGGAGGCTGTCAATCGGAAACTTGCAGTCAATATCAGCACAAACGGCAGCCTTCTGCCGGCGCTGCAACAACTTGACGGCCTGCGCTCCGACCTGCTGACAATCGGTATCTCTCTGGAAGGCAGCACCCCGGGTGCGCATGATTCTCTCACTGGCGGTTCTAACTTCCACGCGGCGATAGAAAGCCTGAAGTGGCTGCTCAATACAGGGCTCAATCCTTTGGTGAAAACCGTCGTAAGCGCCGACACTGTTGATGAAATACCGTCAATTATCAGTCTAATCAGGCAAATGGGTGTCCGGCGATATTTTCTGATCCATATGGACTACTTTTCGGCTGACCCCTTGTTCCGGGAGAAGGTAATGAGTTATCAGGAATATATGCGGACTACCGGCCAGATCCTTGCAGAAAACAAAAATATGGAAATCGGGAGAGTAACCGCCTCCTGCTTCAACGGGACTGCGGCGGCAATGAACGTGCGCTGCGCAGGAGGAACAAAGAAGCTTGCGGTAATGCCTGATGGTTCTGTCCTGCCCTGCAATCTTTTTCAGGGCTTCCCCGAATTCCGGCTCGGGAACATTTTCTCCGACTCCCTGCTGCATATTATGTCACAACAGAAACTTGAATTTTTCAGGACTTTCCGCAGTAATCAATGCCGGGTATCGGACTGCGACAACAGAACCTCCTGCACCGGAGGCTGCCCTGCGCACGGATATTATCACCACCGAAACCCTGATAATCCGGATATCCGCTGCCTCTGATCATCGGCAAGGCTCATGGACAGACAGCAGTCTCCGGATAAGGGATATTGACGTATATGAGTCCGGCTCCCCACCACATGTCTGTTCCGCGATAGGTGTAGTACGTTGGCGTATAGACCTTTGGACAGGAGGCCCTGCTGCCGCAGATTGCCGGATCGCTGGTTACCTCAGTTTGATCTTTTACCGCATGTCCAGGAAACAGGAACGATTCATCAATATGCGTCCAGAGGTCGCCACCGCCAGGTGTACGCAGCCATTTATTGTAAATACCATAACTGAACTGATAGTCCGTGAGGATATACAGCACTCTCCTGTGTGCACCCGGGTCTATTTTTGCATAATGATAATTATATTCAGCAGGGGAGGCATCCCTTGGCGCATTGTCGGGTGAGAACCTGATATAGATGTCCTGGACATCATGGCTGTAGACGTCCCATTGGTCCGCCCTGCCATCTTTATCCTTATCAAAAAGAGTTACTGCAGCAGGACTGCCGGCTGTATACCACTGCGCATTGAGACATATCCTGTCCATATTGTTGAAGAGGTCAACCGGCGTAGGTTCGCTGATATCTTTCTCCCCGACGGCAACGGCATTGGCCTCTGTTCCGATTGTCCCGGTATAGACCACATAGAGATACACATTGGTTGCATCCAGCGGCACGGAATTGCTGCTGAAGTCAAAGGCTGCTTCCCGCGGAGCCCCTGCTTCAAGTCTCTGCGCCGCAATCGTATCCGAGGCTGCATAGGAAAACACAGCCTGCCCCGGCTTCTTGTATTTGACTATAGCCTGAAGCATACCGTTGGGCATGGCTTCTGTGATTGACATATTTCTGAGCTTAACCCGGATTTTATCAAAGGCCTTTGCAGTAGCTCCATCCGCCGTGGCATAGACGTATTGGGCCGGGGGAGTGATCTTGATACGCCGGCTGGTGACATACCCGGCCACGGCATCGTCTTCATTACCCATCTTGCCCCTGAAGACGAGGGTGTATTTACCGGGCTCTTTGGCATCAGAGATTATCGGCAGGCTGATCACCGTGCTTTTCTGCGAAGCATTGATTGTGAGCTTCCCTCTCCAGACCTGCATCCTCTCATCCTGAGAATTGTCGCTATAAATCTCAAACAGACCGGTCAGGTCTTCTTTCGAATTGTTTGAGATCACATACCCAGGAGAGGAGCCCGATTGAAAGGTCAATTTAATGTCGCCCCGGAAAAAGTAGTCCAGCAGACCAGCCGAGTAGCCGACTGCACGGGGGATGAGAAAAGATGCGTATTCCCTATGGATTCTGTCATTGAGAGAATATACCCTTTGCGTAAATCCATACTTCTGCATTTCAAAGTCCAAATAAGAGTAGGCAGACAGGCGATCAATCTGTCTTGATAAAACAGGGCGATAATTATCTGTTGCATACCCCTGCAGATATTTCACGTCAAACTGCATTGAACCCATCAAAGGATCTACGAAGGTTTCCCTGGCGATCCATTCACCAATGGGGACTGGCAATGAATATTTCGCATCATCAATATTCGTGTTACGGCTTAGAAAACTCCTATTCGTGAAGTCAGCAAGCCCCTTGCCGCTGTTTGTCCAGAACTTGTCAAATAAATCCTGAGCGACTGCGCCATAACCTCCATATGAGAGTGTACCTATCCTGCTCTTTGTATATGCTTCATACATGTCATAATTGACAACGGAAGCGCCATGAGGATCGTTTCTGACATGAGCAGGTACTGCCAGATCATGGGCGAGGTGGATAATCTGCCCCAAACCTCTGAATGTTTTTGCAAAGTAACCTTCTCGAGACTTCAGAACTGTGTTCGTCAATGCGTTATAGTACGAATCCCTTGCCCATTTCCAACTCCATAGATTTCCGTAATAGTCTTTTCCCCATTGAAGTGATGACTGACCCCAAGTTTGCCCTAAACCATTCAACCCCTTTCCCGATATCGGGTCATAAAAATGATTGAGACTTCTGCCTTGAAGTGCAACCATAAATGCATTTTGGTCGTCTTCCGAGTTGCTACCCATTTCCATCCATTTGCTGACCTTTACCCCATCGAATAGGCTATCTAACAATATGTTCAGATTGGCCGTCAAATATAGCCCGGTATTTGATTTATTCACGGCATTTTTTGTAATTCTTTCATGTGTAATAGTTTCGTAAGCAAAGACATTTAGAGAACCGGCCAAAAGAAAGATGCCTATCAATGCTAATTTAATCATCTAACGCCTTCTATCCAATATTTCCTGTACGCGGATACATCTTGCAGTATTTTGTCTCTTACCTTGCTATTTCCATTTGGCAATAATAATGCCCCATTTCCAATTGCATCGAATATAGTCTGCAATTGAGTTTTTGAATAATATTTATAGCCTGCCGTATCCGACTCGAAGTTACTAAAACTGTCTGATATTTCTTCATTCGAAAAAATCCTCGTCAATTTTGCCGGAGTTAGGGAATTTAACACTTTGGTATTTTCCCTCTCTTCTGCTGTGATAGAAATATCTCCTGAAAATCCAGCTCTCATAGACTTATTGGACCAATAAACTTTATATCCGGGCTTATAAATCAAAATATAGGGAGCAATCTCATTAACAGCAGAACCAATCTTCCACGGCTTAAAACTAATCCAAGATGGAATCGTGAATGTCCCATTCTTGTCTGTTTTCATCACGACTAGTTTCGCATAGCCATCAGAACCATGACTTATGTACCCTATGAGATCCCACATCGCAATAACAAGAACTCCTTCTATAGGGCTGTTTGTCTCAGTATCAACCACATAACCCTTTATGGGCTTATCATAAAAGAGAATCCACTGGTTCCCACACCCAGGGCCAGAAATCAACACTAGAGCCACGAAAATTATACCTGCAATAGTTAATATGATCTTTTTCATTCGACTTCCTCTGTGTGTTTTTTGTTTCAGAAGCTCTCTATTTTCCATACCCCATCCTCATCCTTCACAAAATAGATAAAATAATTGATTTCCCTTGGCTGCCCACTCATGTCTTCCATACGACTGATTCTGTATTCCGAAATGCCCCCCAGCACATAGTCCATTTTTATATCTCCCATGCTGGAGACAATTCCAGTCAAATTGTTCTTCAAAACACCTAATATTCGTCTGTATTTTTCTTTTGAACTCCGAGCAAACAGATTCATCGCCCCTTCAATATCGCCATTCGCCAGTGCCCCCTTCATTTTCTCCCACTTGCCTTTGAGCAGGGCGTCGATTTCAGCCCTGTTTAATACGATTATGGCAATGGTATCAGTATACACATTTCCCTGGTTGTCGGTAACGGTAATTGTGGGGTGATAGATGCCCTCTGTGGAATAGTCGTGGGTGATATCTTCGAAGGTGGCACCGGTGTAATCCATGATCCCGTCTCCTTCAAAATCCAGCTGATAACTGACAACGGAATCAGGCATCTCAGTGGAGACTCTAAAATATGCCTCAAAAGGTGCACTGCCGCTGCTTATGTTTGAAGTGAGCTTCACATAAGGCCCTTTTACAGACCTTACCGATAGCTCGGCCCTTGCCACCGCCCCGTTCGTATCGATGGCATTTACCACGATGGTGTTATTCCCCTCGGTCAGCGGAACTTGATTTGCGGCGAACCTCCCGCCGGAGACCTCTGCTAGCACCCCATTGACCTTGATCGATACCTCTGCGGCAGTCGTACTCACCGTGCCGGTGACGAGCACCGACGGCCTGTTTACAACAGCATTGCTCTGCGGCGAGGTTATGGCAATTGACACAGGCTCTGCCGGGGAGGTCAAGGCGGTGACATTAATCACAGACAGATCTGTTTCCCCCTCGGCATTCGTAGCTTTTGCTGTTACCTGGTTACCTCCCGGGTGGAGCAATACTCCCCGCGCTATAAAACGTCCGTCTGGTGTGACGGTAGCTGTAACCCCATTCACCTCAACAACAGCAAGGCTGTCACTGACCAGACCCTCGACATCCACCGAACTTCCGGAGAACTCTGCTCCGTCAAACGGAAAGGTTATAGAGGTCTTCAGCGGTATCATATATTTGACTCTTATTGTTCTGGATCTGACTTTCCCGCGGTAATTTGTTGCAGTTGCGGTAATGGTGTTCATCCCCCGGTTGAGGGTGATACCCTCTGCAGCGAAGGCATTGCCGGAGACTGTTGCCTGTGTACCATTGACAACCACCGCAGCATGTGCGTCGAGGATTACCCCGGTGACCCTGACCGTCCCGGTGGTGACTGAGGATACATTCTTCGGGGAGGTTATCACCAGAGCATTATAATCCCTGCCATAGGGTTTTCCCAGGGTGTCGGCAAGGTACTTCCACATATTTGGAGTGATGGCAGTCATCCCCCCGGCAAGCATGCCTGAGAGCATATACCCGGATTCTCCGGTGGTTGGGTCCTCCTTGATATAGCCGATGCCGGACCAGTCTTCATAATGCATAGGCAAGTTATCACCTGACGGTAGTGTCACGGTGAGGTTCCGGTTGACTGCATTGGTGATATCTTCCTTTATTGCTTCATCAAAGGACATACCGGACAGGACTGTTGTAACGTTGCTTTTATCTATGGTTACCACCGGGGGCCTGTTGCCGACCAGCTGCATCAGCTTTGCCGTAGAGATGCTCTCCACCTGCAGATCATCTTCAAGCACCCGGTGCCCAAGCACAGAACCCTGAAGGCCTGAGAGCTGCATGAAGGTCTTCTGCTTCAGAAGTTCTTCCCTCTGGGGGGTTACTCCAATCGCCCTGAGATTTGCATCGAGATATACCCCTTTCCACTGCAACCCATGTGGTATACCCATAAGATAGCTGACCTCCACAATCCCCCCTGCGGTCACAACCGTGGGAACCGGCCTTGCGATCTGCAGGTGCAGGAGCGAGGCAAGTTCTTCTTCCGCTGTATTCCATCTGTTTATGTAGCTGTTCGTCAGCTTATACAGTATGGTATCTGCCTCGTCTTCTTCGCTGATGGCCGAAAGTTGATCGCTGACAGCTCTTTGTGCCACGATCCCGATTGCCGCAACATTCCCCGTTATGTGGCTGCTCCTGATCTTTTCAATCCCCTGGGGTGATATGAGCTCAATAAGCAGGTTGTGGGCAGCACCCATTGGCAGCCCGTCTGCACCTGCCACGATCCTCTCTGTGTTGAGTTTCAGCAAGGGTCTCAATCTCACCAGGTAGGCAGGGGTAGTATCCAATCCCCCATGCGAATCAAGGATCTCCTGGTCTTCAACGGTCTCGGGTTCGTAGGTCAGCACGACTTTCTGGTTCGAGATCTGCTGTGCATTAAGGGTGACATCAAAGAGGGTTGCCGGCGGATTCCCCGCTGTCGTGGCCATAAGCCGCACCTTATGTTTAAGTTCCTCCGGGATCTCTGTATATTCGTGGGTGATGAGTTTCTGGACAAACTGCATACTCGAAGGCAGTATTTTCAGGATAAACGCAGGCAGCGCCCTGCTGCTCTTATAGTCCTCAGCAAAATGACCACTGAGGGTGAGAAGCCGGGTTTTCAGATATTCAAGAGGGGTCTGGGTCTGGCTGCCGGAGAGGTACTCCTCTTTGATTCCCGCAAGGGTACTGCTGAGAGCCGGCTGCTGGTATATATCCAGCGGACTGTTATAGCTATAGTTCTTTATCTTGATGCTGGTATCCAGCCCCAGCCAGGTTTTATCCGTGTCGTCAATGATCGCACCTCTATAGTTCCCGTAGGGCACCTGTGTCTCTACCCAGATATGTTCTACCTGGAAGTTTTCTATCCTGCCGCCGGCTATAACCGGTCGATGAGGGATACCCGCCTTCTGCAGAAACGCGGCTAT
>PNOC01000038.1 GCA_013824615.1 Thermodesulfovibrio sp.
CCCCGGCAGGGTTGTCTATCCCAAAGAGGTTCTTTGTCTTATCCATGTCCTTTTTGCTGCCGCCGGCGAAGAATTCCACCGCACCCCTTACGTATCTCGTTGGGAAGCCCGAGGCCCGCATAAGTGCGCTCAGAAGTGTCGCCTGGTCGCAGTCATTACCCGAGCCCTGCCTTAAGGTCTCTTCTGCCCCCTTCATACAGCCCCAGTACCACTCGGTCTCGATATGGGTCATCATGTACTCGTAAATCAGGACCGGGCTCCACTTAAGCGCCTGGGCCTGCTCTGCTATCACGGCTGACAACGGGACATCCGCTGTACCCCCTGTATCCTCAGGGGTGACCGCCTTCGTACTGCCCCCTTTATAGGCTGGCCGTATAGCCGGACCGGCATAAGGTTCTCTTGCGGGGTAGTTCAGATGCCGGTAGGGCAGACTCCCCGGCAATGCATGGTCTGCTGCAGATTCTCCCGGATTGAGTGTTATACTCAACGCCGTGAGGATAAGAAGATACGTCAGTTGAGAACAGGTTATGCTCTTAAATACGATCATGTTAAACAACCCTCCCTGCTTTTATGCTGCTCCTCAGGCACTCCCGCCGCTCTTCACTTCGCATTACATGCCCCTCCCTCATATTGGCCCACGACGATCCGTGATCGTGAAATCTTCATGCAGTCATAGTCCGGGTAGGTGGAAGAAGTGAACCAGAGTGTCCGTATTTGCGAAATCATGCCACGCTTGTCAAAAGTCAGTCCGTTACCAATGCCATTTTTGCAGAGGAGATGTGTAAGAGGTTTTGGGAAATTCGGCAGCAGCCGGTCCCCGCTGTCCCTGCTGCCGCTGTCGTTGGTATCCTCGGCAATCGAATAGGAAAAATCATTGAGGACCGCAAAATGATGACGGTTAGTCTGTATCGCCAGCAGGCGCGCCTGCATAAGGTCGGTATAAAGTTCGCAGGTGGCTTTCTCGACCTTATATCTCCCCAACCACCCCTGATAGGCTAGGGCTGTTGTTGCGATAAGGACTCCGATAACCCCCAGAACCATTGAAAGCTCGATCAAGGTGGTCCCCTGTTCCCTCATTGTTCCTCCCCAACACAAATGATCTGGATATGATTTTCAGGGAAGAAATAAAAAAAAGCACCTGTCAGAACTGACAGGTGCTTTTTTTGTGAAAATATGGTTTAATATGCGGTTTTATGAATATGGACCTGGTGAGGCCGTCAGTCTTTTTCCTGATTGCTATTGTTTTCTTTCCCATTATCCTTCTGGTCGTTTTTTTTGTCCTTTAGTGCTGCGGCTATCTCGTCCAGCCTTCTTTCGACCAGGTGGTAGAGAGTCCCTTCAGGGAATGTCCCGTCCTCCTGCATGACTCCCGCAGGCATACCCGTGAATATCTCAAGCCCTTCTTCAACCCGGTCAACAGGGTAGATGGTAAACTTCCCTTCCTTTACCGCGTCCACCACCTCTTTTCGCACCATGAGGTTGCGGACATTCTTGCGCGGCATGACAATCCCCTGAGTCCCGTCCAGTCCCCGGGCCTTGCAGAGGTCGAAGAACCCCTCGATCTTTTCATTAATACCACCGATAGGCTGCACATCGCCGTTCTGGTCCATCGAACCGGTCACGGCAAGGTACTGCTTCAGGGGGACGTCAGCAAGACTGCTCAGCAGGGCATACAGCTCAGCGCAGGAAGCGCTGTCGCCCTCTACCATGTCATACAGCTGTTCAAAAGTTATCGACGCGGAAAAACTTATCTGTTTCTTCCTGGCAAAGGTACTGTTGATGAAATGCGAGATGATCAGGACTGCCTTGTCGTGTATCTTGCCGCTCATCTTTATCTCGCGATCGATATTGATCACTCCCGCCTTGCCGATATACGTCCGGGCAGTAATCCGGGAAGGCTTGCCGAACTGATAGTCTCCGAGGCCGAGTACCGCCAACCCGTTTATCTGTCCGACTTTTGCCCCCTGGGTATCAACAATGATCATGCCTTCGACGATCATCTCCTGAAGCCGTTCTTCAATCTTGTTCGAGCGGTAAACCTTTTCATGAAGCGCCTTTTCTACATGACTGTCGCCGACAATCTCACTGCCCGTTTTTTTGGCCCAATAATTGGACTCCCGCATCACGTCGGCAATGTCGCTGAAACGCGACGAAAGCTTCAACTGGTGCTCCGCAAGACGTGATCCGTACTCGACAATCTTCGACACGCCGGACCGGTCGAACGGCATAAGTCCGGCCTTACGGCAGGTGCTTGCTACAAATGCCGCATATTTGTTGATCGTCTCATTGTCCTTCATCATTCTGCTGTCGAAGTCGGCCTTGACCTTGAAAAGCTCACGATACTCCTCATCAAGACTGTAGAGCATGTAATACAGATTAGGATTGCCGATCAGGATGATCTTGACGTTCAGCGGTATGGCCTCGGGTCTCAGGGTAGTCGTGGAGACCAGCCGGTACTGTTCCCATACATCCTCGATTCTGATCTCTCTGTTCCGGAGCGCCCGCTTCAGCGTATCGTACGACATCATGTTCCTGAGCAGGTCGAGGGCATTCAGGACGAGGTATCCGCCGTTGGCCTTATGGAGCGCTCCGGCCCTGATCATCGAAAAATCTGTCACCGCGACCCCGTACTGGAATTTATACTCCAGTCTGCCGAAGAGGTTCAGATACGTCGGGTTGCTCTCAAAAATAAAGGGAGCGCCGCTGGCGTCTTTATTATTGACCAGCACATTCACCGCATACCGGGTAAAGGTCGGCTCCTGCCTCTGCATCCGGCCAAACGGCATCTGGGGCGCCTGTTCCTCCTGCGGTTTGAAATCATCCAGATGCAGCAGGATATCCTCGGTCATGGCGGCCAGATAAGAGGTTATTCGTTCATGGGTACTGTATTTGTTTTTCAAATCTTCAAGCAGGTGACCTACCACGGATAGGGCTGCATCCCGCTCCAGCTGGGCAAGTGCTTTTTTGACGACCTTCTCATTCTCGCGGACTTCCCGGACCACGTCGTTCAGCCGCTCCTGAAGTTCACGACCGATGTCATCGATTTTCGACTTGGTATTGGCATCCAGTGCCTCATACTCCTCTTCGGTGAGCGGCTCGCTGCTCTTCTTGACCGGAACGATCATCAGACCGCTTACGGCCTTCCGTATCGAGAACCCCTTGGCCTGAGCTTCTTCTTCAAGGCCGGAGAACATGGCCTTCTGTTTTTGCTGAAACCCTTCCAGCAGGACAAGCCTCTGTTTTTCGTATTCCTTTGACTCGAAGATTTTTGGAATCTCAATCTTCAGGACCTTGATCAACTCCTCCATCTCCCGGTGGAAAACAACCGCAGTGCCGGGTTCCATGGCTATGGCGAGCGGGATGTCCGCGTCTTCAAAATTGTAGACATAACACCAGTCCGTCGGAACCGGCTCTGCTGCTGCTTTTTTGGCCAGGAGTGACCGAATCGTCGTAGTCTTGCCCGTCCCGTTCTCCCCGAGGACGAAAATATTAAAACCCTTGCTGTCCAGTTCAAGCCCAAAATCAATTGCGCTGAGCGCCCTCTCCTGTCCGATTGTCCCGGCCATTTCCGGGATATCGTCGGTTGTGGTAAACGTAAAGAGTCCAGGATCACAGCATGCGTATAGTTCGTCGCTTTTCAAAGGTTCAGGCATTATACCCCCCGTTAATTGTTGACGGCTTCGTAAAAAGTCCGTATGCTGCGTTGCGCTTCAAAACTCGTCACTGCGGCGTACCGGTAAGTACGCCTCATTCCTCATTTCTTGCGCGCCTTGCCTCCAGAGCTTTTTACAAACCCGTCTCATTATGTTCTTATTTTCGCCGTATACTGCAGAATTATTGCAGTGTCTCTGTCTGCTGCTAAGCCCCATCTCGGCCTTCTACCCTGATACAGACCGCTTTGCCTTCAACAACCGGCAGGCGGTTAATCTCCCTGAGCGCCGAGGTCACATCCTTTTCGCGGGCCAGGTGCGTCAGGACAACCAGTGGCACCGCCTTTCCGCGATGACTGCCTTTCTGGATCACCGATATGATGCTGATATTATATTTCCCGAGGATCCCGGATATCGTAGAAAGAACGCCCGGACGGTCGAGAGCTGAAAACCTGAAAAAGTACATTGAAATGACATCATCCATCTTCATCAAAGACTTCGGTTTCGGTGATACCGCACCCGGGGCAAACGGTTCAGTTGAACCGCTGACAATTCCCCTCGCTATATCAGCGATATCGCTGACAACGGCACTTCCGGTCGGCATGTCACCGGCACCCCTGCCATAATAAAGGGTGGACCCGACAGCATCGCCCTCGACATAGACAGCGTTATAGACACCATCCACCTTCGATATCATATAGTCCTCCGGCACCATCGTCGGATGCACGCGCAGTTCCACCTTGCCGTCTGTTTCCTTGGCAATGGCGAGCAGCTTCAGCTTGTAGCCGAGCTCCCGTGCAAAATCGATATCCATCGGAGATATCTTTGAAATCCCTTCCACATAGACATCTTTGATGCTGAAAGACGAACCGTATGCCAGGGTGGCGAGGATAGCCAGCTTATGCGCGGAATCAATGCCGTCAATATCATACGTCGGGTCGGCCTCTGCATAACCTAACTTCTGGGCCTCTTTCAGGACCTCCGCAAACTCGGCCTTCTCCTCGGTCATCTTGGTCAGGATGTAGTTCGTTGTCCCGTTGACAATGCCATAGACCGCCTTGATCCGGTTTGCGACGAGCCCTTCCCTGACCACCTTGATGATCGGGATGCCACCTGCCACCGCCGCCTCAAAGCCGACCCGGACCTTGTGCTTGGCCGCAGTCCTGAATATCTCGCTGCCATAGGTGGCAAGAAGAGCCTTATTGGCGGTCACCACATGTTTGCCGGCCCTGAGAGCCATAAGCACCAGGTCCCTGGCGATCGTGGTCCCGCCGACAAGTTCTACGATAACATCGATTTCAGGGTCATCAATAACGGCATGCGCATCTGTCGTCAGGACGCCCTTCTTCAGTTTTATCCCTCTGTCTTTTTTAATATCCAGGTCAGCGATTTTTTTAAGGTTGATATCTATACCCGTCCGCTCCCTGATGACAGCGCGGTTATTGATGAGAATCTTCGCAGTCCCTGTCCCAACAGTCCCAAATCCGATTATGCCTACATTGATCATTTGTTCAGTACCCTCTTTATTCCGGCTACGGCCTGGCGTATCCTGTGTTCATTTTCGACCAGTGCAAACCGCACATAATCGTCTCCGCCCTCACCAAACCCGATGCCGGGGGAAACAGCCACGCCGGCCTCTTTTATCAGGTGCTTGCAGAATTCAAGTGATTTCATTTTTTTGAAGGGCTCGGGAATCTCTGCCCAGGCGAACATCGTTGCCTTCGGCGGCTCGATATTCCAGCCGGCCTGCCTGAGCCCCTTGATCAGGACATTCCTTCTGCGTTCGTAAACATGCCTGATCTCCTCGACACAGTCCTGCGGACCGCGCAGGGCGATGACACTCGCTATCTGAATCGGCTGGAACATGCCATAGTCCAGATAGCTTTTTATCTTGACCAATGCCCCGACGATCTCCCTGTTCCCGACGCAGAACCCGACCCGCCAGCCGGCCATTGAATAACTTTTAGTCAGCGAGTAAAACTCAACGCCGACATCCCTGGCGCCCGGGACCTGCAGAAAACTGGGAGCCTTGTAGTCGTCGTAAACGAGATCGGCATAAGCCAGATCATGGATGACTATCATCTTGTTTTCTTTTGCAAAAGCGACCACTTTTTTAAAAAAATCAAGGCCGTGCACCACCTCGGTCGTGGGGTTATGGGGGAAATTCATGATCAGCATCTTCGGGCGCGGCCAGGTCGTTTTATACGCCTTTTCCATCTCGTCAAAAAAATCTATCCCCGGTCCCATGGGTACGGTACGCACCTCTCCACCGGCAATGATAACACTGTAGGGGTGGATCGGATAGGCCGGCGTAGGAGTCAGGACAACATCTCCCGGTCCGACGGTTGCCAGCACCAGATGAGAAAGGCCTTCCTTTGATCCTATAGTAACGCAGGTCTCCGTCTCCGGGTCCAGGTCAACATCATAGCGGTTTTTATACCATTCAGTGATCGCCATACGCAGCTGGGTGATGCCCTTTGATGCCGAATAACGGTGGTTCTTTCCCTTTTTTGCCGCCTCGCAGAGCTTATCGACTATGTGCTTCGGCGTGGCACCATCGGGATTGCCCATACCCAGGTCTATGATATCTTCACCCTGTCTGCGGGCCTCCATCTTCAGGTTATTGACGATGGCAAAAACATACGGCGGCAACCTCTTGATCCTGTTGAACTCAAACATGTCCGTACATCTCCTCTGCATTCATGGAACTTCTGACCAGCGGGGCAGAAGCTGCATAGATAAAACCCATGCCGAGGGCCGTTTTCCGGAGGTCCTCGAATATTTCAGGTCTCACGTATTCTACCACAGGAAGATTATTTCTGGTGGGTCTCAGGTACTGTCCAATCGTCACAAAATCGCAGCCTGCAGCCCTGAGGTCCTGCAGGAGAAGATGAACTTCAGCAACGGTTTCGCCAAGGCCGAGCATGAGCCCTGATTTCGTGCGGACAGACGGACGTATCTCCTTTACCTGCTTAAGCACCGACAGAGAGCGGCGGTAGTCAGCTTCCGGTCTGACAGCAGCATAGAGCCGCCCGATTGTCTCGATATTATGATTATAGACATCGGGCCCTGAGTCAAGCACCGCTTTTAAGGCAACTGAATCACCCCTGAAATCAGGAGTAAGGACCTCAATGCGCGCAGCAGCAGGAAGTCTTCTCCTGACTGCCCGGACAGTCGCTGCAAAATGGCCTGCTCCGCCATCAGGCAAGTCGTCCCGGGTGACAGAGGTTATCACCACATAGGTGAGCCCCATCTCAGCCGCTGCTGCTGCGACCTTCTCAGGTTCGGCCGCATCAACCGGCTCAGGCCCGCCGGAGTTCACCGCACAGAACCCGCAATTGCGGGTGCAGTTCGAGCCGAGGATCATGAAGGCAGCCGTCGGCCTCATAAAGCAGACTCCGCGGTTGGGGCAGCGGGCCTCTTCGCAGACCGTTGAAATCCCGTGTCTCCGGAAAAGGTGCTTTGTCCCATGCAGGCCGGGACGTTTTTCGGTCTTTAACCACTCTGGCAGTCTCATAGTCACTATATTTATGAGAATGCAGCGCCTTTGTCAACAGTACCTGCAACACATTTATTCGGACACTGTGGTAAAATCAGAACCATGAAAAAATACCGCCCTGTTTCCCTGAAAACTGCCAAAACCTATGCGCTCTGCAGCAGAAAGAGCAAGGCCTCTATTACTGCCGCAGCGGGCATTCCTGAAAAAGGCGGCTCTTTTGATGATTTTCTCGGGACCCTGCCTGACGTCTTCGCCGTGCGCGACTTCAGGGGCGTGGTCAATGCGGTCGTCTCGGCACACAGAGCGGACCGGCCGGTCATTCTCGGCATGGGTGCCCATCCGGTGAAAGTAGGCCTCTCCCCGGTGATTATTGATCTGATGCAGCGGGGAATTATCAATGCCATCGCTACAAACGGTGCCTGCGCCATCCACGATTTTGAAATAGCCCTTGCAGGCCAGACTTCGGAAGACGTTGGCCCTGAACTCTGCAGGGGCACCTTCGGCATGGCCCGCGAGACCGGCCGGGGGCTGAACCTTGCCATCGGGCGCGGCGTGGCAAAGGGACAGGGTATCGGACAGGCAGTTGGAGAATGCATCAGCAAGGGTAAATTTCCGCATAAGGACGGCAGTATTTTTGCCGCTGCTGCCCGGCTCAAAATCCCCCTGACCGTGCATGTCGCTATCGGCACCGACATCATCCATATGCACCCTGAGGCTGACGGGGCAGTCCTCGGCAAGGGAAGTATGACCGACTTCAGGCTCTTTGCCGCGGTTGTTTCTGATCTGAGCAAGGGCGTGTATATCAACCTCGGCTCTGCAGTCATTCTGCCTGAGGTCTTTCTGAAAGCGCTCAATATTGCCAGAAACCTCGGCAACAACGTTGAAAATTTCACCACGGTGAATATGGATTTTATCCAGCACTACCGGCCGCGGGAGAATGTCCTCAGGAGGCCTGTCGCCGCAGGCGGACAGAGCTATGCGCTGACCGGGCACCACGAGATCATGTTCCCGCTGCTCGCTGCAGCGATCAGGGAGGAGCTTGCATGAACGTTATTGTTGACCTGGACACCTGTATCGGCTGCGGCCGGTGCGAGGAGATCTGTCCTGCAGTATTCCATCTGGATGAGGCGACGGGGAAGTCGGTCGTTATTGACTCCGAAGCCTGTGAATTTGTCGGGTGCTGTGAGGCTGCTGAGGAAAACTGCCCGGTAGAGGCCATTTCCCTCGAAGAGTAAACCCCGTTACTGTTCCCTCCCCATGACCTCGCCCAGGGAGACAAGAAAACTCCCGACCAGTTCAGGGTTGAAATCCTTGCCTGCGCCTTCCTGCAGCATCTTTGCAATCAGGGGAACCTCCAGTGTTTTGCGGTAGGGCCTCTCGGTGCGAAGGGCATCAAAGAAGTCGGCAATGGCAACGATTTGGCTGACTATATGCTGTTTTTTCCCGATCCTTTTTGTATCGGGATACCCGCTTCCGTTGAATTTCATATGGTGCTCAAAAGCCACGATTGCGGCCAGAGGAGAGGCAGCTGAAAGTTTTGCAAGATACATCGCTCCATAGACGGGATGCTTCTTCATATCGTCCCATTCGCCTGCATCAAGCTTTCCCGGCTTGTCCAATATAGTGTTTGTTACAAATATCTTGCCCACATCATGGAGCAGGCCGGCCAGACCGATGTCCCTGAGCGCCTCTCCGGTGAACCCAAGCACCTCGGCCTGGAATATGCTCAGGACGGAGACGTTCGTCGCGTGGACATAGGTATATTCATTATGTGACTTAACCGGACTCACGATCCTCAGGACATTCAATTCTTTTTTCAGTACCGCAAGAAAATCGACAACTGCGTCTTCAAGCCCGATCATGTCAAGCTGTCTGAACCTGGACACGCCGTGCAGCGTTTCCCTGACTTTCGAGATCCCGTCATCGAGCAGTGAGGCTGGGGTCGCATCTGCTCCCCTCAACCGCACCTCCACAATCCCGACTGATACATGCGCCGTTGAAGCCACCTTTTCCCGGGAGGCCATCCCGATAATAAAACCGGTCATCTCTTCCAGGTCCGGCGCTTTTTTAAATACAACCTTATCTATTTTCTTCTTCCTGAACCGTTTGATGAAATTTGCGATATGAAGACCTTTTTCCACAAAAGGCACGTCGTTGACAATAAAACTCTCACCGACGAGGGTGAAATTCAGGCTATCCTCTGCATAAAGCTCATCAGCCAGTGCAAGCATCTTGCCGGCAAACTCCGCGACCACCGGATGTTTTTCCGAATAGAGACTGCAGCTGGATACCGCAGTCATCACGTGCGATATGAATTGAGATATCTTCTCTTGGGGAGTGTGAGATGAATCAGGCTGAAGTTCCATGCAGGAGTCCTTCACAGATTTTTCTGATCTGCTCATTTTTTGACTGCAATCCCAATTTAAGCAACGCTGTTGCTGACCCGGCTGGATAATGCTGGAGACTCCGGAACATCTCCTGCTTCAGCGCCTCACTCCCCGAGCGGTTGAAGAGAGAGGTCGTCCGCACTATAGCTTCAAGGGTCTTTAATGCCGTCGGATCACCAATTTCCCCCAGCGCTCTGACAAGGAGAATCTTCAACTCGATATCCCCGCCAAAAAACCGCTGGCGCGCAAGCATCTTCAGAAGCGTCGGCACAACAATACCGAAGCGGTACATTCCGGAAAATCTGACAACCTGTTTCCGCATCTCGGCATCATCTCCCTCCAGGAACTGCTTTACAAACAATATAGCATCAAGGGTCCTGTAATGAATCAGGGTCCTGATGGCTTCGAGAGAGATCTTTTTGTTCTTGTGTCTGGCAAAGCGTCTCACCTGGTCCAGATCCTTTGCGCTCCCCGCTTCCCTGAGGAGATAGAGCATGTTCCGCACAACATACCAGCGGCTGTCCCCGAGCCGGACCACAACGCTCGGAATAATATCACTGCCGAGACTGGCCAATATCTGCAGGAGGAAGCGCCTGATTGATGCGTCTTCCGCCTCGGTAAGGACGTTCAGAAGGGGGTCGGTCAAATGCCTTCGCTGGACTTTAACAAGCCGCTGAGCGCCCTCCCGGTCATACCTTCCCCATACTTTTAAGGATTCCACAAAAGGGTCGATAAACAGCCTGGAGTGGAAATAATAATCCAGCACGCCGAGTGCTTCCTCCCTGAATCTGCCGGAGAGGCTGTGGGAGTATATCGTGTTGTAGATATCCGAGATTTCGAAAAATCTGCCTGTTCCAAGCATATCATT
The DNA here is from genome assembly GCA_013824615.1 of Thermodesulfovibrio sp. Lineage (GTDB taxonomy): Bacteria > Nitrospirota > Thermodesulfovibrionia > Thermodesulfovibrionales > UBA6898 > PALSA-1316. The sequence continues at coordinate 10,405 of PNOC01000038.1, forward strand.
AACGCTTTCCGTAATCCTGGTGAGCAGGCTGAGGTAGTCCTCACGCGTTGCAACTTCGGCCTCGAGCATTTCAATCATCAGGTCCGCGTATCTCTTAAACAGGACGCGTTCGGTGCAGGTCTGCAGTATAACGGCTTCCGGCCGGGCTGCTTTATTGAAATCACCCTTCAGCATCTTTTCCAGATCACCCTTATACTCCTCAGAAACAAAGGTCCGGGAATTGTCCTCTTTCAGCAGCCGGATTACCTCTGTATCGATCTCGATGTCGTCAACCCGTGAACGGTCTTCGGACAAATCCTCGAAAACCGGTTCCTTCAGGGCGGCCGTACTGAGCTTATCAATAATATTCCTGAGACTGTCGGGGATCAGAGATGTGTTCTCGTTGAAAATCCCCATCAGCTTTTCGACATCTCCGGCAGACAGGCTTGAAACAAGGTGATCGATGTCCCCGACGTCAAGGAGCTGGTTATTGAAGGCCCGCTTCAAAAACTGCTGTTTGATCTCAGGGCTGAGGCCCTCGACCAGTTGAAGGAATCTTCCGAACAGCTCTGTCTTCACCCCTTTATATTCCTTGCGCTTCAGGTACGTCGTGATAACCTTGTCGTACGTGACACCGGCAGACGGGGTTCCCGCTGCCTGCTGGTTCAGAAATGCGGAAAACTCATCAGGAGGAATGTACAACGCAATGCCTTCGGCATCGGAATCGGCAAGATTCCCCTCCAGCAGGGCCTTGATATAATTCCCCCAGATATCCAGGTCGATATCCCCCTGCCGCTCGCCGCCCTCGGTGAACTTGAGCCTGGATATATCTATCGGGACAAGCTTTATGTGCCTGAGGTCCTTCTCTTCGGCAACCTTCAGCACCGCCTGTCCGATTACTTCGTCCCCGGTTATAAGAAGTTCATGGAACCCGATAAGCTCTTCAATCTCCAACCCCGAGGTAAAAATAAGGGCGACAATGCCCTTTCTGTAGAGGCTGAGTGCAAACTCCCTGAATACAGGGTTTTTCTTGTCGAGAAGGTAATCATCAATCATGAGCACATCTTTTGCAATCCCCAGAGTAATCGTACTTCTTATCTCGAAAAGTCTCTGCATAAACCCGAAGGCCCGTTGGATCGATTCGCCGACAATCGGATGATCCCGGGGATACAGACTGACACTCCGCCGCGAAATATTCAGTTCTATAACCGCATCGGTCAGCAGCTTGGCGTCAATTGAAAATTTTTCTGTTTTTTCGTCGGTCATAGTCTATCGTTACTATCCATGATTTATCCCTTTTCAAATGATACGTTATGCCGGACAAAAACTCAACACAGCGGCACACAGCGGCATGGGCAGGGAAAGAGATGTTATAATGGAAATTAAACACGACGGATTTGGATGAAGCTCTGGAGGCATACGGACTTTTTACAAAGCCGCAATATTTCTGAAGGAGAATTCATGTATCCCGTGCTCATAAAAATCGGTCCCCTGACCATTCATACCTATGGCTTCCTGATTGCGATCGGGTTCCTCGTTGCGCTCTGGCTTGCAGTCAGAGAGGCAAGGAAAAATGATATTTCCCAGGACAAACTCATTGATCTGGCCTTCTACTGCCTGCTCGCTGCAATAATAGGATCTCGCCTCTTCTTTATTGCTACAAACTGGGGGTATTACCGGGGCCACCCCGTTGATATGCTGAAAATATGGGAGGGAGGGCTTGTTTTTTACGGGGGCCTCATCTTTGCCGTTCCGACGGCCCTCTGGTTTATCCGGCGGGCAGGACTGCAGCTCTGGAGGACCTTTGATCTCTTTGCCCCTTCAATCGCCATCGGCCATGCTATCGGCCGGCTGGGCTGCTTCTGCGCGGGCTGTTGCTATGGAAAACCTGCCGAAGGTCTTCCCTGGGCGGTCATATTCACCGACCCTCATACCCTGGCCATTCGGGGGGTCCCGTTGCATCCCTCCCAGATCTATGAAGCAGCAGGGGAATTTATAAACTTTCTCCTGCTGATCATGCTGAGAAAGCGTCAGACCTTTGAGGGTCAGCTGTTCTGGGTTTATATCATGAATTACGCAGTCATCCGTGCAGTCATTGAACTCTTCAGAGGAGATGAAGTGCGGGGCTTTATTGTGCGGGGCATATCGATATCGCAGGGTATCAGTTTTCTTCTGTTTGCCTCCGCAGCATTCATGCTGATAAAACTGCAGAAAGAAGCCCGGAAGCAATAACCAGCAGGCGGGAACACGTATTTCGGCAATACCTCTCATAAAAAAGCTGAACTTCAAGGTGCCGTTTACGGTGAATTTGACATTATGCGCGTATATGATAAGCTTAAGGAATAAGCAGATTCATATACGGCACTTTCGGGAGGTAATTATTTTATGGATGCACTGCAGGCAATCAGGGAACGCCGGTCGATCAACTTTTTTGACCCGGACAGAACACTGGAGGATGCTACGCTCAGGGAACTGCTGGAGCTTGCAAACCTCTCCCCTTCATCGTTTAATCTGCAGCCGTGGAGAGTAATCGCCGTACGCACCCCGGAGCGGAAGAAGGTACTGAGAAAATGCGCCTTTGATCAGCCAAAGGTAGAAGAGGCCTCGGCTGTGTTCATCATGATTGCCGACCCCCGCGGACTCGAACTGAATATTGACCGGATGCTCGACAGCTGGACTGCCTTGGGATATATGAAGCCGGAGATGCGGCCAACCTACGATGGCATGGCGCGGGGCCTGTACGATGCCGAAGACAGTCTGAAGCGGAAGATTTTTGCGGTAAAAAACACCGCCCTTTTTGCAATGAATCTGATGCTGGGAGCAAAAGCGCTTGGACTCGAGACCCACCCGATGGACGGCTTTGACGAAGCCTGTATCAAAAAAGAATTCGGCATAGCTGATGATAAAATCATACCCATGCTGGTTGCTGTCGGCTATCTGAAGCCCGGGATTACGTTGCTGCCACGCGCCTTCAGAAGAGATATCAGTGAATTTGTCACATTTGAATAGACAGGACTACTATCAATTAATAAAGGAGGAAAAGAATTATGGCGTATGCAGCAAAAGACTACAGCAAACTCATCGGAATGGAGGGGTTCAGTGAAACCCTCCTGAAAAATCACTTCACGCTTTACGGCGGGTATGTAACCAATACAAACAAACTGGTTGATATCCTGGCTCAAATGCTCAAGGATGACAAGACAGCAACTCCTGAATATGCCGAACTCAAGAGAAGGTTCGGGTGGGAGTTTAACGGGATGAGGCTTCATGAATATTATTTTGAGAACCTCGGCGGAAAAGGTGCTATTAACAAAGAAGGAAAGCTGGCGAAACAGGTAGCTGAATGCTTCGGAAGTTACGAGACCTGGGAAAAAGATTTCAGGGCCACAGGCGCTATGCGCGGCATCGGCTGGGGTGTACTCTATCAGGACCCCGCTAACGGTTGCCTGATGAACGTCTGGGTCAATGAACATGATGTTTCCCATCTTGCGGGCTGCAACCCTATTTTGATCATGGACGTCTTCGAACATGCCTTCATGATAGACTACGGGCTCAAACGGCCGGATTACATTGCGTCTTTTTTCAAAAATATCGACTGGGCAGCAGTTGAATCACGCCTGAAGTAATCTGCAGACCATAGAAATAGAAAGAGGGGGTCATAAAGACCCCCTCTTTCTATTTCTGACAACTAATCAATCAGCAAGAACTCTTGCACTTGCAGGTCATCGCAACCTTTCTAGAAACTTTCGTTATCTTCATCCGTTGCACCACCTTTCATAGGGAAATCAGGGCTTCGTGCCCTTTCATGCTTTATATAGTTAAATTATACCATAAAAATGACACTTGTATAAGTCTTTGCTGAGTGGCCCACCCGCCTGCTCTGCCCGGAACCTGCAGCCGCCCCTGCAGACGTCCAGATAGTCACAGTCGCAGGCCAGGGCAGAAAGTTTCACCGGCACGACCCTCTGCCAGCACTCCCGCAGCCCCTCCTCAATATGCCCTACGGCACGATCTGCATAAAAAGTGCATTTTGATGCCCTTCCATCGGCTGACACCGACATAAGATGAAGACCGCAGCCGAAACCGGACGCGCTGCTGTGGATTCCGCCCCCGAACCCGTACCGGAGATAACTACCCCCGTCTTCGGGCATGACCTGTAACAGGCTGTTCTCCTCCATCCTGCCAGCCGGGCAGGGAATATCCACGGTCCAGTCCTTGATACCCAGCCCCCTGAAAAGATGGTCCATCTCGTCAAAATCTGCAAGATTTCCGGTATGAACCATCGTAGAGACAGAGACATCAATCCCCTTATCAGCGCAGAGCCGGACTGCGGCCATAGCTTTAGAAAAGGTTCCCTGTCCGCGCAGTAAGTCATGCGCTGCCTGCAGGCCATCAATACTGACCTGGATTTCGTGTACGTTAAGTCCTGCCAGGCTTTTCTTCGAAACAAGGAGTCCATTGGTGAAAAGAACCTTGCGGAGAGAAAACTCGGGAAGAAGGGCATTGATTGCGTCAAAGCTGCCATGCAGGAGAGGTTCTCCCCCGGTAATGAGGACCCTTAATCCCTGCATCTGCTCAAATTCTCTGAGGATGTCCGTGATACTGGCCACAGAGAGTTCGTGAAACTCTGCGCATTCTCCAATATAACAGTGTCTGCATTTGAGGTTGCACCGATCGGTTATCTGGAGTTCCAGATAACGAAGCGAGGGAACCGGGGAGCTTACGACCGGGGGCCTTTTCCCAGCAGAACGCTCATCAGACAGGAGGTCTTCTTCGAGGCAAAAGCCCAGAAAATCCAGGCTATCGACCCTGCAGCCCTCTTCCCCGGCAGACGATTTCAGAAGAGCAAAGGCTTCGTCATCGAGTTCATAAAGTTCATCTTTTTTCAGATGATAGACTGCAGGCGTTTCGAGCCATTTCAGGCAGGCGTCTCTTTTCAGAAAATACCGCATGGATTTATTATACAGCAGCCGGAATTTCTGGTAATATCATAGGTATGGACATCGCACCTGCCACCGGGGACAGACTCAGGGACAATCTCTGCAGGAATTTCTGCAGTTTTTATAAATTCGAAAAAAAAGAAGAAGTCACCTGTCTCGGGTATCAGGCAGCAGCGTGGCTCCTGGGCAGGAACCGGCAGATAGATTTAGTCCGCAGGGAGGCGCTTCCTGCTCCTGCACTGGAGGCGGTTCTCGAAACGCAGCTCTGCCCGGCATGTCCTTTTTTCGTGAAAGACTGCGATTATGCAGAAAAAAGAATTGAGGCACTGCCCTGCGGAGGCTTTTTGTTATTAAAGCAGCTGTTCGGCCAGGGAACGGTATCTATTGACGATATAAGAAATTTTAAACTAAACTTGAGGGCAACTATGAAAGTGTATGACCTGGCCGAACTGGCGCGCGAAAAAGGTGAATGTATACTGGGAACAGAGGAACTGCAGACTCACGCCTGTTACATGGGTTTCGGCATTCTCACCCCTGGTGAGAAGAACAGGGAGATTAAGCCCGGAAGCGGACATGAAGAGATATGCTGTGTGGTAAGCGGCACCGTCACTTTGGGCTCAGGGGAGAACTCTTTTTTTGTTGGACCTGGACAGGCCTTTTATCTGAAGGGCGAGCAGGCCTGGCTCATGAGCAACGAAGGGCCGGGAGAAGCGGTCTATGTTCTTGCCGGCGGCCATAGCGATCACCAGGCAGATCACTGAGTTTCTTGTGCCGCAATATGGAATGACAGAAATTGAAAAAAAAGGAGATAGACATGGAAAAATATTCAGTAAGGGAAGTAGTTGAGCAGGCCGTGCGAACAGAAAAACTCGGCTTTGAGTTTTATACCTCGATGATGCAGCGGTTTATCGACAATCAACCGCTGCAGGAGTTCTTCGGCAGTCTGGCGGAGCAGGAAAAGGAACACGAACGGATATTTCTGGCCCTTGAAGGGTCCATACAGGATGACGGGGCCACTGACTGGGAAGAGGTTTCCCTGTATCTGAGGGCCATAGTGGAATCAGAGTTTTTTCTCGGGAAAAATAAGTCTCTGCCTGCCCTGGAGCAGGTCAAAACCGTGCGCGACGCGGTGAAGTTTGCGATTGGCTTCGAGAAAGAGACCTTGCTCTACTTCTATGCCGTAAAGGACACCGTGAAGGAAAAAGCCATCGTCGAGAAGATCATAGCAGAAGAAAGAAGCCATATTATTGCTCTTGGAAAATTCGAACTGGGTCTGGCATAACCGCGGAGCACGCTCTTGGACTACACGATCAGGATAGGGGGGGAGGCAGGCCAGGGAGTCCAGACGGTTGGTGACACCCTGTCAAAGGTCTTCGCTCGGGCCGGGTATCATGTCTTCACCCATCAGGACTATGAATCCCGCGTCAGGGGAGGGCATAACTTCTACCAGATACGTCTGGCGGACCAGCCAATCTCGGCCTCGCTTGACAGCGTCGATATCCTTGTCGCCTTTGATTCTGCGAGCATCCTTCTGCACGGGGGGGAGATCTCTGGCTCCGGACTGATAATTTACGACTCTGCCGCACTAACGCAGTCCCTTGAAAAGCCGGACGTTCTCCCGCACTTATTTGATGTCCCGTTTTCGAAACTGGCAACAGAACAGGCCGGCAACAAGATCATGGCAAACTCGGTGGCGGTCGGGGCGGTCATGGGGATGCTCGGCCGGAAGTCCGGCACGCAGTCGGCAGCGCTTCTGGATATTGCATCCGGAATCATCCGTGAGGCCTTCTTGCCAAAGGGAGAGGATGTGGCAGCAGCAAATGTTAAGGCAGTCATGGCCGGTCACCTCTTTGCGATGAACCAATGCGAGAACTGTGCGTTCTCTCTTGCCCCGAATGCACCGGGAAAGATGCTCATCTCCGGAGTCGAGGCTATCGCCATCGGAGCACTCGCCTCGGGCTGCAGATTTTACGCGGCCTATCCCATGACCCCTTCAACCGGTATCATGAATTATCTTGCTGCCAGGGAGAGTGAACACCATGTCGTCGTTGAACAGGCTGAGGACGAAATCGCTGCCATCAACATGGCTCTCGGGGCATCCTTTGCCGGTGTGAGGGCAATGACCGGCACCTCAGGCGGCGGGTTTGCCCTCATGGTCGAGGGGCTGTCTCTGGCCGGGATGACCGAGACGCCTGTTGTCATTGCGCTTGGACAGAGACCGGGTCCCGCCACCGGTCTGCCGACGAGAACAGAACAGGGAGATCTCCAGTTTGCCCTGTATTCTGCCCACGGTGAATTCCCGAGGCTTGTCTTTGCTCCGGGCACGCCGGAACAGGCTTTCCATCTGACGAACAAGGCCTTTGATCTTGCAGAGAAGTACCAGATACCGGCGATCATCATCTTTGACCAGTATCTCGCCGACACCTGCTGGACCTATGACCTCCTTGATATGAAAAGGTATGTACATACCGACTACCGGCTCCGGGGGGAAACCTTCAGCAGCCTGCAGGACTACAGAAGACATGCATTGACTGAAAGCGGGATATCGCCTCTGGGGATACCCGGTGAGGGCAGACACCTGGTCGTCACCGACAGTGATGAGCATGATGAGGAAGGCCATATCATCGAGGATGCTGCGCTCAGAATAAAAATGGTCGATAAAAGACTTTTCAAAAAGATGCCGCAACTGCAGCAGGAGATTGCGCCACCGGTCCTTTTTGGCCCTTCTGATGCAGAGATTGTGATCGCCGGCTGGGGCTCGACCTTGGGAATTATGCAGGAAGCCGTTGCCTCGTTTTCCGCAGAGACAAAAATAGCCGTGCTGCATTTCAGCGAACTGTATCCCTTCCCCTTCACAGAGAAATTTGACTACCTGTCACTCCTGAAAAATGCGAAGCAGACGATCTGCGTAGAGCAGAATGCAACCGGTCAGTTCGCCCGTCTGCTCAGGGCCGAGACAGGATATGCGTTTACCGACAACATCAACCGGTATGACGGTCGGCCGTTCACCAGGGAATCCCTGACAGGAGAGATTCGTGCCAAAATTGGAAGATTATAAAGGGCAGACACCGGCCTGGTGCCCGGGCTGCGGCAACTTCAGCATCCTGAAGTCCTTCAAGGAGGCCGTGCTCGAGCTCGGACTTGAACCCCATCAATTTACGATCGTATCAGGCATCGGACAGGCGGCCAAGTTTCCGCACTATCTGAGATGCCACACCTTCAACGGCCTGCACGGCAGGTCTCTTCCCGTGGCAACAGGCATACGACTCGCGAACCATACCATGCCGGTCATTGCGGTCGCCGGCGACGGGGATTGCTATGGCGAAGGAGGCAACCATATCATGCATGCCATGAGACGGAACATCGGGGTGAAGCTTTTTGTACACGACAACCAGATTTACGGCCTCACCAAGGGGCAGGCCTCGCCGACCAGCATGGAGGGGATGAAGACAAAAACACAGCCCTTCGGTGTCTTTTCAGAACAGCTCAACCCGATGGTACTGGGCGTCGCGATGGATTGCAGTTTTGTGGCCCGGGGCTTTGCCGGTGAGCCTGACCACCTGAAGGAGCTGATCAAACGGGCACTGGCACATAAAGGATTTTCGCTGGTCGACATCCTTCAGCCCTGTGTCACCTTCAATAAACTCAACACCTACGAATGGTACCAGAAGCGCGTCTATCATCTGGAGCCCGAATACACGCCATTTGACCGGGTCACGGCCTTCACGCGCGCCCTGGAATGGGGCGACCGCATCCCCCTCGGCGTAATATACCAGCATGACCGTCCGCTCTATGAAGATCAGATCCCGGTCCTCAGGGATATGCCGCTGATAAAAAGACCGTTCACCCTTTCATCTCTGGAAGCATCACTCAAAGAATTTTACTGAGTTCGTCGTCCCGGCCCGACCACCTGCAGAGACAGATCGTGGCTACTGTATCGAGACACGCTCCACAATGACCGAACCGTCACTGATCGTAAGCACCCCGGTTAAACCCGTATTCAGCAACGCATTGGTGCTGTAAATGCAGTCCCATCCTCCCCTGAGGATGATATCCTTGCCGAGGTTGAAGTCCGGACTTTCGGTCATGTCGATTCCGAGCACATCGACGAATTCTCCGGGCCCTGCGTTGTCATATGCGTCCTGGATCAGGACATAGGGAGTAAACGTTCCGTTTCCTGCGCGGGCCTTGTTCTGGCAGTCAACCACGGTCACATAATTTCCTCTGGTGCTGCTGTACACATTGCCGTCTCCCCATGACACCAGGGAGACAGAGTAGAGTCCCGGTTCACGGTATACATGTATCGGGTTTTCGAGCGTATCCGACCAGCCGTCTCCATAGATCCATAGCCAGGCCGAGGAGGAGACAGAAGACTGGTCCGTAAAACTCACCACAAGGGGCGCCCCCCCGGAGAGAGGCGTTGCCGTAAAATCGGCCAGCAGATTAAATTGTGCCTGCACAACCCTGGGGCCCTCCATCAAAACCTGGCAGGGATTCACGTTCCCGCTGCAGTTGCCGGTCCAGCCGCCGAAGTCCGAACCCGGGTTCAGCACCGCAGTCAGTTCCACGGAAGTCCCGTCATCATAGATCGCTGAACAGCCGGCACCGCAGGTTATTCCGGCCGGACTGCTGGTGACCATACCGCCGCCGTTGCCGAGCCGGGATACATCGAGAGCCCATTGTGACAAGGTGGCGCTTCCGCTCAGAGAAGACGAAAGGGGTGAACTGCTGCTGACTATATCCAGCGTCGCTGACTTCGGCCCGATCGTCGTGGGATAGAATCGTACCGTAACGGTACAGGAACCTCCCGGTACGATGACCGACGCCGAGCACGTATCGGGCGCCAGGGAGAACATGGCGCTGTCGGCCCCGCCGATGCTCACCGTATCGATCGTAAGATTATCCGCGCCGCTGTTATAGACCGTGACCGTCAATAAGCTTTCCGTATGCGTGCCGATCGTGCCGAATTCGCTCAACGAAGGGCTCGCATTGATCGCAACGTTCGCGAAGGTCTGGAAATTCCACGTGTATGGTTGGGCAAGGTTGTTGCCGGCGGCATCCGTTATCCCTGTCCCCACGGTGGCAGAATAAAGGGTCGCATGCGAAAGAGGCGAGGACGGGGTAAAGACAACACTGTTGTTTACGCCGTCATAACTTACCGCTCCGGCAACGGGATTTCCTCCGGCAGTAACCTCAAAGGTACCGCCTGTCACCGTTATGGGATCGAGTGGTTTATTGAAGAAGGCCTTGACCAGGGGATAATATGAGGCAGGCCCGAATTGCTGGACAGATACCGCAATATTGGTGCTGTCAGCAGGCGTCACCGAGGTTACCTGCGGCGGTGTCGTGTCAGCCGGTGATGGACTGATAACGATCGTCACGGTCGCAGGGTCGCTGACGGTCGTGCCGTTGTCCGCCGTGACCGTAAATGAATCGGCACCCGACAGCTCCAGATCACTCGTATACGTAAGATTCGGCGGAGTACCGGTGAGGGACCCCTTCGACGGCTGACTCGCTATGCTGAAGCTGAGAGGCTGGCCTCCCGGATCGCTGCCGGTGAGGATAATTCCGACCGGCAGACCGGAGATGGCCGCAACGGTTTGAGGAGCGGCACTCACAGGCTTGACCACAGAGAGGACTGCATTCGTCGGGGTGATTTCAGGAACGCTCGGAAAGTGAACTTTCGCTGTTCCGATTATCTCAGCCCCGATAGATGCGCCGGACTTGACCACCGCGGTAAATGAAACCGTGCCCCCCTGTCCTGCAGTCAGATCCCCGGTCTCCCAGAAAATCGTCCGCGTACCGGGGTGATAGATTCCCCCGTTTTGGATCAAAAGAGAGGTTTCATCCAGATAGGGGCTGACTGCACCCGTGACAAAGACTCCATAGGCAGTGCCGACACCCTCGTTCTGATATTCGATCGTGTACGTCAATGTCTGCCCCCTTGTTACGTCTCCTGAAGGGCCATGCAACAAATTGGGGTCATGGGCCGTCACGACCTCTCCGGTATCGCAGGACTCGCCGTTCTGGGGCTGGCAGCAGCTGCACTGTCCGTTCCTGCAGACCTGCCCGTGAGCACAAAGGGCACAGAAGGTTTTCTCTGTGCCGTAGGCCCATATCCCGCCAGCCGTACATCTGTTCGTGTAGATCACCACATCCTGCCCCAGTATGTTCTGCTCAAACCAGCTCCCCTTCGTGCAGTAGGTGTGATCCTGTGTGCACCGGTAGCAGTTTGCACCCGGGACCTGATCAGCGCAACGTCTGCAATCCTCGTTGCACTGGACAATATCAATGGCCTCACCGACAAACGGAAGATCCTCTATAAGGCCGAGACAGTCGGTGCAGTCGCTGGGGTTCTGGTCGCTGCAGCCGCTGCATTTGCTCCCGCCTATCACCTTACTGACAATATCACCACCATACTTGGACAACAGCCAGATGGGGATCTTTGGCAGAATGCAGCCCCACATACATTCGCCGTATGAGGGGCTGTGGATCTTCGCCCAGTCCCCCTGAATCTCGGTAGAAAACGAGTTGAAATTGAAGGCAACAGCACCATCGATTCCTCCCACGGCATACTTGTCCGCCTCGACATACTCCAGGAAGCTTCCCGTTGCATTAACGAGAACAGCGGCCACCTGTTTTGTCGAAGGGTTTATCATCAAAATGCGCTGTTCCTCTGAACTGTCGCTCAGAACATGAAACGTCCCGACACCATAGTCCCGGTATCCCTGGGCCAGGGCCTGATCATACAGTGCCTGGACAGCAGGTGCCCCGCCCAGGAGTGCGGCAATATCACCTGCATTCAGGGAACCCCTGGACGTAACCGTCCTGGGCGAGTAAGTGAGATATTCGGTTATGTCCTTGGGAGAGACCAGAGGGCCGCTCCAACCGATCCAGGCACTCAGGTGAAAGGGAGTATGGCCTGCAATGCCCCAGGGTACTTCGACCGTAGCAGTTAGATCCCCGCTGTAACCTGCCGGGACTGTGCCGAGCCTCCAGAACATCTGGTTATGCTTCTTGTGATAGATGCCGTCCTTGGAGGACTTGATCTTAAACGGAGGCAGGTCGAGGACTATGACCACATTGTCCAGGGCTACGCCGGCAATGTTGGCGTAGCGGATGACATAATCGATCCTGTCACCAACCATCACCTGCTTCGGGCTGTAGAGCTTTATCCATTCGGCATTTATCGTGGTTGATACGGAAGATCCGTTGTTGACGAAGTTCGACTCAACAGAGGTGCTGTGCCCGTCAACCGCGATCCAGAGCGGCATGCCGGCAACGAGGGGAACAGCGACAACGGTGATAGTAGTGCTGGCGCCATTGGCCAGATCACCAACACTGCATGATGCTGTATTAGTCCCAATGCAACTGCCCTGTCCAGAGATGATGGAGGTGATCATCCCGTTCAGGGGAACGGTCAGGTTCACCACGATCCCCGTTGAAGTGTCGGGCCCATCGTTTGTGACCGTGACGGTGAAGGTGACCGGCTGCCCGACATCGGTCGAGGAGGGATTCGCGGAAGTCGCGATCCTGAGGTCGGACCTTGGTCCGGAATTATTGATGAGAGGCGTGATCGAGTATCTGCTCCCGGAGTTCTGGCCTGCCAGGATATCGGTCTTCCCGTCGCCGTTGAGGTCAGCGGTATCGAGTGCAAAGTTCGAAACATTGCCTGTGGCCAACCGCACGGCAGGGCCAAAGGTGCCGTCTCCCTTGCCGGCAAAGACGACGACGGACTGCCCTGTTACCGCAGCCATGTCGAGATTGCCGTCACCGTCGAAATCAACAAGCCGTATTTCGGCAGGATACGGCCCTGCGCCGTAAAACACCGGTACTGCAAACGTGCCGTCGCCGTTCCCGAGAAAGACATAGGCTCCACCGCCTCCGAAACCGACGAGGTCAAGGTTCAGATCACCGTCGAGATCTGCCGAATGGAAGTCGTTCATCTCGGGCAGGTCATAACTTGCCGACGTCGGGGCAGCGAAGGTCCCGTCACCGTTTCCGCTAAAAAAAAGCAGCCGGTCGGGCGACCCGCCAGCCCTGGCATGCGCAATGATATCACTGTTCCCGTCATCGTCAAAATCACCGGTACCAAGGGCATACCCGGGATATCCGGGAAGAGGATCAAGAATTAGCGGAGTAAATCCCGCGGCACGGGCAAACGTCCGGGGAGAAGCAGTATTGTACAGAAACACTTCGATTCTTCCGTTATCACCTCCGGGATTGTCAGCCCAGATGGCGATATCCGGTGAACTGTCATTATTGAAATCCGCAACAGATATGTTTCTCCCTGCCCAGCTATCAGTATTGGCAAAGAGCGTGTACGAAGGGAACGTTCCGTCCCCGCTTCCAAAGGCAACGATATTTCTCGGTGCAGGTCCGCCCTGGACACCTCCTGTTGCAAGCCAGGCAACGTCGGGGTTGTTGTCCCCGTCAAAATCAGCGGCCTTCAGCGAATTGTAGAACTCGCCCGGTCCGGAAATGTGGCCAAGACCAACTGTCGAACCGGCAAAGGTCCCGTCCCCGTTGCCCCTCATGAAGTCCAGCGCATCGGTAATAAGGACAGCATCCGCCTTGCCGTCATTATCGAAATCTCCAGCTGCCAGGCTCTTCGTTGTGGTTGATAACCCTCTTGCAAGCTGAAAAAGACTAGGGGACCGAAACCGTCCCTGCGTGTCCCCGGGCAGGTACGAGAGGCTGCCGTTACGGGCGTTGTTGGAGGATTCGCCCACTACCATGTCCGGATTGCCGTCGGCGTCAAAATCCGCGAATATTACGCTCGTGGGGTTTCCTCCGTCCACATTGACGCTGTTGTTTCCCGTCGTGGCTGCTGCAGCAGTATATACAAAGGGAGTGAAGGTCCCGTCGCCGTTGCCGAGGCCGACGAGGACCTCGTTCGAGCCGTTGCCAACAGGGACAATTATGTCAGGGTTCCCGTCGCTGTTGACATCCACGATCTCCTTCTGACTGTAACTCGACGAGAGCCAATCGATCATGGGTGTGAAGTTGACGTCCGGAATCGGATCGAATGTCCCGTCACCCTTCCCTGGCACAAAGGCAAGACAGTTGGTGGAGCAGCCCGGTCCGCTATAGCCGTTGATTACGATGTCGCTGCTGCCGTCCTTGTTGAAGTCGCCGATGGAAAGGCCTATTACCTGCATTCTGGCTGGATACTGCGCAGAGGAAAAAACACCAAGTCCGTTGTTGCTGAACACCGTAAGATTATTGTCGTTATAGCTCCCCGCCACGATATCGGGGTTGCCGTCGTTGTTGAGGTCGGTAATAGCAAGGTCCTGGGGATTTGTGCCCGTGACATAATAGACAGGGGCGGCGAATGTCCCGTCACCGTTTCCAAGCAGCACCGCAATCCTGCTTTCGCTTATGTTGAGGGTGACGATATCGGGGATTGAGTCGTTATTGAGGTCACCCTCCTGCAGCTTGTACGGAGCGCCGTTCCCCGCCGTCGTGAGTGAGATCGGGACAAAAGTACTGAAGGTCCCGTCCCCCCTGCCCTTGAAAAAGAGGACATTGTTGCTCCCGTGAAAATCCGAGGATGCAACCGCCAGGTCGGGTACACCGTCCATGTCGAAGTCCCTGGCAATGGTTCCCATACCAAAGGTGTTGTAGGCACCGGTAGGCAGGGTTATTTTTATCGGGGCCTTGAACTGGCTATTGCCCTCGCCGAGGAGCACGCCGATATATCCGACACTGCTTGCCGAATACGTGACAGCGATATCGGGCTTGCCGTCATTGTTGAAGTCGGCCTTTGCCAGACCGCCGACCGAGCCGTCGTTCGTAAAGGTCAGCGGCAACGTTCGGGGCTGCTCAAATGAGACCGCCCCATAGACCTCGCCGCAAAATAGAAGGCCAACAGCAACAACAAGCGATAGAAGCCGTTTGCTGATCATCGTTCCTCCCGGGGTCACCCCTGCCTTGTTGCGTCTGTTCTATCTGTTATGACGCGGGGCCGGATGTTGAGAATACATAACTATTTATTCGGCAGGCACGGGAAGAAACTTTAGTCAGGACGGCAACTGTTCCATTATTAAACAGTCACTGTCCTCAAGCCCCGAACGGCAGCGAGGAACTGCATCAGCCTTCAATTACCGCCGTTGCCTTCGGGTCCATCGGGTTCACCCGCACGGCCAAAGAAAAGAGATACGGGTAATCCTGCTTAAGGTGCTGCATGTAGGAGAGCCACTCAGCAAGCAGCTGCGTAAAGGCGCGCTTCATATCTCCGGAGAGGTGGTCATAATCAGCCCTGGGCAGATCGCTGAAATCGTCACGGGAAGTCAACTCCTCCAGAAGATGAAAAACGGCCCAGAGAAGGTCGGTAAAGGCATCATGTTCAAGCAGGTTCGGGTTCGCCAGCAGGCTCAGGAGAAACCCTCTCTTGCCTTCAAGAAATATTTTGAGTTGAGACAGGTCTGCGCTCCGGGAATCAAGATGCGGATTTACATGTCCTGCCAGAAAGCGCGCCCTGGCAAAATCCTCCGCAGACCACTGTGGTGTTACCAGCAGATGCCCGGACAGTTCTGACAGATCAGTACTGAACCGTGAGCAGCGCTTCATGAGGCCGGACCCGACTTCACTGTAAAAAGCTCCTACCAGCATATTCATCTTTTTCAGAAGCACTGTTTTTTCGCGCTCGTTCAGCAGCCGCTCAATAATCAGGGAGACAATCAGGACCTGTATCGGGACAAAGGCAATATCCTGAAGCATATAGAAAAAAGTGTCCTCGGTCTTCCGGAAGACCAGTATCTGTATGCTGTAGATGACGGACGAGAGCAGAACAAGAGAAAGGGCCAGCAGCATGTACCAGTTTATACGTTTCATGGTACCTGTATTTTACTATTTCCGGAGCGGTGTTTTCATGCCCGGACCCGGCAGTCTGGTATAATAACCCATGGAGTCTGCAAGCGAACAGAAAAACCTCGCAATATTCAACCTCATCAGCGAACTGAGCGGGATCATCAATTCCAGCCTCAGTATCGGTACGGTCTTCAGGATCATGGTATCGGAGATCAGGAAACTGATCGGTTACAGCCGGGCAAGCCTGCTGCTCTTCAATGAGAAGGAAAACAACCTGCTTATCTTTGCGCTTGATACAGAGATGAATACGATCATGAAAAAAGGGGTAAAGGCCCCGGTGAAAGGCACCAGCGCCGGGTGGGTCATCACCCATAACAAACCCTGGATCAACCGCAACCTGGATGAGCTTACCTTTCCCCTGGACAAAAAACTTCACGACGAGGGCATCCGCTCTACGATCAGCATACCGCTCGTCCATGACAAGATCCTGGGAGTTTTCAATCTCGACAGCACCGAGCCTGAGCAATATTCCGAAAAAGACCTCCAGGTGCTGCTGCCGGTTGCAAAGCATATATCCATTGCTCTGGAAAACGCACTCCTTTTTCAGGAGATTTCACGGGAGAAGAAAGAATGGGAGCGCACCTTTGATTCAATAACCGATATGGTCTGGATCGAGGACAGCAGGCAGCACGTTATCCGGGCGAACCATACCCTGCTGAAAAAAGTCGGATTGTCGGCGGTCGAGATTACCGGCAGGAAATGCGACGAGATCTTCGCCCGCATCGGCATAGCGGTCAGGGAGCCTGCCTGTGCCGTGACAATCACCAGCAAAAGACAGTCCTTCCGCGAAATGAAGGGAACAGGCGGCAGTATATTCAATTTCTGGGCTTATCCCCTTACTGATGAAGAGGGCAGGCTGTACGCAGTCGTCCACTACCTCAAGGACGTTTCTTCACAGAAAGGACTTGAGCAACAGCTGATCCGCTCAGACAGGCTTGCTTCCCTCGGCACCCTGGTAGCCGGTATTGCGCATGAGATCAACAACCCCCTGGGGATAATCGCGGGCTATGCAGAAGCTTTGCTGGAGCGCTCAGACAATGCAGATCTCCGCTCTCTGCCCGAGTTCGAGGACTTTCCTGAGTATCTCCAGACAATCCATAACGAGATATTCAGGTGCAAGGATATCCTGAGCAGCCTGCTGGATTTTGCACGGCCCTCCAGCGGTACCTATCGTGAGATCGACATCAATGAGCTGATCAAGGAGGTTATCCTGCTGGTCAACCACCGGGCAAAGCGGCTCAAGCATACTATCGAACTGCGGTTGAACCGAGACCTGCCCAGGATTTACGCAGATCCCGGGAGCCTGCGGCAGCTCTTCATGAATATCATCATGAATTCCATGTACTATACGCCTGAGAGGGGGAGCATCATCATCATGACCGAAATGAGTACAGGAATTCGCGGGAAGAAATTTCTGGAGGACATACCGAGCATTACCGTCCTGGTCTCTGATACCGGCGCCGGTATCCCCGCAGACCTTGTCGATAAGGTCTTTGATCCCTTTTTCACGACCAAGCCTGTTGGTGAGGGGACCGGACTGGGTCTTTCGATCTGCCACAAAATAGTTGAGGACCACAACGGCAGCATAAACCTGGTCAGCGAGGAAGGGAACGGGACCACCTTCGATATCCAGCTTCCGGCTCAACTGCGCCCCAATTACGGCCCTAGCTACGACAATGATTAATGTCCTTGTTGTAGACGACGAAGAACCGATACGCAGACTGCTCAAAAAAGAGCTGTCACGCAAGGGGTTCAGCGTAGAGACTGCCTCCGACGGACATGAAGCCCTGGCGCGGCTGAAAGACCAGGTATTCGATGTCATCCTCCTGGACATCATGATGCCGGGCATGGACGGCATCGAGCTGATGAAGAAGCTGCACCGGGACCCTGCGTCCCCCGTAATCATCGTCCTGACCGGAAGGGCAACGGTCGAAACCGCGGTCGATGCCATGAAGCACGGGGCCTATGACTATCTCGCCAAGCCGTATAAACTCGACGAACTGGTGATCATTATCAACCGTGCCTATGAGTACGGCAGGCTGAGCATCAAGAGTCAGCTCCTGGAGCAGGAACTGGTCAGGAAGGAATCACCCTTCGAGTTCATCTGCCGGAGCCAGCAGATGAAGGAGATCCTGGCGCTGATAAAAAAGATCGCCCCGACCGATTCCCCGGTCCTGATCCAGGGCGAAAGCGGCACCGGCAAAGAGCTGATCGCCAATACCGTATGGCACCATAGCAAACGTGAATCGTCCCCGTTTATCGCCCTGAACTGTGCCACACTTTCCGAAAACCTGATCGAATCCGAGATCTTCGGCCACGAAAAGGGCTCTTTCACCAGTGCCTATCAGACCAAGCACGGCATCGTCGAAGTCGCGGACAAGGGGACACTCTTCCTCGATGAGATTGGTGAAATGCCGATGGGTCTCCAGGCAAAGCTCCTGCGGTTTCTCGACTCCGGAGAGTTCAGGAGGATCGGCAGCAACAGGACCCTGAAGGTCGACGTCAGAGTCCTGGCCGCTACAAACAAAGACCTCTCAGAACTGGTGCGGACCGGTGCCTTCCGCGAGGACCTGTTTTACCGGCTTAATGTCATCACCATAACCATTCCGCCGCTGAGGGACAGAACCGATGATATTTCTGAACTGGCAGCCTATTTCCTGAAAAAATACAGCCAGAAACTCTCGAAAGAGATCAGGGGCCTAGGGCCTGATGCACTCGATACGCTGAAGCGCTACCACTGGCCGGGGAACGTCCGGGAACTCGAAAACATCCTGGAGCGGGCAGTGATTCTGAGCGATACGGGAAAAATTTCTGCAGCAGATCTGGCAATGCCGGTCCGTTTTGCAGTCGAAGAAGCAAAGGAGCACTCCTCCCTTGAAACCATGGAGCGGGACTATATACTCAAGGTTCTTAAAGAAGTGAACGGCAACCAGTCAAAGGCCAGCCAGATCCTGGAGATCGACCGAAAGACTCTTTACCACAAGCTCAAAAAGTACGGGATAAGCTGACAAGCTGCGTATACACTGCTTCGACCTGTTTCTGCGTCTCTTCCGTGCTGCCGCTGTTGTCGATAACGTAGTCGGCGCGCCTGATCTTTTCACTGATAGGCATCTGAACCTTCAGGCGGGCAAGGGCCTCTGCACGGCAAAAGCCCTTTTGGCTCAACCGCCGGATTGCTTCTTCTTCAGATGTATGCACCGTGATTGTTTTCTGGAATCTGCAGTCGGCTGAACTTTCAAAGAGGAGCGGCACCTCGACAATAATCACCCTGCCGGCATAGCCAGGATTGCCGGCGGCTGCATCAATCTCCGCAAAAACCAGCGGATGCAGCAGGTCTTCGAGTTTCTTCCTCTGCTCAGGATCAGAAAAGACCTTGCTGGCAACAGTTTTTTTATTCAGGCGGCCATCGTCACTGACAACCTCATCGCCGAACATCTTCCTGATCCTTTCAATCACCGTGGAATCTTCGAGCAAGCGGCTGACGATTGAGTCAGAACTGATCGTAACCGCCCCCAGCCCCTCAAAAAATCCGAGAACAGAACTCTTCCCCATACCAAAATTTCCTGTCAGACCGGCAAGGACTGTCATGGAGTTATTATACCCAAAATTGACGCGTTTTCGGGTTCTGCGCTATTATAAATATTGAACGTATTTTCCCCTGTTCTGTCAGGGTTGAGAAAGGAGAATTCACGATATGCCTATATATGAGTACGGCTGCCTGAAATGCTGCAAACATCATGAGGTGATGCAGAAGATGAGCGATGAACCTCTGACAAC
The DNA here is from genome assembly GCA_013824615.1 of Thermodesulfovibrio sp. Lineage (GTDB taxonomy): Bacteria > Nitrospirota > Thermodesulfovibrionia > Thermodesulfovibrionales > UBA6898 > PALSA-1316. Next base: position 29,973 of record PNOC01000038.1, read on the forward strand.
ATGCCCGGACTGCGGCGGGGAGTTGAAGAAGAAGATCTCGAACACCTCGTTCGTCCTGAAAGGGACCGGCTGGTATGTAACAGACTATGCCTCCAGTAACAAGAGCGGCCAGCAGAAATCTGCGGATGAAAAGAAGTCTGTTGACGCCAGATTCGAATCCACGGGTGCCGATGAAAAGAAAAAAGAGTCCAAGACCGAGGGTAAAACAGAATCCACTTCCGAGTCAAAAAACGAGTCGAAAGCAGAAACTAAATCTGAAGCAAAGTCCGAGGCCAGATCTGAAACTAAAGCCGACACAGGAAAAAAAGCGGCCTCTTCATAGTGCAGTCACCGCATATCCATATCCCATACCACCGGCTGTCCGAACACCTCAGCTTCATCAGAGAAAACAGGCTGGACCTTGAGCTGTACTTCGGGGGCTCTGTCCTCGATGTCCTGACCTTGGACGCGGTGAGGGAGCTTGCCTCATTGCTGGACTACGGGCCGTCGCTCTCTTTTCATGCTCCTTTTATGGACCTGTCTCCGGGTGCGGTCGACAGCAGGGTGCGCGAGGCGACCATGGAACGCTTCCGGCAGACCCTTGATATTGCTGATATCCTTCGTCCCAAGGCAATCGTCTTTCACTCAGGATATGAGAAGTGGCGCTATGGTCTTAACATGGAACTCTGGCTGGAGAAAAGTCTGCAGACCTGGCAGCCGCTGAACAAGCTTGCGGTTGATATCGGCACAAAGATTGCGATCGAGAATATCTTTGAGGAAGAACCGTCGAACCTCAAACTCCTGGCAGAGAGCATGGCCTCGGATAATTTCGGCATCTGCTTTGATACCGGACATTTCAACCTTTTTTCTAAAAGTCCGCTGGAAGACTGGATAGAAGCCCTCAGGCCCTATATCGTCGAACTCCATCTGCATGATAACCACGGGACAACAGATGAGCATCTGCCGATGGGGGAAGGACAGTTCGATTTCATAAAATTTTTCAACTTACTGGATGATCGTGACTGTGTTCATACCCTGGAGGCGCATACGCAAGAGCATGTGCTGCGGAGCATGCAGTATCACGCCAGAATTACAGGTATCATTACAGATATTTCATCTGGTTCCGCAGGGAGAAACCCCTCAGGACCGGCTTAGCCGCCGGGTCCCCTCCACCTTTATACTGAAGCATGACCATGTGTGAGTCACCCATGCCCTGCGGCAGTACAAGCTTTTTTATCCGGGCGAGTTCGAACAGATAATCTTCAGATGCGGAAGAAAGCTTCCCGATCTCTTCATCAATACCGAGAGAGACAAGAAACGCCCCCTGACTGCTGAGTCCGACAGTCCTGAAGCCAGCCTCCTCACCCCATGTTTTCACCGCTGAAAAGTCTACATGGCAGGTAATATCCTGCATCCCGATATTCCGGAGAGGTTCTTCATTCGCCTGATGCCGGTGATAGCAGATCAGCGTTCCCCTGTTGCGGTCTTCGCTGTAGTAGTCACGGCCAAGGTAGCCATAGTCGATAGTCAGGACAAAGCCTTCAGCCAGAATCCTGCTGACGTCCCCGAACCAGTCCCTGATGCGGATGTTTGCCTCGGTCCGGTACCCGCGGTCAAGAATAATCTTCATCCCGTTAAAGTAGTCGGCAACGGCCTTTGAGCTCAGCGGACCAGATTCTTCAACCAGGCTGTCCTCCCGGACGGTAATGTAGATCTCCGTTAGTTCCTCCGCCATCTCAACAAGATGGACAGGGAAGGCATCAAACAACTCGTTGGAGAATATGCAGCCGCAGGCGACGGCCTCGATTTCAGAGAGCGAGGAAGCCCATGCGACCTTGCCTGCAGGAAGAACCCCGGGCTGCCCGCCGGGAACACTCCCTTCCGTGGCTGCGGGGCTGCTGAGCAGGATTTTCTGTTTCTGCTGCATCGCCGGGTTTATCTCGACGATAACATACCTGAGTGCATCAAAGAACGGACTACCCTGAAGATACATAAGCATGTCCCGGCAGATATGGCCCTCTCCCCCGCCAACCTCGATAATCGTGAACTCAGCAGGCCTGCCGAAAAATTCCCACATCTCCGCGATCTGCTTGCCAAGCATGCTGCCAAAAACAGGATGCAGATGAGCACTGGTATAGAAGTCGCCACCCTTCCCTATTACCAGGTCCGGCGACCGGTAATAGCCGAATTCAGGATCATACAGCGCCATTGCCATAAACTGTTCAAAGGTAATGCGCCCCTCTGCCTTTATCCGGCTGATTATTTTATTTTCAAGCAGGGTTGCCATGACAGTGATTATAGCCGCGCATGCGTCTTGTTCTCAACCTTATCAGAAACAAACCCTCATTCCGGACCGGTACACGTTTTAGCACAGGATTCAGGTATTATAAAAGCATAAGCGATGGATCCGGCCACCCAGACCTGCCGGGAAAGGACCAGCAATTGTCAGGTATTGATGACAGCGTATCGTCGGATTCCGGGGCGAGAACAGAGCTGACCGGCTCACAGGCCGCTGCTGCAGAAACTGCGGCAGCACTTCGCAGTATTGACCTTTTCTCCTCACTTTCGGAAAAACTTCTCAGCCGGCTCGCTTATGATTCAAGGCGTCTTACCTATAAAGCCGGCACCAGAATACTCTCTCACACTGATAAAAATGAAGATTATTATGTAATTATCTCGGGCTCTGTCCGCGTGTACCAGGTGACTGACACCGGCGAGGAGGTAAGTTTTGCGACACTGGGCCCGGGCGAGGGGTTCGGGGAAATTGCCCTGCTGACGCAGGCGCCAAGATCTGCCTCGGTGGCCGCAGTGTCGGACAGCGACCTCCTTCTCATTCCCAGAGATGCATTAATACGTGTCATTTTTTCTAACGCGGAGGCCTCGATGCAGTTTGCCCGCGTTCTGGCCGAAAGACTTACCAGAGGGAATATACACCTGATAGAGGTTGCCAATACTGAACACTCCTACCGCCAGTTCATTTCTGAGCACCTGAGACCTCAAGAGCCGCAACTGCCGGGCGAAAGCCTGCAAGTTCTGAAATTGCACGAAGAAATAAGTGCACTGTCTGAGTGTTCTGACCGAGTGCTTGTGCAGGGAGAACCGGGCACCGAAGTCTGGGATGCTGCCAGTCTCATTCACCAAAGCGGGCCGGTGCGGCAGGGTATTCTGCTCGGCCTGGATGTCAGGACGCTGTCTGTTCCGCCTCATGCAGCCCTCGACCCTGAGATAATCCCCTACATGCTGGACATGGTCCAGAACAGCCTGCTGTACGGAAGAAAAATGAATGCCCTCTCTTTTGCCCCTGATTCCCGGCCCGGGCTGCTGCAGATGGCGGCTGCAGGCACACTTATCATTGAGCATCTGGAACACCTGACGCCGGATGTACAGAAAAAACTCTTCAAATGCATTACTGAAGGGAGCTTTTCACCTGTAGGTGAGACAAAGCCCATGGCAATGAATGCGCGCATAATATCTACGACAAATGCCGACCTTCAGGCCATGGTGGACGCCGGCACATTCGACAGAGGACTATTTGAACTTCTGGCCCAAAAAACGATCACGGTGCCCCCTTTGAGAAAACGGAAGAAAGACATCCGGGCAATACTCGACCGCCTTATTCTTCAAACCCAGAGCCAGACTGACAAAGCGGTCAGGGGAATATCCGGGGAGGCCTATAAAGCCCTGATGGCCTACGGCTGGCCGGGCAACCGTGACGAGCTTAATACAGTCCTGCGGCGGGCCATAAGCATCAGCCGGGGAGAGGAACTCCAGATAGAAGATCTTTTTATCGGGCCGCCACCGGTCACCGGGAGGGTCGCTTTCAATCTGCTGAAGCTGGATTTTGTCCGCAAAGTTTTCAGCAATGCGACCCTGCGACGCGCGCTCCAGTTCTGCATTGGAGGCTTCATAGCGGCAATAATTATTTCAGGCATAGCAGGAAGCCAGCAGGCGGAGTCTAACAGCACGATCGTTCTGACCTGGGGACTGTGGGAACCGGCCCTGGTAATCAGCGCTTTCTTCGCGGCCCGGCTCTGGTGCAGTGCCTGCCCCATTGGAGCAGCCAGTTCCTTTCTCGGCCGCACTATCGGCCTGCGACGCAAGGTCCCGCAGTTTCTCAGGGAATATGGCATATATTTCAGTGCTGCCGGGCTTGCCCTGATATTCTGGTCAGAATCCGCCTCCGGCATGATCAGTTCCCCTCGCGCCACCTCTTTGCTCATTCTCTCGGTGGTCCTCGGAGCTCTCATCGTCGGCCTGCTCTACCGCAGACGGGCCTGGTGCAGGTTCCTTTGCCCCCTTGGGGGAATGGTAGGGCTTCTCTCCAGCTGTTCTGTAATCGAAATGAGGTCCAATTACAATATCTGCAACAACGATTGTAAAACACATGCCTGCTATGCCGGTGAAGGCGCCTACGAAGGCTGCCCCATGTATGAGGGACCGTTTTCCCTGAGTTCAAATCTTAACTGCATCCTCTGCGGAAAATGCATCGGCGCGTGCCCTAACAAGTCACCAGTTCTGAATCTTCGCCTGCCTGCACATGAACTCTGGACCGCGAGAAGTCCTGAAAAAGGGCTCGTAGCCCTCGGCCTTACCCTCATAGCAACACAGCTGTTCAGAGGTCTTGAGATGGCGGGAGTCTTTGGCCTTCATGCAACAGGGCCCGGCAACTGGTGGAAGGTCTCGATCCCGATTTTCCTGGGGCTGATGGCCCTGACCTATTTGGCTTTCCGTTATCTGGGCAGACTGGTTTTTCCCGCTGACAGCATTGAGAAAGGCAGATCTTTAGGCCTCTTCATCTACGGGCTTATTCCCCTGGCTGTAGCCTTTGAGATGGCTTTTCATACGGGCCGCCTGCTGACAATGGGAGGAAGTCTGCTGAATGTACTGGGAAGACAAATGGACTGGTCTTATGAATCTCCGGCACTGACCGTCCCGGGTGCTGTGGTAAAAGTATTCCAGATACTGTTTATCCTTCTGGGCTCTTTCGCTTCTCTGGGCGTTTTTTCGAAGCTCCTCAGGAGTGAAAGGCCTTGTGATAGTCCCCGCCCCTCCGGCATCAGACAGGCCTGGCCCCTGCTGATCCTTACCTTTGGCTACCTGCTTTTTTTTATGCGGGCAGCAGGCTGAGCGCAGCCTGTGCCTTGACGCCGATGATCCTGCCAAATGCGGCTACGGCAAGACGGTCAAGAAGGTCAACCTCAAGGGAACCGGGATATACTTCTGTAACTGCGGCGGGTCATGCACCTGCAATACTGTTTCGAATAAGCCCGCCAAATGCAAATGCGGGATGGACCTGAAAAAGAGCGATTAAAAGACTGCTGAAGTGACCGGTTTTATGGGGGCAGAAGTTTATTCTGCCCCTTTCTTTTGACGTTTTCCTGCCACTGCTACGGCATCAATTGAATGAGAGAACCCGGCTCAGGCAGCGCAAGGACTAATGACAATTTCGCAACGAGATCCCCTGGCAGGCAGGTATTCTCCTCTGATTCCTCTCGGATTGAGAAGAGCTGCGGGGGACCTAAGCCCTCCGCCTCGTTATCTGTAAGACCGCGGCAAGTCCGGCAATAAGCATAAAGAATATCATGCCCCACTCGTTCATCGTCGGCACCGCCGCCACGGCAGCCGTATTGACGGTGAGTGCGTAGCTGCTGCTGCCGCTGCAGTTGTTTGCATCCGAAGCGGTAACCGTAAAGTTGAAGTTTCCGCCCTGTATCGGCGTGCCGGACAATAATCCCGTTGATGACAGGCTCATGCCGGAAGGCAGTGCTCCGCCGGTTATCGCAAACGTCACGGTCCCGATGCCTCCTGATCCGCCAAACTGGATGTTTGGATAAGGGCTG
>PNOC01000039.1 GCA_013824615.1 Thermodesulfovibrio sp.
CGCAAACACCCCTTCTGGGAGTTTTCCGAGCGCATTCTTTTTCTGGCCCGGCGTGGTTCGAGGGCGGTCGGAAGGATCGCGGGCATAATAGATCGCCGTAATAATGAGACCCATAACGAAAAGATGGGTATCTGGGGATTCTTCGAATCTGCTGATGATCAGGAGGCTGCTGCTGCCCTCTTTTCTGCCGTGGAGGCGTGGGGCCGGCAGAAAGGGATGACCTTCCTCAGAGGCCCTCTCAGCCCGTCGATGAATTATGAGACAGGGCTGCTCATCGATGGCTTCAATTATCCGCCTGCTGTGGGTATGATGTATAACCCGCCGTATTACCTGAGGCTGATCGAAGCGTGCGGTCTCATCAAAGAGAAGGACCTGCTGGCCTTCCTGCTGGATGGCGAGTACCGGCTGCCCGACTGGATGGAACGGCTCGCTGAACGGACTGCTCAAAAAAAAGGTGTCCGTATCAGGCACGTTGACCCGAAGAGAATGGATGCCGAGTTCGACCTGATCAGGCAGATCTATAATGACTCCTGGTCCGGCAACTGGGGTTTTGTCCCCCTGACTGTTAATGAGATGCGGGACATCCAAAAAAGTGTGAAGCCCTTTGCAGACCCGGGCCTGGTATTCTTCATGTATTATAATGATGAACCTGCGGCGGTCTGTGTCATCTTCCCTGACGTCAACCCTTTGCTGAAATGCCTTAACGGTCGTATCAGCCCGCTCGGCCTGCTCAAGGCGCTCATCCATTGGCGAAAGATCAAGGGCCTGCGGCTGCTGATGTTCGGGATCAAGGAGAAGTACCGACAACTGGGGCTTCCCATGCTGGCCTTCCACCACATCTATGAGGTTGCGAGGAAACAAAAGAAATATCAGAATCTGGAGATGGGCTGGACCCTTGAGGACAACGAGTCGATCAACTCCTTGATCGAAGAAGCCGGCGCAAAAAGATACAAGAAATATCGCCTCTTCAGAAAATCTTTATAATCTACTCCGGATTACCCGCCCGGAATATTAGCAGGCCGTTGAGAAAGCGTTCCTAAAGCCTTAGTTGTCATTCCCGCGCAGGCGGGAATCCATTATTATCAAGAAAACTTGGATCCCCGTCTTCACGGGGATGACAACCGTTCTTGTAGTAATGTAGTTTTTCAACAGCCTGTTAGAATAAGCAGCGGGTTGACGTTGGCCGTTACCGCGGATAAAATAGAAAATACCAAATGAATATAAAAACAACTGAACGAATATATCGAGCCTGCATCCTTGCGGTGATGATAGTACTGGGTATGAGTGTGGCCGGCTGCTCCCACAAAGCAGCGAGGCTCTTCGCCCGGACGCAACCCGACGGCTGGAATGCCCAACCCATCTCGATCGTCTGCCGTTTTGCCCCCGATGCCGACCTGGACCCCGCAACGCGAACTCCTGTTGGGGACGAGGGATATTATCTCTATATCCTGAACGAAGCTGCCGATTGGAACTACAGCGATGCATCGTCGCTTGTCTTTTCAATCTGGCAGCGTCCGTGGGCTCATAGCTGGCTGATCCTGGAAAGTCCCCGGGACCGCCTGGAATTTGGCCACACCGGAGACCTCGGGATAACGAAACCGCGCTTCCACGATGGCGTATATCAGAAAATCCGGGATGAGGATCCCAATCCTATCGCTTATTTGTGGCAGACGATGTCAGACGGCCAATTACAGATCGGCAAGCCGAATCGCCCCCCCACGTTTGTCTGGAGAATGCCGATTACCAAACGACGGCATCAGTTGATACATGACTATGTGATGCAGCGGAAGTATGACCAGTTCGGCGTGAGGACGAATAACTGCACCGATTTTGTGGCAGAGGCCGCGGCGCTGGCGGGCATTAACCTGATTCACCGCATGCGCCTAACCGTGCCGCAGGAAACAAAGGTTATGGGCAAGACGCTGCGTGTCTGGACGGATCCCCAATACCGCATATTGGAGTACAGCACGCCCGAGGTTCTGGATGCTGATCTGCGCCAGCTTGCCCGGTTAGGTATCGGGAGTGATGTCACTGAGTGGTACCTGTCATTGAAGTCGTGACGATCTCGCTGATACCTGGTGTATCGGAGGGGATTGATCCAATTGGCGCCTGTCTTTCATGGGTGAACGTATGGCATTAAAGCAGAGGCCTGACATAACGAATGACGTAGTGCCCCAGAGAGAGACTGAGAAGAGGGCTGCTGTCCTCGGGTTCGTCTGGAGGCCTGAGGAGATCACCCCACCGGTGATCGGGATGGCCCGGCGAACAGGCAGCAGGGCTATCTTCGATCTTTCCATGATGGGAGTTGAGGGGTTACGTTCTCTTTTATTAAAAGCGGATCCTTCCTGCCAGGTCAGGGATATCAGGATTTCTGCCGCTACCTTCCTTGATCCATCGTTGGGACAGCTGCTTCAGGAAACAGGGATCCGGGACATCTGGGTAGACTGCCTTCCCCCGTTTTTCCAGGGAGATCCTTTAACCTTTATACAGAGATTAAGGGAATTGTCAAAAGACTATCGTTGTTTCCCGATCATCGGAAGCCTGGATCTCCTTGCAGAGATTTTCAAGGACAGTTCCGGCATCGGGAGCATCGTGCTGAAAGGATGCGAGGCTGCCGGATTTGTGAGCAGTGAGACGACCCTGTCTCTCTACGCAGCTGCCAGAGAAATGCTGCATCCAGACCCGGAGGCTTTTGATATTTTCATATGGGGAGGGGTCTCCACTCCTGAGGCCTCAGCGGCATTCCTGACGACCGGGGCCAGGGGTATTGTCTTCGAGAGCGTCCATTGGCTGACCGACCTGGTGGCCATTGATGAGCTTCAGCGCCAAAGGCTCTCCAGCCTCCGTCTGGATTCTACTGATCTGGTTGGTCTGGATCTTCAGGTCCCCTGCCGCCTTTTCAACAAGGGCAACTCTCTTGCCTTCACGGAGATCAGGAAGTTCGAGGACACGCTCTGCGGCGCAGAGATTACCAGGGAAAGCCGTTGCTCTTTCGCAAGCCGTATACAGGACAGGAGCCTTCACCCTCTGGGGAGCCACTTCAGCAGGGACGAGGTAATACCTCTGGGGGTGGAAGCTGTCTTTGCTTCGTCTTTCGCTGCGCGCTTTGGGACTGCAACAGAGGAGGCCGTGAAGGCCTTCATGGACGAGATTCATAACGTATGCCTTCTGGCCGAGGTGAAAAAGAATTGCTTTCTGGACAGTCCTGCAGCCGGAGAGATGGGAACCAGGTACCCCTTTATCCAGGGGGCCATGTCCTGGATTACCGATCTCCCGGAGTTTGCCTCAAGGGTGGCCGATGCCGGCGGGCTGCCGACCATCGCCCTTGGCCTGATGGACGCCGAGACCCTTGACCAGAGGCTGGGACGCCTGCCGGAGATCATGGAGGGGCGCCCTTATGCAGTGAATGTCGTCTCGCTGGCAGAGAACCCTTTCAGGGAGACACAGCTTGCCTGGATAAAGAAACAGAGACCCCGTTTTGTTGTGATCGCAGGCGGTGATCTCACCCCCATAAGAGAATTGATAGCATGCGGCATTGGCGTAATATATATCGCTCCGGATGAGGCCCTGTTGAGGCTCGCCCTTGAAGCGGGCGTGAGATATGTGGTCTGCGAGGGGTATGAGGCCGGCGGCCACGTGGGGCAGCATAGCACCCTCACCTTTGCTCAAATGGTGCTGGATCTGAAGCAACGCACGCCATCCCTGCTTCAGGGGTGTCGCGTGATCCTTGCAGGGGGAATCTTTAATCGGGAGACCGCCTTTATGGCTGCCATGCTCGGCGCGGACGCCATCCAGATGGGGACCGCCTACCTGGCCGCCCCCGAAATCGTTGAAACAGGAGCCCTGACAGCGCTCTATCAGCGACTGATTCTGAAAGCGCCTCCGGGGGGAACTGTTGTTTCAGGCCAGGACACCGGGCTTCGGGTGCGGTCCTTGCGGACCCCAAGAGTGGAGGCTATTTTAGCCCTGGAGAGGGAGTTTGCAGCAGGCCAGAAGGACGAGTCCTCCTTCCGTTTGAAAATGGAGGAGATGGCCGCGGGCAGTCTCTTTGCCGCGGCCCGGTGCATGGACCGGACAGACGGGGCAGTTCTGGATGAGAGTGACTGTCTGGAACGCGGGCAGTTCATGAGCGGAGCCTGCGCCGGATTCATCCATGATCTCCGGAAACTGCAGTCCTTTCATCTCGAACTGGCCGAAGGCCCTCTACTGCTGCATCAGCCGGTTGTGGGATTGATCAGGAAAACACTGGAACCTCCAATGCCCGGTGCCGGTGGACTGACGCGAGTCGCCCACAGCAGAGACTATTGTGCAGCAAACTATGGTGCCAATAGATATAGCGAACGGATTGCCATCACCGGGATGAGCATACTCAATGCCCTGGGCAATAGTCCGGAGGAAGTCTGGGCTGCAAGCCTGGCCATGAAAAGCGGGATTACCCTGGTGCCTCCTTCACGCTGGGATCAGGTGCTTTTTTATGATTCCCGGCCGCATGTCCAGGACAAGACCTACTGCAGGGTGGGAGCCTTCCTGGATTTTCAGGTCTCCCGTAATGAACTCGGGATTCCCCCCCATGATTTCCGGACCATGACCGAGGCGACAAAGCTTACCCTGTGGCTGGCGGACAGGGCCATCAAGGCCTCCGGTATCCTGGAGTCGGATATTCCGCGTGAAAGAATCGGCGTCCTCATCTCCCAGAACTCGGGAGAGGCGGCAGGGGCACTCAACGATACCATAATCAGGGCTCATGTTCATGATATTCTCGGCGCTGTCCAGAGGGCCGTGCACCTCACGCCGGACCAGCGGAGCGCCATCGAACGGGAGGTGAAGTCAGGGCGCATAGCACCCGACGATACGACACTCCTGGGCAGACTCAACTCGGCTGCGGCCGGTTTCATCTGCAACCGGTACGGCTTTATGGGGCCAAGTTACTCGGTATCCGCAGCGTGTGCAACCTCATTGGTTGCACTGCACAGCGCCATCCAGATGGTCCGGACCGGCATCCTCGATGCCGCCATTATCGGCGGGGGAGAAGAGACCCTCAACCAGATGCATTTTCTCGAATTCTCGGCCATTGGAGCACTCTTCGGTATAACCGGGAAGGAGCGACCCCCTCACGAAACCTCCCGCCCCTTCGACGCTGAAAGAGACGGGATGGTCCTCGGCGAAGGCGGAGGGATGATTGTCATCGAGCGGGAGAGCGTGGCCCGTGCCAGAGGGGCGCGCATTGATGCCGTTATTACCGGCATGGGGGCAAGCAATAATAATCTGGGCATGGTGGAGTCCTCCAGCGTCACCCAGGAAATGGCTATCCGTGCATCGTTCCAGGGGCTGCCCTATGGGCCTGAGGCAGTGGACCTGGTGGAATGCCATGCCACGAGCACACGGCAGGGAGACGTGGAGGAGATTCATGCACTGAAGACGTTTTTTAATTTCTCCAGGCGCACGGTGCTCACTTCATTCAAATCCCAGATCGGACATACGCTGGGTGCCTCAGGCATTAACAGCCTCATTCGGGGAGTGACGGCAATGCAGGCGGGGGTCTTTCCTCCTACCCTTAATTATATGCAGCCGGATCCGGATATGGCGATGGAAGGCTCGGGTCTCCTCATCGCCCCTCAGCCGCTGGACTGGAAGGGAAGGGCAGGCCATCCAAGAAGGTTTCAGGTCAACGCCTTCGGGTTCGGAGGTTCCAACTATGTTGTGCAGGTGGAGCAGGCCATGGATGAGGCGGATACGGTCATGGTCTGCCCAAGTCAATCACTTGGTCAGCCACTTGAGCATTCACTGAATCAGTCACTGAATCAGTCAATCCCTCAGCCGGAATTGTCAGTTCCGCCGCTTGCCTTTGTATTCCCTGGACAGGGTTCACACTATGCAGGAATGGGACGGGAGCTCTACGAGACTTTTCCTGTCATCAAAGAATGGATGGACCGGGCTGCAGCTTCAGCGGATTTCGACCTCCTTCACTTATTGTTCCACGACCAGGAGGAAAATCTTCAGAAGACACGATGGCAGCAGCCGGCCCTGTTTGTATTGGAGCACGCCATGGCCCGATATCTGATGACTCTTGGAATCCGTCCCGTGGCGATGGCAGGCCATAGCCTGGGCGAGCTGATCGCCTTGTGTCTGGCCGGTGTCTATTCCCCGGAGGACGGGTTTCGGATCGTGAACAAGAGGGCGCTCTGCATGGACAAGGCAGCTGCCATGAACGTGGAGCCCGGCGTTATGGCGGCCGTGGACGCCCCCCTGGATCTGCTGAAAGATATGATGCAGGGACGGGAGAATGTCCACATCGGCAATATCAATTCACCGAACCAGATTGTCCTCAGCGGCAGCACCGCGGCGGTCAGGGATCTTGGAAAGCAACTGAAAGAAATGGGTTACCGGGCCACCTTCCTGCGGGTCAGTATGGCCTTCCATTCTCCTGTCATGAAGGTCATTCATGACGAGCTCGAGGCATACGTTGCCGCTATTCCTTTTCATGCTCCGCAGATTCCTGTTATCTCGAACACGACCATGGCACCGTATCCATCAGATCCGCAGGAGATCAGGCGCATCCTCATGGCCCACCTGGAATCTACAGTCCACTGGATGCATAATGTCCAGACTCTCTGGAATGTATACGGCGTCCGGCATTTTCTGGAGGTTGGCCCCGGTGATATATTAAGCAATCTCATCAGTGACACTCTTCCTGAGGCAACCTGCATCCAGACCTGCATACCCGCAGCAGAGGGCATCACCTACAGGACTGCGCTTGCTCAGCTCTTTGCTCAAGGTCACCTGAAGGCTGACAGCGAACCGGGGGTTGTGTCCCTCTCTGCATGCGGTAAGTCTCCGGCATCTGGCTGCAACATACCGGACAGCAAGGCCTCTCCTGCTGCAAGGCCGGGGCAGCCGGACCATATAGAAGCGCTTATACAGATCATCATGGAGACGACAGGCTTTAACAGGGATGAAATCAAGCCTGATATGGATCTCAGAAGGGACCTCTCGATTCGTTCCAGCCGTCTGCCGATAATCATGGATGCAGCGGAACGGCATTTCGGCATCACGATCGAACTGGAGGATTTCATAGGCCTCCGCACGGTGAGGGAGATTGCGGAGAAGATTTCCGGCATAGTTGCCGTGAAGGACGGAAAAGAGAGCTCGAACCAGCCGGGGCTGCAGCCTGCGTTTAGGGGAACTGAATCAGGCTTAATTCACGACCAAACCCTGAGGCCCTTGCAGGATGAGGCGGGTTTAAAGCGGCTTGTATTCAGGAGCGTTCCGCTGGAGTTGTCGGCATCTGCGCCAATAAAGCTCGGCCAGGGCGAGTCGGTGATTTTCTTCTCGCCTGATAGGGATAGTGCCGGGGATGACGATATTGTCAAAAATACAGAAAATATATTCCGCCAGGATTACGGGATTGATACGATTCCAATGCTGTTCATGAAAATGGAAAATGACGGAAAAGCCGGCGAGGGAGGTCATGATATTTTTTCTGATGAAGGTTCTTACAAGGCGGCAGAGAAGATATCGGGCCTGACGTCCCTGGCGGGCATGGTTATAACCTTACCTGAAGGCTGGTCGAAAAAGTTAACAGGTGCAGCGGATGTTTCCCGGCTTTTGAGGTGGCTGTTGTTACCGTTAAAGGCCTTTCTCCGGTCACCTGCAAGGAAGTTCGTCCTGCTGGTGCATTCCAGGGAAGATGCCGAAGCTCACGGTCGGCTGCTCGTCGAAGGCATGCTCGGACTTTTTCTGAGTGCTGCGCAGGAACACCCGTCGGTCCAGTTTCGGACACTGGAAATAGCGAGGGAAGCAGGTGGGGAAATCGGGAGAGCTGCCGACCTTCGCAGTGCAATCCGCAGCGCGCTTGACAGGGGATACCCTGTGGTGGAGATCATCCATCGTGATGGAAGGGTCTATACCTCGGAGGGTTACGTGGCCCACTCGGTCTTCGGAGATTCGGAAGGTCTGGTCCTTAGCCCTGGAGATGTCATAGTCATGTCCGGCGGCGCAACCGGGATCAGCGCCCACCTGGCCCGCAGTCTGGCGCCTTTTGCGCCCAGACTGATTTTTCTGGGGAGGACCGCTCCCGATTCAGACGGCGCCAGGGCGTCGGAGATTACCCGGACCCTGGCTGATCTGCAGTCCTTGGGGATTGAGGCGACGTATCATGTCTGTGATGTGACCGACCCTGAAGCGGTCCAAAAGACCATGGCCGAAGTGGCAGGCCGATATGGCAGGATCGACGGGATTATTCACGGCGCCGGAATACTCAGGGACGGTCTCTTAAGCCAGATGACTCCCGATGATTTCTCCATGGTAACGGACGTCAAATTCCTTGGGGCCTGGAATCTGTTCTCTGCTGCGGAAGGGGCGGGTCTGAGATTTTTCGTGGGCCTTTCTTCTGCGGCTGCGATTCAGGGAAATCCCGGCCAGGCCAACTATGCTGCGGCCAATCGGATGATGTCTGCGTTACTCAGAACCCTCCACCTGAAAAACAGCGTTATCAGGTTCAAGGCCCTGATGCTTCCCCCTGTCGAAGGGGCCGGCATGGCCGAGGACCCGGAGGTCCGGGAATTGCTGAAACAAAAGGGAGTGGCGTACATCCATGTGAAGGAGCTTGCAGGGCTTTTCTGCCGGGAGCTCTTTGTGGCCCCGGTTGCTGACGATTGGGTGATGTTTATGCGGAGACTTCCATCGGTGAGGACGACACTGTTGAATGATACAATCAGTCCTTCACTCAGTGGGGAACTCGATGGAGGCACGGTTTCCCTGAGCTCCTGTGACTTTCCCATGATTGATGGAATCTCTTGCCTGGATATCAGCCGGGAAGAACTCGAAGCCGTCAGAGCCTTCTCCCTTGAGAAAGATCTATGGATCGCGGACCACAGACCTTTCCAGTTCGTTAAGTATCCTCTGGTCTCAGCCTGTATGGTTCTTGAAACATTTATGGAGGCCGCCATGGTCCTGTATCCCTACCTTAAGGTGAGGGGGGTCCGTCAGGTGCGGCTTCTGGATATGATCCAGTGTCCTCCCGGAGTTCCGAGGCCTTCACGGATCTCCTGCCGCCGGGCCGGCAGCGGTCTTCGGGACGTATTATGCGAGGTTTCTCTTGCAACACAGGAGATCTCCCCTTCCGGGAGATTGACCGACCGCTTCACCCTGCATTGCAGCGGTCAGGTGATACTTGCCGGCGGGGATGTTATTAACGGATATTCTGGGGAGGGACTCCCGGATTTTTCTCCTGTACGCGAAGAAGAACTGCGGACGGGGCCCATGCATCAGAAAATGGATCAGAAAAAAGTGCTTGCATGGTACAAAGACCGCAGCGGTCTCGAAGGCAGGTATCGCGTGATGGAGTCCCTTGACGGTGCAGGTCCGGGAGTAGTGCGGGGCCGCACCACCTACCGGGAGACGCGTGACTTTGCAGCTCCGCAGGAGACCAGATACCAATACTCTCCCTATCTTTTGGAGGCCCTTTTGCAGTTGATCGGCTTTCAGGTCGCTGCAACAGACCCCTCGGAGCGGCGATCGCTGATTCCCCTGGAGATAGGGGAGATGAGGTTTTTGCGAAAATGTCTCTCAGGGGAGCAGATAATCCTGGAGGCCCGTTTGAGGGCTCAAAATGACGAAAGTCTCTCCTGGGACGCCAGAGGCATTGACGGTCAGGGCCGTACCATCATGCAGCTTCATGGTATTCGGATGCACTGGGTTTCGGACTGAGCCGGGGTGACAGGCAGATGAGAGTGCCTCTGGCAGCGGATCGCGAAGAAATAACCGTCTGTACGATGAACCCTGTTTATCGAGGGGGACCGGTCTTCTATGCATCGTTTCCCTGCGGGCCATCTGTCGCGGAAAACCTCAAACATTGTCTCGCCTCCACCTTGTGGGATCACCTTATGGCGATGGAAACGCCTCTTTGGAAATGCAGTCAATTTTCGAACGGAGCAGCCTTGCCAATTCAGGTTGTCCGCGGTCTGCTTGGCAGGCCCCGGTTTCTGTTGGGAGAATATGAGGGGCCGTCTATCTCCTTCAGCGAGGGCGGAGGAAATCTCTGGGCTGCCCTTTGTGGAGATAAGTCTGCTATCGGCATCGATGTGGCAGGGTCAAATGAATTTAAAAAAGAATACCCCTTCCACCGGGTCTTTCATCCGGAAGAGCTGCAACAGGCCTTGAGAATAACCGGCGAAAACCTGGAAGAGGCAGCTGCCCTGCTCTGGTCTGTCAAGGAAGCCGCTGTCAAGGCTCTCGGATCTGCATTTCATCTTGTGGATCCGCTGCAGATAATTGTCTATCCATATAAAGAGGAAGCCGGGGAGAAGGCAGACGGGGATGCGGGGTATTCCTTTTCAGTGGGCCTGTCGGGAAAGGCCCGTAAACGGCTTGAAAGCTTTTCCCTGGCTGCCGGAGCCCTTTCGGTCCGTTCTCTTCCCCAGAGGAAGGCGTGGCTTTCGATCGCCCTTTTGAGAGAAATCCGGCAGGCCATGAATAACCATGAATAAGTCCATAAATCAAACAACCAATAACCTTACCTGCAAATGCGTGCCGCGGTTGGACGGCGTGCCGGCTGCAGATCTGGCCCGGCTTTTCCCTGAGCCTTCTATTACTGCCCCGCTTCTTTCCCTTCTGCAGGAATCGGGTATTGACGGTTTTACCCTGCGGAGCATTGTCGTGTCAGACGGTGATACCCCTGTCCTCTTACTGCCGCTGTTTGAAACCCGGTTTGATCTGTCCGCCTTTGTGAAGGGATGGACCAGAAAATCTCTAAAAGTGGCAGGCCGTCTCCTCCCCTCGGTTTTCCAACCCCGCATTTTATGCGTGGGGCTGCTGGTTGGGGAATGGAGTGAAATCGGGGTTGATCCTCACCTCGACGGGGCTACCCTCGATGAGGCCTGCACTATGGCCTTTGACGCCCTGCAGCAGCTTGCAGTCGAGCGCACTAGCGACCTCGTGTCGTTCTATAACTTTAATCATTTGGGCAAACTTCCCGCAGAAGTATTCAAAAAATTCAACCAGGTGGAATGCCAGTCCTGCGCGCGACTGCCGATAAATTTTAACAGCATGGAGGAATTTCTGGAACGCTTTTCAAAGGCCGCCAGAAAAGACCTGCGCCGCAAGATGCGAGCCGCCGGTGAAGTCCATGTTGTTCGAAGCCGCGATATTTCTCCTTTCCTGGACAGGATCTACACGCTGTATCTGGAAACAGTGGCACGGAGCCCCCTGGCGTTTGGCAGGCATAACCGTTTATTTTTTGAAAAAATATGCGCTTCTGTCGCGGGAGCCGAATACACGCTCTATTTCGTGCAGGAAGAACTCGTTGCCTTCAACCTCCTTGTCGTAAAACAGGAGGCGATGGTGGATAAATATTTCTGCATGGATTACGGGCCCGGACGTAAGTACAATCTGTATGTTTTGTCCTGGCTCGAAAATGTCCGCACCTGCATGGAGCAAAAGATCCCTCTCTATTACTCGGGCCAGGGCGCGGAGAAGACAAAAACGCATCTGGGTGCGACGTTAATCCCGAGCTATATTTTGTTCAGACACCGGTTGCCCCTGATTGACCGTTTCCTGACAGCGTGGCCCGGGGTTAACGGTAAGGTCCTCAGTCATCTCGGATTCTGGCACAAGGATACCTCGCGCCCGTCTTCTGATATTCCGGTATCAGGTAACTTTCAAAAGCAACCCCCCTCAATCCCTGCTCCCACAATGGAGGGGTTTGAGCGAAAGGGAGATGCGTGACCAGAGAAACTGAATATGCAATCGAAGTCGACAGGCTGACGAAGCGTTACGGGGATTTTCCGGCGGTCAACGATATATCGTTCTCTGTCAGCAAGGGCGAGGTGTTTGCTTTTCTTGGCCCGAACGGCGCAGGCAAAACCTCGACGGTTGAGATAATCGAGACGATCCGCATGCCCACATCCGGGAAAGTGACCCTGCTTGGCATGGACGTTACAAAGAAGAAGCACGAGATCGTCCACCGCATCGGCGTCCTCCCGCAGGCGTTCAGTTCGTTCGACAGGATCACCGTCCGGGAGACGCTCCAGTACTACTCCAGGCTTTTCAGCGTGAAGACCGATCTCGACGGATTGATAGAGCTTGTGAACCTGGGGGACAAGACTAAAGAGCAGTATAAGAACCTCTCCGGCGGCCTGAAACAGCGCCTGGGAATAGCGATTGCCCTTGTGAACGATCCGGAGGTCGTGTTTCTCGACGAGCCGACGACAGGGCTCGACCCGCTTGCCCGGCACGAGGTATGGGAGGTCCTGCTCGGCCTCAAGAAGAAGGGGAAGACGGTATTTCTCACCACACACTATATGGAAGAGGCAGAGCTTCTTGCGGACACGGTTGCCATAATCTCGAAGGGGAAGATAATCGCCATGGGTTCTCCCGGGGAACTCATCGAAGACAACGCGAATTATCTGGCCCTCACGCTGAGGTCTGTCGATGAAAAGGTCCTTGAAATCGTCCAAAAGCTGGGTTTCGGGACGGTCCCTGATAAACATAAAAACATCAGGATCAGGGTGGAGCAGACGTACGACGTCCAGAAGATACTGCAGGCCATAAAGGATGCCGGGGCCCGGTACCGGAGCCTCGACGTGCGCAGGCCTAATCTTGAAGAGGTCTTCCTGAAGCTCACCGGTGAGGCGCTCCGGGAGGAGCTGCCCGAAATGGAGGCAGAATGAACGTGCGCATCATCAGTGCAAACCTCGTGGTGAAGCTCCTGAGCTTCTACCGCGAGAAGACGACCATGTTCTTTACTTTTGCGTTTCCGATAATCCTGATTCTTGTCTTCGGCACAATCTTCATGAGCCAGGACAGCATGGAATACCGCCTTAGCGTACAGGACCTTGACCAGACGAATTCCTCCGCAGAGTCGATCAAGACCCTCGCGAAAAAGGGGAAGTTCAAAATAACCAGTGTCGACCCTGCTGTCGACGCCGTGCAGTACGTCAGAGACAGCAAGGTGAACCTTCTCCTCGTTGTTCCCAGAGGCTATGCTGCGTCCCTCATGCAGAGGATAATATTCAACGATTACAGTTCATCTGTCACCATCACCTATGTGTACGACCCCAGTTCCTCTTCGGTGCAGACAAAGATGCAGATCCTCAATGCTGCGCTGGCCGGGATAAACCAGGGGATGTCCGGGAGGGCTCCGTTTATCCGCTCGGCTGAGAAATCGATACTCACCAAGAAATACCGGTTTATCGAGTTCTTCGTGCCCGGCATCATCGCGATGTCAATTATGACGATGAGTCTTTTCGGTACCGTTGACTCGGATACGGAACTGCGGCAGAAGGGTGTCATCAGGAAGCTGTCCACCACGCCCATCACCCGTACTGACTGGATACTATCAAACGTCCTGTATCAATTCATACTCGCGGTCATATCCACCCTTGCCATGCTGCTGGTGAGCTACGCTGTGTTTGATGTTAACCTGCATATTGATGCCTGGCTCCCGGTATTCATTCTGCTTGACGTGTTCGCGTTTGTCGGGACCGGGATGATACTCACCCGCTTCGTGAAGGAGGCGCAGAGCGCCGCCGCAGCCTCAAACGCTATCAGTTACCCGATGATGTTCCTCGCGGGAAGTTTTTTTCCGATAGAATTGATGCCGGGGTTGCTGCAGACAATCGCCAAAAAACTGCCCCTGTATTACGTAAACGAGGGGCTCCGTGCATCGATGGTATTTGAAGACAACATGGCCGCGTTGAGGTCTGCAGCTATTATAGGTGTTTATGCCGCCGTGGTCTTCATCCTGGGGATTATGGCCACGAAATGGGAAGAGAACCAGTGACCGTAACGCAGCCCCCTCGCGCCTTCAGGCAGATAACCCGCCGCCGCGCCCTGAGCGCCCTGCTTGCAGCAACACTCTCAGTCGTCATTGATTTTATGTTGAGATTCAGTGATTATCAGACTTCGCTGAACCTGTTGCCGTCCGCTGGTGCCCTGAGGCTGCCGGTCACCCTCACGCTGGCCTTCCTGCAGGTTTTTGTTCTCTTGTATCTCGGCCTTCTCCTCCCGAGATTTCTCCGGGCGGCGGTCCTGCTCCTTTCTGTCCTGGTGGTCATCGTCCAATGCTCCTATTGGCTGACGTTATCCCAGTTCATGACCAGCACCGACCTGCTTCTCGCCCTGACCGTCGGAGGAGAAAATCGGGCTGATGCCATCACGAGTTTCTTTCAGTTGCGCGTTTTTCTGTATGCTCTCCCCTATGTACTCGTTCTGTCTGCACTGGTGTTTGTCCCCCCCCGCATAAGCCCTCCCACCAGCACTCACGTAAGTGCTCTATCTGGCTTCCGCAAGACCCTGGCCCTCAGTCTGCTGCCGGTGCTCTACCTTCTCTTTTCCAGTTACGCCCTCTTCCTCTACGTGCCGGAACGCAGCTTTCACCTGAATCCCCTGACCTCACTTCTCCGTGCAACAGTCCACTACAAGCTTGAAAACCTGGGTGCATATCACGGGCTACGGGACGAACTGCCGCTGTTTCAGGCGCCCCAGCGTCCACGCGACAGCATTATTTATGTTATCGATGAGTCAGTGCGCGGCAGCAATCTCAGTCTGAACGGGTATCCGCGCGACACGACTCCGTTTCTGCAATCTCTCGAAAAACGGGGGTGCCTCAAAAATTTAGGCATTTGTGTTGCGGCCGGTTCCTATTCCCATATCAGCAATGCCTATCTCATCAGCGGTCACCATACCTTTCCCGACGACGGTTTCCGGACCGACAGAAACCCGACCCTCTTTGATTACGCAAAGAGAATGGGCTACGAGACGCTTTACATTGACATCAATCACGGGTACCTGCCCAAGCTCATGAAAGCGGCCGGGGATAGTCCCGTGAGGTCCCTGGACCAATGGATGAACGAGCAGTCTTTCGAGGAGCGCCATATTGATCTTGAAACCACGAAGGACCCGGGCATAGCCCGCTTTCTCAGCAGGCTTCTGAATGAAAGAGGCGGCTATTTCATTGTCGTCAACAAGAAGGGCCTGCATTTTCACTATCACTACAGATACCCGGCCGATTCGGCCTCTGCGATATGGAGGCCGGTTATGGAAGCATCGGAACCCATTGACACCAGCGCTGCCGGACGTGAGAAGCTGGTAAATACGTATGACAACGGCATCCGCTTTCAGGTGGATGAATTCTTCCGGGTATTTGTATCCGAGACAAAGAACCAGAACTATATCCTCCTCTATACATCGGACCACGGCCAGACCTTAGCAGAGCAGGGACAGGTCTATACCCATATGAAGCCCGACGCGGTGATCGTCGATGTCCCCGAATTCCTCGTGCTGGGAGAACGCTATGGCAGAAGAAATCTCCTGGCCGGGATTCCACCCGGTGTAAGGGTTTCCCATCTCAATAATTTCGCGACCCTTCTTGACCTGATGGCTGTGCCGATGTCCTTGCGGGTCCGTCCTTATGAAACATCGATCTTCTCTTTGGCCGGGGAGAACAGTAAGCGCTACTACATGACCGGTTCTCTTCATGGATCCGGTGATTACGTGGTGAGGGCGATACCCACCCCACCGGATGCGGGCTGGGGCGTTTCGAGACCTCCTTCACCTCAGCTTCAAAGATAAATGTAGTTTCCCTGGTGTAAAATGTGAACATGCCTGAAAAAGTCTTACTGAAGATCATAGCGGTTATTTTAAGCGTGCTTTGTACCGTCGTTATTTTAGAAAGCAGCGAGAGGGATGCAAGGTCCCACAGACTTTCCGGGCCTCATGCCGATGCAACGCACCTGGAAAAGAAGATTCATACCATGATTAATAAGGAAAGAGCGAAAAAGGGTCTGCCCGCTCTAGTATGGGATGACAGCCTGCAGAGCATAGCCCGGACATACAGTCAGGATATGGTGCAGAGGAACTTCTTTTCTCACGTCGACCCCGATGGCAGAACTTTTTATGACAGATATAAAGCTGTCCGGTTCGAGTGTAGAATCCAGGTGCGCGACACTACCTGTCTGGGGGCAGAGAATATCGCACAGGACAATCTCTATAGTTCATCATTTTATAAGGACGGCAAAACTTTTTATAACAGCAATACAGAATATGAGATTGCGGAATCAGTCGTAAAAAGATGGATGAGCAGTAAGAGCCACAGGAAAAATATCCTGACGCCGTATTTCAAACGACAGGGAATCGGCGTTGCTCTGGCTGAGGACGGCAAAGTCTACGTAACAGAAAATTTTTGCTGACAAATCGGCAATAGCTCTGCAGGGCAGCTCGCCCAGCTGAAAATGGCTGACGTCTCAACTTCTCAACGGAATTAGACTCATGAATAGTAATTGGACAATTGCGTCTATCCATGGTAAATAATAAGAGAATATACTACAAAGGAGGTGTCACAATGACATTGATCAGGAAAGTGCTTTTGCTGGTTTGCGGTCTCATGCTGGCCTTCTCTCTGGCAGCATGCGAAAAGAAAGGTCCTCTGGAGAAGGCGGGGGAAAAGGTCGATAAAGCGATCGAGAAGGCCGGAGAAAAGGTAGAAAAAGCCGGTGACAAGGTGAAGGAAAAAACAGAGAAGTAGCAATACCCACGGGGCACTCCGAAGGCTGTTTTTCGGAAAGGAACAATAGGGCACAGGAGCAATATCCTGTGCCCTGTCTGCCGGCGGGCAGGCTTGCCCCGGAACATTGCGTTTCTCCTGCGTGTTTTTAAAGTAGTGTCATCCTCCGACTTGATCGGGGATCCATGGTTTGGTGTTCGCTGTCCTTTGCAGCACCAAATTTCGCGTTTTACCCCAAACCCAGGCACCTTTCTCGATGCGCAAGCAAACAGATACCGCGCTTTTTTCCTGAACACGCGCGAATTCCGATTTGCTGAAACTGTTTCATTCCGTTCCTAATCCGCAAAATGAAGAGGTTTTCTCCGAAGAGAATTACTCACTATAATTGTGATTCACACGACATCAGCTAAAAATTCATGTACACCTGCAAGCCAACACCTTCATTTGACTGCTATGATGAAAATTTCCGGAGGAAACCGTGATATAAGCGATATGGCAGGGAGATTTAAGCCTCCCTGCCATATCAGTCAAAACTATTCTATTTTGAAGCTATTGATCTGCCCGGCTGTTCCACAGACGCAAGCCGCTTTTCCATTGCATCGAGAGCTTTCTCCAACTTCTCGATGCGTGTATCCTTTTCGGTAAGCGACTTTTCAAACCCCTTCTGCTGCTCCTTCATCGCCTCGATCAGCACCGGCACCAGTTTGTCATAGGAAACAGCCTTATAGCCCTTGCTGTCAGTAAGAACCAGCTCGGGAAATACCTTCTCAACATCTTGGGCAATAAGACCAATCTGTCTGCCCTCCTTGAACCCTCTCCCTTTATACTCATCCGTCTTCAATATATAGCTCACTCCCTGAAGCTGCATAACCTTAATAAGAGAAGACGCAAGTGGATGTATCTCCTTCTTGTAACGAACATCTGACGCGGCGGCAATATCAGCCATGATCAGCGTGCCATGGACCGTCAGCACAGCACTGGTGAAATCTCCGTAGACGAGGGGGAAAGGAGTCGAGGAATTGGCTATATAGAGCTTGCCATTTCCTTTCTCATTAGACCCGGCATCGATGCCAAGAAACACGTTGTTGCTGCCTGTGCTTGCATAGCCGGCACGCGCCCCGAGGAAGGTGTTGTTGGAGCCCGCGAGGTTGGTGAAACCGGCTTCCAGCCCGACAGAGGTGCTATAGTCGCCCAAATTGCTGTAGCCGGCATGTACTCCAAGAAAGGTGTTAAAGGAACCCGTGGTATCGTGACCGGCAGCATAGCCGAAGAAACTATTGCTGAAACCTGAGCCGTTCATGTTCCCGGCCAGATTGCCGAAGGCGGAGTTCCAGTTGCCCGAAGTGGTCAACTGACCTGCCCCTGCCCCCACAAAGGTATTGTTTGTTCCAACAGCAAGGGGATTACTAAGGAGAAATTGATTGCCTGCCACATCCCCCAGAAAAGTATTCACCGTATCCCCACTAGCAGTAATGATAGGTGGCGCCGCCCAAGCAAGACCCGAAACAATTAACAACAGTAAAACCAGCAGAGTTCCCGATACCTTTAGTCTCATAATTTACCTCCCTCGATTCATTTTGTCGGCAAAGAGTAGAACAGCAATAAATGATCACAAAAGTTTTTTTCATCCCCAGCATATTTCTGCATTTATTCTCAGTCTTAACCGGTGATCTTCCTTTTGCAAGAGACAGTCAAGTATTTAATATACTCGCATGCTCTAAGTTTTGCCTGTCAATGCTTGACGAAACAGGAAAAGTTGACAGGTCTCGTTCTGCGCTATTGTGTTTAGAATAAAGGAAATAACCCAAGAGCTTCCACTTGTACCCCGCATAATTTGCAAAGTACGGGAAATAACGAACAGATTTTATGAGTCGATCTGGTCAACCTGTGCTCCCTATATGCGACAGACCAAGACATCAGCTGAACTTTTATGTGCACCTGCCATTAAACACTAGCGGCATGCAGTAACTTGTGCGGATTTTAAAAGAAATCTGATGTATTGAACTCTGTCATTCAAGGCAGGTTTTATTATTGACAGTCTGCCGCACTTAAAGCCATCCTATTGCTGTGATTGTAGCCGTGCTTCACGGCTGGAAATGAAAGGCGGGGGAGGAAGCCATGTCTGGGAAAAAAATATTTTTGTACGTATGTTTTTTGGCGTTTGTCGTTATTGGGCCAGCCAATGCTGCACCTGGGGTGGAGGTAAGGGATGATCTGACCTTAGGTGGAAACGGAGGGATCGTTTTTCCTGATGGCACAACACAGACAACCGCATCCAGGCCTACCTGGGGCCAGAAGATTCCTGGCGTGGCCCGGTGGCAGTTAGTTCTTGGTGGTGAAGCAGTACTTGACAAAGAGACAGGCTTGGTCTGGCAGAGACAGGCTGATGGAGTGGAAAGGACTTATAGCCAGGCTCTCGACTATTGCACGTTTGGAGGCTTAGCCGGACGGAGAGGTTTGCGGCTTCCAACAATAGAGGAGCTCTCTACGCTTATAGATTACTCCATCCCCGGTCAAGGCCTTCCGTCTGATCATCTTTTTATTGGCAATTCTATTACGTCGTACTACTGGTCGTCTACGACCCACTCAGGCGATCCGCAATGTACTGACTGCGCCTGGGTCGTGCTCTTCGCCAATGGGAATCTCTTTTACAACAACAAGAGCAGCATTAGCACAGACTATGGACCTTTCGTCCGGTGCGTGCGAGGCTGACAGTGGCACATTATTTAATATATTGAGTTTAGGCTAACGGTCCATAACATAAACATTATTATCCGGGAGTACTTACATTGTGAAGTCATGCGACTGGAGGTGTTCTATTCGAAAAGAAACGATGTGTCTGTCGCAGTAATAATACTTTGAGACCTTCTGTGTGCAGGTGATATAAGCAGGCTTATCGCTAAAACATTTGTTTGTGGCTGGAATTGTCGTCGCCAGGTCTTTCCCAATGCGTTTATTTCCATTCATACTGTTAATAGAGTTTCAGCGTTTTGTAAAGTATCGGTTGGTTGGTGCATCAACGGGATCGCGGCGGGAGCATGTTATACTAGCCAAAAGGAGGGCATACCATGTTCCACTGGCTCCGCGACCGTCGCCGCGCCGAGGTGCGGAAACGCCCGTTTCCCCCCGGGTGGGTGGCCTTCATGCATACGAACCTGCCCCATTACTGCCTGCTCGACGACCTTGAGCGGGCTGAACTCCATGCGACCATGCAGGTCTTTCTGCAGGAGAAGCACTGGGAAGGGTGTGGCGGCCTCGACCTCACCGACGAGATCCGCGTTACCATTGCGGCCCAGGCCTGCCTGCTGCAGCTGGGACTCCCCCATGACTACTATCGAAACGTAGAGTCGATCCTTGTTTACCCCTCAACCGTGGTGCCTCCCGAGTACCATCCGGGTGTATTCGAGACCGTGAGCGGCCCGATTGATGCCCCTGTCCCCGTTCTTGGCCAGGCCTTTGCCCAGGGTCCGGTGATCCTTGTCTGGGACGCCGTCCTTCACGGAGCGCGCCACCCCGATCAGGGGCATAACGTGGTTTACCATGAGTTCGCCCACAAGCTCGACATGCTCGACGGTGCTGCCGACGGCACCCCGCTTATTGCCGACCGCGACCAGTTCGCCGAATGGGTGGCCGTCTGTTCCTATGAATTCCTGCGGCTGCGCAGCCTCGCTGAGAAGGGCCACAAAACCTTTCTTGACGCTTATGGCGCCACGAACGAGGCCGAGTTCTTCGCCGTGGCAACAGAGGAGTTCTTCGACCGTCCCCTTGCCCTCCAGAAGCACACGCCCGATCTCTACCGCGTCCTCAGTGCCTACTACCGCCAGGACCCGGCCGGCCGCGCGAACCGTACCTGCCCCGAAGAAGAGTGAGTGTGTCCCCTGCGAAGCCCAATAATATTGCGCGGTAAAGACTGAGAAGTCCGTCCTGCAATGCAGCAGGTGTGCGCGGCGTTCCCGGTGCCTCACGTAGAAATCGTGTTGAAATGATAATCGTCGCCATTTTGACGCCATTTTGCTAAACTCAATCAAAGGAGACAACAGTATGGCTATCACAAAAACAGAAGACAGAATCCCGGCGCGGATGCCCCACGAGGTTTATGAGCGCATAGCCGAGGCAGCCAAAACCGTCGGTGCAACGCTCAACCAGTTCATTGTTCAGTCGGCCCTCGAAAAGGCCAACGATATCATAGAACGGGAACGCACCATTCATCTCTCCACACGGGCGGCAAAAGCCGTCTTTGACCTTCTGGAAAACCCGCCTCAACCGACCATGCAATTGAAAAAGGCCCTTCAGCAGAGAAAAAAACTGTTGTGCTTAAAATAGTTCCGCTTTCCCGTGAGCACGACCGCGCTGCCTTTGATTGTGGGGTTGCGGAGCTGAACGCCTTTCTTAAGGCCACTGCCCGCCAGCGTGGAGAAAAAGGGCTCTCCCGCACGTTTGTCCTTGCTGACGGCGATGAGCCCGCTGTCATACTGGGATTCTTTACCCTTACTCTTTGTGAGCTTACAGCAGAACCTCTTCCTCCTGCTTACGCCGCGATGTATCCCGGCCACAACCTTCCCGCGGTGCGCCTCGCTCGCCTCGCGGTATCTATCCGGCATCAGGGCCGGGGATACGGGACCCTTATGGTGGCAGAAGCGGTCAATCGGACCATTCTCATCGCTGATCAGGCCGGGAGCATAGGTCTGTTTGTGGATGCCAAAAACAACCGCGTCGAATACTTCTATAGGCGCTACGGTTTTGTCTCTCTGCCCGGCCAGTACAAAACCTTGTTCCTGCCTCTAAAAACACTCCGGGCTGCGATAAAGCCTCACTAGAACAGCTCTGTAATTGAAAGCTGATACGCAAAGTATAGCGGTGTTGCTGTCACCTGATAACCCGCACACTGTTCCATTGATTAATCTCGCAGATTGCCGGTTGAAATATGCATATGATTAATGCGAGAAAAAGAGGGCTCGAAGAGTGAAGAGAAGAGCATGTAGAGGAAGACTCAAGAATAAAGACCTACACCCCATTGGAGTCGTTTTTTCTGCACAACCAATCCTATCATGGCTACTGTTATGTTATCGCTTCTAGCAAGGCCCCCTTTTATCTCAACACAATTCCAGTTTAGTGGCAGTCCGTACCTAGAGCGACATAGCTTGAGTTATACGCCCCCACACAGGTGAGGACACCTCCTGTATTGGATACCGACCCTCCATCAAGCTGGCTGCTTCCTACCAATATTATGCCTCCGTTATTATTAGTAATTGTATTAGTAATTCCCCTAATCACTGAATGGTCAATCTTCACCGTCCCGGAGCCAAAGCTGTGGACGCCGTAACTATTATTCCCACCCGCAGCGATAGCCGTGACATTCATCATCGTAGGAGAGGAGAAGGAATTGTCAATGCCATAGCTATTATTTCCACCCGATGCCGTAGCCGTGACGTTGGTCATTATCGGCGCGGGGGAGTAGTAGTTGAAGACACCCGAGTTGCTACTAGTCCCCCCGGAAGCGGTAGCCGTGACATTGGTCATCGTAGGAGAGGAGGAGTTGTTGTAGACGCCGTAGTTATTACTTCCACCCGAAGCGGTAGCCGTCACATTCGTCATCATGGGTGCGGAGTTGTCATTAAAAACGCCGCTGTTACTAAGCCCCCCCGAAGCGGTAGCCGTAACGTTGGTCATCGTGGGCGCGGAGGAGTAGTTGTAGACGCCGTGTCTATAAATAGTCCCACCAGAACTGGACGCAGTTACGTGGATAATCGATGGCGACGCAGTTGAGTTCAGTATAGCTACAGTGCGACTACCTCCTGAACCTATGTTCTCCACCGTGAGGAACCGAAGTCCGGCATTATCGGCACCTTTTACCGTTCCGGTGTTAGGAGGCGAAGCATTGGTACTTATAGCGGCGGTGAGCGTCGTCGCCTCTTCTCCCGACCCCTCGATTGAAACATGCGGCTTCATCTGAAGGCTATTTGCACCAAGGTTGTATGTCCCTGGACCAAGTTTGATCAGGTATCTGTTCGCGGCTGAGTTGTCCATGATGCCACTAAGCGTGTTCAACAGAGCAGTCCCGTTTGCTGTGTCAGTGTCTCCCGATTTTGTGCTTACGACAATTATAGACCCAATGTCTGTATAATCCCCTCCGATGACAATGTTTGAACCGTATGCAGGTGTCATGACAAGTAACAGACCGATGCAAGCCGCAAGTCCGATATTAAGTTGAATCCCCGCCCCTCTCATTAAGTGCCTCCTTTTGAGTATGTTGTTTGCTCTGCTGTAAGTATATTCTTCAGAATTCCATTATGTAAACCGCAAAAGCGCTCACGCAGGCTAGGCCTGAGACAATAAAGACTCGGAGCTGGTATAGTCAATAGGAACTGGGTTCTTGGTTTACTGACGCGTCCTGAGCGCGGCGAACTCCGAGACATCATACTTAATCATCGCAATAGAACCTCCCAGGCCGTCCGTTGGCTGTGGCGGAGGACATTTCCGGGGACACCATACTCATTTGCTTTCGCTGCAACTCCGCAAATCCATCGCCAAAAGCTTAAGTGTTTGTTCCTGTGAGCAAATGACGCCGAGATGTCCACCTGATACTTCGCACCTAAGCATGCATTTCAGAAATGCGGATATCCGGGTGAAACTTAGCGTCATGAATGAAGAATGAAGGCTTGACCCCGAGCCGCGTCGATGCGACCAAAACATTTATCATTTCTAATCGACTCTGCTCGACTTATTGCTTGTCAATGAGCTTTTTCCCAAGCAGAACCAATAGTCGCAAACTGTCTTCTATTGCACTGGCTATCTGCTCTTTGTAAAAACTATTATATACAGCTGTTGTGAAAGGGCCGGTCGCAATGCCAAATTTATCCATCCCGTAACAGCCGAAACCTTTTTTCGGAACTATTCTGCATTTTGTGCTTATCAATTCATATTTGCGCCAAAATCCTGACCAGTTTTTTGCTATTTCTTTGCCGCCAAATATGACAGGCCCTTTATCCACCCGGTCGAATGTTTTTTCTGCAGCGTCTTTCAGCAATTTTCGCAGGACAGTAGAGTTCAGATCCATTTGCTCGCCTTTTGCGGCAATGAGTTGTTCAGACGACAGATTTATATTAGCGATTTCTCCGGTCGCATATATGTCAAAAGGGTCCCCAGAAGTATGGTAAATAGGTATGACATGCGGTGGCGCACTCATGTCCTGTATATGATGGGCCAACCTGCCTGCATGTTCATATGTATCTCGCAGGTTGCACGCCGCTGATTCCACAATTTTGTTTATAAGTAGGTCAACTCTCTTTTGATTTGACCTATGAACACCCCACCGGGTCTTTCCAAGTCTATTCCCTGGATCAAAGAAGTGCCAATTAGATAATCGCTGGAAAGTGAAGATGTTATCTTCTTCTTTTGAGCCATATATGAATCGGACAGTTAATTTTTTATCTTGCTCTGATTGCAAAGGATATAATTCGCTATAAATCATCACAGCTTTTTTGGCTATCTCCGAATGTGCATTTGCTTCCATAATTACCCTCCTATATATGGTGCGGGGCTACCCATCTGTTCTGGCGGCTTAATTGAAATGCAGTAGTATCTCTGAATCTTTACTGCACTATTAAAAATCCTTGCCTTCAGAGGCATCTTTCAAATAGTATTTGTTCCCTGTGACAATACTTTTATATACGGCCTTTATATAGGGCGTTAGTTCTTTTCCGGATTCTAATTCGCTATTTGCCCTATCCTTAAGAACGTCATAATCAAGAATGTTTGCCAGATCCTCTTTCTTAATAGAGGAATAAGGTCCACCAGCAGAATCAGAGCCAGTGCGACCAATGATTTTAGCTGCAATTTCCACCCCTGCCACTTTTTGTAATAAACCCTCAAACAATTTCTTTGTTGCATCCTGGTTGACTCTTTTTAGCATGAAAAAGACCTTACTGGCAAATACCGAGTCACTCAGATTACCAGCATCAAATGCTCGTACCGCAACCTGCGTCCAAATTTCCTTTGTTCTTAGATAATCGCCGTCATTTACCCACCTTTGTTCAACAGGTTTTGCTTCACCTTCTTTAATCTCGCCATACTGCTCCAAAAGAGTGCGCATAATTGTCCCTGAAATGGGTAAATACTCTTCTTTTTCACAAAGAGACATTACTATTCCGGTCTTGTCGTTAGCTTTACCGACGATGTCTTCTGTGAGCCAAATCAGGCTGCGGAAAGGTTCGAACTGGAAGAAGCCAAACGCTGCGGTTTCCTTTTCCTTCAAATAATCAGAAGACAACAGGACATTATAAAAATCGCGCAATAACGGCAGTCGTTGCTCCTCACTAATATTCTTGGAATTATATCGGAGAAGATCGAACAGTCTTTCTATGGAATCATTTGTAATCGCGTTCTGCAGGATTGCCTTTCGGTCAATCTTGCCCCCGATTAAGGAAATAACTTCCTTTTCAGAGAAATAATCGGTGGGAACTCTATAGTGTAGGGCAACATATAAACGATCTGGAGATGCAACACGCCCGTTCCTGTCATATTCGGTAGAGCCGAAGGCGAACTTTTCCTCGACTGTCAAAGGGAATAGTTCTTCAAGTATTTTACCGACAAGATATCGATCTCGTTCCGGACACTTATCTATTGCAGTTTTTCTCTTGTCTTCGTACTTCTTGACTATTTCCTTTGGCTCAGTCATTTCTACTATGGTACTAAAGCCCCTGCCGACAAAAGCGGCTGGCTCGTCCTTGATTAGTGCGTAAACTTCGGGGGCCTTTATTGCAAGAATTGATAAACCATAAATGTCTGCAAAACACACCTCCCCATAGGTCTCTTTTATTGTCAGCCGGAGGTGATTAAATATTCGCCTCAATTCCCTAGGATTGCGAATTAAGTCTCGAGAATATTGCCAGTAAAGCGAGGCGAGTCTATCTTGGTCTTCCACATATCTATCAGTTAAATTGTGATCAGCAAGAGATGCCAGTTCCTGCATCGCCAGCTTATGCATATCAGCTTTCCCTATAACCGGCAAAGGTACGCGCAACTGAATTACTTTATCTAAATATAGACTACCTTTGGCGATATTCCCCTTTTCTAAAGCAGAAGACAGATATTCGGGATCAAAGGCTAAGATAAACGTAGTTCGGGGAAAATCGGCGACTGCCTTTACAAGCCGTATAACCTGAAAGGCTTCCTCGGGTGTTAATCTATCTATGTCGTCAATTATTACGACAATAGGCTTGCCCAGCGATAGCAGGGCCTCTCGGACTAAATTCTTCTTCTTTAATAAGTTCAGTTCTTTTAGCTTTCCAATTTCTTCCGATGCAGTGCCGACCGCAGATATGACTTCCTTGAGAATAGTTGCCCATGGTTCCGCACCTGGAATTAGTTTTAAGACAGTGAATAGTTTTGAATAGCTGAGAAGCTGTTTAGCAGCAGATTTTGTTTCTTCCGGCCTATCTGAAATATCAAGCTGTGCCGAAAAGTGCACAAGAAAATCTTGGACAAGGACTTCGGAGCTTCCAGCTAGCCAAGGATTGAACTCAACTATAATAGGGTTGTCTTCTTTGGCTTTAAGATATTTATTTATAAGATTAATTAGCGATGTTTTGCCATATCCCCACTCCCCTTCTAGTGAAATGGTAAGACAATCCTGTCCTTCCTTCAGAGCCACTATAGCAGCTAAACGCTCAGCGAATGATTCACGATTCAATAAATCAGGAGAGTCACTCGCTCCCGTTATGGGAGAATCATGATTGAAAGATGACATCAAGTTACCTCTGGAGCGTCTTCGCACATTTAAATCTTATACAACCTCTTTGCTTCAAAGTGTTCAGCCAATCCCAATATTGTTTTATCAAAGAGATCAACGGAAGCATCAGCATTATGTACTGCAGCACTCAAGTCCGAATATATCTTCGAAAGCGATGGGAACCTGTCTTTAAAGTCTTTAGGCAACAGTTCCATGTAATTTTCCATTAACTTATCGGCTGAAAGGTCAGCATCAGAGGAAAGTTCCCGTGTGTATTGTTCAATAAAAGTCCTTAGAAAAAAGAGCCCAGCAAGGGTCTGCCCCGAATTGTGGGCGACGATTGCATCGGAAAAATACTTCTTCTGCGCTTTCGGAAGATCTTTCGGGACTTCAACGTGCTCTATCGTCGAACGCCCTTCAAGAACTAATTTTAAACCATCTCGACGAATCAAAAAGACTGTTGGAAGTCCCTTGCAGGACTGACATTCGTATTCAACGGCAAAAATCTGCTGCCATTTTCCATTTGCCCGGTGGTTTAGTGCAACATGATCTTTAGGTAAAGGATTAAAAGGTTCAATGCGGTCACAGGATTGATTAGAGCAGAAGGTTTTAATTGTCGGCAAAGAAATTACTAAATGATCAGGACTGCGGAGGTTGCTCATTCCAGTGGATTTCGGGCCGGATTCAAGAAACCATATCCACGAGAGAATATTAATGCACTGTCTTGTCTTTGCATGATCCTGTAATACAGCTGAAGGCGGCCCAGACGTTTTCAACATAATCGATGCAGGTGTCATTAATTTTTTTACATCTATTTCTACCTTTTGATAGAGATGTTTGTTTTCAAGCAATTGGCGGAATCCGGCAGAAATTAAGGGCGGTAAACCTTCCTGAACACTTGTAAGATACTTGGCAAAATCTTCGTGTGACCCCATGATTATAATGATAGCATAGTCATAGGGAAGAAACAGCCGTACAACCCATTATGTGCGTCCTGCGGGAAAGTGATCGGGGCCAGACTTGCTTATTGATAGTTGAACTTTTTGCTGATTTTCGTTCGTACTTCTCAGAATGATCAAGATACCCGAAGGTGTTTAGTACTGTGAGAAACTGAACTCCTCTCACCCAAACCGTTCTGTGCGGATAATTCGGATGCCGCAAAAATAACCGAGCAGGGGAGGAACTATTGAGAATCCCCCGTGGGAGGCATCATCGCCTTCACTGCGTCATTGTGGTATGGTATAAATGTAGCCGGTCTCTCATTCTTGACGACCCTGCCGTCTTCCCGCTATACTTCCCCATCGTGGTGTCTCCAATCCATTGCTAATAGATCTTAACTCTGAAGGATATAACCCATACTATCTGGTTACAAACTTTTTGATTGCATCTGAAACCTGAAAAATGAAAATAAAACTTATCGCGCCGCGTGAACAGCGTGAAGACGCATTATCCAGCCCATTTAAACTGCAGAGGGTAAATCTCCCTCTCCTGGCAGCGCTTACTCCACCCGGCCATACGGTTACCCTGGTCGATGAGGCCTTTGCCCCTGATGATACTGATCAGGATGTGGATCTGGTGGGTATCACGGTCATGACTGATGTTGTGCCAAGGGCCTATGACATCGCTGATGCCTATCGCCGGAAGGGGGTGAAGGTGGTGATGGGGGGAATACATCCCACGGTATTGCCTGAGGAAGCCTTAGGGCATGCAGACGCTGTCGTCGTGGGAGAAGCGGAAGGTATCTGGCCGCGGCTACTATCGGATGCCTCCTCGGGACAGATGCAAAGACTCTATCGGGCCGAAAAAATGACCGATCTTCAGGGCCTGCCGAAGCCGCGGCGTGATCTCTTTCCCGGAACCAAAGGGAAAAGCTATATCCCGGCCCCCGTCGGCGTCGAGACGTCCCGCGGATGCCCAAACGATTGCGAATTCTGCTCCATCAGCCGGACCCTGGGATCTCAATATCGGGTAAGACCGGTCCCGGAGGTTATTGCCGAGATAGAGGCTCTTGCTTCACCGTACATCTTCTTCGTCGATGACGCCCTTGCGCTGAACCGTACAGCGGCCAAAAAGCTTTTCACGGAAATGATACCGCTTAACCGATTATGGCTGGGGCAGGGGACGGTGTCTCTTGCTGAAGATCCGGAACTGCTCAAGCTGATGAAGCGCTCAGGCTGCCTGGGGCTCCTGATCGGCTTTGAATCAGTACAGAAAGCAGCACAGGATGAGGTAAGGAAAATAAAGAACCTCAGGATCGATTTTGATGAGGCCATGCGTCGTTTTCATGGCGAGGGTTTCGGCATACTCGGAGCTTTTGTGCTTGGCTTTGATCACGAAAACAGGGATGTCTTTGATCAGACCCTTGAGTTCATAATGAGGAGTTGTATAGATTGTGCCGAACTGAGAATCCTCACGCCGTATCCGGGCACCCGGTTATATGACCGTCTCTTGAGCGAAGGCAGATTGTTCGAGCCTGACTGGTGGCTCAGGGGATATCCTCCTGATACGCTTCTGTATCAACCCCGGGGCATGACGGCCGAAGAGCTCATCAACGGATTCGCCCGCCTGAACAGAGAGGCCTATTCCTTCGGCGCCATAACAAAACGCTTCTTCGGCATGAGCCCGTGGAAGCGGGGGCTGCTCGGCTGCCAGGTATATGCCGGGATAAATCTGGCTACCCGCAAACGTTATTTCGAAGGTCTGAAGAATCCGCAACCCTATGCAGGGACTTCGACTGCAAAAAGGGAAAAAGTTTAGTGTCTGATATATCAGGAGACTCCTGATATATCAGAAGACAGCACGTTGCGCATTATCCCCCCCTCTTGTTCATTTCTCTGAATATTTTGTTATTTCAATGCGTTAGGAAAACCGGTCTGTCCCCAATAGTCTTGGCACTCATTCTGCTATCCAAATATAGAAAAATATAGAAATGTCGGTTTTTGGACAATTTATCCAGAGGAATACGGTGGTGCATGGAGCTTACGTGAATACCGAAGGATAAAAAGGAAACAGTGGAGGAAAATATGATGAAATAAGGTATCTGAAACGCGAGGGGAACCTTCAAAAAAGAGAGCAGAGAGAGTTTCCTCAAAAGACTATGCAAAAAAGCCCGTATGCAACGGGAATCATTATTAATCTATAGCACTATTAAGGAGGATGACATGAGAAACCTGATAAAGAATACAGCAATTTGGTCATTGCTTATTATCGCCGGTTTACTGACCGGGTGCGGCAGCGGTGACACGGAGCAATTTGTCAAGAACCAGGGTGATGTCCGCATAACCGTAACAAACAACCAAGGTGCGCCGTTGTCGGGAGTACAGGTTCAGGTAAGAACAGTTTCGGGGACAGGGACTTATGACAACGTCGGACTTACTGACGCCAATGGCCAGCTGACCTTCACGGGAGACGCGGGTAAAGATTACTTCTTTACATTCAGCAAGGCAGGACTCACGTCGCAGATCGATATTCTGAGAACGCCGATATTGACCGCGACAGTAACCCTCAATGTAACCATGAATTAAATATAAGCGGTACAGTCAGTAGTGCTGATTAATTAGGCCTGATCTGCACGACGGGCCGCGCCACCGGGCCGCATCTGTTCTTTGGCGTTTGCTGGCATGGTGTACGAATCAATATAAAAGGAGGTGAATATCATGGACTTGAAATTGACCAATCTGGAGGCTGTCGCGGTCATGACCGCACTGCGGAATTACCAGAAGGAAGTAGAAAAAATGGGCGATGAAAAAGGTGTTCAGATCGAGAAGCAGACATTAAAGGGCCTTATCAGTAAACTGGAGTCAATGCCTGCGGGTGAAGTTCAGTAGTCCGCGTGATGCCAGGGGTACCTGGTCCCGGACAGGTGCCCCGGTGTTTATTTAGTGTCTGTGTATAGACTCCCCAGGTTCTGGATCCCCGGGTCAAGCCCGAGGATGACAAACCTTACTTTAGCAGGCTGTTGAAAAAGACAACAAATGTCTCTCAGGTTGTCATACTCGCGAAAGCGGGTATCCAAATGTCCCTGAAAACAATGGATTCCCGTCTGCACGGGAATGACGAAAACCCGGTCGCAAATAGTTTTTCAACAACCTGTTAGACACAGACTCTATTTATGCGTATCAGTAGCGCTTCTAAAAAGCATAGCAGGAGGTGTTTAATGGCTGTACTCGTATGTTCCGGAGTGAATATACAGATCGATGACGAGGGGTATCTTGAAAATCCGGATGACTGGAATGAAAAGGTGGCGTCTGCGCTGGCAGAGAAAGAAGGTGTTGATGAGCTGACCGAAGACCGGATGGAGATCATCAGGTTCCTGAGAGCCCATTACAGGAAATATAATTTCTTTCCCATCCTCAGTTCCATCTGCAAAAATATCCACCAACCCAGGGAATGTGTAAACGAAGAGTTCATGTCCCCGCTTATTGCCTGGAAAGTGGCGGGACTGCCGAAACCGAACAGGCAGGTCATAGGGTATCTCAGAGGAGAGGGAGGTGTTGTATGAAGAGAGTAGCCATTCAGATCCGCCGATGAGAATATGAAAAAAGCAATTCAACCCAGTGCGGGCAGCGTTCCACCGCTTACCGAGCATAAGTCCTCCGCGGACAAGAAAACACGCGTGGTGCGCTTCGAGGTATCGCCCTCGACCATGATCCAACTCATTCTTGTCGTGGCCTGCTTGTGGTTGCTGGTCCGGCTTTGGCCGGTCCTTCTGGTTCTCGTCATCGCGCTTCTTATTGTGGGGACGATGAGTCCGGCTGTCAGCTGGATGGAGGCCCGGCGTGTCAGGCGCGGTCTTGCGATTGCCGTTATTTTCACCGCTCTCTTCGTCGCCATGTTTCTCGCCATGACGCTGACAATCCCGTCGTTGGTGGAGCAGGCCTCTGCTCTGGTCAGACAGGAGCCCGCGTTTCGGGCGCGTCTTTCGGATTATCTGGCGAGTTCAAATCTGACCGCGCCGCTTGCGGACTGGCTGCGGAATATCAAGTACGACGCCCTTGCAAGTGGCCTCAGCTCGGCTGCCTTCACCTTCTCTGTGCGCATCTTCGAGATCATCGCATATGGGGCAAGCGCCATCTTTCTCGCTCTCTACATCATGATAGACCGCGACCGGCTTCGGGGTTGGCTTTTTGCTGTTGTCCCCCGCTCGCACCATATTCGCCTTGCCCGCGTCATGATGAATCTGGAGACGATCGTCGGCGCTTACATGCGCGGGCAGCTGATCACGTGCTTTCTCATTGCGGCCTTTTCGTTCGTTCTCCTGGTGGCGTGCGGTGTGCCGTACGCGATGGCGCTTGCCGTGTTTGCGGGCGTTGCGGATATCCTGCCGTACATCGGTGCCTTCCTCTCGATAGGCCCGATGCTCCTGGCGGCTCTGGCGCGTGGCCCGGTTGTCGTGGCCCTTGTCCTTGTGCTCATGCTCGCGTACGAGGAATTCGAGAGCCGTGTTCTCGTCCCCCGCATTTATGGGCGGGCACTTCGCCTCCCGTCGTCTGTCGTACTTTTTGCACTCCTTGCGGGCGGGACGCTGATGGGGATTCTCGGGGCGCTTCTCGCGCTTCCGGTTGCTGCAGCGGTTATGATGCTTATTGAAGAGCTTCGCGTCGAGCTTCCGGGTCAGCAGGAACAGGACGCGGATGTGGAGCAGCGGGTAGAAGACGAGCGTGCGGAGGACGAGTATGAGCGGCGCACAGATGGTACTCCTGCAGAACAGGCGGCTGCGATCGCCGTTGAGATGTCGGATGATCGGCGAAAGGGGGAAAATAGTCCGTCCGGGGGTGCGGACGTGTCAGGCTCTCTTGACTCGTAGGAATCTCCGGAGTCAGCCCGTACTATAGGACAAAGCCCTGCCCGGCTCACTGCTTCAAGCCCAGATACCATTCGGTAACATCACTGCCTATTCCGAATTGGGCAAGATGGCGCAGGTCCAGCAGCAGCACGTCAGGTGTACTGAACTCCAGTATGCGGTATTTTGTGTCTGTCCAGACACGCAGCTTCCTGCCCAGTATTTCTGTTTCCTGCGGGATGGTGAGGCGGAGACGGCGGCTCAGGTTGATACCCGCCAGCGCTGCTGCGTCCGTCACCATATCGGCACAGTTGTTGTCCCTTAAACTGAACTGGTCATATGTCCGCTGCGTCACGTATTCATAGATCATCTGATGTCGTTGTTTGGTGATCGGCATGCGCCAGACGAACGTGGGGGTATGCTCATTTCTTTTGGCCTCCAACCGGCCGTCGTCCATCACCTCCCACAAATAAGCAATGGGATCGGGATGATTATCACGAAACCTCTGGTATACCCCTTCCAGGTAATGCAGCTTGCCCAGCCCGAAGTTGCCGTTGTGGCCGTATTCAAGCCGGCTCTGCGGACTTTCCAGCATGATCCAGCTGTGTCCCCCCGGATTTTTTTTAAACGAGAAGGCAACGGACAGGGGAGTGCTGAAGTCCCTGTTGCCGGCGATATCAATCAGGATGTAGAGATAATAACCCTCATCTCCCACCGGTGTTCGTGTTGCGGGATCAAGGTCGGCATCAGGGGCAAAGCGGCACGCAACCGATACCGGCTGGGCACTCCAGCCGTCGGGTTGCAGCGGCGCGTGGATCCGGGCCTGTTGGACGCAGCCGACGAGTCCGATAGCCGTTATCAATAGCAGGAGTCTGGTGAGAGCTGTCATTGGGGACGAGCGGAACCCCCCGATAGCATGTTTTTCTTTGTCTTCATGTCTCAAAGCCTGACCGGTTTTCCTTCGTCACTTCGTCTTTATTGCGCTCCAGTTCTGCAATGACCTGGGCACCCAACAAAAGAATCAAGGCTACCGCCTCGACACTGAGTAGCGCCACCACTGCTGTTGCAAAGGACCCATAGATTAAATTTACCATGGAAATGACCGAGTAGTACCAGACCAGAATGCGGCGGGTGATCTCCCATAAAACCGTTGCAGCCATCCCCCCGATCAGGGCGTGCCGAAACGTGATTTTTACATCAGGCATAACCAGATACAGGGACGTCAGCAGCAGCACCTCGCCCAATATCCCGAGTACATACAGCGCCGATACGGAAGTGCCTTCGAGACTCAACCTCCAGCCGAAGATTACCAGCTGCCTGTTATCAAGTGTTTCTATTGCCCCCGTAATAAAGGAGACGAGCAGAATACCCAGACCCAATGCAAGGATATATACATAGGGAATAACGGCCGAGATCATAAAGTGGCGGCGTTTTATTCTGACACGGTGAAAGAAGATTACGGACATGGCGTTTTCGAGCACGGTAAAGGCTATCGAGCTGAAAAACAGCATGACCAGGAATCCCACGATGCCGACCACATTGCGATGCACAAGAAATACCCGCACCTGATCAGTCAAGGTGGCCGCATAGCCGGGGATGATCATCTCCAGGTACGTT
>PNOC01000040.1 GCA_013824615.1 Thermodesulfovibrio sp.
TAGTATGCACATGAAG
Source organism: Thermodesulfovibrio sp. (assembly GCA_013824615.1). Taxonomy (GTDB): domain Bacteria; phylum Nitrospirota; class Thermodesulfovibrionia; order Thermodesulfovibrionales; family UBA6898; genus PALSA-1316. Next base: position 17 of record PNOC01000040.1, read on the forward strand.
CTCTCAGGTGAGAGTCTTTAAACTATCTGTATCAGTTCGGGTCTGTTTGTGAAGATAATATAACCCTTTGTCTTTAGCTTGAAAAGTCTCCCGATCGCCTCGCAATAGATGCTGATCTGAAAACGGTACTGGTCTGCAAGGGGTCCTGCCTCTTTCTCTTTGACCGGGAAGGTCTTATAGTCGTAGACGTGGGCAGTCCCGTCCTGGATGATAACGCGGTCGATCCTTCCCCTGTAGACAGTGCTGCCCCTCTGGAGGATGAACGGCAGTTCCGTATGGGCATTATCTGTCGGCAGCAGTATTGCACTATAGAGGGGGGATTCGAGGAGTTTTCTGACATCAGTGCTGACAATGTCCATATACCTTCTGGCGGTTTTTTCGTCGCGGACCTCTTTCCTGACTATCTCTTCTGTCCTGCGGTCAAGATCCACGGGCTGAATCAGCCCCTTTGACAGTCCTTCAAAAATGCGGTGGAAAAGACTGCCAAGCAGGCTCCAGTCCTCCGGAGACTGCCTTTTTTCTATTTCTATATCTTCTGTTACATCTACCCAGCGTTCGATATTTGCATCAAGTGAAATTCGTTCAGTATATACCGGCTCCTGAAAGAAAGACGACGCCTTTGAAAAGACCACGCCCGAAGCAGGAGCGCCCGCACTGATCTCCTCCTCGCCGGCCACCGAGAAGAGGCCCTGTTGCCCTCTGGCCTCGGAGATGCTCCCGGGAAAGGCCTCCTCAATAAAAGAGAATGCACCTTTTATTTTTTGACTTTTCTTTCTATCTTTTCTGACTGCCCCACTCAGGATAAGCCAGTCCATGGCCCGCGTCACCGCCACATAAAAAAGGCGCTTCTCTTCCTCTGCCTCTTTCGCCTTTCTCAGAATGAAGAGCATTTCCCTGCTTCTCTGCGCCGGCTCCTCCTGGTATGCGAATCTGACCATATGATCCACTTCGTCTATGCAGACAGCCCCGGCCTTTGAAGGTGGAGACTCATCCAGAGACGGCAGAAAGACAACCGGGAACTGAAGACCTTTCGAACCATGGACCGTCATGATCTTCACGGCGTCAAGGGTCTCGGTGTTGACGTTCGCCTTTGATTCATTGCTCTTTTTGGAGATAATCAGCTGTTCCCTGATCTCAAGCAGGGAAAGTGCGGTGGACTCGTACTCCTCAATGATGCCCAGGAACTTTTTGATGTTCGCATGCCGCTGCCTTTCCCAGAAGATCTCCCAGCCGTTTGTGCGGGTCAGGAATTCTTCTGTCAGGATTGAGAGCGGGACCGTTTGAGCCCTGTCTATGAATTCCATGAGCGTGGCCGCTGCCCTGCGGCAGGACTCGGCAGATGAATTCTTCAGATTTTCGAAGAGGCAGTGCTCCCTGACGGACAGCAGGTCAAACAGCAGGTCCTCGGAGAGGCCGATGAGCGGACTCCTCAATATGACGAAGAGGCTGAAGTTGTCGAGCGGGTCTGCAAGGAAAGAGACGAATTCACGCAGCAGGGCCACCTCTGGTTCGTCATAAAAACCTATTCCGCCGACAACGACATACGGGATGTTCGCCGCGCGGAGAGAGGTCTCAAATGAGGCGAGGTGCGTGCGGTTTCTCAGGAGTATGCAGATGTCCGAGTGCCTGTAGCTGCGTCCGGAGTCCGGAAGAATCCGTTTGCCGTCGGCAATCGAGCGTATTGCATGCGAGACCAGCTCAGCCTCCCTTGTCCTGGTCATCTTGGCATTCTCCCGGACGTCGAAGAGTATCGCCTCGACCTTTCCCTCCCCCTGTCGGGTAGGGGAAAAGGCAGTATAGGTTGTCCTCCACGGCTCCAGGCCGAGACCTGTCATGATATGGCTGAAGAGGCTGTTGGTGAACCCGATTATTGCAGGGAGACTCCGGTAATTCTCCTTTGCCTCGATATACAATGCCTCTTTTCCAAGCCACTCGCTGAACCGCTCCTTCACCTCCTGGAACACGGAGACGTTGGCCCCTCTGAACATATAGATAGACTGCTTTTCATCGCCGACCAGGAATATTGTCGGCGTTTTGCCCTCAGACCTCTTTGCCCCCAGTCCCGAGCGCCATTCCTCGGTCAGGGCATCGATGATCCGCCACTGTACCGAGTTCGTGTCCTGAAATTCATCGACGAGGATATGGTCGGTATGCTCGTCAAAGGCATAGAGTATATTGAGCCATTCGGGATTTGTTGTAATGGCCCGGTAGGCAAGGACCTCCATATCATTGAAGTCGATCACACCAAGCAGGAGTTTCTTTGCCTGGTAGACGTTGAAGCATCGTCCGTAGAGTTCAAGGAGCTGTTCCTCTTCAGCGGTTAATTCCGTCGGCCGCTGGCTCACCAGAAATTCCGTATAAGGACGCCTGGAATGGATTACGGTCAGCGTGGAAAACAGGGATGCCCATCCCTTGATGCCCCTGAATTTCAGATAATCGAAGAAGACTGCGGGGGTTTTGCGCTCGGCACGGAGGGCGTCATAGACCGCCTCTGCCCAGAGCTGCTTTGCCCTGAACTCATCAAGCACATCGACTGCAGGGTTCAGGCCAAGGTCCATCGCAAACCTGGTAATAAGCCTTTTGCAGAAGGCATGGATGGTCGTTATCCTCATCAGGGGTATCTTCTCCCGGTTCCTTTCGAAAAGGTCCGGATTTTCTTTGCGCATAATCGACAGCACTCTGTCCTTCATTTCTGCTGCAGCCTTTTCAGTGAAGGTGATTGCAAGAATCTTTTCGAGGCCCGATCCGCTTTCAAGCAGGCTGATATAGCGGCGGCTCAGCCTTTCCGTCTTGCCTGAGCCCGCCGGAGCAGAGATGATAACGCTCTTCTGCGGATCAAGATACCCTTCCATCAGTTCCTCCCTGCATCAGCACACGAATCAGCGTCTGCGTCATTCCCTGCGTCATTCCCTGGTTCAGCAGCCTCAGGAATTGAAGGGGCGCCTGCCGGCGCCAGGTTTATGTATGGACAGAAGGGCGCCTCTACACAACTTACGCAGAAAAAATCCTCCAGGGGGTGAGCCCGAAAAGTTCCTGTGTTTATCTCCCCCACGGTTTCTTCGAGGTATCTGAGTGCACTCTCTATATACTCCTCCATGCGGTATTTGTCACGGCAGGTGGGTATCCACTTCATACTGATCGTATTAAGGGAATAGATCCCCGCTTTCTCGACCTCCATGCCTTTTACTTTCAGCATTGCCGCATAGAGGGGGAGCTGGAGGCCCTTGCCGGATTTTATGACTGCAGAGCCTATATCTGCGGTGCCTGTCTTGTAGTCTATGATGCGGAATACCTTGTTACCCGCATCGACCCTGTCTATCTTTCCCCTCAGAGAAATGCCGGGGAGCACCTCTTCTTTCTTTATATCCATCTCGAGGCTGAAGGGAAGAAAGCCTTCCTCCCTGAACTCGGACTCCATATCCAGGATCTTCGGGAGTACCTGGATGAAGGACTCTTTTAACAGGAGGGTCCAGTAGGGCTCAAGGTGATAGTCCTTCACAACAGCATCAAATATCGAGGCTGCACGTTGCTCCATGGCGCTGCATGACATTTCAGTTTCGGGATCCCTGAAGAGCTCTTCCATAACCTTGTGGAATATGGTGCCGAGCAGCCGGGCCTCGATCTCATATTCTGATATCCGGGAGGCCTCCAGCCTCAGCAGTTTTTCAATAAAAAAGCGGCGGGGGCAATTTCTGAAGGCATCGATATCCGTCACCCGCAGGGGCATGGCAAGTTCCTTCTTCAGAATCCGGGCCACAGTCTTTTTACCGGGTTTTATCTCCCGTATATGCTGCTCAAAGGGCCTGAAGCCTTTCCGCGTCTGCAGTTCATCCAGGCTCAGAATGCCATACGTCTTTTCTCTGCTTTCTCTGCCCCAGGGCAGATAGGGTGACTGCAGGAAGACGGTGTCTCCCTCGAGCGACGGGTAAGAGAGGTGGCGGTGGGAGGATGCCCCCGTGACCCTGAGGAAATAGACCTTCTGCGTCTGGAGATAGGTATTCAGATCGATCATCCCGAACTCCCTTCTGACGCTGTCGGGCAGTACATGGTCGACCGGAGGCTTTGACGGCATATCCCCGTCTTTCAGTCCGCAGAAATAGAGATGGTCCGGTTCAAGTCCCCTTGTCTCGGTGAACTCCATCACCTGTATGCCTTCGCCTTCATCACCGTATTCAGGAGTATTCAGCATGTGTCTCAGGAATTCGGCATACCTGGCCAGCGCTACGGTCTGCTTTCCGGAAAGTTCAGGAAGAGTCTCAAGGAATTCCAGAGCATCTTCAAGCCGTCTTTGAAGGGTGTCGTCGGCAGTAAAGCCGAGTTCATGCATGACCGAAATTATCAGGGCATGATAATTCTCAGGAGTCGACCCTCCCCTGACGCTGATCAGGGGAAGCAGCAGGCTGAAGATATGCTTCAGTGCCTCAGCAAGAGGGGCGAGGACCTTTTTTGAGGCTATGTCCGGATTGAGATTCTCCCATGCCTCCCTGCCTTTCACAATTCCTGATTTCAGTGATATCGACGGTATCCATTGCCTGAGGAGCTCAGGTATCCCGGTAAAATGCGGAGAGTTCAGAAAAGTGGTAAATTTCTGCCGGGGAAAATCGTCTGCAATGGTTTCAATGAGATATAGCAGGTCGCGCAGAGGGCCCTTCTGTGCAAAGGTCTTCTGCGTCGTAATAGTGAAGGGCAGGCCATAGCGCGTAAGGACCCGCTCAATAAGCTGGCGGTAATGAGAGAGTTGCGGGACCGTGAGGACCACGGAGTCGGCCGGTTTGATGGACCCCGCAATATAGAGGTTCTTTATATGCCGGGCTATACCCTCTACCTCATCCTCAACGCTGTTATACTTTATATAGGAAAGTTCGGGCATTCCGGTCGTGGGTTCGTCTTTCCGGAGATCGACCTCTTTGACCTCAAAAGCTGAACAAAGACGCTGGAGATATCCGGACGGACTATGAACGCCTTCATCCGGACCGGGTATAAAGGGATAGGTTATAAACACGTTGTCGGATTTTGCTATAAGCGCCCCGACGAGGTCCATCTCTGCGTGGGTCATATCGTAAAAGCCGTCCACAAGCAGGACCCGAAACCGGGAGGAGATATTCCGGACAGCTGCCGCGCCCCTGATAAGGATGTCGTCTTCGTCGGCGTATCCTGCTGACGTCAGGCTCGACTGGTATTGCTTGAATATCTCGAAGGTATTATCGAGACCCCTGAGCATGTCATCAGGCAGACCTCTGCGCTGATAGATAGCATGCAGCTCCAGGCGGACAGCCTGAAGGTCGCCGGAGGGATGGTGTTGCTTTATCTCCTTCAGGATAGAGGACAGGATGCCTGCATACCCTATTGCATGCCCTGAAATCTCGGAAATGAGGAGAGGCACGAGGGCATCAGGAAAAACTCTGCTGCGAGACTCTGCCGCAAAGAAGCTCCGGGCCAGCTGCTTGAGCGTGCTGAACCGCGGGGGGATGTAGGGGTTTACAATAAGTCGGTGGAAACGTCTTTGGGCGTCCCTCAGTTTCCCGGGAGTAGGTGCTATATAGAGGACAGGAGAATAGTCAGGGGGGTGACTGCATTCCGCGCCGTCCCTCAGTATTCTGTCAGTTACCCCGCGGGAGGAGATCGAAAATTTCAGCAGGCATATGTCTGGTTGCTTATCAGCCACAGGGCACGTTACAGCGTCCGCGGTTTGCAGGCTACCGGGCGGCAAGGATTTGCCAGTCGTGAGACTAGTCCGGGCTCTGCCTTTGAGGAATGGTATTGCAGAACATGATAACAGGGAAGAGACAAGCCGTCAGCCTCATTTGAGCGTTAGTGCTTTCTGATCAGCGATCAGATCAAGGAGCACCGAGACTGCCTCAAGGACATACGCATCTTCACGCACTTCTTTATTCCAGAACTCCTTTTTTTCGTCTTCAGTCATGGGGCCGCTCGATTTTTTGCCGTTGCCATGTTTGCCGTGCGGACCCTTGTTTTCCTTTTCCCTCATGGCGCGGGTCTCTTCAAGCTCTTTCCTGGCTGTTTCAATATTCAGGGACTTGATGGTTTTTTTCTGTTCATCCGTGACTATTTTGCTGAAACCCTCGATTTCCAGAAAATCTTTTTTTGTCCTGACCCGCTGCAGACTTTTTTCCTTCAGCGCAGAGGTGCGTTCCACGGGGTTTTTCCATTTTGAGTATGTTGCCGCGTTGATGGTGTCCCACGGCAGGGCGTAATCGAGATGCTGCTCCCCGCTCTTTAACCCTGTGAACCGGTCAGGAAGGATGATGTCCGGCGTTATGCCGCGGTATTGGGTGGATGCCCCGGTTATCCGGTAAAACTTCTGGGTGGTAAGCTTCAGCGCACCGAGAGGTTTAAGGTAATCCATATTCTGGAAGGGCATCTCATCATTGAGGTCAACGATGGTCTGTACCGTCCCCTTGCCGTGCGTATGTTCTCCGCCAATGATGACCGCGCGGCCATAGTCCTGGAGAGCCCCGGCAAGGATTTCAGAGGCAGAGGCGCTGAATTTGTTCACCAGCACGATAATAGGACCTTCATAGGCGATATCCGCGTCATCGTCAGAAAGGACTGAAACTTTACCGTCAAGCCCCTTCACCTGCACCACCGGCCCGTCTTTGATAAACAGGCCTGCTGTTTTCACCGAGTCGGTCAGGGCTCCGCCCCCGTTGTTTCTCAGGTCGAGTATCAGCCCCTCTATTTTGGAGGACTCAAGTTTCTTCATCTCTTTCCGGACATCGTCAGTAGAATTGCGTCCGTTGCCCCCGAACCTCGTTTTTTCGAAGTCACGGTAAAAAGTAGGTATTCTTATATAACCGAAGTTTTTTCCAAGCTGGTCATCTTTCAGCAGCATGCCTTTGACAAAGCCTTCTTCAAGCTGGACCACATCCCGGATAAGGGTTATTGAGGCGAGTGCGCCGCCCGGCTTTTTTATTGTAAGGGTTACTTCAGTCCCCTTTTTGCCCCGGATATGTTTGATGGCATCCCGCAGTTTCATGTCGGTTATTTCAACCGGTTCGTTCTTCCCCTCGCGGACTTTCAGTATGGTGTCTTCGGGCTGGAGTGAGCCTTGGCGGTATGCGGGACCGCCAGGCACAATGCTCACTACCTTGACGTAGCCGTCCTCTTCCTTAAGGGTTGCCCCTATGCCTTCAAGTTGTCCCTTCATGCCGATGTCAAAATCTTCCTTGTCCGTAGGCGGCAGATAGTCCGTATGAGGATCAAAGGCTTTTGAAAAGGACTCGAAATAGCGGTCGTAACGGTCCCTGGATTTTTCCTGAATCAGACGGGCGAAGATCGTTTCGTACGTTTTCAGAATCTTCTCTCGGGCAGTCGCGATGAGTTCCTTTTCCGATTTAGCGGGTTTTTTATTATCAGACTGCTCATCTTTCTGGAGTGCCTTTTCATCTTCGAGGAGCGTGAGATAGCGATGCATCACCTGATATTTTAGGGTCTTCTGCCAACGTTCGCGCAGCTCGGGAAGAGAACTGCAGAATTCCAGCTTATCAATATCCGTTTCGATTGTTTCATTGCCGTTAAAGTCAAATTCCTGAGACAGTATTTCCCGGATCATGTCCCGGATAAGAGGGAGGCGCTGGCCCATGAGTTCTGATGCCCTGACAGGGAGTTGAATGCTGCCCGCCTTCATCTCATCATCTATTTTCTCAGCAAAGGCACTCAGCTTATCAATATCTTCTTTAATAAAATACCGTTTCTGCGGATCGAGTTGCTTCAGGTAGACCTTAAAAGCGGCCTTCGAGAGGTCGTCATCAATCTTTTTTCTGGAAAAGTGGTGCTTCCCCAGGTTGTTGACGAGCATATAAGACAGCAATTTGGCCCTGTTTTCCTCAATCTTTGCCGGGTCATCATCTCCATGTGACGGGGCCAGATTGAAAGAGAACAGGCAGAGAATAAGAATAAGCAGGAACTTCTTGAGTGTACCGGATTGCATGATCTATCTTAACGATATAATTCATAGTTTAGCAAATTGCGGGTACAAGTCATTTGAAAGTATGCAATGGAAGTTGCTATGCTAAAACCCGGAATTACAATATAATGAGGAGAGCAGATGGGATTTTTTGACAGGCTTAAACAGGGGTTGAGCAAGACCAAACAGAACTTTATCGGGAAGGTTGAGACGATCTTCTCCGGCAAGGCCGTTGACGCCGAAACTCTGGAGGAACTGGAGGAGACTCTTATTCTTTCTGATGTAGGCGGCAGGAGTGCGGCAGAGATTGTCAACCTCCTGAAAGATAAGGTGGACAGAGGCGAATTGAAGGACTCGTCGCTGGTCAGGGATTTTCTGAAGAAAGAGATGACCCGGATGCTCGGGACCTCTCACCCGCTGGTTGTCTTCGGTGAGAAACCTTTTGTTATTCTTACGGTCGGAGTTAACGGTGCTGGCAAGACCACAACAATAGGCAAGCTCGCTGCCCGGTTCAGGGACCAGGGACACTCGGTCCTGCTGGCAGCCGGAGACACGTTCCGGGCTGCTGCCATAGAACAGCTCGAAATATGGTCGGACAGGGCAGGGGCACAGGTTGTGAAGCATCAGAGCGGCTCAGACCCCTCTGCTGTTGTGTTTGATGCGGTTGAGGCTGCCCGGGCCCGGGCCGTGGACGTTGTCATCATCGACACGGCCGGCCGCCTGCATACAAAAAGTTCACTCATGGAAGAGCTGAAAAAGATCAACCGTGTCTGCGGCAAGGCCATGCCGGGAGCGCCTCATGAGGTCCTGCTGGTTGTGGATGCCACGAACGGTCAGAATGCGCTGAAACAGGCGGAGATATTCAATGAAGCGATCGGCCTGACCGGCATTGCCCTGACCAAACTGGACGGTACCGCCAAGGGCGGGATCGTCTTTGCCATAAAAAAGGAACTTAATATCCCGGTGAAACTGATCGGCGTCGGCGAAGGAGTCGACGATCTGCAGGACTTCGTCCCCGAAGAGTTTGTCCGGGCGCTGTTCGAATAAAAAGGTTATTGCCGGGCTTTTTTCTTAAAGTCCGTACTCCTTCCAACGTGAGTCGACCAGCTTCTTTATCTCTGCCGACATAAAGATCTCGTCAGGCCATTCGCGCATCATGCCTTCTTCGCGAGTCTTGCGGGTGGCATCAATGCCCATTTTCGAGCCGTAGCGCGGCCAGTTGGCAGCGTGGTCGAGGGCGTCGAGAGGGCCGTCCGCAAAGACCGTATCCCGCTTCCAGTCAACGTTATTCAGCACCCGCCAGGCGGTATAGGAGAGGTTCTGGACATCGACATCATCATCAACGACGATCAGGAGTTTTGCGAACATCATCTGTCCCTTGCCCCAGAGGCCACTGATGATCTTTCTTGCATGGCCGGGGTAACTCTTTTTGATCGAGATGATCGCAAAATTATGAAACACGCCTTCCATCGGCAGGCAGATATCTTTGATCTCCGGAAAATCGAGCTTGATCAGCGGCAGAAAAATCCTCTCAGTTGCTTTGCCCATGTAACAGTCTTCCATAGGCGGTTTGCCGACGATAGTTGTGGGATAGACCATATCCTTGCGGTGTGTTATGCAGGTGACATGGAAGACCGGGTAGGGGTCAGCTGGTGAATAAAACCCGGTGTGGTCGCCGAAGGGGCCCTCAATGCGGGTCTCGCCCGGGTCAATGTAGCCTTCGATCACCAGTTCACTCTGGGCAGGCACTTCGATATCTGACGTGATGCACTTGACCATCTCCACCGGGGCTTTTCTGAGAAACCCGGCAAAGAGCATTTCGTCAAGCGCCTCTGGCAGCGGCGCGCTGGAGGCATAGATGACAGCAGGGTCTGCACCTACCGCGATTGCTGCCGGCATCCGCTTGCCGAGTTTGGCATATTTGTCATAGTGCCGCGCCCCGTCTTTGTGTATATGCCAGTGCATGCCGGTTGTAATTTTGTCATAGACATGAATCCGGTACATGCCGCAGTTCGGACGACCGGTCTCAGGGTCTTTGGTGAAGACCATCGGGAAGGTGATAAAGCGGCCCTCATTGACAGGCTGGCCCGTGTTCCGGTCCGTGATCTGGCCATCGCCTGGCCAGCATTTAATGATCGGGAATTTTGAAAGGTCCGGGTTGTCTTTTTCGATTATCTCCTGGCAGGGAGCGCTCGATACCTTTTTGGGGAAATACTGGGACATCTCAAAGAGCTTCGGAAGAAGCGCGAGCTTTTCGAGAAGATTCTTAGGGGGTGCCTGATTCAGAAGGTCCTCGATCCGGGTTGCAATGTCATCAAGCTTATTTACTTCGAGTGCAAGAGACATCCTCTCAAACGACCCGAATAGGTTTATAGCTACAGGGAACGCAGACCCCTTCACCTTCTCAAAAAGAAGGGCCTTGCCGCCCCCTGGTGACTTTGAAATCCTGTCGGTTATCTCGGCTATCTCGAGAATCGGGTCAACCTCTGCCTTGATCTTTACGAGCTCCCCTTTTTTGTCCAGAAGCTGTATGAATTCACGTATATCTTTGTATGCCATGAGTCCTCCGAAATGATCGATTTATTAGGAATTATAATATCATAGAGTCCTGCTGAGATGTGAGTAGTGCTTTGTCGAAAGACTTTGTCCAGAATTCCGGCTGTCCCTTTATTTCGACAGATATATCACGAATCAGAAGAATATGTTAATCTAACGTCGGGATCCCAATGCAGACAATAAAAGCAAAACTGACACGGCTGATGAAGGTTGCCTTTCTCTGTCTGTATCTTATCTACGCAGCTTCTCCTCTCACCGGTGTCTTGCATAAGACTGATCTCGTCAACCAGGAAATGACAATGAAATTCGATCTGATTTTTGTTTCCAAAGTTATGAGAACTGTTCTATTGACACAGGGGGCCTTTCAATTCCCTCAGACTGAGGAAGGATTGAAGAATTCTGAAAGCGTTGACCATTCTTTCTTTATAGAAATGAAGCGGGCGTTAGTCAGGGCTGATAACCTTCTGCAGCTCGTGGCTTTTTTCATTGCCTTATGTATTATTGTTGTTTTCACCTTCAAAATCTTGCCTCGTATTACTGCATGTATTTCCTGGCGGGGCCGGGAAATTCTGCCATCCACTGCTGCTGCCGGATATCGTCATTGCTGGTCCGGCATGGCACCTCCTGTAGTATTCCTCGCATAGCTGTTCGTTTATTTTCTGAGCAAAGAAATAGGGAGGAAATGATGAAATATCTGATGAAGCACTATTGGTTTCTGGCACTTTGTCTGGTGGCTGTATTCAGCGTGGCATTTGATGCAGACGCCGCGCTTATTACCGTGAACAGCACGGAGGATTCGCTGGCAGTGGACGGCAATTGTACACTTCGTGAGGCGGTCATCGCGGCAAATACGAATACAGCAGTCGATGGCTGTACCGCTGGGGATAGCGAACCTACGTTCGACGGCATCATTGTTCCCGCTGGTACGTTTATCCTAACACTCGTCGGAAGAAACGAACAGTTTGCTCAGGCTGGAGACCTGGATGTTCGCGAAAACACAAATATTAGCGGCGCTGGACCGGGATTGACGATGATCGTCGGGCTACCGGGGGACCGCGTCTTTCACACTCAGGGTACGGTGGTTATTCAAAATATGACCATCCAGGGCGGAGATGTCTCGGATTATGACAACAATACAGAAACAACTACCGAACAGTTCGGCGGCGTCATTAGTGCCGGTGCACAACTGGAACTGCAGGATGTCATTGTAACCGGGGGCACAGCAAATCGCGGAGGCGGCGTTTATGCCCATGCCGCGCTCAGTTTTACTCGCGTTACGATAACGGAGAATGCGGCGCGCTCTACGGTCTGGCCTGCTTTTGGGGGCGGGCTGTACATCGTCAACGATGCAATCGGGGGCGGATACGTCGCTAAAAGTCTTATTGCGAATAATACGGCGAGCTGGCACGGAGGAGGAATCTACATCCAGAACTCGGAGGGTACGACAACACTGCACAACAGCACGTTGAGCGGAAATTCGGCCGAGGGGCATGGAGGCGGGCTTCGTGTGACGTATGCCTACGGAGCGGGAACAATTGCTCTGGTCAACATGACGATTACTAATAATACCGCTGATAGTAACGGAGACGGTTTCGGCGATGGTGGAGGCATCCATGTGGATGCGGATGAATTTGACGTGACCCTGGATCATGTTCTTTTGGCCGGGAATACCGACGGCTCTGTCGGCGACGCCCTTGCCGACCGTTCACCGGACTGCTCGGGACGTCTTCTCTCGAACAGCTATAACCTGATTGGCGACGGGACCAACTGCACCATCGTCGGAGACCAAATCGGGAATCAGATTGGCGACTGGACCGCACCGCGAGATCCGCGGATAGGGCCGCTTGCGGACAACGGGGGACCGACCTTGACACATGCGCTCCTGTCCGATAGCCCTGCTATCGATGCCAGCCCTCTTCAGTGTAGTTTTTCTGACGATCAACGGGGTGTGGTCAGGCCCCGGGATGGAAACATGGATCACGTGCTTAAGTGCGATATCGGCGCTTTCGAACGGGAAGGGGCGCCCTGGACCGCGGTCATTACCGTGAACAACAATCTCGACGACGGAAGCGGCTGCACGCTGCGGTACGCAATAGAGTCGGCGAAGAGCAATTCAGTTTGGGGAGCGTGTACGCCGTCAGGGAACTGGGGGCATGAACTTATTGTTTTCGATCAAGGCGTTGTGGGAACGATAGCGATCACCCCCGGGAATTATCTTCCGACGATCACCGAGTCGTTTACGCTCGTGGGACCTGGCTCCGGCATACTCGCCGTGGATTTTCAGGATGACGGGCTGGTTAATGTTGACAGCCCCGGAGACAATCAAACTCTCTCCGTTTTCGGTCTGACGTTCACGCGAGGGGGCGGCGGAAACGGGGGATGCTTTCAGATGCATTCGGGCGACAGCCTTTCATTGAACGATGTGGTGCTCGACGCCTGTAATGGAAATTTCGGCGGTGGGATTTATGCTGTCAGCGGCGCCGTTTCGTTGACCGACAGTATTATCCGGAACTGTCACAGCATCTACGACGGGGGAGGGATATATCATAGCGGATCTCTGGGCAGCGGGAGTCTCTTTTTAAGCGGCACAACGATCTCGGGGAACACTATCAGCGTGGGTGGAGCAGGCGGAGGCATCTACAGTCGTGCTCCTTCCCTTGCCATCGACAAATCCACGATTGCCGGAAACACCGCCAAGAGCGGCGAGGGGGGCGGAATCTATGCATCCGGTGTTACAGGCGGAACGATCACCGGCAGCACAGTAAGCACAAATCATGCGGATACGCTCGGTTTTGGGGCCGGTGGCCTCTTCGTCGACGGATCCATGACCGTTACGGATTCGACGGTAAGCAGCAACACCACGGCAGGTTCCGGCGGCGGAATTTTTCTGAATACCGCGGGTTCACTTACGATGAAGAACAGCACTGTTTCAGAAAACAGTTCCCAGCATGGTGCAGGAATCGCCAGTGCAGGGCTCCTGAATGTGGTTAACAGCACGGTGAGCGGTAACACAGCCAAATGCTTTGGCGGCGGTCTTAACAGCCTCACCGCGGGCGATCTTTTTCTGGCCAACGCTACCGTCACGGCCAACGTTGCCGGCACGGATTGCGTAATAGCCGGGGAAGGCGGCGGAGTCTACATTGCCTGGAATGCCGGAGAGCTCAATCTCCGAAACTCGATCATTGCTGGAAACAGCGGAGGAACCTCACCTGATTGCTATACCGACTGGCGTAATGACCTCACAAGCGAGGGGTACAATTTGATCGGTGATAATCGGGGGTGTACGGTTGTCTTTGCGAGCGGCGACCTCTGGGGCAACGTCTCCGGCGGGGGCTCTGCGATCAATCCCCAGCTCGGCCCACTTTCCGACAACGGTGGACCGACCTTCACCCACAAGCTTCTCGCAGGAAGCCCGGCGCTTGACTTGGGCAATCCCGGCGGTTGCGAATGGGACAATGATGTGAACCCGGTCACGCCGGCCGTTTCACTGACAACAGACCAGAGGGGAGCGAATCGTTACGCGGACGGTAATGGAGACACTTTCAACGTCTGTGACATTGGGGCCTACGAATACACGGGGGACACCGATGAAGACGGGATCCCGGACAATTCCGACCGGTGCATCCAGAACAAGCCGGCCATGAGCGGCGTTACGGAATACTCGACCGTGCAGGCGGCTATGAATGCCGCGGCAGTTGGGGATGGTGTCGTGAAGGTACAGGCCGGTACGTTTTCACAGTCCGTAACCGTGAGTCAGGCCGGGGCCGTGACCGTTCGCGGGCACTATACCTGCGACTTCACGGGACTGGAGCTTGCGGATAAAACGATCCTCGGCGGCCCGTTCACCATCGGCACCGGTGGCCCAGTCACCTTTGATGGGTTTGGGCTGTGAAGGTGCTTTTCTCAGCGGTCCGAAATGCAACGCGCGGCCTGTCGTCCGCGGCCGTTATTTTCATTGAACAAACGAGAGCAGACGATGCCATCTGAAAATTGCAATTAATTTTGATGACACGCGGATTTACCCGATTCTGAAAGGAGAGTAAAAAATGAAGAGGAATCTGATAGCAGTAGTTCTTGGGGGGTTTTTTGTTCTTGCTACGGCAGCGGGTGTCCTTTCCGCCGGCGCTCCAACGCCTGTCTCCCCGGGTGGCAGTGCTGAGTCTCCTGATGTGAGCACGCCGTGCCCTACGTTCAGTTGGGGTGCGGTCGAAGGGGCTAAGGCCTACGAGTTGGCGGTGTTTGAGCAGGCGGGCGAGTATCTGGCGTATGCAGACAACCTTGCGATATCCGGCAACTCAGTCCTGAAAAAGATCATACCGGCCCCGGCCCTTGCCTGGACACCGGGGGCCGGACATTGCCTCCGCCCGGACAACACCTACACCTGGTATGTCCGCAGCGTTGATGTTGAGGGACAGGGCATCTGGTCCGCCGGACAGGCATTCGAGGTGGCCTCTCGCTTTTCAGGAGAACAGTTCGACGCTGCAGTTGCCTCTGCAATCGAACGCTATATTGCAGGAAGAAAGGCCACGGACATCTCTTCTTTCGCCGGCAAAGCGCGTCCGGCAGTAACATGGGAGACAGAGCCCTCAGCGCTGCAGAAACAGGGCGACCAGACCGGGGCAAATGTAACTGCCAATGTAATCTCGCCTGCTGCCTTCATCCCGCTGGACGGATATGAAGGTGAAGGCACGGTCTACGGCAATTACAACAATACCGGCGATTTCGGCTACGTAGGCGGTTTGCGGGCCTCTGTGTACGGTAAACACTCGGCAGAAACTGTCGGCTCAGGCGTCCGCGGCTTCGGTGCCGGGACATATGCAAACGGCGTGACCGGCGAGACCGCTGGTGCTGAAGCCAGTGGTGTTAGAGGAAGCTCGACCGGTTCGACCGGGACGGGCGTAAGTGGTTCTGCAAGCAACGCAGGGGATTATCTGAACTACGGCGGATGGTTCAAGGCATGGGGCAAAAAAGGGATTGGGGTTTACGGTGAGGGTGTGGCGGCAGGGCTTGCTGTTCCGGGTGGCAATTTGTCGGATCCGGCATCCCACCTGATCAATTACGGAGGGTATTTCAAAGCCCATGGGAGCGCGGCGCGAGGAGTCTATGCCGAGGTTGACACCGGAGAAACCGGTTTGCATTGCGATGGAGAATCCTTAAACCAACCCTCTATGTGTACTTCGTACGCCGGAATGTTCGTCGGTGGAACAGATGGCATTGGAATTTATGCAACAGGTTACTATGGCGGAATAGTAGCATATTCTTCGAACAGAACCGCGGTGATCGGATACTCCGACGCGCCAGGGTTTCTCGGAGGTGTCGAGGGATTCGGGACCTATGGCGTAAAGGGCAATGGAAGCCTTATGGATTTTTACGCTTCTGGACCGGGGAGCAATTACGGGCCGTTCACCGGCTCTCACGAGGTAAGGCTTTCGACCGACACGAAGGTCGTTATCGTACCCGGCATGCTGACGTCTACGACTGGCAACACGGCAAAACGCCTGACCGATAACGGCGAAGTTTCGCTTTCGTCCACGCTTCCCACGGTTCGCATCTCCGACACCCCGAATGATCCCGCGGTGTTCGGTGCCCTCGTAAAAGAGACCCAGTCTCCTGGGGGCGACTGGTATACTGCCAAACCCGGTGACCGTTTCGGCATCGTAAACGCCCTTGGCGAAGGCCGTCTTTGGGTGTCCGATGCTAACGGCCCGATTTCCGCAGGGGATCTCATCACGACCTCGAGTCTCCCGGGCTACGGCCAGAAACAGGACGACGACGTTCTCCACTCCTACACAGCGGCAAAGGCGACCGAGACGGTGGACTGGGACACCGTGACCGAGACCGTGGAGCATAACGGGCGGACACACAAGGTCTATCTCGTGGGGGTCGTCTATACGAGCGGCTAAGCATAGCTGACTGCAGTTCGTGCCTGGGTCGGCCGGAATGACACTCGACTTTTCTGTCATCCCGGCCGCACCCTCGCTTTTACCGTTGCTTTGCAGCAGACAGAAATATCATAAAACGATGCAATTATTCTTTTATTATTAGCAAGTAAGATCAGTTTTGATGATAGAATACTTGAATAATTAGCAGTTTTTTCATATATTAAGAGTAATTAATTCGTAAAGAGTCAAAAATGAGACGGGTTTGTAAAAAGCTCTGGAGGCGCGTGGTTCGACAAGCTCACCATGACAGGAGAAGAGCTTGCCCTGAGCCCTTCGACAAGCTCAGGACAAGCTCTGTCGAAGGGAGTTTCGAAGCGCAACGCAGCATGCGGACTTTTTACGAAGCCGTCAAGAGTAGTTAATCGAGGAGGCTGCATGATCAGAGAACGCGTTGAAGAAGTTCTAAAGAGCGTACGGGTAGGCCTGAAATCTGAAGGCGGTGATATAGAACTCATAGATGTTAAAGATGGCGTTGTCTATGTAAAATTGACAGGTGCCTGCGGCACTTGCCCCATGTCCACCCTGACGATGAAAAATGTTGTCGAATCAAGCATCAAAAAAGCGATACCCGAAATCAAAGCTGTTCAGGCTGTCTGATCACGGGGCAAAGGGTGGTAATGGATCTTTTTGCGGTGATGACGGGCAATAAAAAACAGGCCATGTTTTTTTCTCTGGCTGTTTTTTTTGTTGTTTTCATTGCGTCGGTCTCCTTCGCAGCTGAAAAGATAGATGTTTCTGATATCCGCTTCTGGTCGTATCCTGATTATACCCGGGTGGTGGTGACGTTGTCTGATACCCCTGATTACACCAAAAACCGGCTTTCAAATCCCGACAGGCTTTACTTTGATATCAAAAACAGCCAGATAAGAAAAGAACTCAAGACTACGCTGCCTGTTGGAAACGGCATGCTGAAGTCGGTAAGGGCAAGCCAGTTTGATGACAGTACGGTCAGGGTGGTACTCGATCTTGAAAAGGTGCGTGATTACAAGATCATCACGATGGAAGACCCGATCAGATTGATTATTGATATATACGGACAGACCGCGGCAGTTACGAATCCTGCAGTCTCGGCAAAAAGGAGGATTGTGATTGATCCCGGACACGGGGGACACGACCCCGGAGCCGTCGGTCCGAATAAGCTTTATGAGAAAGATGTGGTGCTCGACATAGCCCTGAAACTGAAGAAGATCCTCGCTGAGGATCCTTCTATCGAGATTTTTCTGACGAGGGACACGGATATCTTCATACCTCTTGAACAGAGGACCGCAATTGCGAACAGCAAGAACGCAGATCTTTTTGTATCGGTCCATGCAAACGCCAGCCCCCGGAAGGCAGCCAAGGGGATTGAAACCTATTTTCTGAACTGGACGAATGATGAAGAGGCAAACAAGGTTGCTGCGCGCGAAAACAGGATATCCCTGAAGAAGATGAAGAAGATGAACGAGGAGCGGAATGACCTTGAGATCATCCTGGGCTCTCTCAGTCGCGACAGCAAGAGGGATGAATCGCTGAAGCTTGCCAACTACATTCAGCTTTCGATGGTGAACAGTCTTAACCGGGACTACAGCCATATTGTCGATCTGGGTGTAAAACAGGCGCTCTTTTATGTTCTCTTTGGCGCCCGTATGTCATCGGTGCTGGTTGAGGTCTCGTTTATCAGCAATCCCCTGGAGGAGAAGCTTCTCTCCAAAAGTGAATACCGGGAGGGTCTGGCCAAGTCCATAGCAGGAGGCATAACAAACTACGTGGCATCGGTTCCCCCTGTCAAGGTGACACAAATTCAGAGCCACGCCAGGAACCAGAGTCAGGCCCACGCATCAGCCGGCACCAGGAAGACCGTTGCCTCCAGACGTTAGGGCGGGCGTCAGGCCTGACATCCGCCCTGATATCCGTATTGTTTTTTACCTTGTTTTTTCTGTATCTCTCTATAGCATCAGGAGCATACCTCTGCTTGGGATACTCTCCGGAATTCTTTTATTGTTTCTGCTGCGTCTCCCGTTCAGAAAGCTGAAGGCGGGCTGGATACCCATATCCCTGTTTCTTTCATTTACCTTCATGAGTAATCTCCTTAACCACCATGGTGAGATCCTGGCAGCGGTCGGTAATTTTTTTGTGACCAGGGAAGGGCTGCATACTGCTCTTTTGCGGACGTTAAGGCTTTTTCTTATGATCGGCGGGCTCAAGGCGCTTATGGCAGGAACTCCTGCCATGGACCTCGTCAACGCGCTCGGCAGGCTCTTTATGCCGCTCGAGCGACTCGGGCTGCCGGTAAAGGACCTTGTCCATACCATGGGCCTGACCCTGCAGTGCTTTCCTGTGCTCAAGGACATGGGCTCTGAACTTTACCGTAAGCAGTTAGGGTTGCAGCAGGCAAAAGGGTTCTCGGGGAGGATAAAGGTCATCTCAGCCTTTATGGTGCCGATGTTCGTCATGAGTGTCCGTACGCCGGAGATATTTTTTCAGCAAGGGAGCATGGATCGCAATGAAGATTGATTTTCTGATACGCAATGCCCTGGTCTTTGACGGAAGTCTTAACAGCCCGGTCCGCACCTCTGTCGGGATAGTCTCCGAGAAAATCGTGTATGTTGGAGATGCTGATCTGAGTTCTGCTGCCGGCAGGGTGATCGAGGCTGACGGGCTGGCCCTGGCCCCCGGGTTCATCGATACCCATGCACATTCCGATTTTACACTTCTTGCCGACCCGCGGGCTTTTGGAAAGCTGAGTCAGGGAGTTACAACCGAAATAAACGGAAACTGCGGCATGTCTGTTGCACCTCTCATCGACAGGGCGCTTGAGCGGCGGGAAGAGGATTTCCGCGAACTGGGAATAAAGGAGCGCTGGGGCAGTCTGGATGAGTATTTTGGGCTTATTGAACAGAGGGGTATTGGCGTTAATACAGCAAACCTTATCGGTCACGGGAACCTCCGCGGTTCGGTTGTTGGATACGCTGACAGGCAGCCGTCTGCCGGGGAACTGGCCGCAATGCAGCACCTGCTTTCGGAGGCTGTGGCAAGCGGGGCAATCGGGCTTTCTACCGGATTGATATATCCGCCGGGAATATATTCGGATCTGGCGGAGTTGACGGCACTCGGCAGGGTACTTCATGAAAAGGATCTGATCTATACAAGCCATATGAGAAGCGAGGGGACGCGGCTTGAGGAGGCGGTCGATGAAGTTATCCGCATCGGCCGGAGCGCAGGCATAAAAGTCCATATTTCTCATATCAAGACCGCCGGTGAGTTGAACTGGCAGAAGGCGGATGCGGTCATCAGGCAGTTGCAGCAGGTCCGCAAAGAAGGCCTCAGGCTTACCTGCGACCGGTATCCGTATGTTGCATCGAGTACGGACCTGGATGCGATCCTGCCCTCATGGGTTTTTGATGGCGGGAATGATGAAGAACTCAGGAGGCTGAATGATCCGGCGCTGCGCAAGCGCATAGAAGCAGAGATCGGGGAGCAGGTCAGCAGGCCGGGATATTGGGGAAAGATAATTGTGTCGAGCATCGGCTCGGAGAAGAACAGGTGGATGGAGGGTATGACGATTGAAGAGATTTCCGGACGTCTGACCGTCACCGGGTTGGAGGCTTTCTTTAGAATCATTATTGAAGAACGCCTCAGGGTCGGTGCAATATTCATGTCTATGAACGAAGACAACCTCAGAAAATTTCTATCACTTCCCTTCTGCATGATCGGCTCTGACAGTTCGGCCCGGTGCTTTGAAGGGCCGACAGAACTCGGCAAGCCTCATCCTAGGACGTTTGGGACTTTTCCCCGGCTGTTCAAGAAGTATGTGAAAGAGGAGGGCCTTTTCTCACTCTCAGAGGCTGTCCACAAATCAACAATGCTTGCTGCGGAAACCTTCGGGCTCAGGAACAGGGGGAGAATCAGGGAAGGGTTTTTTGCTGATCTGGTGATCTTTGATCCTGAAACTATAGCGGACAGGGCGACATTCGAAAAGCCATACCAGAAGTCTGCGGGGATCCATTCCGTATTTGTCAACGGCGTCGAAGCGGTTTCAGAGGGTCTTCCAACCGGCAGACTCGGCGGCAGGGTTCTTCGACACGGCGGTGCCGCTTCATAAGGCGGTAAGGATTATGCTAATATATCCTTAGGGACAGAAGAAGTTCCCGTCTAGTGAATAAATCGGGGAGAAAACAAATCATGAAACCAAAAGCTGTTGAGCGTTTTGAATTTGAAAGAGATGCCATGGACCAGTCTGCCTCAGTTTCGATGGAACATCCGATGGACAGGCTTAAATACCACATTTTGCAGACTCAGGGCAGGATTTTGAAGTCCGAATTCTCGATGGATGGAACGGCCTATGTCATATGGGAAAGTCAGGGGAAACAATATCGGGCATGGAGTTCCTGGCCTGATCAGGACTATGGAGTTAACTGGAAACCTGTGCTTTAAGGAATATGTTACTGCGGAAAAAGTTATCGTTTCGTTCTGGCGAGGTGTTTCCTTAGTTTTTCAGCAGTTTCCTCTGCCTTAGCAGCACGGCTGTCAGTTTTTGCGGCGATTGACAGGAAGTCTTCAAGAGCGGTCAGTGCCTCCTGGTGCATTTTATTTTTCAGGTAAGCGAGGCCAAGATTATAGTAGGGGTCGGCATACATTGTATTGGCATCGATCGCCCCGCGGTAAGCCTGTATCGCCTCCTCGATAAGCCCTTTTTTCATGTAGACGCTGCCCAGATTGTTATAAACCTCGACATAGGCCGGGTTTATCTTCAGGGCCTCTTTATAAGCATTGATGGTTTCGTCAATATCATTGTTGGCGAGATAGGCGAGGCCGAGTTTATAGTAGGCCTCGGCAAAGAACGGATTTATCGTGAGGGCCTCCCGGTATGCTTTCATGGCCTGGCCCGTCAGGCCTTTTTTGTGCAGTGCGACGCCCAGGTTTACATAGGCCGCATCCAGTTCAGGATCCAGCCGGATGGCCTCTCTGTATTGCGTAATGGCCTCATCAAGCTGGCCATTTCTGTAGAGAGCAATCCCGAGGTTGAAATGGGCTGCGGTCATGTTCCGGTCAATTCTTACGGCTTCCCGATATTCCCTGATGGCTTCTGCCAGACTGCCTTTCTGGGCCAGGGCATTGCCGAGATTGTAATGCGCGTCTGCATTACCGGGATTCAGTTTTATCCCCTGCCGGTAGTTCTTGATGCCCTCTTCAATGAGACCCAGGTTTGCCATGGACATGCCTTTGTTGATGAGTTCTGCCTCACTTAATTCTTCCAACTCCGGCGCTGTAGGCGGCAAATCGCCCGTTTTTCGGGTTATTTCCTTTTTGAAGACGTCTTCAAGATCTTTTCTTAGTTCCCTGAAGTCGCTGTATCGTTTATCACGCCTTTTCTGCAGACACTTGTTGATGATATGCGCGATCCCTTCTCCCTGCTTCGGTATCCGGGGGACCGGGTATTCCTTATGCGCCATCCTCCAGGTTTCACCCTTCCGGGGCTTGAAAGGGAGGTCGCCGTTGCTTATCAGCTGGAACAGTATAATGCCGAAACTGTATATGTCGCTCTGGGTCTCTGCTACGCCGTAGAACTGTTCAGGGGCCATCCAGGGCGGGGACCCCGCCACAACCCGGTTGTTATGCGTCGACAGAAAGGTCAGCCCCTCCTGATTTTTTTTCATCAGGTCCTTTATCTCCTCTGATTTCTCGGTCTTGTCCCATAGTCCGACAAGTCCGAAGTCAGTAATTTTAACATCTCCGTCTATCGTGATCATAATGTTGTCCGGCTTGATGTCCCGATGCGGGGTAACACCCCGGGAGCAGGCGTATTCCATGCCGTGACAGATCTGTATTGCCCAGGTCAAGGCTCTTTTCAGTGAAAAATTTCCCTTCAGAAAAGGCGTTAACGAGTTTCTGCCGCCCCCGTCGGGCACGATAAACTCGCAGGCAACGAATATTTTATGATCGAGTTCACGTACCCAGTGAGCCCTTACAATATAAGGGTGGTTTCCCAGGTGTATCCAGGCCAGGGCCTCTTTTTTGAAACTGTCGATGATCTTCTTTGAATCAAGGAACCTCTCCTGCAGGGTCTTCAATGCCAGTATTCTGTTATGCTCAAAGTCAAAGCATTTATATACAATCCCCATAGCGCTTTTGCCTTCTCCGCCGAAGATCTCCTGAACCTGATATCTGCCAGCAATCAACTCCCCGAAGTGGGCGGCTTTTCCCTGTGATACCGTAGCGGCTTTATTCGAGAAGTCCCTGGTCCTGCCGCTTTCGGACGCATGAGATCCAGACATCTGAGACCCGGACTCCTGCTGCCGTGAGTCAGAGGATGCGTATGAATTCAGCAAAGACCTGCATTTGCCGCATCTGGGATTTTCGGGTAACCGGACCTTGAGAATCCGGTTTTTTACCCCGCAGTTTCTGCAGCCGATAATGACGCTTTCCGGAGCTGCTGTCCGCTCTGCTCTGTCTGGTTCGGACACGGGTGTTTTGACTTCGGCGGTCGTCGTTGTCAGGTCGCTGTCTTGACTGTTGCTCATGGAAAGTTCTGCGGCGAAACCGGCATAGGTATCATCCTCATTGATAATTTCAATGCCTATGCCGTTATCGGGAGAAGATGCCGGGGTGGGGGTCACCCACCTGATTATACCCGTCAGGCTGGAGGAGCGGTGTTCAGGAAGCTGCAGGGTTATATGGACGATAGTGTCCGGCGCAAAGGATCCTTTTGTCTTTATGAAGCAGCCTTCCCTGGAGAAATTGCCTGAAATGCCCCGATATTGTTCCCCCTGGTAGGAAATATCCAGCTCAAGGCGCTTAGGGAATCTGTCATGTTTTCTTCGCGATCTCATCCGTAACCCTGATTTCTGCTAACGCCCGATGGCAATAACAGAGATATTGTCCTTCCCGCCTCTGCTGTTGGCATTGTTTGCCAGCGTTTCAACCATGGTCCCGAGCGCATGCCGGTGACTGCTGATAACCTGTTGAATTTCCTCATCCGTCAGCATGTCCGTCAGCCCGTCTGAGCAGACCAGCAGTATATCGCCTTCCGCCAGTTCTATCTGTTTTTTGTCAGGGACCGGATGGCTGTTTGTTCCCACAGACTGTGTGAGGACATGCCAGAGGCGGGGCGGTACTTTATCGTTCTCCATCTGACCGCTTTCAACATAGGCATCGCCGACTGTATGGTCCCGGGTAATGCGCTCCAGCATATCACGAAACAGATAGACCCTGCTATCCCCTGCATGACAGAGATATGCCTGCCTGCCCCGAATATAAAGTTCTACAAGTGTTGTTCCCATGCCGTGAAGCTCCGGATCACTCGCGGCCATTATCTTTATCGAACGGTGCGCACAGCAGAGGGCCTCTTCCATGACATCAAGGACCGAAGGACCGTCTCCGGCCCCGGGTATCTCCTTCAGAAGAAAGGCATATGCCTCGTTGACCGCCAGTTCGCTGGCGATCTCGCCTGCGTTATGGCCGCCCAGGCCGTCAGCCAGGAGAAAGATGCCGAGCTTTTCATCGATCAGCAGTCTATCCTCATTTGTCGACCTCACGTTTCCTATATCGGTCTTCCAGGCAACGGTCATTTCAGGTTCTCATTGCTCCAGCCGCCAGGAAAGGGATTGCTCTGCTGATAGGCGAAAAGGGTAAAGTCATGGCAGAGCCTATCCTGACGAAGAGAGACGAAGGGTGTGAGTTCCTTAAGCGCAAAACCCAGGATTTCTTCCGGTGCAGTATAGTGCAGTTCATGGCTCTTGTGGTGATTATGCACTGAAAGGCCGTTATAGGCCAGACCGATGCGGCAGTGGCTGAAGAGTTTTTTCAGCGTTGTCCGTATGACTTCGTCCAGTCCCTGAATTTTCAGGTTAAAGACGCCGCAAAGAAATATATAATCGAACACATTGGTCAGCGTGTCAGTCGTGATATCAAAAACAGAGAAGGGAACGCCGGGATATTTTTGTTTTGCCAGATCGATCAGTCCCGGATTGATATCAACTCCTGTATAAGATACCGTGATATTGTTCTGCTGCAGAAAACCGCAGAGATCTCCCTTGCCGCAGCCGAAGTCAAGGACGCTTGCCCCTTCAAGAGACGGGGCTATATCGAGCAGACATTTGTAGTGTATGATCTGTCCCGGTACGGTCCAGCGTACCGCCTCAGGCCGGTCCCCGTGCAGCCGCAGCGACGCATCGAAAAAAGAGATAACATATTCCTTCGAGAGATCCTCCACCCTGAAATCATACCACAGGCCGGAATTTCAGTGCTGCTTTGATTGACAAAAAGAGGGTCTATCCTTTAAGATTTTTTTCTACCATGTACTTTCAGGATATCATTTTAACGCTTCAGAATTTCTGGTCGAAGAAGGGCTGTCTCCTTCTTCAGCCGTATGATATTGAGGTCGGTGCGGGTACGTTTCACCCTGCGACTTTCTTCAGGGTGCTGGGGCCTGAACCCTGGAAGGTTGCCTATGTGGAGCCTTCCAGAAGACCGACTGACGGCCGCTATGGCGAGAACCCTAACCGGCTCCAGCATTATTATCAGTATCAGGTTATTATCAAGCCATCTCCGGCCGACAGTCAGGGCCTTTACCTTGAAAGTCTTGCCGCTATCGGCATAGATCCGGTCCAGCACGACATACGCTTTGTAGAGGATGACTGGGAATCGCCGACCCTCGGTGCCTGGGGGCTTGGGTGGGAAGTGTGGCTTGACGGCATGGAAGTGACACAGTTCACGTATTTCCAGCAGGTGGGCGGCATTGATCTGAAGCCGGTTTCTCTCGAAATAACCTATGGCCTTGAGCGGATCGCAATGTATCTTCAGGGTGTTGACAACGTCTATCATCTGAAATGGAATAAAGACCTCACCTACGGCGACGTGCACCATGCCAGCGAGGTGGAGGGCTCAAAATACAATTTTGATCATTCGAATGCCGAACTGCTGGCACGCCATTTTGAGGACTGTGAAAAAGAATCACTCAAGCTGAACGAGGCCGGCCTTGTTATTCCGTCGTACGAATTCTGCCTGAAATGTTCCCACCTTTTTAACCTTCTGGATGCACGCGGTGCCATATCGGTCACTGAACGGACGAAATATATTGCCAGGGTCAGAAACCTTGCCAAGCGGGCGGCAGAGGCCTTTTACAAACAGCGCGAGGAGATGGGCTTTCCTCTGCTGAGGGACAATTCATGACCGCCGATACGTTGAGTCAGGGATTACCGCTGCTGCTTGAACTGGGGACTGAAGAGATTCCCTCGCGTTTTTTACCCGGTGCCCTGAAAGATCTGGAACGCATTGCGTCGATGGTTTTTTCTGATGCAAGGATTGCACATGAAGGCCTGAGGGCCTGTGCAACGCCGAGACGGCTCAGCCTGATAATACAGGGCGTAGCTGCAATGCAGCAGGACAATACCCGCGAGGTCTTCGGCCCGGCGAAAAAAGCTGCTTTTGATGAGGCAGGAAACCCGACCAGGGCTGCCATTGGTTTTGCCCAGTCGGCAGGGGTCTCACCTGCTGATCTGGTTATAAAGAAGAAGGGCGCTGCTGATTATGTGGTTGCAGTTGTCTATGAAAAAGGTGTTGAAACAGTCGGCGTGCTGCCGGAGATGCTCCGGAAGATCGTCCTGTCCCTGCGCTTCCCGAAATCCATGAGATGGGGTAATGGTGATTTTGCCTTTGTCAGACCGATACACTGGCTTGTGAGTATCTACGGCACTCAGGTTATCCCTCTTGACATTGAAGGTATCAAGGCGACCGGTATGACGCGGGGACACCGCTTTTTATCTCCGGGATCATTTCAGGTGAAAGACATATCGTTATACATGAACCTGCTTGAAAACAGTTTTGTGATACTGGACCAGGAGAAGCGGAAGCAGATTATACGGGACGGCATTGTTGCCATCGCAACGAAGTCCGGCGGCCATCCGGTCATGGATGAAGAGTTGCTGGAACTGGTTAATTTTCTGGTCGAATATCCGACCCCTGTGCTGTGCAGTTTCAATGCTGAGTATCTGAAACTGCCGAAGGAACTTCTGATTACCGTTATGAAGGATCATCAGAAATATTTTGCCATAGAGGATGATAACGGTAGCCTGATCAATAAATTTGTTGTAATAAGTAACACCCGTGCAGAGAATAATGAGAACGTCAGAATAGGGGCGGAGCGGGTCATCAAGGCCCGATTTGATGATGCAAAATTTTACTTTTATGATGACCTGAAGAAGAAACTTGAGGAGAGGGTGGAAGACCTCAGAAAAGTCACGTTTCATGACCGGCTCGGCAGTACCTTTGCCAAGACAGAACGGATTGTTTCGATTGCGAAAGGTCTTGCTGCAGCAGTAAATCCTGCCCTGGCCGGTCCGGTTGCGAGGGCTGCCCTGCTGTCGAAGACGGACCTGATTAGCGGTGTGGTCCGGGAGTTCCCCGAACTGCAGGGGATTATGGGCAGGTATTATGCGATGAATGACCGGGAAGCAGATGAAACAGCTGCTGCCCTTGAAGAGCAGTATCTACCGAAAGCTTACGGAGGACTGCTGCCTGCGTCTGATGTCGGGGCACTGGTGAGCATGGCTGATAAGCTTGACAGTATTGCTGCTTTTTTTGCTATCGGCCAGGTGCCGAGCGGCTCGGAAGACCCGTTTGCCCTGAGAAGGCAGGCCATGGGCATTGTTGCCATCCTGCTTGACAGGGGCTACGGGGTGACCGTTCGGGAGATATTTGATACGGCCTTGGGTTGCCTGGGCGATATTAGAATTAAAGAGGGCACTGCAGGCAATATCGGAAGTTTTATGGAACAGCGGGTCGAGTTTATTTTCTCAACGCTCGGGTATGAGCAGGATCTTGTCAAGGCCGTTTTGTCCCTCTCCCTGACGTATCCCCTCAAGACGATTTCCGGAAGGCTTGATGCGTTAAGGCTTTTCAGGTCTGAAGACATATACCCCTCGTTCCTGATGGCGATTAAAAGAGTGAACAATATTATTCCCAAGACTCCTCTGCCGGATTTTGAGGCTGCGCTTTTGGTTCAGGATGAGGAAAAGGCTCTTTATGCAGCTTTTCAGAGACTCAGGGGGCAGGTCGCAGTTCTGGTGCATGAAAAGAAATTTGCCGAGGGGCTGAAGGCTTTCGGGGAGATCACGTCACCGGTGAACAACTTCTTTGACAAGGTACTTGTTATGGACAAAGACGAGTCCGTGAAGAATAACCGTCTTGCTCTTCTCCGGGATATCTGGTCTGCTGCGGTCACTCTTGCAGATTTTTCAAAGCTGCCGTCGGCTTCGTAAAAAATCCGTATACTGCGTTACGCTTCGAAACTCGTCACTGCGACGTACGAATAGTACGCCTCATTCCTCATTTCTTGTGCGCCTTGTCTCCGAATTTTTTACAAACCCGGCGCTGTTTATTATCATTAACTTGTTTTCGTCATAGCCATATCTTCGAGCACCCTGAGCTTGGATATTTCTCCCAGTGCGATAAGGGTGTCGCCGGCGCTGATCGTGCTTCGGAAGGTGGGGTTGAATTTCATCTCTCCTGCCTGGGTCTTGATGCCGACGATGATGATCCCCAGTTCGCGCCCGATCCCGCACTCGTCCAGGGTAAGCCCTACCAGTCCGCAATGCTCCCGAATGGATATCTCCTCCATCTGCAGGTCAATATTCCCGCTTTTTGTGGCAAACTCTATGAAGTCAACCACAGCCGGTTTAAGGACGGTATGTGCTATCCTGAGCCCGCCGATATGGTAAGGCGAGACGACCCGGTCAGCGCCTGCGCGGATCAGTTTCTTTTCTGAACCTTCATCCCCGGCACGGGCGACGATAGTGAGTGACGGGTTCAATTCCCTGGCGCTCAGGACAACATACATGTTTTCAGCATCGGTCGGCAGAACGGATATCAAACCCCTGGCCCGGTCAATGTGTAGTTCTCTGAGGACTTCGTCCTTCGTAGCGTCTCCCCGGTAGATGAGAGCGTCTTCATTATCATAGACGACGTCACTATGCTTCTCAATCGCAACAAAATCAAAATTCTTTTCTTTGAGTTCGCGGGCGATGATCCTGCCCATCCGGCCATAGCCGCAGATAATATAGTGGTCCTTCAGATCCTTGATCTTTTTTTCCAATCTCTTCCTCCCGAATATCTCCTGAAGTTCGCCTTCCAGAATTATCTTGGCCCCGGTGCTTAATGCATAAAATACCGTTCCGACGCCACCGATGATCAAGACGATCGTAAATATCTGGCCCCTGAAGGAAAGGTCATGGACCTCCCGGTAGCCGACGGTCGTCAGAGTGATAATGGTCATATAGAGTGAATCGAAGAACTGCCATCTTTCGATGAACATGTACCCCAATGTTCCGAAAGAGATGATCAGCAGGATAAGCCCTGCCGTCAGCACCAGCCGTTCTCTGAGTTCCTCAACCTGTGTTTTTATAGCCATTTTTTTAACGTATTGTATTGATCATAGCATGATCAGCCCATGATCAGCCCATGATCAGCCCACGATCAGGACTGTCTGCGATAACGGTGGCGGAGGAATTCGATGACACCGGGCAGGATCGAAATCAGAATAATCGCCATTATGACCAGGGTGAAATTCTTTCTGACTACCGGCAGGTTGCCAAAAAAATAGCCTCCGCAGACAAAGATTCCGATCCAGGTCAACCCGCCTGCTACATTGTAGATGATAAACCGGGAGTAGGTCATGCTGCCGACGCCTGCAATAAAAGGGGCGAAGGTCCTGATGATAGGGATAAACCGGGCAATGATAATGGTTTTGCCCCCGTATTTTTCGTAAAACTGATGCGTACGGTCCAGATATTCCCGGTTCAAAAAGCGGACTCCCTGCCGGCTGAAGACCTTGGGGCCGAGGTAGTGGCCGATCCAGTAGTTAAGGGTATCGCCCAGAATTGCTGCAATAGCGAGCAGGGCCGAGAGCCAGTAAATATCAAAAGCTCCCAGGGCAGCGAAGGCCCCGGCTGCAAACAGAAGGGAGTCTCCCGGGAGCAGCGGCATGATGACCAGCCCTGTCTCACAAAAAATAATAAGGAACAGAATGGCATAGGTCCATACCCCATAGCTCTCGATAAGAATGCTGAGGTGCTTGTCCAGATGCATGAAGATGTCGATGAAGGTTTTAATATAGTCCATTTTTCTCCCGGGTTATCGCGTAGTCACAGCCACTTCTTTTTTCTGAAGAAAAGCAGCATCCCTGCGCTGATCGAGATCATGACCAGCCAGAGCAGAGGGTAGGCCCAGGGCTTGTCGAGTTCGGGCATATGTTTGAAGTTCATGCCGTAGACGCCGACCAAAAAGGTGAGCGGCATGAATATCGTGGCGATGATCGTCAGGACCTTCATGACGGCATTCATCCTGTTGCTCATGCTCGACAGATAGATGTCGATCATTCCCGATGCCATGTCCCGGAAGGTCTCGACGGTCTCTATAATCTCGATCGTGTGGTCATACACATCCCTGAGATATACCCGTGTTCCCTCCTGTATCAGGGGAGATTCGCCGCGCTGAAGCCCGCTGATAACCTCGCGCAGCGGCCAGACAGCCTTGCGCAGATAGATCAGTTCACGTTTGAGAAAGTGGATTTCGGTCAGTGTTTTGTCAGCAGGGTTGGTGACCAGCCGGTCTTCCAGTGTTTCGATTTCTTCCCCCAGCTTCTCCAGGATACTGAAGTAGTTGTCGACCACAGCATCAATGAGAGAATAGAGAAGGTAGTCAGCCCCCATCTTTCTGATCCGGCCCTTGTCGTTGCGGAGGCGGTCCCTGACCGCAGTGAAGACATCGCCCTCAATACCCTCCTGAAAAGAGATGATAAAGTTTGCGCCGGCTATCAGGCTAATCTGTTCGCTGACAACAGAGCCTCCGTCTGTGCCCGGATACAGCATCTTCAGGACAACATAGAGATATTCGTTATAGTCTTCCATCTTTGGCCGCTGACCGGTATTGAGTATATCTTCAAGCACCAGAGGATGAAACCCGTAGCAGTCGCCGAGCTTCTGTATTATATCCGGCTGGCTGAGCCCGTCGATATTGATCCAGGTGACCGATGGTTTGTCCCTGAAGAGGAAGCACTCATCGATAACACTGATCTGCTTCTCCTGAATACTTGCGCCATCGTAGTCCATGACTGTGATCAGGATCTGCCGGCCTGGCGTATTGCCAAGGTGAACGAGTGAGCCGGGGGGAAGGCCTGCCTTTGCCGAGCGTTTATGGGTATGTCGTGTCATGATGGAATATCCGGGTCCATGTCAGGTGAGTAATGCTATCAGACAGGATTTATCGTTGTCAAATCGGGTTGTTCATATGTATCCGGGCAGGAAAGCGTTTTCTAAATATCTTTTAATTAATGGGTGCTTTGAAGTAAAATACACGATAAATATAGTAAATGAGGTGCGAGGCATGGGACACATAAAAGGTCTGAAGTGCAGGGAATGCAGCAGGGAATATCCGATTGAGCCCATATATGTCTGTGAGTTCTGTTTTGGGCCGCTTGAGGTGGCCTATGATTATACGAGCATTGCCACGGAGATCAGCAGGAAGAAGATCGAAAAGAGGGAGAAGAACCTCTGGAGATACCGCGAACTGCTGCCTATTGATGGAGACCCGCAGGTAGGACTCGATTCGGGGTTTACACCTCTTATGAAGGCGAACAATCTGGCGAAGGTTCTGGGTATCGATGAACTTTATATAAAGGATGATACGGTGGTGCATCCGACGCTCTCGTTCAAGGACAGGGTGGTTGCTATTGCCCTGACCAAGGCGAAAGAGTTCGGGTTTGATACGGTTGCCTGTGCTTCTACCGGCAACCTGGCTCATTCGGTCTCTGCCCATGGCGCCCGGGCAGGATTTAAGCGTTTTATCTTTATCCCGGCGACACTGGAGGCAAGCAAGATCGTTGCGTCGCTCGTCTATGAACCGAACCTTGTCGCGGTCGACGGCAATTACGATGATGTCAACCGGCTCTGCAGCGAGATTGCCAACAAATATAAATGGGCCTTTGTGAATATCAATATCCGGCCGTTTTATGCCGAGGGTTCGAAAACCATAGGGTTCGAGATCATCGAGCAGTTGGGCTGGAAAGTGCCGGACAATATTGTTGTACCCTGTGCCAGCGGGTCCCTGCTTACTAAGGTCTGGAAGAGCTTCAAGGAGTTTAAGGAAGTCGGCATTATTAAAGAGGTCGGAACAAAAGTCTACGCAGCACAGGCCACCGGGTGTTCACCCATTGCGACGGCCATCAAACAGGGCACTGACGTTATAAGGCCGGTAAAGCCGAATACGATTGCAAAGTCTCTGGCAATCGGAAATCCTGCTGACGGGTTTTATGCCTCGCAGGTAGTCAAAGAGACCGGAGGTTATGCAGAGGACGTGAGTGATCAGGAGATCATTGACGCCATGAAGCTCCTGGCAAGGACAGAGGGGGTTTTTGCAGAGACTGCCGGAGGAGTGACCCTCGCAGCAGCCAAGAAGATGATAGAGAGCGGTAAGATCAAAAGAGAAGGGGTAACGGTCATCTGCATTACCGGCAACGGACTGAAGACTCAGGAAGCCCTGCAGGGCCATACCACCTCGCCGCATTACATAAAGCCGAGCCTGGCCGCGTTTGAAGAGGTGCTCGTGAATATTAATAAGGGCGCGTAAAAATAAACATAATGCAGAAGGAGGATACTACATGGCAGTCAAGGTAAGAATTCCTACCCCGCTTCAGAGGTTGACTCAGGGCAAAGAAGAAGTTGAAGGGAAGGTCGGTACGATTATTGAACTTGTCCTCGCACTGGATAAGGATTATCCCGGGATAGCTGAGCGGATCTCTGAAAACGGAAAAATCAGGAGATTTGTCAACATATATCTTAATGAAGAGGACATCAGGTTCTTAAGTGCCGAGGCCACCCCGGTGAAAGACGGTGACGAAGTTTCGATTGTCCCCGCTATTGCAGGTGGAGCAGGCCGGAGGCAGCATGAAGAAGCGGGTTAAGCTGACTTTTCCTCAGCAACTGATCAAGGAGCCGGTTATTTTTATGATGGCAAACCAGTATAACGTTATCCCGAACATCCGTCGTGCCAGGGTTACTGAAACGGTCGGGGAGATGATCCTCGAACTGGACGGTGAGGCGGAAGATGTTGAAAAAGGGATACACTGGCTGAGGGAGAAGGGCATTGAAGTAGAGATGGCTGAGGGCGACATCATTGAATAACCAATGAAATATATTGTGATCATAGGCGATGGGATGGCCGACAGGCCTCTCAAAGAACTTGGCGGCAAAACGCCCCTCCAGTATGCCACGACAAAGAATATGGACCGGCTTGCCACCGAAGGCTGCCTGGGCAGGGCCCATACAATTCCCGAGGGTATGCCTCCGGGCTCTGATGTGGCTAACCTGAGTATCCTCGGTTACGATCCGGTTCTGTACTACTCAGGCAGGGCCCCGCTTGAGGCCGCCAGCATAGGG
>PNOC01000041.1 GCA_013824615.1 Thermodesulfovibrio sp.
ACAACCGCAACCAAGGGCTGCTATTCCTCTTCATATATTCTCCTGATATCTTTTTTCTCAATCGGCGAGGTCAGACTTACCAAGAGCAGGAGACGGTATTCAGGCGTTTTGTTCTTCAGATCAAAGCCTGCACCGACCGTGGTATACATGAAATCCATGGTCTTTATCCGGTAACCAAGCCGGGTCTCTATATCATTGTAACGCTGGGTGGTATGGTCCTTTCTGACTATAACCTCTCCGAGCAGATTAATATTATTGGAGGCGGAAAAATCAATTCCTCCCGAAAAGGTGATCTCGTTATTCAGGCTGCTGGTGCCGGGTTTCTGGAAAATGGCATTCATATGGCCCTTGAAAGGACCGACGCGTTTGCTGGCAATAAGGCCAACGCCGATTCTGCCGTTCGTGCCAAGCTGTTCGCGTCCGCTGCCAAACGCCGCGGTCACCAGGTACGCAAGCGAAGGACCGTATTTTCCTTCATCGTAAAACCGGTGCCTGAATCCAACGGAAATATCCTCAAGCCCGTCGATATTGTTGTTATAACGGTAGACGAACGGCACCATGAGGTCAAGTTCAATGGAGTCGGTAAGCCCATAGGCCCCCTTCAGGCCGAAACGGTAATAGTACGGATTTTTTGAGCGTTCGGCGCTTACTTCCATTGCAAGTTTGCGATGAGGTAGTGTCTCAGCACTCATGACGGAGAAGATCCCATAGGGAGATATCGGCTGCAGTCCCAAAGGATCGAATGCCGAAACTATGGCAGGGTAAAAAACACACCCCAGCCACAGAAGGACGGACAAACAGATTTTCATCATTAGAGAACATAACAGAAAATAACATTGCTGTCAATGAGTTCCGGGCACCATAATGCCCAAACTCCCCGGAGCAGCAGGAACGCAACAGGTGCTCTTCCTGCCTGCTCCTCGGTGCCGGTTATTTAAGGGTTTTGCGGCTATCTGTTTGACAAATAGCCGCTGCACAAAATATAATTCAGACAATTATCACAAGGAGGTTTTTACGATGGCTGAAGGAGTACTTAACGTTACCACGGCAACATGGGACCAGGAGGTCTTGCAGTCGCCAAACCTTGTTATGGTGGATTTCTGGGCTGTCTGGTGCGGCCCCTGCCGCATGATTGCGCCTACGGTTGAAGAACTGGCTAAGGATTATTCCGGGCGGGTAAAAGTGGCAAAGCTGAACACGGATGAAAACCCGGATATTGCCAGCAAGTATAAGATAATGGGCATTCCGACGATAATGTTTTTTAAGGCGGGGCAGAAAGTCGACCAGGTTGTGGGTGCAGTACCAAAGCCGCAGCTGAAGGCGAAACTGGACTCCCTGCTGGCAGGCTGATACTGTTTGGAATACCGACATCATTCATGGCCTGAGCGGACAGGATCTGACAGGATGCTGAAAGGCATCCTGCTCCTTCTGCTGACTCTGTCACTGCTGTCGTGTACGGCAAAAAACGATGAAAAAAGGATATCTGCCTCTGTTGCGCCGGGGAGCAATGCCCCTGAATTCACCGCAAAAGATCTCTCGGGCCAGAACATCAGCCTTTCCGGCCTTGCCGGCCGGGTTGTCGTCCTGGAATTCTGGGCCACATGGTGTCCTCCCTGTCGCTCGACCATCCCGGACCTTGTTGCGCTTCAGGAAAAATACCGGGACAGGAATGTGACGGTGCTGGCAGTTTCGGTTGACGAGGGAAGCAATCTTACCGCAAAATTGCAGGATTTTGCGAGGGAAAATAAGATCAACTACAGCATCCTTCTGGGCAGCGAGATAATCACTCAGACATATAAGGTCAGGAATATCCCGGTCCTTTTTCTTATTGATAAAACAGGCAAGATCGTCAGCCAGCATGTAGGCGCAATAGAAGATTTTGCCGGGACTGTTTCCAGCCAGGTCGAGAAGCTGCTCTAAGCATGTTCGATAATATTTCCGAAAAACTTGACCTCATCTTCAAGGGTCTTAAAAGCCGTGGACTCCTTAAAGAGGAGGATGTAGACGTTGCTCTCAAAGAAATACGTCTGGCACTTCTTGAGGCAGACGTCAATTTCAGGGTCGTCAAGGACCTGATACAGAAGATCAGGGAAAAGGCTGTCGGCAAGGAGGTCCTCGAGAGTCTGACCCCTGGGCAGCAGGTGGTCAAGATTGTCAACGATGAACTCTGCACACTGCTTGGCGGCACAAACACCAGAATAGCTCTCTCGCCCAACCCTCCTACGGTAATCATGATGGTCGGGCTTCAGGGGTCCGGCAAGACCACGACAGCTGCAAAACTTGCCCGTATATTCAAGAAAGAGGGCCGAAGGCCTCTGCTGGTGGCCTGTGATCTGCAGCGTCCGGCAGCAATTGATCAGCTGATTACCCTGGGACAGCAACTGGGGGTCAACGTCTTCCATGCCCGTGACACTAAAGACCCGGTGTCTGTAGCACGGGACTCTATCAGGACTGCAAAAACCGAGGCAAACGACATTGTTATTCTCGATACCGCCGGGCGACTGCATATTGACGAGACGCTTATGGGAGAACTCAAGAACGTCAGAACTGCTGTGGCACCTCACGAAGTCCTTTTTGTAGCGGATGCGATGACGGGCCAGGATGCCGTCACCGTCGCGCGTCAGTTCAATGAGCAGATTGGCATTGACGGCATCATCCTGACGAAAATGGATGGAGATGCGCGGGGCGGAGCAGCCCTCTCTATTCGGGCAGTCACAGATAAACCGATCAAATTTATTGGTGTCGGTGAAAAAATCGACATGCTCGAACCGTTCCACCCTGACCGGATTGCCTCAAAGATCCTGGGCATGGGAGATGTTCTCTCTCTTATCGAGCATGCCCAGAAATCGTTCGACCAGAAAGAGGCTGACAGTCTTCAGAAGAAGATCATGGGAGATTCGTTTACTTTTGATGATCTTCGCGAACAGCTCAAGAAGATTCGGAGCATGGGATCACTCGAAAGTCTGCTGGGTATGATTCCCGGGTTCAACAAGGCAAAGAATCTCAAGGTCGATGAGAAGGAATTTGTCAGGACCGAGGCGATCATCAATTCCATGACGCTTCAGGAGCGGGCAAATCACAATATTCTGAACGGAAGCCGGAGAAAAAGAATAGCACAGGGGAGCGGTACAACCGTTGCGGAGGTCAACCGGGTGATCAAACAGTATGTTGAGCTGAAGAAAATGCTCAAAATGTTTAAGGGCAAAAAAAACCTGAAGATGCCAAAATTTTTCTAGTTCTGACAGGGCTTTACTTACTATGCCGAGATATATTAAACTATTCGAATATAATTTTTTCAGGAGGTGTTTTTTTGGTCAAGATTCGATTAACTAGGATGGGTGCGCACAAAAAACCTTTCTACCGGATGATAGTCACTGACTCACGGACCCGGAGAGATGGACCGTTCATTGAGATTCTCGGGACCTATGATCCCTTAAAAGAGCCCTCAGAGATCAAGATTGATCTGGACAAGGCAAGACACTGGCTGCAGCACGGAGCACAGCCCACGGAGACCGCAAAAAAACTGATGCAGCGGGCCGGCCTTTAAATTAAAACAGATTTTCCGGAAACTGACGGATGAAAGCACTGATCGAAACCATGTCAAAGGCCCTGGTTGACAAGCCGGAGGAGGTTTCGGTCAACGAGATAACCGGAGAAAAAACCACGGTTTACGAACTCAAGGTGGCCCCCGGGGATCTTGGCAAGGTAATCGGCAGGGAGGGCAAAACAGCCCTGGCGATGAGGACTATTCTCTCTGCTGCCGGCACAAAGATGGGTAAACGTTGTGTGCTCGAAATCCTTGAATAAGTCTCCGGAACTGCTATGCAAGTAATCCTGCTTTAATTCTCATCGGGTTACGCTCATTCACACAAATCTTCTTTCTTTAGCTCAGATTCTCCGTGCGTGGGGGGTAAAAGGTGAGATGAAGGCCTTACCCCTCTCGAAACTGTCTGCCATCCTGCTTCCGGGACAGCGAGTCATCGTGGTGACCAGCGAGGGATTACAGACGGTCCAAACGATCCGCTCCACGAAGAAAATGCCAAAGGATCTGGTTCTTTCCTTTATGGGCATTGATACCCCTGAGGCAACGATTCCTTTCCGAAATGCTACGATATCAATCGAAAGAGACCTGGCCCCTCCCCTGCCCTCCGGGGAATACTTTATCAGTGATCTGCTGGGTATGACGGTCAGGACAACGGACGGGCGGATTATTGGCATTGTTGAGGAAGTGTTGAGTACCGGCAGCAATGACGTTTATATCGTGAGGGGTGGCGGCCGGGAGTATCTGATTCCTGCGATCAAGGATGTTATTCGGGAGATTGATCCTGAAGGCAAGGCCATGTTAATCAGCCCTATGAAAGGCCTTTTGGATTAAGAATTGAGGAATAATGTACCGCTCATATCGCAGCAATAGTAACCATGACACCGGAAACTGCACGCCGTGAAGCACTATAGCATTGTAACCATCTTCCCCGACGTCATCAGGGCTTATCTCGGAGCGAGTATCATGAAGCGCGCCATAGCAAATGAGCTGATTCATGTCAACGTCCATGATCTTCGGGACTACACAACGGACAAACACCGCAGTGTTGATGACTACCCGTACGGAGGCGGAGCCGGGATGGTCATGAAGCCGGAGCCTTTTTTCAGAATCACTGCTCAACAGTGGCCCGAACGTGAAAAGAGAAGGGTAATTCTGCTTTCGCCCAAAGGCCGCGTTTTTACCCAGAGGGTGGCCGAAGAACTGGTGGGGGACGACCGGGAACTGGTTTTCTTCTGCGGCAGATATGAGGCGATAGACGAGCGGGTGCATGCCTGCCTGGCTGACGATGAAATATCTGTG
Organism: Thermodesulfovibrio sp.; assembly: GCA_013824615.1. Taxonomy (GTDB): domain Bacteria; phylum Nitrospirota; class Thermodesulfovibrionia; order Thermodesulfovibrionales; family UBA6898; genus PALSA-1316. Next base: position 4,844 of record PNOC01000041.1, read on the forward strand.
GGAGATTTTGTATTGACTGGCGGAGAACTGCCGTCTTTAGTTATAATAGATGCCGTTGCCAGGCTAATCCCTGGCGTGCTTGGTGATAGTCGTTCGGCTGAAGAGGACTCTTTTGCCTGCGGGTTGCTGGACTATCCGCATTATACCAGGCCTGAAGATCTGAACGGCCGAACGGTCCCGGACGTGCTTCTCTCCGGGAACCACCGGGAGATAGACCGCTGGAGAAAAAAGCAGGCGCTGCAGGTAACGGCTGCACGGAGACCTGACCTGCTTGCCGTGTACCAGCCATCTCCGGATGAAGAAAAAATATTAAAGGAAATAAAGGAGGAAGATTCATGAACCTGTTGCACGCTATTGAAGAGGGTTTCAAGAGAGACCTTGGGAAATTTAATGTTGGTGATACGGTAAAAGTCTATGTCAAGGTCGTTGAAGGCGACAAGGAGAGGATACAGCCTTTCCAGGGTCTTGTAATCGGCCGCAAGGGCTGTGGTACACGCGAGACCTTTATGGTCAGGAAAGTGTCCTTCGGCATTGGCGTTGAAAAAATATTCCCCGTCTGTTCGCCGAATGTCGACCGGGTCGAAGTCATCAAAAGAGGTGATGTGCGCAGAGCAAAACTCTATTACATCAGAGACAAAAAGGGCAAGGCCGCCAAGATCAAGGAAAAAGATATTACGGCACGCTAATCTGCTATGGACAGATACCGGCATGACCTGCATTCCCGAGGCCAGGGGTTCATGGTCATTGCCGGTGTTGACGAAGCAGGCCGTGGGTCCGGGGCGGCCGAGGTTTATGTCGGGGCTGTAGTCCTGAATCCTGAACGTGGTATTAAGGGGCTTGCTGATTCAAAGAAGCTGACGAAAAAAAAACGGGAAGCCCTCAGTGAAGAAATAAAGATGCATGCACTGAGCTGGTACATCGCAACTGCCAGTGTCGAAGAAGTTGAAAGACTTAATGTGCTCCAGGCGACGCTTCTGGCAATGAGTCGGTCAGTGCAGGGGCTGTCCCTCCGGCCAGACAGAGTCCTTGTCGATGGAAACCACGCACCCAGGCTGGATATGCCGGTCAGAGCTATTGTGAGAGGCGACGATTCAGTTCCTGAAATAAGCGCTGCCTCGATACTTGCAAAGGTCGCCAGAGACCAGGCCATGCTTGACTATCATCACTGTTACCCGGACTATGGGTTTGATGTCCACAAGGGCTATCTGACCAGATTACACCTCGAAGCCCTGCAGAGATACGGTCCCTGTCCTATCCACCGTAAAACCTATGCGCCGATACGTGCACTGATAGAGACGGGTACAAGAGTAACGTATCCTCTGTTCTAATATCCCTTCCCTGAAGTATCATGCATTATCCCTTTTCATAGATTAATGTAACGGTGTGACCATACCCAAAATTACTCTGCCTGACAAACAGCGGATAGACGAGGCGTAACGCAGCAGAAGGACTTTTTACGAAGACTTCAATAGTAGCGCAGTTTGTTCTGTTCGGCATCAAATCCGTCTCTCAGTGAATCTCCTGCCAGATTGAAACAGAGAGCGGTTACGGCAATGAGCACACCCGGAGGCAGCACCATCCAGGGGGCTGCATTCAGATAGGCCCTGTTCGAGCTGATCATGGCCCCCCAGGTGGCTGTCGGCGGCTGCACACCCAGGCCCAGGAACCCGAGGGCCGCCTCCGTCAGAATGTATCCTCCGAGTTTCATGCCCGCCATGACCAGCACAAGCGGCAGACACTGGGGCAGAATATGGCGCCACACTATCCTCAGGTCGCTGCAGCCTATCGCGCGCGCAGCCTCGATGTAGGGCTGCTCCCGTATTGTAAGCACATGTCCTCTGACGAGTCGTGCGAAGGAGGCCCAGCTTACGGAGGCGATGGCAATGACCACCGTGTACACACCCGGAGGCATCAGCACCGATATTCCGATCGCGAGTATCAACGAAGGAAAAGCAAGAATAAGATCCACAAAGGCCATCAGGGTCAGGTCAACCGCACCCCGGAAATACCCGGAGAGCAGGCCGATGAACAGCCCGATGCCCATAGAGAGGATTGCAGCAAAGACAGATATGCCTATTGATATTTTTCCACCGGCGAGTAGACGGGCCAGCATGTCGCGTCCCTTGCCGTCCGTCCCCAGCAGGTGTTTCGGAGATGGCGGCTGCCGGATGCTGTCGAGATCAATGGCATCCGGGTCATAGGGAACAAGACAGGGGGCCAACAAGGACAATAGAAAAAGTGCCGAAATAATACCGAGCGATATTCTGGCAGTCCACCCCATGCAGACCTCAGCGTTTCCTCAGCCGGGGATCAAGATACTGGTACAGCAGATCGACCATCATGTTTACTAAGACAAAGCAGAGCGTGCTTACCAGGATGCAGCCCATAATCACCGGATAGTCTCTCTTGATGATTCCTTCCATGGCAAACCTTCCGATACCGTCCCAGCCGAATATTGTCTCGGTGAGCACCGCACCGCTGAGATAACTGCCGAAGTCGAGGCCGATAACGGTAATAACAGGAATGAGTGCATTTCTCATGACATGCGCCGAGATAATCCTGAGATCACCGAGCCCTTTGGCCCGGGCGGTCCGGATATACGGCATTGCCCTGATGTCGAGCACTGCCACCCGGGTGACCCTCGCCAGGCTTGCCAAGGCCGGCAAGGACAGCGTCATTGCCGGCAGCAGGACGAATTGTAACCCGCCGGTCCCTGACGGCGGAAGGAGTTTCAACTTCAGACTCAACAGGAACATCAGCATAAGGCCACTCCAGAATACTGGCAGGCTCAAGCCGGATATCGTCAGGCCGGATATGGCCCTGTCAACCCAACGCCTTCTGCTCAGTGCAGCGGAAAGGCCGAGCAGAAGTCCGGCCGGCACAGCTATGAGCATTGCTGCAAACGCCAGCTTGAAGGTCTGCGGTGCCTTTATTGCAATATCCTCAGCCACCCTTCTGTTGGTGTAATATGACCTGCCGAGTTCGCCCCTTGCAAGCAATTGCAGATACCCTCCATATTGACGGAGGATACCTTTGTCAGCGCCGAGCTCGGTGCGAATCTTTTCGATTATCTCGGGGCTGGCACGTTCGCCGACCATGCTGTAGACCGGGTCTCCCGGAAGCGCCTTTGCAAGAGAAAAGGTTATAAAGGTGATACCGAGCAGCAGCGGTATCAGCATCAGGATTTTATGTAGAATATAGCGTGTCAGAATGATACCTCAGTCCCCTTGTCGATGCTGTAAATCGGATACATTCTGTAATTTTTCAGACGGGGCTGTCGCAGCGTGTATTCGGTCTTATGCCACATAAAGACCCAGGGCGATTCTTCCGCAATAATATGTTCGGCTTTCATATAATAGTCGTCGCGCAGACGCTCATCCTCAGACCGCTGGCCTGCTTCAATCAGGCGGTCAACCTCCTTGTTCGAATACCTGGACCTGTTGCCGCCGGCCCCGTGGTTTGAAGAATGGAAAAGCGGAAAGAGGAAATTCTCGGGGTCCGGATAATCAGCCCACCAGCTAAGCCAGAACATATCAGCCTCACCATTGTTAATGGCTGCCTTGTAGGCGCTCCATTCCAGCTGTTTGATCTTCACCTCGATACCTGCTTTTCTGAGATACCATTGAATAATTTCGGCGATGTCAACCACCTCCTGGTCTGCATTAACATAAAAGTTGATTGCCGGCGGAATGTCCCTTTTTCCGGGAGCTGTCTGCCGCGCCCGGCCAGTACCGTAGACTGGCGCATAGGAAGGAAGCACCGGAGCCGGCCAATGCCTGAGGACATCCGGAACCGGGCCTGAGGCCAGCCTGCCTCTGCCTTCATAGAAAGTCCGGAGAATGGTTTCCCGATCTACAGCCCTGGCAACAGCCTTTCTGAGTTCAGGCTTATCAAAGGGAGGTCTCGCGCAATTGAAACCCAGATAATACGTATTGACGCCCTGCGACGAGGAGAGCAGCCTGTTCCATTTCTTGGAAGATCTTAACCGGGAATACTCATAGGCAGGCACCCCTATAACATCAATATTTTCAAGCTCGAATTCAGTAACTGCTGTCAGGTCTTCCGGAATGATACGGTAGCGTATCCGCTCCATGGGCGGAACGCCCGCGTAATATGCTGCATTGCGCAGCAGCAGCAGTTCTGTGTTATGCCTCCACTCCTGCAACACAAAGGGGCCAGACCCGACCGGATGGACTGCGAAGTCAGGTCCCAGCCGCTGAATCTCCTCCTGCGGAACGGCAAAGGCAGCAGTCATGGTGAGCAGCTGCAGAAACGGGGCAAAGGGGCTCTCCAGCCTTATCCTGAGCGTATGCCGGTCCAGGACCTCAACCCCGCTGATAGTGTCAGCCCTGCCCTGACTGTACGCTTTTGCCCCGAGTATCTTATCCAGCACCCAGGTATTGGGTGATCTTCCCTTTGGTGAAAGCACCCGCTCAAAAGAGTATTTAAAATCGTCAGCAACGACCGCACGTCCATTGCTGAAGGAAACATTGTCTCGCAGGTGGAAGACATAGGTGCAGCCTTTGTCAAGAATCTCCCATGTATGTGCAAGATCAGAGACAATCCTCAATTCGGCATCGAGGCGGACGAGACCATTGAAGAGTTTAGCGGCGATCGCCCCTCCGGTAACATCCACGATATAGGCAGGATCAAGGGTAGTCGGGTCAGCATTAAGCCGGTAGACAATCTGCCCTTTCGGCCTCTGTTCTGTAGAGCAGGAAAGGCCCAGAACCAGCATGAACAGAACCGAAGAATATACTACGGACCGGAAAAGGTTCACAAGTGCCGACAGGCAGAGACGAAGCGCTCAAACAAAAGCTCCGACAGATGATCAGAAAGTCGTTCCGGATGCCACTGGACTCCCAGGAGAAAACCCGGCCGGTCCCCATAAAAAGCCTCGGAGATGCCATCGGGAGAAAAGGCCATGGAGACCAGACCGGCACCAAGATTCCTGACCGCCTGATGATGACTGCTGTTTACCGTCCAGGTCCCCACAGGGAGATATGGATTCGTCCTGACTGATACGTCATGCCGGCCGGCGCAATGATCAAGCCCCTGAGGAAGCAGTGACCTGATATCCTGGTATAAACTTCCCCCAAGATATACATTGATAAGCTGCATGCCATAACATATACCCAACACAGGTCTATTATACTCCAGGACGGTCTTCAGAAGGTCCAGTTCAAAGGCAGTCCGGCCCGCGTCTTCCAGCCGGAGTTGAGAAATAACCGCTTCCCCATATTGCTGCGGGTGAATGTCTCCGCCGCCGGGTATCAACAGCCCGTCCATCATTGCGGCAGGAACAGTCGGGCAGCTGTCAGAATAAAGGTATTCAGGCCTTCCACCGGCCCTGAGGACAGCTTCCCCATAGAGTTTCTGAAGCCGCAGCGGCCTATGGCTATCTCCGCAGGTAATGCCAATCAGCGGAAAGGAAAAATCACTCACCGGCAGTCAGTCGGTAACACTATCCAGTAATCATAAAACGGCCGCCGAACACTAAAAAAAGCCGTGAGAATGGCCTGTACACGGGGCCAACAACTATTTTGCTGCTTCCTCACAACAAGACCATTACCTCATCGCCACCTTCAACCTCGTCGCAGGCCTTACTCATTGCACGGATCAGAAGAGTCTGTTCTGTTTCTATCGGCCTGGCAGCAATAACAGCCACCAGTCTGATAAGGCCGACATGCACCATTTCCCCGTTTCTGGAAAATGAGAGCGTGGTCTTGTTCTGCAGATCCTCTTTGACATAGTATGTCTGAATCTGCCTATTAAAGTCCTTCTGAACCTCACGCATGTGTTTCTCAATATTTCTGGTTTCGCACATGACGACAAAATCATGCGTGCTCGCTGTCCCGACAAAGCAGCCGGCACAATGGTCACAGGATGTCTTCAGAATAGCGGCCGCCCACTGTATAATATCGGCATGCTTGTCCGGACCGTATTTGATAAGGTATGGATGTATGTTCGCTATACGGACATAGACAATGGCGTACTTGCCAAGTTTTGGATAGACCTCCTGCAGCTTACTGAGAATCGCCGCCTTATCCGGCAGTCCTGTGAGAAAATCCGGCCAGAGATAAGGATTCTCCTGCCTTTTGTGAAGATCCCGAATGTATTTTTTTGCTTCAGCTATGCTCATCAAATCCCCCCTGATCTCATGTTTCCTACAGTTTTACCGCATCGGACTGCAGACTGTCAACCTGAAGTTTTCATTATCAGATCACCTGAACGCAAAAAAGGGGTAGCAGAGCGCTACCCCTTTCGAGGAAATATTAGAATTTTGTTGTTATTTCTTTTTAGCCGTCTTTTGTTTCAGTGCCGCCTGAGCAGCAGCAAAACGGGCAATTGGCACCCTGAATGGCGAGCAACTGACATAGTTGAGGCCGAGAGTGTGGCAGAACTCAACCGACTTCGGTTCTCCGCCGTGCTCCCCGCATATGCCAATTTTAAGGTCCTTCTTCACCTTTCTGCCCTTTTCTGCTGCCATTTTCATAAATGATCCTACACCGCTCTGATCAATGGTAATAAAAGGGTCATCCTTGAGTATGCCGTTTTCGACATAAAAAGGCAGGAACCTGCCGGCATCATCACGGGAAAGACCGTATACGGTTTGTGTCAGATCATTGGTGCCGAAGGAATAAAACTCTGCCACAGTCGCAATCTCGTCCGCGGTAACACAGGCCCGGGGCAGTTCGATCATCGTGCCGACGGTATAGGCCACTTTCACCCCGGCCTCCTTCTGGACTCTCGCTGCCGTGTCCACCACCACCTTTTTCATGGCAATGAGCTCATTGACATGACCGACCAACGGAATCATGATCTCAGGGCTTACCTTCACTTTCTGTTTGGTAAGCAGACAGGCAGCCTCCATGATAGCCTGAGCCTGCATTTCGTAAATCTCCGGGAAGGTCACTCCAAGACGGCAGCCGCGATGGCCAAGCATCGGATTGAACTCATGCAGGGATTTGTTTTTTGCATTCAGTCTGTCAAAAGGCACACCCATATCCCTGGCAAGGTCATGCAGCTCTTTATCTGTATGCGGAAGAAACTCATGCAGCGGCGGGTCCAGAAGACGTATCGTAACCGGGTGTCCGGCCATCGCTTTGAAGATGCCGGTGAAGTCAGCTTTCTGGAAAGGAAGCAGCTTTGCGAGTGCCTTTTTCCTGCCTTCAATAGTATCCGAGAGGATCATCTCACGCACTGCCTTAATACGGTCCGGACCGAAAAACATATGTTCTGTCCTGCAAAGGCCGATACCTTCTGCGCCAAAGTTCCGCGCAGTTGTTGCATCGTCCGGGGTATCCGCATTCGTCCTGACCTTGAGCGTCCGGAAGGTGTCCGCCCATTTCATCATCTGCTTATACCAGGCATTGTTTTCCGGATCTGCAGGCAGAAGGTCAAGCTGCCCCGCATAGACGCGGCCTTTGGTCCCATTAAGGGTTATCCAGTCGCCCTCTTTCAGTACATGCCCGTTGACACGTATCTCCTTTTTGGCAAGATTGATATCGAGAGCCGAGCAGCCCACAATGCAGCATTTGCCCCAGCCGCGGGCAACCAGCGCAGCGTGGCTGGTCATACCACCCTTCGCCGTCAGAATCGCTTCGGCAGCATGCATGCCATGCACATCTTCCGGTGAAGTCTCGGTCCTCACCAGAATTACTTTTTCACCTTTTTTTGCACGAGCCTCCGCATCGTCAGCCGTCAGAACGATCCGCCCCACAGCGCCTCCCGGCCCGGCAGGAAGCCCTTTGCCCAGTTCCACCGCCTTTTTCTCGGCAACCGGAGCAACACTCGGGTGGAGCAGTTCATCCAGCTGTTCAGGCTTGACCCGCAGTATAGCCGTCTCTTTGGTGATGAGCTTTTCTCCTGCCATTTCAACTGCCATACGGATGGCGGCCTGGCCGTTCCTCTTGCCCACCCTGGTCTGAAGCATCCAGAGATGCCCGTCTTCGATCGTAAACTCAATATCCTGCATGTCGCTGTAATGCTTCTCCAGCTTTCTCTGTATTGCATAAAGTTCCTTATAGAGCTTCGGCATGCTTTCCTCGAGCGAAGGCAGGTGTCTTGTGTCCGCAGTTTTTCCTGCCTTGTTCACCGGGTTTGGAGTCCGAATCCCGGCAACGACGTCCTCTCCCTGGGCATTGGGCAGCCACTCGCCGAAAAATATGTTTTCCCCTGTGGCCGGATTCCTGGTAAAGGCTACCCCGGTTGCAGAGCTGTCACCGGTATTGCCGAAGACCATTGACTGGACATTAACCGCAGTCCCCCAATCCTCAGGTATCTTCTCGATCCTGCGGTAGGATATGGCACGCTTGCCCATCCAGGACTGAAACACCGCGCCAATACCACCCCAGAGCTGGTCCTTTGGGTTATCAGGAAACTCCTTCTTGAGGGTGTTCCTGATAATCACCTTGAATTCTTCACAGAGAAGCTTCAGGTCATCGACTGTCAAATCAGTATCTGTTTTGTATCCCTTCTTCTTCTTGACTACATCCATGGCATGCTCAAGCTTATGGCGGATGCCCTGCCCTTCCTCTGGCTCGAACCCGGCAGCCTTCTCCATGACAACATCAGAATACATCATCATCAGACGACGGTAAGCGTCGTAGACAAAACGCTCGTTGTTGGTTTTTTTGACCAGGGCCGGAATGGTTTTTGACGTAAGGCCGACATTCAGGACCGTCTCCATCATACCGGGCATGGAACTGCGTGCTCCGGAACGCACCGACATCAGCAACGGATTCACCGCGTCACCGAATTTCTTGCCCATGATCTTCTCAACGCGCCCTATGGCTGCGTCAACCTGTGCGGCAAGCTCCTGCGGGTATTTGCGGTTATTTTCGTAATACCGGGTACAGACTTCAGTCGTGATCGTAAATCCGGCAGGCACCGGAATGCCAAGATTTGTCATTTCGGCAAGATTAGCCCCCTTGCCGCCGAGCAGATTTTTCATCTCCGATTTGCCATCGGCCTTGCCCGCACCAAAAAAATACACATACTTTTTCACAGAAGTCCTGGACATGAAAACGCCCTCCCACTAGGATAATTAATTACTTTAGATATACATATACCAGAAAAAAGCCTATTATGCTAACCCAGAGACTGAAAAAAATCAATATAACGCCGGGCAGTTGTTGTCCTTTGCCTATTTGATCTTTTCTTTTGGGAGCAGTTCGACAACATTTGATTCTTCCTTATGCATCGAGGACCTTCCGTCAAAAACAGCCCCTTCAATAACCGTCAGTTTGCTGGTATGAATCTCACCGCAGACCTGACCTTTCGACCGAATCTCCACAATCTCTTTGGCGCGCAGATTGCCGTCGACCCTGCCGCCGACAACAATACCCCTCGATGCGATATCGCCACGCACCTGCGCTTTCTCCCCGATGACGACCCAATCTGCGCTGACGTTTCCCTCGATGACGCCGTCAATGCGGATGGTGCCCTTTGTATCTATATCCCCTTTGAAGGTAGAATTGCTGCCGATAAGGGACTCAAGCTTTTCTGTGTTTTTATGGAACATCATGACCTCCCCTGGATATACGAGAGGGGATTGACTACCTTCCCCGAACGTATGATTTCATAATGAAGATGAGGTCCGGTCGAATTGCCGGTGGATCCCACATACCCGATAACCTCGCCCCGTCTAACCTTCTGCCCCACCTTTACCACCACCATCCGGTTATGGGCATAATACGTTGAAAAGCCGAAGCCGTGCTCGATAACAGCAAGATTGCCTCCTCCACCTGACCATCCGGAAAAACTGACTATGCCGTCTGCGGTTGCCTTGACAGGAGTTCCCGGCTCAGCTGCGATATCAATGCCGGTATGGAACTTCGGCTCCCCGGACCTCGGGTGGTCTCTCTCTCCAAAGGAAGAAGTAACACGCCCGGCAACCGGCCATCCAACAGGAGTGGAGAGAAAAACATCCTTCTGCTGACTGAGGAAATCCTTTATTTCACCAACGTTTTCCATCGATACCTTAATCTGCTCTCTGAGGTTATCCATATCAAGGGAGCCACTGTCAGACGTGTCCAGGTTCTTAAGGACCTGTTCTTTGGTCTTGAATGAAAAGAGCCGGGTCAATTCCTCTTCTGCCTTTTTGAGAGAGGAGATGGTGGAGCGTAATTCCATGAACTGTGAAGAATAATAGTTGAGGTTCTGTTTCATCCTCTTGTATTCAAAGGCATCAACAGCTACTGAAAAAACATATATCGTCCCTATGAACCACAGGAGTATAGAAACAAGTATGCCGATAGAGGGGACTTTTAGATTTATTGCCTTGCGGTTGCTGTGAGGGATAAGCATGATGGTGACAGGGGTAAAAGCCTTCTTGAAGACCATTCTGACCTTATGCATACCGCACGCCCTTTATACCCTTTTTTATATTTCCGATATAAAAAGACTCATAGTCATTGCGATAAAGAATTGTCAGTGCCTTTTTTACATCCTCACTTTTTACTATAACCATATATCCCAATCCCATATTAAAGGTCCGGCGCATGTCCTCTTCAGGCACGTTTCCAAGCCTTTGAACCATCTCAAATACAGGGAGCACCGGCCAGGAATCAACAAATATCTCGGCGCCGAGTCCCCGGGGAAAAACCCTCGGGAGATTACCCGGAATTCCACCGCCGGTTATATGGGACATGCCCCTGATCTCAATTTTTTTGTTCAGGGCGTTGAACGCCTTGACATAAATACGTGTCGGTCTGAGCAGTTCCTCAGCCAAGGATGCGCCGAGTTCAGGAACAACTTTTCGCAGCTTCATGCGGTGAGCATCGAAGAGTACTTTTCTGACCAGGGAATAGCCGTTGCTGTGAATACCGCTTGAAGCGATACCTATAATCGCATCCCCTGCACAGATCTTTTTTCCGTCTATAAGTCTCTTCCGGTCAGCAACGCCGACAGCAAAGCCGGCAAGGTCATATTCGCCCGGTTCATAAAATCCCGGCATTTCGGCTGTTTCGCCGCCGACAAGCGCACACCCTGCCTCAACACAGCCTGCTGCAATGCCCTCCACCACCTCGGCAGCTTTTTCAGGTTTCAGCTTTCCGGTTGCAAAATAGTCGAGAAAAAAAAGCGGCTCAGCGCCGCAGGTAAGAATATCATTGACACACATGGCAACCAGGTCGATGCCGACGGTATCGTGTTTATCTGCCATGAAGGCGATCTTGAGCTTGGTCCCAACGCCGTCGGTGCCGCTGACGAGTACGGGGTTCTTGTGCTTTGCAGCGAGTTTAAAAAAGGCTCCGAACGATCCGATGTCGGTCATCACCTCGGGTCTGAACGTTTTCCTGACCAGTGGCTTGATAAGGTCAACGAAGCGGTCGCCCTCATCAATATCAACACCTGAATTCTTATAGGTTATTCTCTTGTCCGACTTCATATCTGTTGTCCGTCAGGTAAGGCGCTTTGCATAGAGTATATATTTTGCACAAAGAGCCCTGAAAGGGCAAGAAGTTTTGAAAAAAGTGTCAAATTATAGCAGATCTGACCTGTTTAACCGGGAAGATGCTGCGCAGCAGGTGGCATTGACTATACCGATTCAATATAGAATAATAGCGAAGCAGTCCTTTTGCTGTTATGCCGTTTGCCACGTTGCGGAATAGAAGACGCTGCCGGGGAGGAATGGATTATGAAACGATTATCTGAAGATGAGCTGAAAAAGGCCGAGGACTATGAGGAGCTGAAATGGTATAACGGCATCCCGGTAATAGTCAGCGCGCTCGGGGAAACCTGGAAGAGGGTATCGGCTGCTGAAGAGTATTCGCCCTACTTCGTAGTCTCTGAAGATGATGACAGGGATGATTTTTTCGGTACCTATTCCGATAATGAACCGATTGAACCGAGTGAGTGACCCTGTCGCCGATTTTATATTGCTGCTTCAAAGAATATTTAGTAGCAGCAGACAGAAATGCCGAAAAAGTCCTGCCTGCAACACCCTACAGACATTTAAGAGGCCTGCCAGCCTTCTTTGCAAAACTCACCTAACGTTAGAATCATGATTAAATCATGTTGTCATTGCAGGACTTTTGAGGTGTTTATGGCCGCTGCTATACAACTATAAGGTAAACAAGCCGTCTTCTTTCTGATACAATAGGAACAGATGACTGTAATTCTTGTCACGAACGATGATGGTGTCCACGCGCCCGGCATCTTGGCGCTCTATGGGGCCATGAATGAACTGGGAGATACATATATAGTCGCTCCCGACCGGGAGAGGAGTGCTGCAGGTCATTCACTGACGCTTCATCGTCCGCTGAAGGCGGAGGAGATCCGGGCGCAGGTCTTCAGCATTAACGGTACCCCGACCGACTGCGTCACGCTCGGTATAAACAAACTGCTTCCACAGAAACCGGATATCGTCGTCTCCGGCATCAACCGCGGGGCGAATCTTGGCGATGACATCACATATTCAGGGACCGTCTCGGCTGCCATAGAAGGGACGATGTTCGGGGTGCCGTCGGTCGCGTTTTCAGTCGTGTCAGACAAGGATTTCCAGTACGAGACCGCGGCCTTCTTTGCAAAAAAGATCGTCTCCTATGTGTTGAGGCATTCCCTTCCCTACGATACCCTGCTGAATGTGAATTTCCCCGAGGTCTCCCGCCAGGAGATCAAAGGCATCAAGATAACCAGGCAGGGGAAACGCATCTACGAGAACTCGATACAGGAAACCTATAATCCCTGGGGCGAGAAATATTACTGGATCGGCGGCGGCAGGACCTTCTGGGAGCACGGGGATGAGGCTGATATGGAGGCGGTGCAGCAGAATTATATCTCGATAACTCCAATCCACCTTGATTTGACGAACCACGCGGCACTGACTTACCTGAGGGACAGCTGGAAGGTTTCGGATATGCTGGGGGATACTGATGAAAAATTATGACGTCATCATTCTCGGTTCCGGACCGGCCGGAATTTTTGCTGCCCTGGAGTTTCTCAAAACCAAGAAAAAGCCCCGTGTTCTGATCCTTGAAAAAGGGCTGGACATTGTCAAGCGCCACTGCCCTTCAAAAGAAAGAAAAATATCCTGCACCACCTGCCCGGAATGCCATTTACTTAGCGGATGGGGCGGAGCCGGAGCATACAGTGACGGCAAGCTCAGCCTTTCACCCGAGGTCGGCGGGTTTCTCTCCCGGTATATGGACAAGGAAAGTGTTCAGGCAATGATCGATTATGTCGATCAGATCTATATCCAATACGGTGCTCCCGATGAGATTTTCGGAGACAACCCCGAAGAAATACAGAACCTGGGACAGGTCGCCTCGAAAAACAATCTCATGCTCATACCATCCCGGGTCAGACATATCGGGACTGACCGGTGTCTCAAGGTACTCAAGAAAATGAAGGACGTTATCGGCAAAAAGATCGAGATCGTCTTTAGCGCCGAGGCTGAACGCGTGCTTGTCGAGAATGACCGTTACGTCGGCGTTCAACTGAAGGACGGCAGGTTTTTTGCCTCCGACTTTCTGATTCTCGCCCCGGGGCGAGAGGGTTCGAAGTGGCTTGAAGAGGAATCCCGGAGGCTCGGCTTGACCCAGCTCAAGAATCCGGTCGATGTGGGAGTGAGAGTTGAACTGCCGGCAGCAGTGCTGGAGCCTCTGACGCGCATCACCTACGAACCGAAGCTCGTCTTCTACTCAAAGAAGTTCGACGACAAGGTCAGAACATTCTGTGTCAATCCCTATGGCGAGGTAGTCAAGGAGTACCTCAAGGGCATCTGGACAGTCAATGGACATAGTTATACCGACCGGAGGACAAACAACACCAACTTTGCGCTTCTGGTCAGCACGTATTTCACCGAACCTTTTGATGAGCCGATATCCTACGGCCGTTATATTGCCCAGTTGGCCAATTTCATCGGCAAAGGTGTCATCGTGCAGAGATTGGGAGATCTGCAGGCAGGCAGGCGCTCTACACGTGAACGGATAGAAAAGAATATTGTCCGCCCGTCCCTGCACGATGCAACGCCGGGGGATCTGAGCTTTGCCCTTCCCTACCGGTATCTCTCGGATATCCTTGAAATGCTCGAGGCCCTTGACCAGATTGCTCCGGGGGTCAATTCCCGTCATACACTGTTGTACGGCGTTGAGGTAAAGTTCTATTCCATGCAGCTTAAACTTACAAACAGGCTTGAGACTGAAATAAAGAATGTCTTTGCTGCGGGTGACGGCCCCGGTGTCAGCAGGGGGCTGATCCAGGCTTCTGCTTCAGGGGTGGTGGCTGCAAGGGAAATACTCGGCAGGCTGTAATGGAGGAAAACCATGGATTATAAGGATCTCAGAGAGGCTATGGTGAGAGACCAGTTGCTGCCGCGGGGCATCAGGGATCCAAAGGTTCTATGGGCCATGGAACACATCCCGCGCCATCTCTTTGTGGATCCCGCGGTGCAGTCACGTGCCTATGACGACTCAGCCCTGCCGACGGCTGATGGACAAACGATCTCTCAGCCTTATATGGTTGCGGTCATGACAGAACTCCTGGATCTGCGCAAAAACGACAAAGTCCTGGAAATCGGGACCGGCTCCGGATATCAGGCTGCCATCCTTTCCATTCTTGCTGCAGAAGTATATACCATAGAACGTTTTGCAGATCTTGCGGAAAAAGCGGCAGAACGCTTCAGGACGTTTGGCTATCCTAATATTTTCGTGAAAGCTGGTGATGGCTCGCTCGGGTGGCCGGAGGAGGCCCCCTTTGACAGGATAATCATCACAGCGGGGGCTCCTGAAATTCCGGCTTCTCTCATCGACCAGTTGACACCTCAGGGAGTTCTGGTGGCCCCAGTGGGCGACAGGCACTCCCAGCAGCTCATCAGACTGGTCAAGGCGGCCGGAGAGCTGCAGCGGACCTATCATACCCCCTGCGTTTTCGTCCCGCTCGTCGGAACCTTCGGCTGGCAGGATTGACTCAGCCCGGGCAGGGATGCCCGCTGTCATCATCCCCGCCTGCCTGCGCGGTGCGAATGTCTAAGGGAAGTCCTTCTTTTTTCCTCAAAATATTTGTAATATATAAAGATAATGAATTCAGAAAGTCCAGATAATGTCACGAACCGTGCAGGATTCAGGGGGACAAAGGAGATTGCTTTCTTCACCCTGGATCTCATGCCGGATCCGTTCATTGTGTTGAATTGCGACGGGACGATCTATGATCTGAACCAGAGTTGTGCGGATTTTATCGGGATCAGAAAAGCGGATGTTCTCAACAAGTCCTTCGCTGATATAGAATCTCTGAATATATTCTGTGAGAAGGTACCGGAAGTTTTTACAAAAGCTGCCGCGGACTTTGACCTGGTTATTTTTCACAACAGGCATATTGAGGTCTCTCTTCTTCCCTTCAGCACGGGTGATGGCACAAAGCTATTGCGGATTGTGTTGAAGGACATCTCCAATTATGTGACCCTGGAGCAGGAACTTCTGAAGAGGAACAAGGAACTTATCATTATCAATACGCTTTCGAGCGCTTTCATCTCATCGGATAATCTGGACCACGTAGTCGAGAACCTGCTCCATAAGGTTTTGCTGGTTACCGACTTCAGCACGGGCTGGCTCATGGTTCGTGACGGAAACTTTTTTCTTTTTAAAACCGGTAAAAACCTTACTCCCGCATTCATTGCAGCAGCTGAACAAGGCGGACTGCAAAAACTCTGCAGTGATATAATTCTGAGCAGCGAACCGCTGTACATCGCGGAAGCCGTAGAGATTGCAAAGGATTCCACACTCACGGATGAGGGCATTTCATTTCTGGCGGCAGTTCCGCTCGTTTTCAATCAGGAGGTCACCGGAATGCTCTTTCTGGCCTTAAAGACGGATACAGCCTATGCCTTCAATTTTGATTTTGCTGCTCTGCTCTCTCTGGTAGGAAACCAAATATCGATGATCCTCGACAAAATACGACTATTTCAGGAAACGAGACGGCTTTCGATTACGGACGGATTGACCGGACTCTTCAACAGCCGGTATTTCTATAAGCAGCTCGAAGCCGAGATTGCTCGGTCTAACCGCTATGGTCATTCATTTTCTTTGATCATGTTCGATATCGACAGTTTCAAAAAGCTGAATGATACCTATGGTCACCAGGCCGGCGATGATGTCCTGGTTGAACTTGCCAGAATACTGCAGTCTGCCTCACGGGAGGCCGATATCGCCGTGCGGTATGGCGGCGAAGAGTTTGTCATAGTCCTGCCCAATACGTCCGAGGCGGATACGGTCTATCTGGCGGACAGGATTCGGGACTCGGTCGAGCAAACCGCTTTTCTGCAAGACCTGACCGGTGGCATCACGATAACGTTAAGCGGTGGGGTAGCGTCCTATCCTATGAATGCCGGTGACATCAAATCTCTGCTCAATGCTGCAGACACAGCTCTGTATGCAGCAAAGACTTCCGGCAAAAACAGGGTGGTCTGCTTCAAAGGACACATTCGTGTCTGAGTCAAAGACAATGCGTAAAGTTTTTGACAGACCCCGCAGTCTGAAAGAGGCAGCGTTCCGGTATTGTCCTGGTTGCGGACACAGCATCGTGCACCGGCTTGTCGCTGAAAGCATAGACACTCTTGGCATACGCGAAAAAGTAATTGGCATTGCTCCGGTCGGATGCGCTGTCTTTGCCTATGACTATTTTCATTTTGATATGATCGAGGCGGCACACGGCAGGCCGCCTGCAGTTGCCACAGGCTTAAAGCGGACCATGCCCGACAGAATCGTATTCACCTATCAGGGGGACGGAGACCTTGCGGCAATAGGTACCGGCGAAATCGTCCATGCTGCTGCGCGCGGAGAAAATATATCGGTTTTCTTTGTCAACAATGCTACCTACGGCATGACCGGGGGACAGATGGCGCCCACGACTATCATGGGGCAGCGTACGGCGACAACTCCCCGGGGAAGGGAGGCCGCAGAACATGGCTTCCCGCTGCGGATGGCTGAAATGCTCGCCACCATAGACGGTGTTGCCTATATTGAAAGGGTAGCGCTTACCTCCCCTGCGGATATCAGGATAGCGCGTCAGGCCATAGAAAAATCCCTGAGGTGTCAACTCCGAGGCCTCGGCTTCAGCATGGTCGAAATACTTTCTCCCTGCCCGACTGACTGGGGTATGACTCCGGCCGAGTCATTGCTGTGGATGCAGGCAGAAATGTTGAAGGTCTTTCCTGTCGGGATATACAGGGACCGGGGAGCAAAGACAGGGGTATGACCTACAAGATTATTATTGCCGGTTCCGGCGGCCAGGGCATTCTCTTCCTCGGCAAGTCTCTGGCTTTTGCCAGTATGTTCGAAGGAAAAGAGGTGACCTGGTTTCCCTCTTACGGTGCCGAAATGCGTGGAGGTACTGCAAACTGTACGGTGGTCGTGGCCGATGAGATGATCGGTTCTCCGGTTGTGCTTACCCCGGATATCCTGGTTATCATGAATACGATATCCCTGGATAAATTTCTGCCGAAACTTGCAAGAAAGGGTTATCTTTTTTATGATTCCTCTCTGATCCCGCCACCCCGGGTCAAGCATGATATCCGCGTCGTGCCGGTGCCGGCCACTGAAATAGCCAGTTCTGTTGCTACAACTAAGTCAGCCAACATGGTGATGCTTGGGGCGATTATCGCCAGGACAAAGATACTGGACCCGCAGTCCTTGATGAAAGTATTCGACACAGGCGCCGGGAGTTCTCCTGAGGCGTTATCAAATGTCAATCTTAGAACAATACAGGAAGGGATACGCTACATTGAAAATAAGAAAAGCTGCCATAACTGACGTCAGGGAGATTCAAAAACTGGTCAATGAGTTTGCCCGCAAGGAACAGATGATCCCGAGGTCCATTAATGAACTGTATGAAAACCTGCGTGATTTTTTTGTCGCAGAAGAGGCTGAAGTGATAACAGGAGTTTGCGCCTTGCATGTCCTCTGGGACGACCTTGCCGAAATCCGCTCTCTTGCCGTGCATAAAGAAAGCCAGGGTGAAGGTATCGGAAGCCACCTGGTAAAACGCTGTCTGGCAGACGCGAAAAAGCTCGGCATCAGCCGGGTATTTGCCTTGACGTATCGCCCGACATTTTTCCGTCAGCTCGGCTTCACGGATATTGACAAGGCCAGTCTCCCCCAGAAGATCTGGGGAGACTGCATACGATGCCCAAAGTTTCCTGAGTGCGATGAACATGCACTGATCATAAACCTGTAATGCCGACCTACGCTGCATACAGGAAACAGGTGCCTTACCTGCTGCTGGCTCTCTGTATCTGTGCTGCGGATCAGATATCCAAAGCAATGATAGAGGCAAGTCTGCATCTTCTTGAAGTAAGGCCTCTTACCGCTTTTTTCAATATTGTCTATTACCGGAACACCGGTTCCGCGTTCGGCATGTTCAAACAGCTGGGCAATACTTTTTTTATAATCGTCTCCTGTCTGGCGATCCTCGTCGTTTTTATTCTTATGCTGCGCGATGAACAGAATCGCCCTGGAATGGCCTGCATTCTCGGCGGAGCAGCAGGCAATCTTACCGACAGGATCGTCCATAAGTATGTCATTGATTTTCTGGAGGTCCATGCAGGCAAGCACTACTGGCCTGCCTTCAATATTGCTGATTCAGCTTTGACCATCGGCATGGGTTTGCTGCTGATCAATGCCTGGATTCACCGGAAAGATATGTGATGCAGCAGTATTCCGTGGTCCATGCCCTGTACCTGTCTTTTTTTTCCCGTGCTCTTTACCGGGATGTGGCCGTGCGCTGGAAGGGGGTCTGCCTTGTCTATCTGCTGGGAGTGCTCGCTCTCTGCACTATTCCGGGTACGCTTCGGATGCAGGCAGATCTCGGCGCCTGGCTGAATGATCAGGCAGCAGGGTATATACGGCAATTGCCGGACATAACCATAACCAAGGGGGTTCTTTCAGTCGATGCGGAAGAACCTTACCGCATCCTTGACCCAACGACGGGAGAGCCGGTTGTTATACTTGATTCCACCGGCTCGGTAAAATCTCTTGAAGGCACAAAAGCGGTTGCGCTTTTTACAAAAACAGCCCTGATCGTCCGGAAGAATGAAACAGAAACCCGGGCCTTTAGTCTCTCTGATCTGGGCGGTGAGACGATGACCATCGGAAGAAGAAACGCTTATGACCTTCTGGAGGCATTCGTCGACATATTTCCGGTTATTCTTTATCCCTTTGCTCTATTCATTTCATTGCTGCTTTGGAGCACCGTGGTGCTGGTTTTTGCCCTCGCGGGCAGACTTTACGCCCGGCGGCTTGCCCTTGCTCTGGACGGACGATCTGTTGTCAGGATAGCGGTTATCGCCCTCACCCCGGCCCTCCTGAGTGGAGCGCTGATGACAACAGCAGGGGCATCGCTCCCTTATTGGTGGCTTGTGACTGTACTCATTTCTCTGGCCTATATGTTCTACGGAATACAGGCAAATGTTTCATTACCAACACAGGAGTCTTCTGATGAAAAAGATACTGATCGTAGGTAAACTCTTTACGGTAACGGAGCGAAGTACCGGTCTCATGAACAGGTCTGATCTCATCGTGCTGACCGCTCCGTCAGCGCAGGATGCCCTGGAGATGCACCGGCAGGAGAAGATGGACATGGTCATAATCGATCTGCAGATGCCCGGGATGAGCCCGGAGGCCTTCTGTGCTGCAGTACGACAGGATGCCGAAACCAGGACGACCTCGATCCTTATCGCCTGCGGAGATGTGGCTGTCGAGATAGACCGTGCCCTGCGGTGCAAGGCAAATGATTATATTACAAAACCGGTTGATGCAGAGCTTCTCTTGCTGAAAGCCGGCCAGCTCCTGAATATTTCCCAACGAAAGAGTTGCCGGGTATTGTTGAAGATCTCGATTGACGGCAAGACATCCGGGACATCTTTTTTCTGCACTTCACAGAACATAAGCGCCTCCGGCATGCTGATCAAGACAGAAAAACTGCTCGAAAAGGATGAGAAGATCTCCTGCTCCTTCTATCTTCCGGGCTCTGAGCGGATTGTCGCCGATGCCATAGTGATCAGAGCCCTTCAGGAAGCCGACGGGACCTGGCAGTACGGCATCCATTTCAGCAGCCTGAGCCCGGTATACCGCGCGGCTATTGAAGGCTTTATCATGGCGAGAGAAAAGACAGGATAAAGACTCCGGCCTGCAGCTGCTACCGAAAAGACATCTTCAGCTCATACAGGTCGGCGTCCGTGGTTTTTTCGATCTGAAAGCCCATGGTTTCAAAGAGCCGCAGCATCCGCTTATTGTCCGGCAGCACTGCTGCCGTAAACCCGTGCAGTCCGCTTTTCTTTGCCAGATAGGTCAGATACGTCAGCAGTTCAGAGCCTACCCCCTTGTTCTGACAGGCATCACGGACCACGAAGGCCACCTCCGCGGTATGCGACTTCTCATCGATAAAGTACTGCCCCATCCCGATGATAGTCTCCTGGTCAGCCTCCTTCTGCATGGCAAGGATGACGAGTTCCTTTGAATAATCAATCGCCACGTACTGCTGCAAACGGGCATGAGGCATGTCGGTGCGGGTAGAGATGAACCGATGGTACATGCCATCTGACGATAGCGAATAGAAAAAGTCTTTCAGCAGGTGCTCGTCGCTTATTTTCACCGGCCTGAGTATAATATCGAGCCCTTTTTGGGTGGTCCGCACTGTTTCCATATTCTCCGGGTAGGCCCCTTTCTCCCCCTGGACAAAGGCCTGATCCTGATATATCAGAGAGAGCTTTTTTGCCTCTTCAACGAGCCAGCGCCGGAACTTTGGATGGGAGATCGCAATGAGGTCCATGGCGCGCTCCCTGATATTTTTCCCATGCAGATAGGCAATACCGTATTCCGTCACTACATAATGCAGGTCTCCCCGGGAGAGAGATACCCCGGCGCCCTCCTTGAGAAACGGCACAATCCTGGAGACTGAACCATCTTCTGCTGTGGACTGGAGCGCCAGAATAGTCTTGCCGCCCTCGGAGAGAATGGCACCACGCATGAAATCGGCCTGCCCTCCTATACCGCTGAAGAAATATTTGCCGATAGACTCTGCTGTCGCCTGTCCGGTAAGGTCAATCTCCAGAGCACTGTTGATCGCGGTGAAGTTTTTTATGCGCGAAATAATCAGCGGGTTATTTGTATAGTCAACCGGCCGGAAATCTATGGAGGGATTGTCATTAATAAAGGCATACGTCGCCTTTTTCCCCATGCAGAAGGCGGCAATCGTCTTACTCCGGTTGACCTGCTTGCGTGAGTTATCAATAACACCCTGCCTCATGAGGTCGACGATGCCGTCAGTAAGCAATTCCGTATGCACTCCCAGGTGGCGCTTATGCCCCAGATGTGCCATGATGGCGTTCGGAATACTGCCATAGCCGACCTGGATGGTATCCCCGTCCTGGATAACCTGAGCCACATATTGGCCAATCTTCTGAACAATATCTCCGGGCACGTGGGTTTCAAACTCAAGGAGGTCTTCATCATGGGGAAGCAAATAGTGCACCTGGCTGACATGAATAAAGGTATCACCGTGGACCCGGGGCATCTGAGGGTTAATCTGTGCAATCACCAGAGTTGCACTCGCCGCCGCAGCCCTGACAATATCAACGCTTATGCCGAGACTCATGTAGCCGTGATTATCCGGAGGTGACGTCTGGATAAGAGCAACATCAACCGGCACACGCCGGGTGGCGAGCAGGTGCGGCACTGCCGACAAAAAGACCGGTGTATAATCCGCCAGTCCCCTGTTGACCGACTCGCGGGTGTTTTCTCCTATGAAAAATGAGTTATAGCGGAAATTGGTCTGGTACTTTTCATCTGCATACGGCGTCACCCCGAGGTTCCAGACCTGCAGTACTTCAGTGTCCACAAAGGCCTTGGGATTGCTCTGAACATATCTGATGAGTGAGCCCACCAAATGCTGGGGCTCTCCGCATCCGGTACCGATAAAGATGCGGTGACCAGGATGAATATGGCTGAAGATAAGATCTTCTGCTGCACACTTGTCAGGGTAGAGTTCCCGGATCCAGCTGAATTGGTCCGGCCCCCCTGCGCTGTCTTTGCCGGACTGCCCCTGATTTTTCATGGTTGTGCGTTCTTTTCATTATAGAGCGCAAGGTATTCAAGTTCCAGGGAATCAAACCGGCCCTGTGCTGCGGCCAGTTCCTTGTCTTTTGCTGCAACGAGGGCTTCCAGTTCCCTGACTTTGGCCGAGAGGTCCTCCTCTCTGGGCATATCTATATTAATGCTCAACAGTTCGTCCTGCAGGGCAGTTGCAGCATCAGCGGCCGCGGTTGCCGACCGCTCCGGCTCATCCCGGGAGCTCTGCAGCTTGTTGATTTCTGCCTCCCTTTCGGTGACGATCCCCTCAAGTCGTGCCAACTCGGTTTTCAGCCGATCGATTTCCTGCTGCTGTTCAGGGGAAGCCGTAACGACCTCTGTCTTTACTTCCTGCACCCTGGTCCGCTGCTTCATGGCCCTTACCTTCCTGAGCCTCACATACAGAAAGACTGCCATAACGGTCATAAGAAGAAAGGCCTCTCCCAGCAGAAGCAGATATAATGCATCGATGCGTATCATGTTACCCCCTCTTGTTTTTTTTGAGCAGCGGCAGTAACCGGCGACCACCGTACCAGAGCATCATGGCAAACAGGTTTATGGCCACAAATTCTGCAATGACCAGCAGCCAGTGTACCGTTTCCTCCTGGCCCGCATCTGGCAGCGCTGAAACATCTGTTGGTACAGACTTTTTTTCATCCCCGGAAGCCGGCACAGGGATAGGCTCTATAACGGTAAATCTGAATTCCTTTTCCCTCTTGAAGGTCTTGGCCTCTGCAGTGATCTGTAGCGTATAGTCTCCGGTCTCAAGCGGCTGGAACATTGCAGTATGGATTCCGTCCTGCACCGCCGCATCCCCTCCAATCCCGCTGTCGACCAGCTTGAGTTCAACCCGCCTGCCATCCTGCAAAATGATGCTTCCTTTCATGACAACCTGATCGAGAATCTCACGGACATTCAATTGGTCCTTCTCCCGTTCAAGCCAGGCGTCGATCTTGAGAGGCGTGCCCTTTGTAGCAAAAAAACTGCTAAACGAGCTAAGCAGCTTCAGATTTGCAACGATAAAGACGCGGTTGCCCTCCCGGGCATTGAGCCTGAGCGTCCACTTCCCCCGATCAGGGTTCAGCAGCGTCACCATGTCAAACAGAGGCGATTCAAACCACTGGATCTTCTGATCATGAGACCGGGCTGACATCTCAACCCCGGACGGGCTCCTGAGAAACACTGGGGTTCCCTCTGCTTTCCTGGTTATCATGACCGTCATCTCCCTTACGGAATCATCAACAATAAAAGAGTCGTTCTGCACCGGAATGGTGTCAGGGGATTTTACTCTTTCGAATAGGGATGCAAAATTCATGTGCAGGCTGCGGTCCGAGCGTGCCAACAGGTATGAGCCGCCTCCGAGGCGCGCAAGCTCCATGAGAAGTTTCTGGTCAGACTGATCAGAAAACGCCAGGGTGTGCATGGTTATACCGCTTTTCCTGAGCTCAGGCAGGATAACTTCCTTCAGTTCCGCAACGAGAGCCGCATCTTTCTTTCCATCGCCGAGGTCCATTTTGCCGTCGGTCATCAGGATTATCAGTCGCTGTGTACGCGGAGACTGTTTCAGGAGATCATAGGCCTTCACTACGGCTTCATGAATATTGGTATGGGCTCCCTGGGAATGGACCTGATCTACAGCCCTGCTGAGCCGCTGAAGACCTTCCTTCCGGTCAGCTTCTGTCAGTTCGGCAAGGACGTCAGCTGCATCACTAAAGCCGACAATCGCAATACGGTCATGTTCACCCATCAGAGAGAGAAACATTTTGGCGGCCGGTTTCCGATAGCTCCTGGGGTCAGTCGTCTTCATACTCCCGGAGCTGTCGATGAGTAAAACAGCAGCAATCCCCTGCGAATCAGACTCCGCAGCCAGAGCTGTCCGGGCACAGGGAAAATAGACGCTCAAGGCAGTGCAGAGAAGAAATAGTAAAGCCCATGGTCCTAGAGAAAACATAATTCTATATTAGTACAAAAACAGCAGCAAGAAAAGGGCCGCAGCCTAAAGCAGCTGAACAGGTGGTGATGATCACGCACCTGAGGCATACGGCAGTATCACAGAAAAAGTAGTGCCGCTCTCGGCTGAATCAATCGTAAGGGATCCACCGTGGGAAACCACAACCTTGTGGACGATGGAAAGGCCGAGCCCGGTGCCACGTTCCTTTGTCGTAAAAAAAGGCAAAAAAATCTTGTCCTGGAGTTCCGGCGGTATACTGTGACCGGAATCAGACACCGTAACAACCACGCTGCCCTGTTCGCGTCTGACGCCCGCGGTAAGGGTTCCGCCCTCCGGCATCGCCTCAAGCGCATTCTGCAGCAGATTGATGAGCGCCTGCCTCAGCAGGATTTCATCTGCCTGTATCCGCAGATGCGTTTCAAGTTGTTTTATAATGCTGATTCCCTGCGCGGCGTTTTCCACGGTACTGATGCAGGTCTCCAGCAACTCGGCAGGATCAACCTCTGTCAAAACCAGTTCTGTCGGCCTTGCAAACGAGAGAAAATCAGTAATAATCCGGTCCATGACCGCAATCTCTTTTGAAATGGCCTCGACCGCCGGAAGCTGGGCTGACTCGGCCTTCCTGGAAAGAATCTTGGTGTAGCCTGATATGACCGCCATCGGATTGCGCAGTTCATGGGCTATCCCGGCAGACATCTCGCCCAGATTGGCCAACCGCTCCCTTAGTTCCATCTGCGACTGGAAGGCCTTCAGTTCCGTCAGGTCGGTAAAAACGAGAATCTGACCGATAACGGTTCCCGTGCTGTCTTTCAGGGGAGACAGGTTCAGTCCCAGCCAGATTCTTTTGCCGTTCCTTGTCGTATAACCCATATCGGTCCTCTCGAGTGTCTGTTTTCGGGCAATAATTTCACTCAGGGGACTGGTGAATATCTCCGCATAGGCCTTTCCGGCAGCCTCGCTCTCGCGACAATCCAGTATTTTTTCGGCAGCCGAGTTCATCCTCGTTATACACAACGTTCGGTCAAAACTTACTACCCCGCTCGGCACGCTCTGCAGAATATCTTCATTGTATATCTCTATCTCCGAGGCACGCGCCTCGGCTGTTTTTCTGAGAAGTTCAAGTTCTCTCTCCTTCTCCTTCAGCTTGGAAACCACGTCGTGAAATGTATCAACAACAAAACCAACCTCGGTTACCGCAGAATCCTTTTCTTCAGCTTTTTTTTTGTTGAAGACGATAACGGCGCGCGGAATATAAATCAGGATCAGGAGGAGGACAATAAAGGAGAGCGAGACAAGAATGAGTGTTGCGTGATTCATCACGGCGTCATTGCCTGCAGGTGTTCAGGGCTACCTATCAATGCAGAGAGAGATACCATAGTATGAGTTCCTGGGCAAAAAAAAGCGTTACCAGGCCTCCCAGCGCCAGGAAGGGTCCGAACGGCACTTTTGTTTTTCTTCCCTTGCCTTTGAAGACTATCAGAAAAATGCCGATAAGCGAACCGGTCAAGCTTCCGATGAAGGTCGTCAGAAGAACTGCTTTCCAGCCCATCACCGCCCCGAGCAACGCCATCAATTTGATATCCCCGCCACCCATTCCCCCCCTGCTGAGAACGGCAATGAGATAGAAAAAGCCGCCGCCCGCCAGAAAACCGGCAAGGGAGGCTTTGAAGCCAAGGAGGTCAGCCCTCAGAAACGGATCAGGGAGCAGCAAGGATCCCGCCGCAAGCCCGAGCGGGATGCCGGTCAGCGTAATGCGGTCGGGTATGATCTGAAAATCAAGATCAATAAACGTAATAACGATCAGGGCAGAGACCAGGATGCCGTAGACCAGCGATGACCAGTTAAAGCCATACCGCCAGAGTATTGCACAGTAAAGAAAGGCATTAAGAGCCTCTACCAAAGGATAACGAAACGATATTCCCGCTGCGCATTTCCGGCACTTCCCGCCCAGGATCAGATAACTGATTACCGGCACGTTGTCCCAAGGTCTGATGGAGGTGTTGCAGGACGTGCAGTGAGAAGCAGGGAATACGATGGACAATTCGCGTGGAATGCGGTAAATACAGACATTCAGGAATGAGCCGATCAGCAAACCGACGACAGCAACCATCAGGTAGAGCGACATTTACGCGCCTGTTCGGCTCAGGTCATCGATCTTATGGCTCAAGTCAACAATCTCTTTTTCGAGCCGCTCAATCTCGGTTATGGCCCCGAGCACCTCCCGGTCTTTCAGCACATTTTTTTCGCTGCTGTCCTTCAACTCATAGACCCTTCTGCCCAATGCAGTCAGCAGTTCATTTCTCTTCCGGTCTATCTCGTCTGATTTATACAGCAGCTTGATAACAGCAATTTCGATATTCAGTCTTTCGGATAGTACACCGGAAAACCAGCGTATCCGCCCGATGCCCTTCAGAAAATCAGCTCTGAGTTTCCTCAGCATTGACGTCTCCTATTCCTGAACCGGGGGGATATCCTTCTTCAGGCCTTCTTTTTTTAGGCTGGTTTCCAGCGCCTTGTCTGTCTCTTCCATTCTGATCTTTGAATATTCTGTATCACTGATTATATCAATATCCCAACCAGTCAGTTTCATGGCAAGTCGCACGTTTTGTCCTTTTTTCCCAATCGCCAGAGAAAGCTGCTGATCGTTGAC
Source organism: Thermodesulfovibrio sp. (assembly GCA_013824615.1). Lineage (GTDB taxonomy): Bacteria > Nitrospirota > Thermodesulfovibrionia > Thermodesulfovibrionales > UBA6898 > PALSA-1316. Next base: position 31,509 of record PNOC01000041.1, read on the forward strand.
CACAACCATTGCGGTCTTGGTCTCATCGTTAATCCCGATTTTATCAATCTGCGCCGGGCTCAGTGCGCGGGAAATAAGCATCCTGGGGTCGTCAGTCCAGGGGATGATATCGATGCGTTCGCCCCTGAGTTCCCTTACTATGGTCTGGACCCTGGTCCCCTTCATGCCGACGCAGGACCCTACCGGGTCAATCGCACTGTCCTTTGAAAACACGGCTATCTTTGTCCGTTCCCCCGGTTCTCTGACAATATTCCTTATCTGGACCAGTCCTTCATTGATCTCAGGTACTTCCATCTTAAACAGGCCGGCAACGAACTCCGGGACAGCTCTGGATACCACAATTTCCGGCCCCTTAGAACTGATTCTGACATCAGTCACGATTGCCTTGGCAGTATCGCCCCGTTTCAGATTTTCACTGGGAAGGGTTTCCTTGATCGGGAGCGTAGCCTCGGCCTTGCCAAGATTAAGAAAATAGGCGCCCTTCTCACGCCTCATGACCACCCCGGTCACAATCTGTCCGGCCTTGTCCTTAAACTCATTGAATATAACGTCACGTTCAGCCTCGCGCACCCGCTGAAAAATTACCTGTTTGGCGGTCTGGGCAGCTATCCGTCCGAGATCGTGCAGATCCAGAGGCAGTTCCACTGTATCCCCTTCGTTCTTGTCCGGTGAGATTTTTTGTGCTTCGGCTATCGATATTTCTTCACCAGGATCCTGGGGTTCGGCCACCACGGTTTTTGTCTCATAAAGCTTAATATTACACTTCTGACGGTCGATATGCAGAAAAATATTCGCCCTGCCGCCATACTTCTTTCTCATCGCGGAAAGCAGCGCTGATTCAAGGGCCTCAATAAGAATTTCCTTCGAAATCCCCTTTTCCCTGCTGATCTGATCTATAACGTGACAAAGTTCCTTGGTCATGATAATTCTATCTCCAGACGTGCTTTCGAGATTTGTTCAAAAGGTACACTCACCTCTCTGCTGCCATCCACCAACACGGCCACTGCATGCTCACTGACTGCCTGCAAGCGCCCCGTGAGGACGGTCTCACCATCGATCTTTTCCTTCGTTACAATACGAACCAGCTTGCCGACGCTCCGGTGAAAATCTTTTTTTGTCTTTAAAGGCCTGTCCAGACCCGGCGAGGACACCTCCAGGACATACCGCGTCCTGATCGGATCCTCGACGTCGAGGAGAGCTGACAAGGCCCTGCTGAAACGCGAGCAGTCTTCAAGCGTAACACCCCCGGGCT
>PNOC01000042.1 GCA_013824615.1 Thermodesulfovibrio sp.
ATCAATCGTCATGCTCCGACTTGATCGGGGCATCCATGGGCCTCAAGACTGGATTCCCCGGTCAAGCCGTGGAATGACAAAACATAAGGCTCTGGGCATGACTGTATTGGAACAGTCCTTAAACTAGCGCCATTAGGATGTGTCCCTATTTATGTCCAAAGGAGAAATTGTGAAGGAAAAAATACTATTTGCATGGTCGAGCGGGAAGGACAGTGCCCGTGCGCTGCATGAGATCAGGCAGGCTGGACAATATGATGTGGCAAGTCTGCTGACCACCGTGACCGAGGGATACGAGAGGATCAGCATGCACGGCGTCAGGGTTGCGCTTGTTGAACAACAGGCAGAGGCCATTGGGCTTCTGCTTGAGAAGGTATATATCCCGATTGCATCATCGAATGAAAACTATGAAACAGCCATGCGGGATACCCTGCTCAGATATAAAGCTCAGGGAGTGACCGGCGTTGCCTTCGGGGATCTCTTTCTTGAGGACCTGAAGGTTTACCGCGAGAAGAAGCTTGCTGAGGCCGGCATGGCAGCGGTCTTTCCCCTCTGGAAGCGTGATACCAGGGAGCTTGCCCGTTCGTTCATGGCGCAGGGGTTCAGGGCTATTATCACGTGTGTTGACTCGCAGGTTCTCGGCGGAGAATTTTCAGGCAGGCTCTATGATGAGCAGTTTCTCTCAGACCTTCCGCCGCATGTTGACCCCTGCGGCGAAAACGGCGAGTTCCACTCTTTTGTCTTTGACGGACCTCTGTTCAGCAAGCCGGTACGGTTCGAAAAAGGCGAGATAGTTGTCAGGGATAACCGGTATCACTTCTGCGAACTCCTGCCGGCCTGATAAACACAATTACCATCTTGACAAGGCCCAATCCTGATGTTTAAATACTATTGCAATTCCTGACCAATTCTTATTTTTCCTGGAGCATGATTTAAAAGGGAGGACCTTTTTCTGATGAGCATACTATTGCCTGTACGACTCGCTTTACTTCTTTATACCTTTTGCCCTCGATACATTGCATATGATCTAAGACATAATGAACTACTGACGAGGGCCTTATGTTGAAAAGGGTATGTGCGCTCAGTCTGCTGCTGACTGTTTTCCTGGCAAATTCTGCCTATGCTGCTGAGCAGCGCTTTGCGCTGCTGATTGATTCTGATAATCACAGCAACACCGGCTGCCAGGTCGCGACAGCGAACGGTTCTGCTGCGGGCATCGAAAAGGTTCTTACTACCATTGTATCAACCACCACAACAACGGCAACCGTTGCCCGCGTCGAGTTGCAGGTCTGCAACGGAGGGTCGCTGAGTCAGCCCTCGATAATTAGTAACGGCGGCTGGCCAATTGGATTAGGGCTCGGTACGTCCGGGCTGGCTGTGATTGAGACTTCAGTTCCGCTGTCATATCTCACACCGACTGCCGGCTCATTGCGCATACTGGCGACAAGTCAGAACGCGGCTGGCGGAGCCGATGCAACTGCAGCATTTCTGGCCGCTGTCGGTCCACGAGACGTACCATACGCCGTGCCCGTCTCTCCATGGGTGCTGGGGTTGATGGCATCGGCCTTGCTCTTCATTGGCCTTTGGCATCTGCGCGGTGGTCCGTTGGTTCGTATGCTTGGCTTGATCCTGGTGCTGGTAATCGGGGCCAGTATTGCCCTGGCTGCCACGGTTATTCTTGACGGCAATCCCGGAGACTGGTCCGGCATTGCGCCGGCGGTTACTGATCCACAAGGCGATGCTCTAATGAATGCCGACATCGTCGCGGTTTTTTATCAGGGCGACCAGACCAATCTTTATTTTCGTATTGATGCTGATCTGCGGCTGGATGACAGCGCCAACCAGGCTCCGCAAGTCAGTGCCGGACTGAACCAGACCGTGACGTTAAACAGCAACGGCACATTGCTGCTGAATCTGTCGGGCAGCATCAGTGACGACGGATTGCCGACACCTGCTGCCTTGACAAGCCTATGGAGCGTGGTCACAGGCCCTGGTCTGCCTGTGCCATTGTCTTTCGGGGACCCTGCATTGCCGTCTGCGCAGGTGGGTTTTGCCGCACCGGGCAGCTATGTTTTGCGTCTTACCGCGAGCGACGGCGCTTTGAGTACGAGTCGTGATGTCACCATTACCGTCAGTGCGGCTGCCAATGTCTCTCCGACCTTGATAAATCCAGGGAACCGAACGATGAACTTGGGTGACGTGCTTAAACTGACGCTGACCACGAACGACAGCAATGTACGAGATACCCTCACCTATTCGCTGCCGCTGGCACCCGTCGGCGCGCAAATGAATCCGGCCGGCGGCCCTCACTTGCAGTTTGAGCCGCCGGGTCCCGGCAATTTCAATTTCACCGCTCGGGTAGCTGACCAGAATGGCCTGAGTGACCAGAAGAGTTTTACGGTAACCGTGCTCGCCGGCAACCACGCACCACAGTTGGTGCAGCCTGCAGACGCTACGCTGCGCGCCGGCACTGCATTCAGTAGAATGCTGGCAGCGACCGATCCAGATGGGGATAGTCCTCTGGTTTACAACCTTCTCAGCGCGCCAGGCGGAATGAGTGTGTCAGGGGCGACGCTCACGTGGACGCCAACGCTTGCGCAATTGGGAATCCATACGATAAAGGTGAGCGTGCAAGACCCAGGCGGCGCGTTTGATGCCAAGATGTTCACGCTGAACGTGACCAGCAACGTTGCTCCGAATGCGAAGGACGACAGTTATATCGTGAAGGCGGGTTCCATTCTCTCCGTCAACGCCGCTAACGGGGTGCTCATTAATGATGCCGATGCTGACGGCGATACGCTGACAGCTGCGCGACTCACCGATCCCGGTGCCGGGATGCTCACCTCGTTCAATGGTGATGGCAGCTTCAGCTATCAGGCTCCGGCAACGGTGCCGGGCGATCCGCTGACCGTGGGCAAGCTTTGGAACGCTAATCACACGTGGTCGTATGGCGCACATGAACTCGTTGCTGATTTGAACGGCGATGGCTATCCGGACGTCATCAGCCATAACCTCAATGCGGACATCCGGGCCTTGTCAGGCCTCGACGGCAGCCAACTGTGGGCGCTCGATAACACGGGCGCGACCGATTGCGACTGGCAGACCGGGTATCCGATGCATCATCGCGTTCTGGCCGATATTGACGACAGCGGCCATCCCGCCTACGTATACACAATCAGGTGTGCGCGCTCGGGCAGCGCATGGCACGACAACATCATCGCCTACGATCACCTGGGCAAGGTGAAATGGGTGTCGCCACCGCTGTCGAAGCCTCATCCGGATAATTCGCGCGGCGCACCGACGGTACCGCCGGGAGGATTAACACCGGGCGGCCTGACTTGGCAGCGCGGGCTCAGCGTTGGCCGTCTGACTGCAGCCGGAGCTCCGGTGCTGCTGATGCGCGCGGAAATCCCCCACAACGATGCTTACACCTACTACTACGATACGTCCAACGTCGGCCACTACGCCGGCTGCCGCGCGGTGACCGGGCTTGTCGCGGATGAAAACGTCGCCTGCCGGGCAACGTTCATAATCAGTGGTACCGACGGCAGTGTCTTGCAGACGCTGGTCGTGCGCAACCCGGCGGCAACCGCCAGCCGTCCCGGTGGCCCCAACGCCCTGTGGGAAATGCCGCCGACCGCGATGGACATCGACGGTGATGGGCGCGTGGATCTGGTGTCCGGCACCGAGGTATGGATGCAGAACGCTGGGGGCGGTTTTGATTTCGCCTGGCAGCTGGTGAATGCAGTCAATGACACCGCGGTTGCGGATCTCGACGGCGGCGGCAAGGCCGAGATTATCCATCTGAGAAGTAGTGGCGAACCCGACGTCAACAATAGCGGAATCTTCATTTACAGCCATGACGGCCAGCTTAAGCGTCGTATCCCGCTACAGGCGTACTGGTTCACCCCGTTGACGATTGCTGACGTCGATGGCGATGGCCGATCTGATATCGTTCTTGGGGCCGATGGAACAATGTACGCGTTTCGTGACGACGGCCGGCCGATCTGGGCATACAAGGTTCCAGAGGAATTGCCCGCCAATCCGGCGCTCGCCTCTATTTACGTCCTGCCGGCGGAGAGTTTCCGCGTGGCCAATGCGGCACCCCAGGTATATGATCTGGATGGCGACGGTGTGGCTGAGGTCGTGTTTGCCGCGTACAGTCGTATCATGATACTCAACGGGCGTACCGGTCTGCGCAAGGTTGACCCGTTCTGGACGTTCAATTCAAGCTATAACGATGTCTCGGCTTTGATGCTGATCGATGCTGATAACGATGGTCACGTCGACATCATGCAGAACGCGGTTTTCCATTTCAACTGCTTCAATCCTGTTGCAGCGCCGGAGTGTGCCGGCGTGGTTGGTCCCATCGTCTTGAGCGGCGGAAGCAGCAACTGGCTTCCTGGACCGAAGACGTTTCCGAATGTTCAATATCGCTCGACGGCCATCGACAGCAACGCTCGCGTATTGCACGACACGAAGGTGTCCCGCGTGTTCCGAGTTCCCGAGCAGCAGGGTGCGGTGCGCGATCCGCGTCTCGCACAGGCAACGAGTTTCACCTACGCCGCGAGCGATGGCGCAGCCACGTCTGCGCCGGCCAAAGTCATCATAGATATCGTTCCCGACAATCAGCCGCCGGTGTTCACCTCCAGCCCGCCAAAGAGCCTGTTGGAAGTTAGCGGACTTGACGGATGGCCGGCGCCGAATTATTATGATGTTGCGGCGTATGACCCCGATGCCGGAGACACGATTACCTTTTCGCTCAAAACAGCGCCATACTGGGTGAGCATTGATAGCGCGAGCGGACGTGTCCGGTTCGAATCGAGTTGCGCCGCGGGTTACCCCGCGTTCTGCAATTGGGGTTGGACAACGGTTATCGTGACAGCAACCGATTCGCGTGGTGCGAGTACCGATCAGATGTTCATCGTCAATCTGACCAATCAGTCCCGTGTGGTACCCAATGTGGTCGGAATGTCCTTTGACGCTGCGAACACAGCACTCATTGCTCAGGACTTGCAGGGAGTGCAGTGGACAGAGTCTTTCTCTGCCCAGCCTCCGGGAACCGTGCTTGCGCAGGACGCGGCGGCCGGTTCCGTCGTCGGGCGCTTTGATGACATTCGGCTGACCCTGTCGAAAGGGCCCTCCCCGGTGTTGGTGCCGAACGTGGTCGGACTTAGCGAGATAACTGCGCAAACGAAGTTGTCGAACGCGGGGTTCACCGTCACGCTGAGTCGCACCTTTTCGCAGACGGTGCCGCGCGGACTGGTCATCACCCAAACGCCGAGCGCTGGGAGCGAGGTTGTTCCGGCAGCAGCACAGATTGTCATTTCTTCAGGCAGTGGGCTTGAATTGCGTCTTGCGCAGGGCGCGGTTGCGGCAGGCGGCATTATCGGTTTCACGGTACTCGCATTCAACGCCGATGGCAGCGGCGCATTGACGCCACCGGTGACGATGGCAGTTGCCGTGGCAGGCGGTGCGCTGGGTGCGCTGCCCACGGTGTCGGGCGCCAATATCGTGACGGACATCAGTACGCTGGGCGGCTTTGAGTTGATTGCCACAGAGACCGGCGGAGGTGGCCGATCTGCCCGGGTGTCGTTCGCCGTGCTGTTGGCGCCTGCCGCCGGCTTCTCGCCGCAAAAGCCAATCCAGGATTTATTGCAAGTCTTGGCGTTGATGGAGACGCAGCGGCAAACTCTCGATGCGGCGCGTCTCGCCAACGATGACGTGACGATGCGGAGCACGCTGCGCGCCATGGTGACGACATGGAAAGGCTGGGAGCATAAATTCCTCGCACAGACGCCGCTGTTGATCACTCCTGACAAGCTGCCGATGACCCCGGCGCAACTCGTCGCGGCAGGGCATGGTCCGAGTGCTGAAGATCTCCTTGACCGCGCTGCGCTGGAATCACTGACGCAGGCCATGCGCACGGTTGTTGATCAGTACGGAGGCAGCAGCGTGCCAATCAACGCGGTGCGGACGGCATTAATGGACGCCGCCGCCGCTGTTAAACCACTCGCTCTTACTGCGCCCTCACTGCATGGCGTGGTCAGCAATCTCGATCACACGACGTACCTCGCCACCCGTGCGCTTCCGCAGAGTCTATCACTGCTCATGAGAGAAATTGATCGAACGTTGACGGCAACACCTTTGTTGGCGGCCAGTGCCTCCGCAAGTCGGTCATTTTCCGGTAGTGGCAACATCACCGAGCTGCGTGCTGATCCTACGGTCCATACGAATGCTTTTTCCGGCAGCCTCACCGACTTGACTGCTACCACCTCGATCCATATGGATTTGGTGAAGGACTACTACGGCCCCATTATCTGGAAGGTGGTGTCTTCGGCCGCCACGCTGGCCGCACAAGGCTTGCTGCGCGAGGCCGGCATCACCGGTGAAACGGCACTGGCGGGCATGGTTACCGGCGCTTCGCAATCGTTCCATATTTTCGAGGCGCCAGGTACCTTCATCGAACAAATCGGCGCCTCCGAATTGCCGGAGGAAACGCAGGTGTGGATTGTCGGACCGAGTGCGATTGAGTCGGCCATTGAACAAATCAGAGGCCTCATCAAGGGTTTTTCGGCGCTCAAGGATTTGAGCAGTTTGAACTCGCAGTTAGCTGCCTCGAACGCAACTGAGGCGCAGAATCTGTTAAAGGGGAACTTAACCAAGATCACCGGTGGCTTCAAGGACTTTTCCGAACAACTCTATGCGGCCACCAACAGCGTCGTCGAATGGCCCGGAGTTGCAGGCAAGGGGCAGGGTTTCTTCCTGGTGGGAAATCAGGTGGAGCGGGGTTGTATCTTTACCTTACATCCTGAGTGTAAGCAAATCTTCTTTGGATCTGGATTTCCCGCAGCAGAAAAGTGTGATCCGAGGAGCTTCTGTACTCCTCTCGCGCTTTTGGTAATAACCTGGACTCCGTCGACTATGGCCTTCGGTGCCGACGCAGTCCCATTTATTCCCAAGTACGAGCTTCCATGCGCGAAGGATCCCGTGTTCGGAATATCACTGCCAGGGGTGCCACCCGGCTGTACCGCAGATTGATAGGTGATGCGCGCTGACAGCCGTTATCCCCAATTCCGCTGCATCTGTTATAATGCAGCATGATACCAACCTATGAAATAATCTTCAAGCTGCTCCTGGGCACCCTGCTTGGCGGGATTATAGGGTTTGAGCGCCAGACACACGGCCGGCCGGCCGGGTTTAGGACGCAGCTCCTGGTCTGCGTGGCATGCGTGCTGATCATGATGATCTCTGAAAGCTATTACAGCAAGGACCTCGCGAACCCGAATTTCACAAGAATCGACCCGACGCGTCTTGCTGCCGGAGCCATGACCGGAGTCGGTTTTCTGGGGGCAGGGGTGATACTCAAGACCGGCGTGTCGATCCAGGGCCTGACGACCGCAGCCTGCATCTGGATCGTCTCTGCCATCGGACTGGCGATTGGTGCCGGGCAGTATGTGGCCGGCATAGCTGGCTTCATAATAACTTTTTTCTCCCTCTGGGTCCTTCGGCTGTTTGAATCCAGGATCCCGACGATGATCTACAAATACGTCACCCTGGTCACGGATGAACGGGGTGATGAACAGGCGATCGCGGATCTTTTTAAAGAGAGAGGCTTTAAGATCATCAAGATGGATTACAAAATCAAGGTCCCCGAAAAGGAGAAGACCTATGTCTTTACCGTCACGGCCAAAGACGGGGTCAGGATGAGGGACATCATCGACGATGTCACCGGGCTTGCCGGTTCCAAGAAATTAGAGATCTCGAGCTGATTGTTTATTCAAAAAATCCTTTGCCAGTCTGATCATGCCGTGCACCTTAAGATCGATGTAATTCCCTTCCTGTTCAAGCCGGGCGATCTCGGAATCAAGGTCCTTCATCGGTATCCTGATTGGCTCCATATTTTCAGCCTCATCCCGCTTGCCGATGCCGACAAACGACATCCCTGAGGCGACAAATACATCCAGAATCTCGGATGACGATCCGGACGAGGCAGGTCCGGAGATCAGGAAATCCATCTTCCCTGCCGCGTATCCTGTCTCCTCGATCAGTTCGCGTCGCGCAGAAGCCTCCGGCGTCTCCCCAATATCGATCAGTCCGGCCGGCAGTTCTATGACATAGCCGTCAACCGGTGGCCGGTACTGCCGTATCAGAATGACCTCTTCATTGTCCGTAAACGGTACGATGACAACCACCCCGCTGCAGCCGATCCGCTCGATCGTCTCCCAGTTCCTGACCTTCTGCCCATCTTCAGGCTGTCCGGCTTCAGATCCTGCGGTATGATCTCTCTCGTCAATGTATTCGACAAGGACACTGCGCAGATAGCTTCCTTCCCAAAGCGTTTTTCTGTTGACTACTTTCATGGTTCCGGGTTATTTGCAGGCCTCGGCAGCGCGCTGGAAGAGCGCATCCATGTCTGCTGTTTTTTGGGCTATCTCCTTGAGGATAGCGGCGAGTTCCGGTTTGCCGGCAGCCGCAGCCTTGTTCCCCCATTCGCCATAGGTCGCGGCATGTTCCCGGTTATGCTCGAGCCAGTGCCCGATCAGATGGTTCAGTTTGTCGGTTTCTTTCATGAGTCCTCCTCTTTTGCGGTTATTAGTGCGTCCCTGGAGGGACAACGGCAATTCCAGGTGATTCTCTTCCATCAGCGCCCGGTCAGAAAGAATCTGCTCTGAAGGGCCGTCGGCCATTACTTTTCCATTTTTTATTACTATGCACCGATCGCAGACATCGAGTATAAGATCAAGATCGTGCGAGGCGATTATCTTGGTATGCTCAAAATCATTCAGTAAATTAATAAGAGAGCGCCGGGCCCGGGGATCAAGGCTCGAGGCAGGCTCATCCATGACAAGGATGTCCGGCTGCATGGCTATGACCGAGGCAATAGCCACTGCGCTCTTCTGTCCGCCCGAAAGGTGGTGAGGCGCTTTATGCATCAGGGCCAGGCCTCCGACTCTTTCGAGCGATGCCTCGACCCGCTCTTTGACCCTGTCGGCGGCGAGCCCCAGGTTCAGGGGGCCAAAGGCCACGTCGTCAAATACCGTTGGCATGAAAAGCTGGTCATCAGGGTTCTGGAATACCATCCCGACCTTCTTTCTTATCTCCCTGCGCGTCTCTTTCGTCATCTGGTCGTCGCCTATATCGATAGTTCCCTTTGTGGCCAGCAGACAGCCGTTCATATGCAGCAGGAGTGTCGACTTCCCGGCACCGTTGGCGCCGACAATCCCGACCGATTCCCCGTGCGTGATCCTGAAAGAGAGGCCGCTGAGCGGCTCAGTCCCGTCAGGATACTGAAAATAGACATCCCTGAATTCTACGATATGATGGCTCATGGCCGGAGGGTCCGCGTTGCCACTGTCCCGATTATCATAGCAATATTATAATGTCTCAGGAACAGAAAAACCGATACGGCCATGACAGCAAAAAAAATATCACCGGGAGAGAGTCTGTATGTTCTGGCGGCTACCAGGCTGCCGCTGAACCCCCTGGAGAGCATCGCCTGGTAAATCCGTTCAGAGCGGGCCATCGTACGGATAAACAGCATGGAGACAAGACTGGTGAAGGTTTTCATATCCCTGCCCCGTTTCCCGAAGGAGCGGATGTCCCGGGCCCTGACGATCTTCATTGCCTCCTCCATCAGCACAAAGATATAACGATAAAGGAACATCAGCTGGGCCACGAAGACCTCGGGCAATCCGAGCCTGCTCAGGGCATGGCAAACGCCCGGGAACGAGGTGGTTGCTATCAGGAGCAGCCCTGCACTAATCGTCAGCAGAAACTTTGTCATCACCGAGGCAAAGGATATCCATCCGCCGGAAACCGGGAGGCCGAAGAGCTGCAGGAGCGGCACCCGGTCGAGAAATGGATTGAAGATGCCGATACATAATGCAAAAGGGGAGACGAGCAGGATCTTCTTCAAAATAAAACCGGCTGGAATCTCTCCTGCTATCAGAAGGACGATAGGAAAAAACAGCAACGGCACAAGTCCCGAAAGGTCATATTTGGGGAACGAGATGACGGTGAATATATAGGCAAAGGTGACAATCAGTTTTGCCCGGGGGTCAAGCCGGTGGATAGGGGTGTTCTGATACGAGAGCGCATCAAGATACCCGAGGCTGAAGTATTCTCTGTCAAAGGCCATGATAACGTTTATCCCCGGACCCGGGCAACATTCTCCTGCTGCAGAAATTAAAAAAGCCACAAAGGCCTCTTGACGGATTACTATCCCTTAAGAAAAAGCCTTCGTGGCCTTGTGTTCTGATTCATGCTACCACAGTCATGCAGCGTTATGCAATCCAGAACTATTTATTAAAAAGCTTCAGATATTTTCCGTATCCTTCTTTTTCGAGATCTTCTTTCGGGATGAAGCGGAGCGCCGCAGAGTTCATGCAGTATCTCTTGCCTGCCGGCCCGGGTCCGTCATCGAAGAGATGGCCGAGGTGAGAATCCCCGTGTTTACTTTTTACTTCAGTCCTTGTCATGAAGAGGCTGTTGTCCTCTTTATTGATCAGGTTGTCGGGTTCGAGTGCCTCCTTGAAGCTCGGCCAGCCGGTGCCTGAGTCAAATTTATCAAGGGAACTGAAGAGCGGCTCTCCTGATACAACATCAACATAAATTCCGTCTTTTTTGTTGTCCCAGTATTTGTTGTTGAACGGAGGTTCGGTGCTGCACTGCTGGGTCACCTCAAATTGAAGCGGGGTGAGCTTTTTTTTAAGTTCTTCTTTTGAGGGCTTCGCGACAACCCCGGAGGTCTGCTGTCCCTCTTTGACCTTCTGCTCCTTCTGCCTCTCCGGCCAGGTTTTTTCGATAAACTGCTCCCGTCCGGAGCCTGATTTGTAGAGCTTGTATCTGACAGGGTTTTTCTGGTCATAGTCCTGATGATACTCTTCTGCCGGGTAGAACTCGGCTGCCGGAAGTATCGCGGTGACGACCGGCCGGTTGAACTTCCCTGATTTATCCAGTTCTGCCTTCGACTTCTCCGCCTGTTTTTTCTGCTCCTCACTATGATAATAGACGGCAGTCTTATACTGAGACCCACGGTCAGCAAACTGTCCGCCTGCGTCAGTGGGATCAATATTTTTCCAGAATGCCTCAAGGAGTTGTTCATATGAAACTTCGCCCGGGTCATATGTTACTTCAACTGCCTCAAGGTGCCCTGTTGTGCCTTCAGATACCTCTTCGTACGTCGGCTTATGCTTGCTGCCGCCGGTGTATCCAGCTACCACCTCTTTCACCCCTGCAAGCTTCTTGAAGGGAGGGGTCATGCACCAGAAACATCCTCCTGCAAACGTCGCCTTTTGGTAATTGCCGGCTGCACTTGTCATCTGCTTGTCCATCCCTTCCTTTTTTTGCCCATTCCTCTCTGTGCCTGCATAGAGCAGGATTGCAAACCCAATAACTGCTGCTATTGCTGCGCCTATGATTATCAGTTTTTTCATAATGAAATGATAGCTCGCATTGTTGAAGAAAATATGAAAGGCAGGCGGGTCATGCTTTGACTCATCCTCACCCTGAGAGGGGAGTGCTGCAAACAGGTGTTCATCTACAGGGGAATTGCCCCTGCTGGATATAGAACAGAACTATTTCCTCTGCCGTAACCTTACCCGCACCCCATCCCTGACCGTATCATCAGGATGGGTGATCACTTTTTCTCCTTCAGCAATACCCTTTAATACCTCTGCGGCTGCTCCGTTGCGGTGGCCGATTGTCACCTGCTTCAGCCTTGCCCTGCCGGCTTCGTTCAGAAAGATCGCCCACCCGTCACCTTTTCTGAAAAGCGCACTGACCGGCACCTGGAGCACATCCTTCTGCTCCCAGATGACAAACTTTGCCTCTACCCGGTAGCCGTCTCCCAGGCGCTGCATCTCCTCCGGGACTGAGGTGATATCGGCGATAACCAGAACACGTTGTTCCTCGACACCGAGGCTTGAGACCTTGGTGAAGGCTGCGGGCTCCACATTGCGCACTATTCCCGCGAGCGGTGTGTTGCCGCCCCAGCGCTCAAAGAGTACGGTTGTCCCCGGTTTAATTGAGACTGCATCAGCTGACAGCACCTCGATCTTTACCTCAATCTGTCCGGGGTCTCCGATATCGAGCAGGGGATCCCCCGCATTTACCACCGCCTCACTCTCACGCTGCAGTTTCAAGACCCGGCCCTCGACAGGACTGCTTACGATGGCTATTCTGCGGCGGTCAACTGCACGGTCAGCTGCAGAGTTGCCGAGCGCAGCAAGGGTCCTTGAGTGTTCAAGCCGGGCGGTTTTTACCCCTGCAACAGCGGCAAGGTGATTGGCTGCAGCTTTCTTTGAGTCTGCCTCTGCCTGCTCAAAGACATCCCTGGCAATATAACCGGCTGCATGCAGTTCTCTCTGGCGTTCAAAATTCTTACGGGCATAGACAGTTGCGGCCTCTGCGGCCCGTTCCTGCTCCTCGGCGGTTTTTATGGCGGACTGGGCTACCGTGGCCGCTGCCTCAGCCATAGCACGACTCCTGGGGTCGAGCGCGCTGGACTGAACAGGTTCAATCACCGCCACCTGCTGTCCTTTTTTCACAATGTCGCCTACCTTCAGCACGATCCTTCTCAGGGACCCCGAGACAGGGGAGGAAATAACAAATCTGTCGCTGACCCTTGTTTTTCCTTCTTCCTCGATCGTTACTGTCATCGCTGCGCGGGATGCCTGTGCCACATCCACCGGAACGGGCTTCGGGAGAAAGCCATAGATGACGGCAAGGATAACTGCTGTCACTACCGTGATGATAAATATCCTTCTGCGTGTCGTTGCCTGCATGGTATCTATTTTACTCCTTTGTCTTGAGGACCTCTACCAGGTCCAGGTGGTCGAGTCTGTGTCTGACAATAAGTCCTGAAAAACAGGCGGCAAGGAGCACCACCGTGGCTGCCAGCGTGTACGTATCTGTCTGGATCACCACCGGTATCCTGAAAAGGTCCGACTCCAGGGCACGGGCGATATAGGAGCAGATGCCTCTTCCGATAAGAAATCCCGGCAGAATAGATACGAGCGTCAGAAAGGCCAGCTCGCCGAGGAAGATGTAGGATATCTCCCCTCTCGTGTAACCAAGGACTCTCAGGCTTGCCAGTTCGCGGCTTCGCTCTGCCAGCGAGATCCGGGCGGTGTTGTAGACCACGCCGAAGGCAATGATTCCGCCGAGGATGCTGGCTATAAAGGTGAAGAAGAGGAGAGCCTCTGCCTGGGTCTCGTAGAAGTTCCTGATCTCGTCTTTTCGCACCACAGCGCCGGCAACACGGGGTGCCTCGACAAGTTTGCGGTAGATCTGAGCCTGGAAAAGCGGGTCTATTGAAAGATAGGCCCCTGATATGGCATTCCCTTCTCTCATGAGGCGGTTCAGGGCAGAAAGCTCCATAAAACCCATCAGCCCGATGTACTGTTTCACAAGACCGGCAACGCGAATCTGAAGAAAAGGCCGGCTGCCTTCGAGTACCTCAACGGTCAGCATATCGCCCTCTTTGATGCCGAGCATCTTCCCCAGATAGTCAGTCAGCAGGATACCTGAGGCCGGCATATCAACCGGCTGCAGCTTCATATCCAGAAGACGGTAAAGGCGGCCTCCCCCGTCCGCCACTGATTCAGTCCCTTCGATGCTTGTGCGAAAGCTCCTGTGGCCAAACCTCAGCTGTGCCGGCACTGACCTGAAGGGTTCAGCATATTCGATGCCGCTGAACCGCTTCAGTTCGAAAAGGGCCTTTCTGGAGGTAGGTTCGACAAAGGTTGCGGTCATATCTTCCCGGTGATGGAGCCTGAACTGGACATCGACCATGAAATCGATCGCATCTTTCGAGAACATCCCGGCCACCATGACCGCAGAGGCCAGGGCTATACCGAGGACCGAGAGCAGAGTTTTGATCGGCCTGCGTTCGATGTTGCGCAGGATGATCCGGGTCGGCTGTGAAAGCGCCCTGCCCAGGCCGAGATGTTCGAGGATCGTCTTGCGGTACTGGGCAGGAGGCTCCGGTCTCATTGCCTCGGCCGGGGGCAGAAGTGCGGCCTTGCGCACCGCATAGAAGGTTCCGGCGAGTGCAGAGACAATACTGATCAGGCTGGCGCCGATAACCACCGATGGCCGCAGTTCGTGCATCAGAAAGGGAAAGCGGTAGAATTCCATATAGATCTTCCCCAGCCCTCTGCCGAGCCAGATCCCTGCGCCGGTACCTGCAGCAATGCCGGCCAGGACGATTACGATTACCATCTTCATATAGTGAATGCCGATGCTGAAATTATCATACCCAAAGGCCTTTAAGGCAGCGATCTGGTCGCGCTGGGTGCTGACGGTCCTGCTGATGACCACGTTGAGGAGAAACCCTGCCACGGCGATAAAGATCATCGGAAATATGCCTGCAGACCTCTGGAGCTGTTTGAACTCCTCGGTCAGGAAGCGGTTTGACATCTGGTCCTGCCTGCTGTATGACCCGAGGCCGCCGTATTGCTCCAGAAGGGCATCGAGCTGCCTTATGACGTCCTGTATCTGTGAGCCCGGGGCCATGGTGAGGCTTAGATCGTTGAAAGCGCCTTTCATGTTGTATGCAGTTGACAGAGGGGTGCGGGCCATCCAGAGTATGGCATATCTCTTATAATCCGGACTCAGCGCTCCGGGTCTGGACTGCAGGACGAATTCAGGGGAGAGGGCGATGCCGGTGATGATCAGGGTCTTCCATCTGCCGTTGATGACCGCCCCGAAGCTGTCACCGGGCGAGAACTTGTGCGCTTCTGCAAAGGCCTCACTCACGACCACCTCATTGTCTTTGTCAGGATCAACCGGTCTCCCCCGCCTGATGTAGAGTTTGTTGAGCAATGGACTGCTGAAATCAGGTACTGAAACCAGCTTTGCGGTTACGGGCTCAGGGAACCCCTTGATGTCGAGCTTAACCTGGGCCACCACCCTGGTCTCGACCTGGTTCACACCGGGGATTTCACTCACCCTGAGCCTGATGTTTTCGGGGGCCCTTTTCAGAGACGCAAAGACCTCGGCAAAACCGTAATCTTCATAGAACCGGTCCCTTGTCTGATTCAGCGACTGCATGGTGCTTATCAGCATGACATAGGTGCAGACGCCGCTGGCTATTACCAGGCAGATCGCCAGCATCTGGCCCTTCATTTTCCAGAGATCGCGCCAGAGTTTGTGGTCGAGTGCCCTCATGACTTTACCAGTGGAGCTCGCGCGGGGCTTTTTTGGCTGTATTGCTGCTGACGGTTGCTACAAGACCATTGCTGAGGTGGATTACACGGTCTGCCATGCCGGCTATGTCGACGTTGTGCGTAATAATGACTGTTGTTGTCCCGAGCTCATGGTTGACGCGTTCCAGTGCCTCAAGCACTACAATGCCGGTGCTGGAATCGAGGGCTCCGGTAGGCTCGTCACAGAGCAGGACATCAGGGTTTTTTGATATCGCTCGCGCAATAGCAACCCGCTGCTGCTCCCCTCCTGAAAGCTGCGCAGGGAAATGGTCCAACCGGTCGGCCAGACCGACTACTGCCAGCGCATCCTCTGCCTTCATCGGTCTCTGTGCAATCTCAGTTACAACCTCCACATTCTCCTTTGCCGTAAGGCTTGGGATGAGATTGTAGAACTGAAAGACAAAACCCACGTGATACCGCCGGTATTCGGTCAGCTCCTTTTCATTTGCTGTTGTTAGGTCTTTGCCAAGATAGCTGACCTGGCCTGCTGACGCCGTATCCAGGCCGCCCAGAATATTCAGCAATGTAGACTTGCCGCTGCCGGAAGGCCCCAGCAGAACCACCAGCTCTCCGGAGAAGAAATCAAGGTCAATCCCCCGCAGGGCATGCACCTTCACCGCCCCCATCTCATAGACCTTTGTCAATCCTCTGGTCTGAAAGACGATGCGCGGGTCAGTCAAGGCTTTCTGCGATAGTGTATTTTCCATAATCCCACTTCCAGTATACCGCATACGGGTACCCGTATCCAAAGGTCATCATACTATGATCTTTTTGTCAGGGCTCTTCTGTTTCTGGTAAAGTTAATACACTTATGAAATGTCTCAGAATAACCAGTCCTGCGAATCCTCATATCAGAGAGATGCAATCAATACTCAGAAGACGGTCGGAGACCGGAGACCGCTTTTTTCTGATTGAGGGCCCCCACCTGATCGGGATGGCCCTTGATGCAGGCGCTGCGCTCAAGGAAGTTTTTTTTACTACCCAGTTTGACTCGAAAGAAGAAGGGGTCCGGATGCTCAATCGGCTGGCGGCCGAAGGGGTCAGGCTGGTCGAGGTCACCGGCCAGATCATGGGCCGGCTGACGGATACCGAAACTCCCCAGGGAATCGCTGCTGTGGTGAGAAATCAGGCAAAACGACTCGGCGACCTCGGGTTAAGCAGCAGGCCTTTGCTGGTCGTTCTCGACAGGGTTCAGGATCCCGGCAACCTTGGGACCATAATCAGGACCTCTGACGCAGCGTCTGCTGATGCTGTTTTGCTTCTGCCTTCCACCTGTGATCCCTTTATGCAGAAGACGATCAGGTCGACTGCGGGCAGCATCTTCAATATTCCGGTCATCCAGACGGGGCTTGATGAACTTACTGCCTTTCTTCAGGTATCGGAGGTAAAGCTGGGCATAGCATCTTCAGATGCCCGGGCCGCTCTTTTTGAAACAGATCTGAAGAGCCCTGTAGCACTCGTATTCGGGAACGAGGCCCAGGGGGTGAGCAAAGAACTTCGGGAGGTTGCGGATTTTGCCTTCAGAGTTCCGATTCCCGGCAAGGCCGAGAGTCTGAATGTTGCAACTGCTGCCGCGGTCTGTATCTATGAGGCGATCAGGCAGCGGCAATAGAATAAATAACCCTACTTCCCCTGTTTTCTTCTCTGTGTTACGGTTTCCCCTCCAATTCCCCAGTTGTCTGTATCCACCTCGTCGATCACCACAACCGTTGTTGCCGGGTTCTTCCCCATGATATCGCGAAGCAGATGGGTCACTCCCCTGATAACCTGTTCTTTCTGTTCTGCAGTAGCGCCGTCTTTGGTTATTCTGATATTGACATAGGGCATTCTGCTTTATCTCCTTTTTATGCGGTCAGTGTGAGGGTTTGAATTCCTCGACGAGCTTTTTGAAGTCCTCTTCACCCATTTCCTTTGTCAGGTCGGTGATCAGGCTATGCACAATATTCACATTCGGGGAGCCCAGCTTTTCGAATATATCGAGTGCAACGAGATAATCGATGAAGGCATCGACATAGTTCTTCTTCAGCTGCATGACTCTGCCGACCATGCCGATGCTGCTGCCGATACCTGAAATATCCCCGACTTTGCGGGCGATCTCAAGTGCCTTCTGGTAGAAATCAAGCGCCTGATCATAATCGCCCCTGCTCTGGTGGACGATGCCGATCTGGTGGTAACTCTTCGAGACCCCGGCGATGTCCCCGATCTTTTCGGCGATCTCCCCCGCCTTCCTGAAGTGTTCCAGGGCATCCTGAAAATCACCCTTGTTCTGGTGGACCATGCCGATCTGATGGTAGCTCTTGGAGATGCCTGAGATGTCACCTATCTTGCCGGCAATCTCCAGGGCCCTTTCATAGAAGGTGAGCGCCTGATCGTAATCGCCCCTGCTCTGATGGACTATGCCCATATTGTGGCAGCTCATCGCCACTTCCGATTTGTCCCCAATCCTCCCGGCAATCTGGAGTGCATTCTGATGATATTCGAGTGCCCGGTCATTGACACCTCTGCTCTGATATATAATGCCTATCTGATTGCAGCTCCTGGCAATGCCGGCATCATCTTTCAGTTTGGTGGCAATATCGAGTGCCTTCTCCGAGAGCTCCAGGGCCCTCTCATAATCGCCCTTGAGCTTATGCAGGAGTCCCATCTGGCCATAGATCCTGAGGATGCCGTAAAAGTCGGCCGAGTTCTGTTTTATCTCAAGTGCTTTGTTGGAAAGATCCAGCGCGCGGTCATAGTCCCCGCGTTTCTGGTAGACGATGCTGATGTTCTGGTAGCTGCCCGACTCCATCGCAATGTCCCCCATCTGCCCGGCAATCTCCAGCGCCTTCTGATGGTACTCCAGGGCGAAGTCATAATCTCCCCTGTTTTGATAGACAATGCCGATCTGGTTGTAACTCCGTGAGATAGCGGCCATATCCGCTATTTTTTCGGCGATTGCGAGGGCCTTCTGGTGGTACTCGAACGCCTGGTCATAATCACCGCGCTTCTGATGAACAATACCGGTCTGGTGGAAGCTCCTGGAGATGCCCGCCTTGTCTCCGATCTTCTCAACTATTGCAAGGGCCTTCTGATGATACTCGAACGCCTGGTCGTAGTCGCCGCGTTTCTGGTGGATAATGCCGAGCTGGTTATACCCTTTGGCCACCTCTGCCAGGTCTCCGATCTTCCTGGCCGTCTCCAGTGCCCTCTCGGATAATTCCAGCGCACGGTCATAATCTCCCTTATCCTGATATAGCAGGCCAAGCTGATTATGGCTCATCGAGATGCCAGCCTGGTCTCCAAGCCTGGTGGCAATTTCGAGTGCCTTTTCAGAAAGCTCAAAGGCCTTCTCGTAATCTCCCCTGAGCTTGTGCAGAAGGCCCATCTGGCCATAGATTCTGAGAATGCCGTAAAAGTCGGCCGAGCTCTGTTTTATCTCGAGTGCCTTACGGGACAAATCCAATGCCTGGTCATAATCACCGCGCTTCTGATGGACAATACCGATGTTCTGATAGCTGACCGACTCCATGGCGATATCCCCTGTGCTTCCGGCCAGCTTTAGCGCCTTTTGATGGCACTCCAGTGCCAGATCATAGTCTCCCCTGTTTTGGTAGACGATGCCGATTTGATTATAGCACCGGGAGACAGTGTCCATATCCCCGATCTGTTCAGCCAGCGCAAGTGCCTTCTGATGATACGCGAACGCCTGGTCATAGTCGCCGCGCTTCTGAAGGACTTTGCCGGTTTGATGGAAGCTCCTTGAAATACCTGCCTGGTCCCCGTTTTTTTCAGCTATCTCCAGTGCTTTCTGGTGGTATTCGAATGCCCGGTCGTAGTCACTGCGTTTCTGATGGATAATACCAAGCTGATTATAACTCTTTTCTACCTCAGCCAGATTGCCTGTTTTCTCTGCCATCTCCAGTGTCTTCTCGGACAACTCCAGCGCACGATCGTAATCAGTCACAGCATTCTCCCTGTTATAACCCGGTAGGGTGATCAACAAAGACCGTCTCTGTTGAAAACTTTCTGCTGAGCATTTCTCCTGCTGCTCTGACCCCTAAGGTCTCGGTCGCGTAGTGACCGGCGAATATAAGGTTGATCTTCAGTTCTTCGGCAAGAGTATAAGCACTATGAGAAGGTTCACCCGTCAGAAAGGTGTCGATGTCATGCTCTTCTGCATCATGGAGTGCTGACCAGCCGCCTCCGGAGACGATGCCGATATTTTTTACCTTCCGGTTGAAATCAATGGCCTGCGACTGCACGCCGAGTTTTTTGTCAACACGCGCTTTGAAATCATTCAGAGATATTTCCCTGCTGAGGTGTCCGCGATACCCGATTCTCTTGCCGTGGTATTCTCCAAACTCCCCGGTCTTCCTGAGTCCGAGTAGACGCAAAAGCTGCACATTATTGCCATATTCGGGATGCCAGTCCAGCGGCAGGTGACATGCGTACAGGGAAATATTATGGTCGATCAACACTTTTATCCGTTTTCTGAGGATGCCGGTAATCGACTTGACTCCGCCCCATATCAACCCATGGTGTACCAGCAGAAAGTCCACCTGCTGTTCAGCTGCCTTTTCGAAAACAGCGTCGCAGGCATCGACCGCAAGCCCGATTTTCCTCACTTCCCGGCTGCCTTCGACCTGAAGTCCGTTGGCGCTTTCATCCCGGGGAAATTCAGACAGAGAGAGTTCGTGATTCAGAAAGGAAACAAGTTTTTTGAGCAGCAGACTGTTCATGAAAGCTGCTTAAACGCCTGCGGCAGAGGCCATTACAGAGCAGGTCCCGTCGAGGTTCAGCAGAAACGTGTCCCATTGCCTGCAGTCAGGGCACCGGCCGGACCACTCGTCGGCATGGAACCCGCACTGGCTGCAGCAATAGGGAAGCGTGAGTGATTTTTTTACATCGATCACCCTGAGATATTCCCTCGCAGCTTTTTCAGCCTGGTTTCTCCTCAGGAGGATATTCCCGAGCAGGTGATGCATCTCAGGATAGGACAACCCGAGGGCTTCCATTTCAGAGAGGGTCTCGAAGGCGTCGTCGATCATCTCCAGCCGGTAGAAGACCTTTCCGAGGAAAAAGCGGATAGCCAGGTCATTCGGATTTCTGGAAATACTGTTTTTGTAGATGCTGATCAGCCGGCTGGGTTCTCCGAGGCTTATCAGCAGGTCCTCAAGCCTCGCCAGGATTATCTTGGAAGTGGTGCTTTCATAGGATTTTTCAAGGAGATTAACTGCTTCTTCGCTCTCTCCCTCCCTGAGCATTACCTCAGCCAGTCCCAGGGTTGCAGGAATAAAATCCTTGTTCAGTCTCAGGACGGTCTTGAAAGCCTTTTTCGCTTTTTCGAGCTGGTTATTCTCGAGACTGTCCCTGCCGTACTCATATTTGTAGCCGGTCAGCCGGTCCTGTTCCTCTTTTTTTTCTTTTTCGCCCTGTACAAGTTTGATGATAGCCTTCTGGAGCAGGACCAGATCATCCCAGCGACCCTGCTTTTCGAGCATACCCCGTTTGCGATAAAGGGCGGTCAGATTGTCTTCGTCAATATCCAGAAGGTCCTCAACATATTTCAGTGCCTCTGACCAGCGTCCCTGTTTCTCAAGGACACCTTCTATTGCAAAGAGTGTCTGGAGGTTCTGGGGGGAGACAGCCCGGGCTTTCTGATAATAGGAGGTTGCCTTCTGGAAATCCCCCCGAGAGGCAAAAATTTCACCGAGCCTCAGGAGCGCGTCAATATGGTCAGGTTCTTCAGTCAGAATGCCCTCCAGGGCCTCCCGTGCTGTTTCCTCGTTCAGTGCCAGTATTGCATTCAGTGCCTTTGCATAGAGCGCCTGGACCTTGATCTCCTGCCTCTGTCTTTTCTGGTATTGCCAGTTATCAATAAATTTCTTGGTGTCACGGATGGCGAAGACGATCAGCATAACGAACGCCCCGACAACAATAGACAGCAGGATAAGCGCAAACTTCGGGATCTCATAGACATCGCTGAAAGGGATCTTGATGGTGGTTACTTCCTGGTTGTAGATCGCAAAGACAGCAAGACCTGCGAGAAACAGAACAAAAATAAAGATCGAGAGTTTGCCCATCAGTGGTGGTATCCCTTCCTGTTGATTATCGAGAAAGCCCGGTAAAGCTGCTCCAGCAGAAAAATACGGGCCATCTCGTGTGTAAAGGTCATCCGTGATAAAGAAAGCTTTTCCTGTGCACCGGCCCTCACCTTGTCTGAAACACCAAAGGCCCCTCCCATGACGAAATTAACCCGTGGAGCATGCTGGCCGATATATTCCGCGAATTGAACCGACGTCAGATTCATGCCTTTTTCATCCAGCAGAACATAAGGCATGCCGAGTTTCATAATCCTCTCACCTTCCCGTTCAGTGGTCATCACACGGTTGCTGCCTTTTTCTTCCTTGACCTCAACAATGGCAATATCTGCATAGTGACTCACCAGCTTCAGATACTTTTCGATGCCGTCACGAATGAACTGCTCTTTTGTCTTTCCAACCCATATCAGATTTATCTTCATCAAGATCTATGGTCTTTGCATCCATCCAGAGCTTTTCAAGGTCGTAGAAGGTGCGCGTCTCTTTCTCGAAGATATGGACAATAACATCTCCGTAATCAAGCAGCACCCAATGGCCATGCTTGCGTCCCTCAATGCCTATGGGTCTTATGCCGGCCTTGCGGAGTTCGTCTTCTATATGCTCTGAGATGGCCCTGACTTGGGTCGTGCTTTCTCCTGAGCAGACCACAAAATAGTCTGCAACCACTGTCAGGCCCGTAAGCTCAAGGACAACCGGATTTTCAGCCTTTTTTTCCAGGGCTGCCTCCGCAGCCGAAACTGCCAGTTCCCTGCTATCTGCCAATACTGCCGTGCTGCTGCCTTCATTTGTCATATTTAATTATCCGTTCTATATAAGCCATTAGAAATTATAAAGGATTCAACCTTCTCTGGCAACAGGTATTTTGTGCTTTGGCCTGCCTGTAAGCGTCTCCGGATGTCTGTCGAGGAGATGGCATAGGGCATGATACGCAGCAGGACTGCTTTTCTCCCTGATAGCAGATTGACTGTTTCGCGCTCGCATCTGCCGCTGTCCAGATAGCCCAGAACATCTGCGCCGGCATCGAGGTAGGGAGACGTCTGGAGGTCTTTAAAATATCGGCCGGGCCTGGAAAGGATGATAAAGTCCACCATGGAGGTAATCTGCCCGGGCCGGCACCAGTTCGGGATATCGAGAAAGGCATCAATGCCGAGCATAAAATACAGTGTTGCACCCCGGTAGCGGGCAGCCAGCTCTTCAAGCGTCTCGACAATATAAGACTTCCCGGGTCTGCTGCATTCTATATCAAGCACCTCAAAGGCGGGGTTCCCTTCCGTCGCGATCTTTGCCATCTCGAATCTCTTTGCAGCCGCTGTTATATTTTCCGGCTTCAGCGGAGGATTGCCGGCAGGGATGAACAGGACCTTGTCGAGTCCGAACGCCTCCCGCGCCTCTTCAGCAGCTCTCAGGTGGCCAAAGTGGATCGGATTAAACGTCCCCCCAAAAACCCCGATCTTCACCACTGCCCGCTACTCCCTCAATTGTCCGGTGCCCAGGACGATGAACTTGGTACAGGTAAGTTCTTCGAGTCCCATCGGGCCGCGGGCGTGGATTTTGTCGGTCGAGATTCCTATTTCAGCGCCCAGACCGAACTGAAACCCGTCGTTCAAGCGAGTCGAGGCATTTATCATGACAGCCGAGGAATCGACCTCGCGGATAAAGCGCATGCCCTTTGCATAATCATTCGTGACGATGGTGTCGGTATGTGAGGAACTGTAGGCTGCAATATGGTCCATGGCCTCATCAATATCCTTTACAATTTTTATATTCAGCACCAGGTCATTGTATTCAATATGGAAATCCTCTTCCTTTACAGCCTCCGTACCCGGGACGATCTTCCTGGTGTCCGGGCAGCCCTTCATCGCAACGCCGGCCTTCGCAAACCTGGCGGCTATTCCGGGAAGGAAGCTCTTTGCAATTTTTTTATCGACCAGCATCGTCTCCATGGCATTGCAGGTGCCTGGTCGCTGGACCTTGGCATTAAAGCAGATATCCGAGGCCATTGCCAGATCGGCGTCACGGTCGACAAAGACATGGCAGACCCCTTTATAATGTTTCAGAACCGGTATGCGGGAATTCTCGGTTACCGCTCTGATCAGGCCTTCTCCACCGCGGGGGATGATCAGGTCAACAATGCCTTCCAGTTTCAGCAGTTCCATGATCGCCTCGCGGTCGGCGATGTCGATAAACGTGATCGCCCCTTCTGCGATGCCCTCGGCCTTTGCGGCATCTCTCAGGATCTTGACGAGCGCCCTGTTTGAATGGATAGCCTCTGATCCGCCGCGCAGGACAACGGCGTTGCCTGCCTTGAGACAGAGACTGGTTGCATCTGCAGTGACATTCGGCCGGGATTCATAGATAATGCCGATGACGCCGATCGGCACCCGCATGCGGCCGACGCTCATGCCGTTTGGCCGCTGCCGCATCCTGATCACCTCGCCGACAGGATCAGGCAGCGCAGCCACCTCCCTGAGCCCTGCGGCCATTTCGGCGATTCTCTTGCTGTTCAGCGTGAGACGGTCGATCATAGCCTTTGAAAGACCCTTCTTCTGTGCAAAGGCAATGTCTTTGGCGTTCTCCTTCATCAGTTCCTTCGCGCGCTTCTGAATGCCATCCGCCATCCTGACAAGAGCGGCATTTTTCTTGCCGGATGAGGCCTTTGCCAGCGACCGGGCACCTTCTCTGGCCTCTTTTGCCTTGGCCAGTACGTATGATGGTATATTCATTGTTCTTCCTCCAGAAAAATTCTCGTCCCCAGCGAGTTGCTGAGGAGACCCGGCAAGCGGGAATGACGATAAAACTATGTTTTCTTTAGGATACAGGAGACAGTCCTGTTTTTTGAAGCTGATGG
This sequence comes from Thermodesulfovibrio sp., assembly GCA_013824615.1. GTDB lineage: Bacteria > Nitrospirota > Thermodesulfovibrionia > Thermodesulfovibrionales > UBA6898 > PALSA-1316. The sequence continues at coordinate 24,138 of PNOC01000042.1, forward strand.
CGGCTCTTTATGGTGATCAGATCTTGCCGGGAGTGATATCCCTTAATGCAACAGGAGACGCTTTTCTGTACTGAAAGTACGATGTCAGCACCTTCTTCACATAATTCCGTGTCTCGCCATAGGGGATATCCTCGACAAACTCATCGGTATTTCTATAGCTGCCTTCCTTCTGCCACTTTCTGACCGCAGCCTCGCCAGCATTGTAGGCAGCAAGTGCGGCTGCCATAGACCTGAACTCGGATGACAGAGATTTCAGGTAGAAGATGCCGAGACTGACGTTGTTTCTGACATTATGAATCTGGGCTTCCCTGTGTATGCCGAGTTTTAGCGTCTTATCGAGGCGGTAAGCGGTCTGAGGCATTATCTGCATCAGACCCCGCGCCCCGGCGATTGATCTGACGTCAGCGTCGAAGCGGCTTTCCTCTCTCATGACAGAGAGGGCGACCAGTGGGTCCAGATCATGGCGCTTGGCGGCGCTGATCACCTCATCCCAGAAAGCCAGAGGGTACCAGAACCTGTGCATCTTTTCGGAGTAGGGCATTTTTGTTGCCAGGCCGACCGCTTTTCTGTATTCACCGAATTCGTAGAACTTGGCCACAATATATAAAAGATCTGACTGACTTTCGACCTTTTTTGCAGAGCAGGCCAGTTCATAAACTGCGTCCTTCAGCATGTCCAGTTCTGCCAAAGTCTCAATCCTGCGCATCCACTGCTGGCCTGACGGCAACTGGGGTGGCGTCTCAGGGAAGGACGCGGGGGCAAACACACCCTTTCCCCGAAGCTGGGACATGAAGGCATAGTAATTATTGTCGGCACGTGCAAGTTTTCCATAAAGGTTGGCGGCATCTTCGCCGAGCGCCTCCATGCAGCGGGCCTGCCAGTAGCGGTATTTTGGTTCATCGTATTTTGCAGCAAGTTTCACAAAGAAATCTTTTGCTTTCCCGTATTCAGCCGATAGAAACCAGGTCCAGCCAATGCCCCAGAGGGCCTCTTCCTCGTCCGCGGGAAATTTCGCAAGTACATCGCCATAAAGCTTTATCGCTTCGGGATAATCACCAGCCCTGCGCCTGTCGGCTGCACCTGCCATCAAGAGACCGCCAGCTCTCTTGTCATTCCTTTCAAGAAGACTGCCCAGGGTCTTTTCAAACCCGGCCTTATCCCCTGCCCGGTACTGGGAGCGTGCCTTTGAGTAAAGGTCGTGCGCGGTTTCATATACTGCCGCAGCCTCTTTATACTCTTTCTTTTTGAATAGTGTCTGCCCAAGATTCCTGAGAATATCTTCCTTCCTCCTGCCGTCATCCATCTGCAGAGCTTTCCTTAGGTCTTTTTCGGCTTCAGTAAACTCATACCGTTTGATGAGATTCGAAGACCGCTCAAGCAGATCGGAAACTTTTATATCCGGGGGATTCAATTCTGCCAGAGCCGCACCTGCAGTTGATCCTCCCTTGATGTAGAGGTTTTTGAATACAGAGGATGCCTTTGCTGTTTCGCCCTGTTGCTTCATGGAGATGGCAAAGGCCAGTGCCATATCATCGTCATCAGGAAAGTCCCGGAGATAATTCTCATACAATGTCCGGACCGTGCCGTCCGCCGCTTCCCTGGCCTCCCTGATCTCAACGGTCCGAGCTCTTCTCAGGAGTGTTGATTCCGGATAGGTACTCAACAGCCTCTTTATAGTATCGAGTGCCCTGGCGTGATCTCCCATCCGGTGGTAGGCATCTGCAAGATAGAGGGCTGCATAGTCGCCAAGGAGCGGAAACTCATTCCGGGCTATTACAAGGCTTTGGACCGCATCTTCAAGCCGGCCTTTATCGAGCTCAAGCTTACCCTTCCTGAAATAACCCTTGCCGTCAAACTGCTCAGTAAATACAGGGCTGACCCCGATAAGCAGGACGAAAAAAAGCGCCATGCTGATGAAGAAAATATGTTTTTTGCTGCCGTGAATTAACTGGAAGATTCTGTTGGTCATTACCGTTTCCTTGGCCTTTTCTTATGATAACCCAAATGCGTACTTTGAGCAACTGCATCAGCAAATAAAGACAGCATGAAAAATCCATTGCCAGCACCTTCAGTTCCATGATATCCTTTAGTCGGGGACTCAAGAATATCCTAATACGCATGAGGAAAATACAACAACGTGGGGGGATCCATGCTATCAAAAGTACACAGCGCAAGCGTTATCGGCATCGAGGCATTTCCGGTTGAGGTTGAGGTCGACATTTCATCAAAGGGGCTTCCGCATTTTTCGATGGTCGGACTTCCAGACGCTGCCGTAAAAGAGAGCCGGGACAGGGTAAGGGCGGCGCTCAAGAACGTCGGTTTTAATTTTCCCCTCAAGCAGATTACCGTCAACATGGCTCCGGCAGACCTGAAAAAAGAAGGTTCCTCCTTCGACCTTCCGATTGCAGTCGGCATCATCGCCTCAGAAGGCCTGATTGCCCCGGAGTCAATTGAGGGCTATGTCTTTACCGGGGAGTTGTCGCTCGACGGCAGGATTAAGCCGGTGCGTGGGGCACTGTCGATGGCTCTTATGGTCCGCAGTGCCAACAGCAGAGGCATTATCCTGCCTGCTGAAAATGCCCAGGAGGCTGCGGTTGTCCATGGCGTCAAGGTCTTCGGGGTCAGCAACCTGCCGGAACTTATAGACTTCATCAGGGGCGAACAGGCCATGTCTGCGGCTGTTTTTGATGTTGCAAAGGCAATGGAGATCCATTCGCTCTATGAAGATGACTTCAGCGAAGTGAAGGGGCAGGAGCATGCAAAACGCGCGCTCGAGGTTGCTGCTGCAGGAGGACACAACATTGTGATGGTTGGTCCGCCAGGTTCAGGGAAGACAATGCTATCCAAGCGCCTTCTGACCATCCTGCCGCCGATGACCTTTGAGGAGGCGCTTGAGACGACGAGAATCCATAGCATTGCCGGACTGCTGAAGAACGAACAGGCCCTGCTTGCAACGCGGCCCTTCCGTGCGCCGCATCACACGATTTCCGATGTTGCCCTGATTGGCGGCGGACAGGTCCCCAAACCCGGAGAGGTCAGTCTTTCACACCGCGGTGTGCTGTTTCTGGACGAACTGCCGGAGTTCAAGCGGAATGTCCTGGAGGTGCTCAGACAGCCGATCGAAAACGGCGAGGTGACCGTCTCCCGCGCAGTTGCATCAGTAAATTATCCCGCGTCCTTCATGCTGGTGGCTGCCATGAACCCATGTCCCTGCGGATATCTATCCGATCCGCGCCATCAATGTTCCTGCACCCCGGGACATATACAACGCTACAGAAGGCGCGTCTCAGGGCCACTGCTCGACAGGATCGACATTCATCTGGAGGTGCCGGCTGTCCCGTATAAAGAGTTATCGACAGATTACTGCGGCGAGTCATCCGAGGTCATCCGTCAGCGGGTTGTCAACGCCCGGGAGATCCAGTTAAACAGGCTGCAGGGCGAGAAGATATACTGCAACGGCCAGATGAAGACACGACATCTGAAAAAATACTGCAGGCTGAGGGAGGATGCACTGAATCTCCTTGAGACAGCGATGCTGCGCTTTGGCCTGTCAGCCCGGGCATATACCCGCATATTGAAACTCTCCCGCACGATTGCCGACCTGGAGGCAGCAGAAGATATCCAGCCGCATCATATCTCCGAAGCGATCCAGTACCGGACCCTGGATAGGGGTATGTTTTAGCCCTCAGGGACTCCGGATATACAAAGGGGCAGTATTGTTTTTTTCGAGCGGCCGCCCGTATATTATTACGTTATAGTATTACGTTTAAATATCACACAGGGCAGAGGAGGCAGCTATGACTATTAAGGTGAAAAATCCAATTGTCGAGATGGACGGTGACGAGATGACCAGGATCATCTGGCAGTCGATCAAGGACAAACTGATACGGCCTTTTCTTGATATAGACCTGAAATATTTTGACCTCGGCATGAAACACCGGGACGATACGAACGATACGGTTACGATCGACGCTGCCGAGGCGATTAAAACGTTCGGCATCGGCGTCAAGTGCGCAACGATCACCCCGAATGCGGCACGGGTAACAGAATATGATCTCAAGCAGCAGTGGAAGAGCCCCAACGGCACGATCCGGTCGATCCTGGACGGTACGGTCTTCAGGAAGCCGATCATCATCAAGAATATCCCTCCGGGTGTTGTTGCGTGGAAGAAGCCGATCATCATAGGCCGTCACGCCTATGGAGATATTTACAAAAACAGTGAACTGGTGATCGATGGCCCGGGAACTGCCGAGATCATCTTTACCCCGGCCGCGGGCGGTGAAAAAAAGACTGTCCTTATCCATAATTTTAAAGGACCCGGTGTTGTCATGGGCACGCACAATACCGAGAAATCGATCAGGAGTTTTGCCCTGGCCTGCATCAATTATGCGCTCAGCGAGAAGGTCGATATCTGGTTCGGGGCCAAGGACACGATTTCCAAGCAGTACCACGGCTTTTTCAGAGATGTCTTTGCGGAAGAGGTTGAAAAGGTAAAAGATAAAATACAGGCAGCGGGTATTCAATACCGCTTCATGCTGATCGACGATGCAGTCGCCCAAGTGATGAAGTCTTCCGGCGGCATGCTTTGGGCCTGCATGAATTATGACGGCGATGTGATGTCGGACATGGTCGCCTCAGGCTTTGGAAGCCTCGGGCTGATGACCTCGGTGCTCGTTTCCCCTGACGGAAAATTTGAATTCGAGGCTGCCCATGGCACGGTTATGCGGCACTATTATGAACACCTTAAGGGCAACCCGACTTCAACAAACTCTGTCGCCTCGATCTTTGCCTGGACCGGTGCGATCGCAAAGCGCGGCGAGCTCGATAACACCCCAGAGGTTGTTAACTTTGCAAGCACGCTTGAAGAGGTCGTTATCAATACGGTCGAGGACGGTATCATGACCAAGGACCTGATGCTGATCGCAGAGCCGAAGGTCGAAAAATACGCCCTGACCGAAGAGTTTATCGATGTGGTGGCTGAGAGGCTGAAGGCAAAGCTGACAGCCTGATCTCAAGCTTGATCTCTGGGCTTGATCTCTGGGCTTGATCTCTGGGCTTGACGAATCGTGGCCAGAATTGTACAATAATATGTACAATTAGAGGTGGAGGTTTTTATGAATACCATTACCTATTCAGCTGCCCGGTCCAGCCTGGCATCGGCAATGAAGAAAGTCTGCGAAGACCATGAGCCTGTCATTATCACCAGGCAGAAAGAAGAGTCGGTAGTGATGATCTCCCTTGAAGATTTCACGGCCCTTGAGGAGACCTCATACCTTTTGCGGGTGCCTAGAAACGCCCGACGTCTTCTGGAATCCATCGCCGAGCTTGAGCAGGGTGGAGGCGCCGAACGCACTCTCGCAGAATGAGACTCATCTTTTCCGCGAATGCCTGGGAAGACTATCTCTACTGGCAGGAAACGGACAGAAATATGCTTAAACGCATTAACCGTCTTATTCACGAGATCATGCGCGACCCTTTTACGGGGAGCGGAAAGCCGGAGCCGCTAAAACACGGACTTTCCGGCTACTGGTCCAGGCGCCTCAACGATGAACACCGCCTTGTTTACCGCCCCTCTGAGGACGCTGTTCTCATTGCCCAATTGCGCTATCACTATTGATGAGATACTGCAGGGGGGCGGTTGTTATTCCTCCTTGCCCTTTATCCACCAGTCGGACTTGTCCGAAAACCACCAGAGGGATGAGTCGGTATCAAGGATTGTCTCTGCCAGAGACCTGGCGGCCTCAGTCTTGAGCCTCTTGAGAGCGAAGGCGAGCCACTCGTCTGCGTAGGTATTGCCAAGGTCTTTGTATTCCTTCAGGGCGAGGATTAGCTCCAGTTGGTCGGCGTCATAGGCGAGTTGAGCTTCGAGGGTTTTACCTTCCATGAATTCGAAGATCACATCTCTGATCTCATCCCCGAACGGCAGGGTATCGGCAAGGTCGTTCACTGCTTTTTCCTCATCGACCTTCACATATTTTTTGTTCACATAGTTCAGGTCTCCGGTTCGGGCCTCAGGCAGGTCATGGAACAGGCACATCCGCAGCAGCTTGTCCGTGTCCACACCCTTGACCAGATGGCCCAGGGTAAATCCGATATAGACCGTCCTGAAGATATGCTCGGCCACAGACTCTGATCCGGATCCCAGGAACTGAAACCCGGTCCGCGGGGTGCGCTTCAGCATCCCGGCCTCAAACAGAAAATTTGCGATGCGTTTCATATATTTTCTCCGGCTGTGGTTTCCAGCGTAATCTTTTTCACCCGTCTATTATATCAAAAGGCAGGGAATCAAACTGCCGGGTCAGGCAGTGTTCCAACAAGTGGTTGCTTAATTTCTCGTCCCTTATCCATAAAATGTAATATTTGTAGTATCATATCAACCATGAACCTTATTGTTGCAGTTATGTATGAAAGAAGGACACATTGAAAAAATATAGCAGTCGCGGAGGTCGTCAGGAAAGGCCCAAATCCGGAGAAGCGTCCGGAGACAGATCCCGGTCCAGTACCCGGTCAAGTTCCGGTTCAAGTTCCGGAGCGGGCTCCAGACCCAGTTCCGGATCAAGTTCAAGATCAGGGGGCAGGTTTTCGGACAGATCCGGCAGCGGCAGATCCGGCGACCGGTTTAGTGAAAAATCCGGAGAAAAATCGGGCTTCCGCTCTAATGACAGCTTCCGGGGACGCTCAGGCGACAGGCCTGGTGCCCGTTCAGGTGACCGGTTTGCTGAAAGGACTTTTGACAGAACCGGAGACCGCCCGAGGGACGGGGCTAGAGACGGGGCAAGGGACGGACTAAGAGAGGGATTCAGGGATGGATTCAGGGAGAGGCCGCGCAGCAGTGAGCGCGACAACTGGGTATACGGACTGAACCCGGTGCTGGAGGTGCTGCGGGCCGGCAGAGAGGTGAAGGCTATCTATATCCTTGCCGGTCGCAGAGACAAGCTTGATGAAGTAAGTCAGGCTGCTGCAGGCCGCGGTGTTATCGTTAAAAAGGCCGAGACGGACTTTTTTGACAGCAAGTTCCCGAAGGGACATCAGGGCATTGCCGCTGCGGTTGCCCCCAGACAATATGCGACTCTCGACGACATCATGGCCATACCTGCACAGAAAAATGAACTGCCGTTATTCCTGATCCTGGACCTTGTCGAGGACCCGAGGAATTTCGGCGCAATCCTGCGCGTAGCGGATGCCGTGGGGGTGCATGGCGTGGTTATCCAGTCCCACCGGTCGGCGACCCTGACTCCCGAGGCGGTCAAGGCCTCAGCCGGTGCAGCCGAGTATATGCCGGTTGCGATGGTCTCGAATATCAAGCATGCCATCAAGACCATGAAGGACGAAGGAATGCTGGTCGTCGGCGCAGAGGCCGGCAGCAAGAATGAATTGTGGACCACAGACCTCTCGGTCCCGCTCGCCCTGGTCATCGGGTCGGAAGGCAAGGGCTTAAGAAGGACCGTAGGCGAGGATTGCGATATCATAGTCAGTATGCCAATGCAGGGGATGGTCAACTCCCTCAATGCCTCGGTTGCGGCTGGGGTCATATTGTTCGAGGTAATGCGCCAGAGGCTGAATAAAAAACAGCATTAAATATTAGTTTCCAGCCCTGTAAAATATATCGGGGTCAGTTGCTTGCTTTTTTCTGCTTGACGGGACTATAATTTTTCCTTTATATTAATAACTTGACAAAAACCCAGTGGAGTACTGTTGCCTTTTTAGGGAATGCCACCGTAGCTCAGTTGGTAGAGCAGTTGATTTGTAATCATCAGGTCGGGGGTTCGAATCCCTTCGGTGGCTCCAGAAGCACGGTGGCTGATTGGTTGTGAACAGGCAGGACCCGGACATTATAAGTATTAAAGAGGCCCCGGTTCTGTTTTATTTAGATGGAGAGGTACCCGAGTGGCCAAAGGGGACGGGCTGTAAACCCGTTGGCGTAGCCTACGGAGGTTCAAATCCTCCCCTCTCCACCAGCATCAGCGGGTAGTTTTCCGCGATGAGCTGCGGCCGTTTTTTATTAGAGGCAGTGCAATTAAGTGATGCGGGAGTAGCTCAGTGGTAGAGCGTCAGCCTTCCAAGCTGAGGGTCGCGGGTTCGAATCCCGTTTCCCGCTCCATAATTTTTGAAGATTTGATTTGTAGTGGCAGCAGGTTACCGGTGATGAGCAAGCAAATTGATGTTCATTAGCGCGGGAATCATTGCCGAAGGTGTGATGCCCATGTAGCTCAGTCGGCAGAGCACATCCTTGGTAAGGATGAGGTCACCGGTTCGATTCCGGTCATGGGCTCCAGTACTGTAATAACAGGGCCTGGATGATTATTTTTGTGGAGAGCACGGCAGCGCCGTGAGCGAAAACGCTGTCCACTGGACGAAGGAGG
>PNOC01000043.1 GCA_013824615.1 Thermodesulfovibrio sp.
ACGATCGCTTCACTCTGCCGTATCGCAAGGACCTTTGCCTCCGCCTCCTTTTGACGGCTTATATCATGCATCTGAACGATATAGAGGCAGATGCCTGGAGAGGCGACAACGACCGGTGAAACCAGTATATCGAGAGAGCTCACCCCGGATTTGCAGGTGTCATAAAGGCCGCTCGTCCGGATCTGGTCAAAATCCATGTCTATCTGACAGTGAACCGTTTCGCCGCTGCGCATGCTGTCTTTGAGATCGGCCGGAATATTGGGGTCGATAAAGAGATTGAATGCACCTGCATCGGATATCCCGTCGAGCCCGAGGATGTCGAGGTACGCACGGTTTGCATCGAGAATTTTCCCGAAAGAGTCGCAGATCCCTATCCCGACGGGTGATTCGGCGTAGATCCGCCTGATCAGCTCCCTGCTGCTCCACAGCTCCCTGCTTTTCCACAGTTCCTGCTGCTCTCTGCCGGTCTCTTCATGCCCGATGGACAGTCTTCTCTCCGGCCCTAAGTAAATCCCTGGGTAAATCCCCGGGTAACCCGGCTCACAGATCCCTGTAAGTGCCTCCTGGCAAGGCCCGCCCTTCCCCCGCAGTATCCCCGCCTCCACCGTAACCCATCCCTCCGAAAAACGGTAAAACATTTTTATCCGGTGGGCCGAAATCAACTGCTCCAGCGTGATATCCGGAACGTAGTCCTCAGTATTATCGTAAAAAATAACCGGAATACTCATAGCGCTTCAGGACGATCGGCTTCCCGGAGGCGCTTATAGAAAGCCTTCCGGGAAATACCGAGTATTTTGGCGGTCTTCGACTTGTTACCCCTGCACTCATGGAGCGTTTCCCTGATCGCGCGGATTTCAAGCTCTTTAAGTGTTCTGGGTGAACTGTTCTGGTCTGGCTGCTTTCTGACGGTAATAATCTCGGCGGGCAGTTCCCTGAACCCGATCTGTCCACCCCGCGCAAGCACAAACGCACGCTCGATAACATTCTTGAGTTGGCGTATGTTCCCCGGCCACTGATAAAGCTGGAGCGTCTTCAGCACCTCATGCGACAGAGTGACAAGTCTCCCCTGCCGCGCACAGCATTCGCTGAGGAAGGCCATTGCCAGCAGCGGAATATCGTTCTGTCTATGCCGCAGCGGCGGCACGTGTATCTGGACCATACTGATGCGGGCATAGAGGTCCTCCCTGAAGCGCCCCTTCCTGACTTCCGAAGACAGGTCCCGGCTTGTGGCAGATATGAGTCTGAAGGGGACCTTTATCTTCCGGCTGCCCCCTATCCGCTCAATCTCCAGGGTATCGAGCACACCCAGCAGCTTCTCCTGGACCGGAAGCGCCAGTTCACTCATTTCATCGAAAAATAGTACCCCGTTCACCGCCTCCTCAAACTTACCCATCCTGCGTGATATAGCGCCGGCGAACGCCCCTTTCTCACACCCGAACAGTTCTACCTCAATGAGCTCCTTCGGTATTGCTGAGCAATTCACCGAAATAAACGGCATGGTACTCTTCGCACTCCGGTAATGCAGCGTCCGTGCAATGAGCTCCTTCCCGGTGCCGGGCTCCCCGCTCATGAGAACCGTACTCATCGAATCCTTTACTGCATCAATAGTATCAAAAACCCGTCGCAGCTCAGGAGTGTCACCGACTATGCTATAGCCGTTCGTGTCGTTGGCAAGTCTGCCCTTCAGCAGGTCTATCTCCATTTTCAGCCGGTGCTGCTCAACAGCCCGGGCGAGGATGCCCTTCAGTTTCTGATAATCAGGAGGTTTAACCAGATAGTAGAAAGCCCCGCGCGACATCGCAGCAACTGCAGACTCGATCGTGCCGCAGGAGGTGAGAAAAACAACCGGGACATCAGGCTTGGCCTCATCGATATAATCAAACAAACGCATCCCATCGCTTCCCGGCAGTTTGAAATCGGTAATGACCGCGTCGATGTCGCCTTTTTTGACGACTCTGCCGGCGTCCTCAGCATTGTTTGCAGTAATGACCTCATAGCCCTCTTCCAACAGGATTGCGGTCAAACCGCAGATGGCATTGGGTTCATCGTCGACGATGAGTATTCGTCCTTTATTGTGCGCTGGTATCAGGGTCACGTATGCCTCGGGGACGCGTGGGGGTGCAGGCTGTTTTCAGCCTGCATATCGTAGTAAGACAAGCCGTTCGATGCGCCGTCAACCGGAACTGACCTTATGCCGATTTTATAAATCTCAGGGGCCAGCCTCTGTACCCAACGCACACTTCCCGTCCGGTGACAGAGAGGCAGAATGCTTTTTTTTATCAGGAGCGTATCATGCGTTTTCACCGGCTGAAACACAAAGAGGCTCATGCCGGTCTCACTTATGTTGATGGTCACACCCCTAAACTGATCAGACGAATCCGCATCGGCCGTCACCAGTTCCACAACATTTGCAAGGTCAAGCCTGAAATATTCTCTTCTCTCTGAGGTTTCGGGGGACATGTTCTTTGCCTTTCTCTCCATTCCTGTAGCACGAGTACTGACAGAGGCTTCTTTTTCGGGGCAGAAGGATATTACCGGGGCCCAATTACCGGGGCATTGGCTGCATGATCACTGCAGCGACTCCTTCGGCGGCCACACCATCGGCAAACCCGCCTCGGAAACTGGGCAAAATATCGCGCAGCTTTGGAACAATATCTTCGGTGGCGTAATCACGGACAATCTGATCCAGCGAGGCCAGGTGACCGTGAAGGACCACGGAGGACGGCACGCTGGGAAGCGCGGTCATCAGTTTCTTGTGGTTCGTCGGGATCATTATTTCAGACTCATCAAAGAGGTCTTCGTAGAGTTTTTCTCCGGGACGCAGTCCGGTATATTTGATTTTGATCTCCTTATGTGGGATGAACCCTGAAAGCCGGATAAAGTTTTCTGCCAGGTCGATAATCTTTATGGGACTGCCCATATCGAGAACGAATATCTCGCCGCCCCTGCCCGACGCTGCGGCGATCAGCACCAGCTGCACCGCCTCGGGGATCAGCATGAAGAATCTCTTGACCTCAGGATGGGTTACGGTGACCGGGCCGCCGTTTTTTACCTGCTGTTTGAATATGGGGACAACGCTTCCGTTGGTCCCCAGCACATTTCCAAAACGCACCGTCGTAAATTTGGTCTGACAAAAAGAATTCATGTTCACGGTCAGAAATTCCGCGATACGTTTGGTGGCCCCCATGATGCTGGTCGGGTTGACCGCCTTGTCCGTTGAAATAAGGACAAAGCTCTCCGAGCAGTGGCGCGAGGCTGCATCAATAACGTTTTTTGTACCGAAGACGTTGTTCTTGATCGCTTCGACCGGATTGTGTTCCATCAGGGGGACATGTTTATACGCCGCCGCATGAAAAACTATTTGCGGCTTATACCTGAGAAAGGTCTGCTCCAGGTGCTGTATATCCTGAATGTCGCCAATGACTGTCGTGAGCACGGTATCAGAACCGGTGTCGGAGGCCAGCGCTCGAAGCTCATTGTCCACCTCAAAGGTACTGTTCTCATACCGGTCAAACAGTATAAGCCGGGAAGGCCCGTATTTGATGATCTGCCTGCAGAGCTCTGACCCTATTGAACCGCCGGCGCCTGTCACGATGACGGATTTACCACCGACGAGACTCTGGACCGATGTGATATCCGTCTTGACCGGGTCTCTCTGAAGCAGGTCGACGAGAGAAATCGGTTTCATCTGGGAAATGCCCTGCGGCTTATTCAGGAAGTCCATGAATTTCTCGTTGGTGATATAGCCGAGCTCTACAAGGATCGACCCAAGCCTGCCGCCGTCTTTCTTCTGGACCTCAAGGGCCTCCTGAATCTGCTCCTCAGAAACCAGTCCGGCCTGGACCAGACGTTGGCCAAGCTTTGACGCAACTGAAACATTTCCATCCAGCAGGTCATGGATACCGGGCAGCTTCTTGATCGGCAGGTTAAAGGGTTTGCATATTTCATACACCCTTTGGATTATCTGCTGCGCGTCGGTCGATATTGCAATGAGAATTTCATCAGGCTTATAACGCTTGATGATCTCCGGGAGCATGCTGCACTGACCAAGAATGGGCACGCCGTGTATGGTCAGCCCCTGTTTACCGGGATCGTCGTCAATAAAGCCTACGGCTTCGTAGGTATTATCGTGATTATGCTTCATCTCCCGAACCAGGAGTTCACCGACGTCTCCCGCGCCCACGATCAGGATTTTCTTGCGGAGAGCCTCACTCAGCGCATATTCCCTGAATACCCGAAGCAGAAGCCTGGTGGTCCCGGATATGATGATGAACAGCAGCCAGTCCAGTATATAAATCGAATGCGGATAGGAGGAATCGCCGGCAACATAATCCACGACCACGAGAAAAACAATACTGCCAAGTGTGGCGGAATTTACAATTTTAATCATATCGCTGATGCTGGCATAACGCCACAGACCCCGGTGCAGCCCCAGCAGAAAATAAAAAAAGAGACGGACACCGAGAAGCACCGGCAGATAGGTCAGATATTTATCCAGATACACTGCAGGCAACAGCGTGTCGAACCGGAGGATAAAGGCGCAGTAGTTTGCAAGCGCAACCTGGATGAGGAATACTCCGGTTACAAACGTCTGCCGGTACTTTATAATACAGCCCTTGAGGGCTTCATATATGCCGCTCTTTATCCCGTTCATGACTTCCCTGTCTCCTCCACGTTTATAGGGCATTCCCGCGCGTTTCCGCAAGCTTGAAGATGGTCCTGAAAATCAGGCCGACATCGGTAACAATATCATGTTTCTCCACATAACCCAGCGACAGCCGTATCTTTTCCGGAAGCACCCTGTTCGTGTAATCAGCCTGCCAGTTATCAGCCGAGGATAGAACCGCCTCTTCTTCGGAGTAGCGCAGGGAGGCCGGATCAGTTATTCCGGGCCTGACTCTGAGCAGCTTCCCGTATTCCTGTTTAAAGAGCTCGACGTATTCCCTTACCTCCGGCCGCGGTCCCACAAGACTCATATCCCCCTTCAGCACATTGAGCAGCTGCGGCAGTTCATCGATCTTGTATTTCCTGAGCAGGTGGCCGATGCGGGTGATACGCGTATCGCCGCCCACGGTTATCCGGGCGCCTCTGGTCTCTGCCCCGGTCGTCATGGTCCTGAATTTATAGATCATGAAGGGCCTGAAATCCCTGCCGATCCGCTCCTGCCTGAAAAAAACCGGTCCGTCACTGTCACGTCTGATCAGGACTGCGGTTACCGCAAAAACCGGCAGGAGGAAAACCAACCCTCCGAACGACAGAACAATGTCCATGAGACGCTTCAGCATATGCGTTACCGCCTGAACTTCCTCACGACATAGTCGACCGACTCGATCACCTGTTCGGCGTCCTCATCGGCCATTCCGGGGTAGATCGGCAGGGAAAGAATCTGCTCATAAATCTTCTCCGACGACTTGAAACCCCGTGGACTATACTGAAATGTGTTCTGATAATACGGGTGCCGGTACAAAGGTATAAAATGGACCGAGGCCATCGTCCCTGCTTCTTTCAGTTCGTCAATAAAGCGGTTTCTGTCGATCGTCAGCGCATCCGGCACGAGTCTCACGACGTAGAGGTGCCAGCCGCTTTCCCTGTCTGCCTTCACCACCGGCGTCTGCACTTCCGGAATGGCTTTGAACTTTTCTGTATAGATGCCGGCGATCTGCTGCCGTCTCTGCCACATCCAGTCCACCTTTCTCAGCTGTGCAAGCCCGAGCGCTGCCTGAATATCCGTCATATTGTATTTGTACCCGGCTTCCATGACCTCGTAGTACCACGTGCCTTCGCTGGTATATCTCTTCCAGGCGTCCCGGGATATCCCGTGCAGACGCAGGGTCCGCATCCGTTCGGCCCACGCATCGTCTGCGGTAGTCACCATGCCGCCCTCACCTGTTGTCAGGGATTTTGTGGCATAAAAACTGAAGCAGGTCAGGTCCCCTATGGTCCCGACCATCCTGTTCTTATACCGTGCCGGGATGGCGTGCGCCGCATCCTCGATGACTGTCAGGTTCCGCCCTGCAGCCAGGTCGCAGATCTCATCCATGTCGCAGGGCTGACCCGCAAAATGGACAGGAATGATGGCCCGCGTCTTTTCCGTCATCTTTTCTTCGATAGCCGCCGCATCGATATTGCAGGTATCCACATCCACGTCTGCAAGCACCGGTATTGCCCTGAGGTAGGTAACGACCTCGGCTGTTGCGGTAAACGTCATCGCGGGGAGAATGACCTCGTCCCCCTCTTTTATCCCGGCAGCCAGCAGGGCAAGGTGGAGAGCGGCGGTGCAGGAGTTCATCGAAACAGCATGCGGGGCACCCAGATAGTCCCTGAACTGCTCCTCAAAGAGGACGGTCTTGGGTCCCATGGTCAACCAGCCCGACCTCAGGGAATCAAGGACCTCTGCTATTTCATCTTCCGTGATATACGGCTTATGGAATGGGATTTCAACGTTTGTCTTCACGATGCCCCCGAAGGTTACAGGATTTTCTGATATCATGCCGCGTCTTCAACCGGCCGCTGTCCGCTACAGGAAAAAGCTCAGCGCCCGAAGAAACGCTTTACCCGTTGAGCCACAAAAAAACTATCCTCCTCCCGCTGCAGAGGCCCTACAGGCAGTGACAGGACCTCCTGCGCAGCCTGCTCTGCATGCGACAGGGTGCCATAGCACTGCATTCTGCCTTTAAAGACCGCCATGTTATGCAGCGGGACAGGATAGTAGACCATGGAGGAGATGCCCTCCTCGGTGAGATAGGCCTGAAGGGCATCTCTTGAGGCTGTACGGATGGTATACTGATGAAAGACATGCGGCATACCAGCTGCATCAGCGGTCCGTTCATCCGGCCGGACCGGCAAAAAGAGCCCTTCTATGTCCGAAAGTTCCTTCGTGTAGAATGCTGCGACCCGCTCTCTCCCGGCATTGAATTCATCGATATATCTGAGTTTCGCCAGGAGGACGGCCGCCTGCAGCGTATCCATGCGGCCGTTATAGCCGATATGGTCGACATTGTATTTATCTCTGCCGCCGTGCTTTATCAGCATGCGCAGAAGCGCGGCAAGGTTCTTTTCGTTGGTTGCAATCATCCCCGCGTCACCGAAACTCCCGAGGTTCTTCGAGGGAAAGAAGCTGAAGGCCCCTGTCGTACCGAGCGAGCCGAGTTTCCCGGTCTTCCAGGTCGCCCCAAAGGCCTGGGCCACATCCTCGACGACAAAAAGGTCATGCTCCGCCGCGATCTGACCGATAGCATCCATATCGGCGGGCTGACCATACAGATGGACAGGGATGATTCCGGCCACCCTGGCTTTTCCCTGTGGAGAGCTCAGGTAGTCCCTGATCCTGCCGGTGTCGATATTGTAGGTGCGGGGATCGATATCAACAAAGACCGGCGTTGCCCCGGACCGGAGAATGGCGTCCCCGGTTGCCGTAAACGTAAAAGGTGTGGTAATTATTTCATCGTCCCCCGTGAAGTACTCGGTCCCCTTCCGCTCAATGGCAAGGGCCCGCAAAGAAAGCACCAGGGCCTCGGTCCCGGACGATACGGCAACGCAGTCGGAGACACTGAGATATGCCGCAACCGCCTTTTCGAAGGCCTCAATCTCGGGCCCGAATATCCATTTCTGATGGGCCAGACAGCGCTGGAGCGCGGCATCGATGTCCTGCTTCATATACTGGTATTCCGTACAGAGGTCGAGCATGGGTACCTGGTTCATATGCAATCTCCCTTTTCCGGCAGTAATTTGTTACCCTCCGTCAGGGTATAGCTGTTGCCGCAATACCCGCACGAAGCATCTGCTGACTCTAATCTGAGGGTGGTACCGCATCTGCAGGCCCAGCCGATCTGCCTGCCGGGAACTCCGGCAACAACGGCATGGGCAGCCACATCCGACTTTACAACAGCACCGGCCCCGATAAAAGCATACTCGCCGATCGTCACGCCGCATACGATAGTCGCGTTTGCACCGATCGTCGCCCCCTTCTTCACCAGGGTGCTCCGGAATTCGTTTTTTCTCTCGATAAAGGCGCGGGGATTATAGACATTGGTGAATACACAGGAGGGACCGCAAAATACGTCATTCTCAAGGGTCACGCCCTGATATACTGAAACGTTGTTCTGTATTTTACATCTGTCCCCGACCCTGCTGCGGGGCCCGATAACGACATTTTGACCGATGGTGCAATCCCGCCCGATGACCGATCCGCCGAGGATATGGGAAAAATGCCAAACCTTCGACCCCTCGCCGATGGCAACACCTTCGTCAATATATGCGCTTTCGTGAATCATGACCGCAGGGGAAGCATTGCAGAGTTCCTTCACTCCCTGTGCCCCGGCAGCCTCCTGCCCGGCGGGCGATCCACCATTTTCTATCGAGAGCTGTGCCCGTTCAAGGACCCGCAGAACGCGGAGCCCTTCATGGCCGTCGGTCCTGGGTGTCTCCCGCCGGTCGATGCATTCAATGAAATGCTCAAGTTCCCGTTTCAGCGGTTCCCCCGTGTCATGGGGAATTATCCTGCATTCGGCCTTCATGGCAACCGGTATTTTTCCATTCTGCCATGCGATGGTGTGGGGGTAGAGAAAAAGTTTTTCAGCACTGACATCATCAAAAACAACCATCGCCTTCGACCCGACAATGACCAGCTTCTGCTCCTTAAAGGGATGCAGCCAGCTGACAAAGACATGCCCCTTCATGCCGTCCCTGAACGAGAGGGTCGTCATCGTGGTATCGTAGACATGCTTATTGAGATAATCGCCCCCGCTGGCCGAAACATGGACAGGCTCTTCTCCGACAAGCATGAGAATGACCGATATGTCATGCGGCGCAAAGCTCCAGAGGATATTTTCTTCCGTCCTGAACCTGCCGATATTCAGCCGGTTGGAATAGATATACTGGATCTTCCCGATCTCGCCCGACTGCACCAGCTCCCTGAGTTTCATGACCGCGGGATGATACTGCAGGATATGGCCGACCATGAGGACCCGCTGTCCCCGTTCGGCGAGGCCGACCAGTTCGGCCCCTTCGGCAGCGGTAAGGGCAAGAGGTTTTTCGACAAAAACATCCTTCCCTGCGGCGATGGCCTTTTTCACAAGCTCATAGTGGGTGGCCGCGGGCGTGGCAATCACCACAGCCTTTATCTCCGGGTCACGGAGCAGTTCTTCAAACGACGCGGTAAACCGTACCGGCACCGGATCAGTCTCCCCCTCAGCCGTCAAAGCCGCAGCGGCCTTACTGCGGTATGCAGCTATCACATCCGGATCGAAATCACAGGCCGTCCGGAGCAGACCCATCCCGCTCAGATTGCGATAGATGTTCCTGCCCCAATAGCCCAGACCGGCAAGCCCCAGACATTTGTTGTCATTTGTAATGTCTTTTGCAGCAGCCTTGAAACCGGTTATCATGGATTCCTTCCCGTGCCTTCTCTTTATGCCTTGATGACCTTGCAGGAATGGCCGTTGCCATTCTTCATCATGTTCCTGGTATCTACAATGAGGTGTGCGTTTTCCAGAATAAAGTCGGCGTCGTAGACCGAATGGTCGGTGGCAATGACGACGCAGCAATAGGTCCCGAGGTTCTCGGCAGTCAGCGGGACAGAACCTTTTTCAAGCTTGTATTTTCTCAGCCGCGGCGGCGTGGTAACATATGGATCATTATAGTCCACCTCTGCCCCCACCTCCCTGAAAAGCTCCATGAGTTTCAGCGACGGGGACTCGCGCAGATCATCGACATCCTTTTTATAGGCGAGGCCGAGGATAAGCACCCTGGCACCATTGACACTCTTTCCCTGTCTGCTGAGGGCCTCGATCGTCTTCTGGACAACATAGTAGGGCATACGTGTATTTATTTCACCCGCCAGTTCTATAAAGCGGGTCGAAAAATCATACTCCCTCGCCTTCCAGGTGAGGTAAAAGGGGTCGACCGGGATACAGTGGCCGCCGAGGCCCGGGCCCGGGTAAAAGGCATGAAAGCCGAAGGGCTTGGTGTTTGCGGCTTCGATGACCTCCCAGATGTCGATGCCCATTTTGTCGAGCAGCACCTTGAGTTCATTGACCAGGGCAATGTTGACCGCCCGGTAAATGTTTTCGAGCAGCTTCGTCGCCTCGGCAGTCCTGGTAGTCGAGACGGGAATAACCTTGTCGATAATCTGCCCGTAGAGTGCAGCAGTAATCTCCAGGCATTCAGGGGTGTAGCCGCTGACGACCTTGGGAATGTGCCGCATGGTAAAACTGTTATTATTGGGATCTTCACGCTCCGGCGAATAGGCAAGATGAAAATCAGCGCCGGCCCTGAGACCACCTTCTTCAAGGATCGCCCTCATATCCTCGTCGGTTGTCCCGGGATACGTAGAAGATTCGAGTACCACCAACTGGCCCCTGCGCAGATGCGCTGCGATCGCCCTGGTCGTATCGAACACGTACGAGAGATCAGGTTCGCGGTACTTGTTCAGTGGGGTCGGCACGCAGATGATGATACAATCCATCCCGGCCAGCCCGGTAAAATCGGCTGTTGCGTGGAACGAGGGGCAGCATTTCCTGATCTGCTCGGCATCGATATGCTTGATGTAACTTTTCCCCTCGTTGAGGAGCCGCACCTTTTCTCCGTCTATATCAAAGCCTGTTACGGTAAACCCCGCCCGGCAAAACTCAATCGCCAGGGGCAAACCAACGTACCCCATTCCAATGATACCAATGGTGCTTTCTTTTTCCTGTATTCTCTCGATAACGTTCATGGTCTCACCTTGGACACTGCTCCGCTTTCCCGGTTACAGAGGTTACCGGGGGATAAAAAAAATGAGTAACTGCCGGTTTAGCACGGATCTGGCTGAACGGTAATACAGGAGGCCGGACAAACCGTACTGTATTATTTCCCGGCCGCCACGCCTATATTTCCTCGAGGGCATCGGGGTACATCTTCACACCGATGCACCTGCCTAACAGCTCTACATTTACCAGGAAGAGGCACGCGGAGTCTTTTTTTTCCAGGACACCTTCCGCCCCTTCGAGAGGTCCCCGTCTGACCCTGACCCTCGTTCCTTCCCTCAGGTGAGGGTAGACGTCGAAATCAGTGCCGCACTTCACGAGCAGTTTCAGAGAATCTATCTCTTCCTGATCGACCGGCGTGGGGTACCCTGCCTGTGCTGAGAGGAGGTTAATCACCCCTCTCGTCTTCAGCACGCGGAGGAAATCCTCCGGTGTCGGATGCACCTGGATAAAGAGATAGCCAGGAAAGACGGGAAAATCCAGCTCTTTTTTCCTGTCCTTCCACTGTCGTACTTTTTTCACGGTGGGCAGAAATGTATCGATCTGCTTTCGTGATAATTCAGCATGAGCCACAAATTCATGATTTGATTTCACATATGCCGCGTACCAGTTCATTATCTCCTCACCTTTCTCATCAGTGTAAAAAGCAATAACCGTACCACAGCCGGATTCCGGAAAAAGAATTGCCGAATCTTCACTGGAACAACAGCGAAAGCGGTCGCAAGCAGCGCCACACAGCTGCTCATTGTCCCGAAAGTTCACTCCCAGGAGGGGTGCAGGGGTGGGTAGTATTGCTTTCGATCTCAGGTTTTATGGACTGAAATAGTGAAGAGTAGTGCAGGGGCACAGCCCTGCACGGAACCCAAAGGGAGAGAGGTCTGCGCCGACCCGGAACGGTCAGCGCAGAGCAGTTGTCCTATCTGTTCCGAATGGAAACAGATCTCAGAAACACATGTTTCTCTTCGACACAGTGTCGATGGCCGCTTCAATAACATCAGGGTGATCGGCCTTATTCAAATGCATTTCATCATCCAGTCTTTTATAGAGGGCCTTCCTGGATATCTTCAGGAGCTTGGCTGCCTTTGATTTATTCCCGTTGCTGGTCAGGAGCGCCTGCCTGATCGCCTGCATCTCGACTTCCCGCAACGTCTTTCCCGAGGAGACAACGGTTTCGGGTATCTGCCTGCTGAGATGAAAATCTCCGGGAAGATCCTTCAGGGTAATACTTCCGCTGTTATTGAGCACCACCGCGCGCTCAATAACATTTCTCAACTGGCGTATATTTCCCGGCCATGGATATTCCCGCAAGGCCTCTATGACGTCACCCGTGAAGGCCAGTTTCTTATGCTCCCGTGCACAGAACTCCCTAAGAAAAGCTTCAGCCAGGAGGGGAATGTCGTCCCGCCTGTCGCGCAGCGGGGGCACTTTTATTTCAATGACGTTGATGCGGTAATAAAGATCTTCCCTGAAGCGGCCCTTTTTTACCTCTTCAGCCAGGTCACAGTTGGTCGCTGATATGAGTCTGAAAGCCACCTTTATCTTCCGGTTGCAGCCGAGCCTTTCGATCTCCCGTTCCTGGAGCACGCGCAGCAGCTTCGCCTGCATGGAGTGGTCCAGTTCGCCGATCTCATCAAGGAAGATCACACCGTCCCCGGCCTCTTCGAACTTCCCGGTCCTGCGGGCAACGGCACCGGTAAACGCCCCCTTCTCGCACCCGAACAGTTCCACCTCGATAAGTTCTCTGGGTATGGCTGCGCAATTGACCGCGACGAACGGCTTGCCGGCGGCTTGCCCGTTGTCGTGCACTTCCCGCGCGACAAGTTCTTTCCCTGTTCCGGTTTCGCCGCAGATGTGGATGTTGGTGGATGAGCACTTGACCGCGTCGATAGTTTCGAAAAGTCTCTGCATCTCGGGCGTCCTGCCGATGATATGCGACAGGCGGTCAGCTCTTCCCGCAGGGTTCCGGGATTCGGCGTTCCTGCTCACCGCACGCCGTTCCACGGCCTTTGCCACGATGCTTTTCAGATTTTGATAATTGGGGGGCTTCATGAAATAATGAAAGGCGCCCCGCGTCATCGCCGATACGGCAGATTCAACAGTGCCGTAGGCGGTAAGAAAGATTACCGGAATCCCCGGATGGTTCGAGTTGATATAGTCGAAGAACTGCATGCCGTCCTTTCCCGGCATCATGATATCCGTGATGACTGCGTCCACCGGCATCGTATGAATTAATTCCGTGGCGTTGTCAACATCCGAAGACTGCATCACGGCATATCCTTCCTCTGAAAGTATCGCAGAGAGAACTTTCAGAGCGTTCGGCTGGTCGTCGACAATAAGAATATCTCCCTTGGCGTTCATGAGACACCTCCACAGTTATCGGAGCAGAGATACAGCCTGGCAACTGTTCCTTTTCCATTTTTCTCTTTTATATCGATGCTGCCGCCGTAGCATCGCAGCAATTCGCTCGTAATCAGAAGGCCGAAGCCCCGTCCTTTTCTTTCGGGCCGGAAGCACCGGGCCTCTCTGGTGGCGGATAGCCCCGGTCCGGTGTCCGCGATTTCGATCACAATATAATCACGTCCGGAACACCGCTCCATACCGGTCTTTACCGTAAGCTTGCCGCCGTCCTGCATGACCTCAATGGCATTATTGATAACATTCAGGATCGCGTGTTCCAGGTGAAAAACGTTGACCATAATGGCCGGGATCTCACCCAATTTATAGGCAGTCCTGATACGGTAAAAACGTGTCTGGTACGAAGTCAGGACCTGAATCTTTTTCAGCAGCGCATTTATGTCGGTCAGGGCCGATTCCATGTCAGACACGGACGTGCTGAGAAATCTCGAAATAAAGCCGTCGAAACGCTTTATCTCATCCTCCATGATGGCCGCAAACTCGGCAAGTGTCGGTTCTGCCGGATACTTATCACCGAGGTACAGTACCGCCCCCTTCATCGCGTTCAAGGGGTTCCGCACCCCATGCGCAAGGGCCGAGGCTATCTTGCCGAGTTCATTAAACCGATGCGAGCTCCCGGTGTTCTGCAACACAGGACAGAGGATGTTCGAGACCGTAACGTCCGCGCCCCTCACGGGCTTGCCCGTCCGCGCCTTGGCATCTGTCAACGGCACAATCTGTATGTCCGCCGTCATGGCGTCATAGGGACATTTGAGGGAATATGCCTTCAGAAGCAGTTCCTCGTTTGTCGACAAAGACAAGGCCAGAGCATCCTGCCCTTCTGACGATAGCCGGGGAAACACCCTGTGGTACGCCTTGCCGACAGTGTCCGCGGCTTTTTTCCCCATCATCTCGCCGAGCTGCTCTCCCCATGAGACAATCCGGGACCGCCTGTCAACGGTAAACGAATACCCCTCTGACATCTTCTCCTCCTGAGCCACCTGTCCGAACCGTCCCCACGGCTGTTCACTCCATCAGGCATGTGACGTGCAATTAATGAAAAATCTTTAATCGGGCTTCCTAATTTCAGTATAGACCAGAATAAGCTAATGTCAAGCGGTAGTTATAAGGGCATCTGGTAACTATTACTAGGTATGTTTTTTGCTAGTTATTCCATGTAAGAAGGACAGACCCATCAACAATCAGAAGTTTCTGGAGAGAGGAGGCGCGACATGTGCGGGATAGTTGGATACATCGGCCATAATAATGCGCTGCCCATTCTGCTGGACGGGATGAAAAGGCTGGAATACCGGGGGTACGACTCATCAGGCATCGCCTACAGAAACGGGAAAGGCATGGAGATCTATAAGGCCAAGGGGAGGATCAATGAACTCGAAGATATCGTCCCCCTTCCCTTCGATCATGCCACGGAAGGAATCGGACATACGCGGTGGGCTACCCATGGGGCTCCCTCGACGATAAATGCCCATCCGCACTGCGTGGATGGTGTCGCAGTCGTACACAACGGGATCATTGAAAATTATCGTGAACTCAAGGCAGAGCTTATCACTGAAGGACATATCTTCATGTCTGAAACCGACACCGAGGTAATCCCCCATCTCATTTCAAGGAGCATGAAGAAGGGTCTTCCTCTCTACGAGGCGATCCTCGAGTCGATCTCCAGTCTGAGGGGCTCCTTCGCCCTGGGAATCATGAGTGACAACGACCCATCTGTCCTCTATGCTGCGAAGCAGGGGAGCCCTCTGGTCGTCGGGTATGGAGAGGGAGAATTTTTCTTTGCCTCGGACATACCGGCCATGCTGAACCATACGAAGAGATTTCTTTTCCTTGAGGACGGTCAAATCTGCACCCTCACGGCTAAAGAAATAGATATTCATACCTTCGGCAAAAACGGTACGCCCGTAAAGGAGCCTGCCATTGTCGAAGTCGACTGGACCGCCTCCATGGCTGAGAAGGACGGGTATGACCATTTCATGCTCAAGGAGATCTATGAGCAGCCCCGCGCAATTGCCGATACGCTTAGTGAGTGGAACGACTGCTCCGGCAGTCTTTTTGAAAACCTGCAGCTCACCGTCAGGAACACGTTCGGCCTCCGGAGGCTCCATATTGTAGCGTGCGGCACCTCATATCATGCGGCCCTTATCGGCAGATGCATCATTGAGGAACTCGCCCGAATTCCCGTATCAGTCGAGATCGCCTCGGAATACAGGTATAGGCAGCCGATCATTGAGCACGACACCATCTTTATCTCGATAACCCAATCAGGAGAAACCGCCGACACTCTCGCCGCGCAGAAGGAGGCGAAGGGCCGGGGGGCCAAGACCATGACGATCTGCAACGTAGTCGGCAGCACCGCGGCAAGGGAAGCAGACGTAGTACTTTACACAAGGGCCGGCCCTGAGATAGGCGTAGCCTCGACAAAGGCCTTCACCTCCCAGGTGGCCGCTCTCTGCCTGCTTGCCATCAGCCTGGCGTCGAACAGGGGGCTCCTTATGAACGGGGATCTGAGGGTGCTGATGAACCAGCTGCACGCCATTCCGGAGCTGATCGAAAAGGTCCTGAAGAAGAGTACAGAGATACAGGAGCTTGCGGCGACCCTGACCGGCGCAAGGGATTTTCTCTATATCGGCCGGGGCATCAATTATCCCATAGCCCTGGAAGGAGCACTGAAACTCAAGGAGATATCATATATCCACGCTGAGGGATATCCCGGCGGCGAAATGAAGCATGGCTCCATTGCCCTGATTGAAGATGGAATGCCGGTGGTGGCGCTGGCCCCGATGACCTGCCACTTCGACAAGATCCTCTCGAATATCGAGGAGGTCAGGGCGCGTGGTGCCCGCGTGATAGCAATCACCGATGAGCCGGGGGCGCTTGCACACAAGGCCGACGATATCATCACGTTTCCTGCGGCGCATCCTCTGTTTCTGCCGTTCGTGACGGTCGTCCCGCTGCAGCTGCTTGCCTATCATATAGCGGTATTGAAACAATGCGATGTCGACAGGCCCCGAAACCTTGCAAAGAGCGTGACGGTCGAATAATTGGCACGCGGCCTATCGCCGGCATAAGAAGTGAAACGCAGAATCAAGCCCTCTCGGCCCGTAATAAGAAAGCCGGGAAATACGTTGATTTGACAATATAAGATTCCATAAGTTATAGTATATTTTATCCATGACGCGGGATGGAGCAGTCTGGTAGCTCGTCGGGCTCATAACCCGAAGGTCAGAGGTTCAAATCCTCTTCCCGCCACCAGCAAATTAGTGTTTGTTTTCAATAAGTTAGAGGCTGTCAGACAGGTAAGTCTGACAGCCTCAGTTGTTCCAACAGGACACTTAACAGGACAGTTGCAGGACAGTAAGTTCAAACCCTTTTCTGCTGGGGAGGAAAAATGCCCAAGAAAGAAAAAAAAGAGCGTCCTTTAGTCTCCATGGATGCTGAGGAAAGAGAAGAAGTTTGGGACGACCTTTATCTCAAAGAGGAAGGTATTGTCCTTGAATTCGATCCCGCCTCAAATACAGGCAAGGTAAAATCTCTCAGCGACGAAGGCATTTATAAAATCGACAGCCGCGAACTGCTTAGAACAAAAATTGAGTTGCGCCCTGGGGACAAAGTTCTCTTCGCTCCCATCGAAGATCCCTCTGGCGACGATTACGCCAGAATAATCAGAATAATCCAACTCAACGCCTGACAGCGCGTTCGATGAGCATAGCCTTCACGGCTGATGCCCTCATCCAGTCAGGATGTGAGATGTCCTCACACCTACCAGCCTCTTATTTTCACGACTGCGGACTTAGCCCCGTAACTTTTCGGCTCTTCACGACGCCGATATCAGCTACCGCTGAGAGAAGTCCAAGGTCCTCTTTTTTCTCCAGCGTGAAATTTCGATCGAAACCTTCAGCGATAGCAGACCAAAAAACAACGTGGAGACATTTTCAGTGATCGGTACGTATAGCGACTACTCCTCGCTGCGGCCATCTCAGCGACAGTGTTGATTTCCCAAATAACATATCACAACTGGCTTGCGATGTACGGGTCGTAATCTTCGTTGGCCAGCTTACTTGAGAAAACTCGTGTACAGCCACAAAGTGATAATTCCCCGGTACGCGAATGATTCATGCATTCTGGGACAAAGACGCATTTTTTATACACCAACTTCTCCTCAGGCTATTTACAGCATCATAAACATAGGTCCTACTGAAGATCGTTAATCCCCCTTTGCCCTGCCGTTCCATATCCGACAGGTTTTTCGCTTTCAGATGATCAATAGTGTTAAAGTCGGCAGCGAGCAGCGATACAAGCGCTGCAGCGCGCCGTCGTTCAAAGTTTGCCTGCCAACAGGGCGCCGATTCTCGCAAATAGCGACAGACTTTTATTGCTCAGGGCACTTCTGTACATCTCCTGTTTGGATTCGTTCACGAGATGTGACAGATGACGCATCCCGTGAGAAATAACATGTTCTTCTTTTATATCATTTGGTCGCGGATTCTCAGCTGATGCAGCAGGAGGGATCTGCATGTCATGAATCTGCAGGGTATCAGACGACACATATGTGAAATCAGCATGATCAGAAAATACAAGATAGGTCAAATAGATCGAGCCATCCGCTTCGTATCGCCAACTGGTCGAATGAGAGATATATCTGCTGCACACGATTTGAGGCGTGCATTGCGAAGGCTTTCTAATCTCTTCCTTAACAATTTCATCCGGATTTCGAACGTCTTCTGATATATCAATGACAATCCTCGAATACCTGACAGCTGCATTTTCATCGAACGATGCAATAAAGATCTCCAGATTGTTTCTCATACCAGCATTACCAGCGCTTTGCCTTTATACGGAATAGTTTCGAGGGGTGTCCCGTAGACATCAACCAGAACCATTTGGTCCCAGGGACGCGCCCCCGCCTCAATAATACGAAGCGATCCATCTTTTAGAAAGATGAACTCGTCTGCATATGCAAAGGCAGTGTTAGGGTCATGCAACACCGCAATTACGGTTAAGCCTGCACTTGTAAGTTTCCGGATGAGATTGAGGACCCGGGACTGGTTGTGAAGATCAAGATGTGAAAGCGGTTCGTCCATCAGGACAATTCTCGGCTCTTGTGCAAGTACCCGCGCAATCATCACCAAATGCCGTTCACCTCCCGACAACTCGGTATAAGGTCTGTTTCTCATCCCCTCAATCCCCACCTCTGTCATTGCCCTGTCCGCAATTTCCCTGTCCTGCCGGCGCGGTACGGAAAAAACGTGCGAAGCCCTGCCGGTAAGCACGACCTCCGCTACCGTGAAAGGAAAATAGGGAGTATGGAATTGCGGCAGGTACCCGATAAGCCTTGCCCTTTGAGATCGGTGGAGTCGAGTAATATCCTGTCCGAGTATCGAAATGCTTCCGCTTCTGAACTCCAGCATACCTGCAATAAGCTTCAAGAGGGTTGATTTCCCGCTGCCGTTTTTTCCGAGAATCGCAATGAACTTGCCCGCTGGCGCATACAAAGTGACATTCCGCAGCACGTCATCCCCTCGATACCCGAAATTGAGAGCTCGCACATCTATTGCCATCGTCACTCTTCTCCGAATCTGAAGACGTTTTTCTTCAGAAGATAGATAAAAAAGGGGCCCCCGATGAGTGTCGTAAATATGCCTATCGGTATTTCGAAGGACGCCAGTGCTCTCGAAAAGTCATCGACAACAAGCAGAAATGAGCCGCCGAAAAGGCAGGAGACAGGAAGAGCCTTTCTGTTGTCCGGACTTACCATCATCCTCACCATATGCGGAACCGCAAGTCCGACCATCCCGATGACTCCCGCTACGGCAACAGAAGCAGTAGCCATAAGAGTTGCCGGCACAAGAATCAGAATCTTTTCCCTTTCAGGATTCAGCCCCACAGCCATGGTCTCTTCGTCTCCCAGCGCAAGTACATTCATCCTCCACCGCATGAAATAAAGCCAGATGCCGCCCAGGATGATCGGCGGTGCTGCCGATACCACTTTTTTCCAACTCGCATTATGTAGGTTGCCCATAGTCCAATGAACGATAGTCTGGAGTTTGAACGGATCTGTCAGGAACTGCACGAGCGTCAGGCCTGAGGTAAATATTCCTGATACGATGACACCGGCGAGTATCAGCGAGACGGTGGAGACGACTTTTCTGTTTACAGCAAGAAAATAGCTCATCCCAACTGCTGCCAGGCCGCAGGCAAAGGCAGTAGGCTGCAAAGGTAGCGCGGGGATCGTCAGGGCAAGGGCGGCCCCAAAGGCAGCGCCTGAGGACAGTCCCAGGATGTCAGGTGAAACGAGCGGATTTCTGAATAGGGCCTGCATCGAATTTCCGGACATGGTAAGAGCCGCGCCGGTCAGAAAAACAAGAATCACTCGCGGAAGCCTTACGTCCATTACAACCGCATTGACCAAAGCTTCGTCGTACGTATGCAGCGTAGAAATATGCAAACTCCTAAGTATCCATGAAAACACGTCTTGCGAACTAACCACCTCTGAAGGGCCTACGAACAGGGAACCCAGCAGCAGCGGAAGCGGCAGGAGATACAAGAGCAGCTCTTTTGCCGTAATGCTCAAGGCTATATCCCCTGCAGCTTCCTGCCATAAAGAGTCCTGAACATCTCCTCTTTTTCCTTTGCAGTGTCGATATCCCCGAATAACTCCGGATGTGTCCACTTTGCCACAAGTTTCATAGAGTAAAGAAACTTCAAGGTCCAGAGGTCGCAGAGAAACACCTCCGGCAACTGATATATCTTTCTGGTCTGAATAGCTTTTATCATCTTCCACTGAGGGTCAGCCAGAATGTCAGAGGGCGCTGCTTTATCATTGTGCCACATCACAATGATATCCGGGTTCCATCCGATGAGGTTCTCCCTGTTCACCACAGCATGCTCCTTTGGTATGGAAGCACAAACATTTCTCCCCCCGGCCAAATCGATCAGGTCATTCACCGTACTGCCGCCGCAAGAGGTCTCAAGGTTGCCCTGCGCCCACATATAATATACAGAGGGTCTTGTTTTTGCTGCGGCAGCCCTTTTCCCGAACCGTATGATCTCATCCTGAGTATGCTTAACGAGCGTTTCAGCTCTTTTTGTACTGCCGGTCAGTTTGCCAAAATCAATGATCTCCTTATAGACATCCTCTTTTTTAGAAATAAAGACCCCGTATACAGGAATGCCACGATCCTCAAGGGCGCTGATCGATTCCCTCTGATCAGCCCATATAATGACGAGGTCCGGCTTCAGCGCAATAACACTTTCTATGTTCACAAAATCCCAGTTCCCCGGGGTGGGAAGTTTCTTTTCCTTGATACGATTGTCCATCGCTGCATAGTATGAAAAAAAACTGCTATTGTAGACGTTGGCAGAGATACCAATGACCCTCTTTTCCTCATTGAGCATATAGATACCGCTCAGGGCACTCTCGATCAGGCAGACGATGCGTGTCACCGGTTTTTGGAAGTTCAGTTGTTTTCCCCTGAAATCTGTGATCGTAACACGGCCGGGAATCACGGCGTCTGCGTGCGCCGGGGCAAGCTGGATTAAAATGGTTATACTTATAATCGCAGCCCAGGTTAAACACTGCCTGATCTTCATATATTTCAGCCTCTCATTTCTCATAATAAAGGGTATCCCCTCCCGGCGCAGGGAGGGGATACTGCAAACGCCACCCCGTTGCCGGGGGAAGGAGGGATAGTCCTGGCGTTTTTCTTCAGAAAGTGATCTCCACTTTCGCAAGCGCATTAAAGCCGGGGTCCTGGAACTGCCACGGCATTTCGTATTTGTTATTGAACAAATTATTCAGATCAACGGACAGATTTGCTCGGTAACTCGCGTTTTTGAAGAGCAGTTTTTGTGCATTAACATTGACAACCCCGTATTTGCCGAACTCACGCCTGCTGCTCTTTGACGTGCTATCGAAATATGCCCCGGTATACTGGTAATAGGGAGAGATAGCAATGTCATAGGGCAGTTTCGCCGTAAGTCCGATATTCGCCATAAAGTTCGGAACGAATGGAATATCACTGCCGTCCTGGTCCATGTCAAGCTTGTTTTTCACCGTAGTATTGGTGAATGTTGCGTTTGCAAACCAGTTTAAGCTTTTGCTGATCATCTGGTTCAGTTCCACTTCTACGCCATAGGCATGAGACTTCCCCGCATTAATCGATTGGGACTGAGACGGCGTTGTATTTACCACATTCTCGACAATCGCATCATCGATAACATTGTAAAAACCACGTATGCCGAACCTGAGGTTGCTCATGATCCAGAAATCTCCGCCGAGATCAAGACCAAGCCCTTTTTCAGGTTTCAGTCCAGGGTTCGGCAACTGCCCATTCTTCCCCGTCACTCCGAGGTCCGATAAATTGAGTGTTCCGCCAACCGACCTTGCGGATGGCACGAGAAAGCTTGACCCTGCGTTAGCATAGAGGCCGATTTCTTTTGTCGCGTTATATCGGACGCCAGCACTCCAGAGAAAACGGCTCCAGGACTTGTCCTTCTCAGAAGGAACGACACCGCTGATGAGGTCATAGTTATGCTTCGTATAATTAAGGCGGCCACCTCCCCTTAGGACCCAGTCGCCAAGAACTGCTTTTTCCTGTATATACAGGCCAGAGTTGATGGCATCCATATCATTACCCTTAGAACGAACGCCCCCGACCTCTGCGAAGGTTTCGTAGGTAGCGAACTGGATATCCGAACCGACAGTCAGGAGACTGTTCGCCCCATGGCGATAGTTAAATGACAGGTCGGCCGGGACGATATTCTGCCTTACCCCGTCTTTCTCCCGAAGGCTCAGAACAGGAAAATTATCCTCCTGCCAGGTGCGGTCATAATAGCGATAGCCGAGCTTGAACTGCAGGTTCAGGTCCTTATTCAGCCTGTTCTCGTAAACAGTATTGATAAGGTCATACTGGTGGTCGAACCCGCGGTTTGGCCGGCCGGCATCTCCGGTCTGCTGTGTATGGTGCGCAAACACAGAGATCTTTGAATCAGGAGAAATAAAATAGGTCGTCTTGAAATATAGTTTTGTCTTTTTGTACTGCGGGTCATCAATCATGTTCAGCCAGGAAGGCGTGGTCCCGTAGTTTGTATAGTCTGACTGCTCGTAGGCGCCGCCAAGAAAATAATGAAAATCGCCTTTGCTGCCTTCATGATAGAGTTTTGCAAGGAGAGTGTTCCATGACCCATATCCCAGCGACACGCTCGTTAGAGGAGCGCTAATCCGCTCTTTTGTTATAAGATTTGATATGCCTGCCAGCGGGGCCTGGTTCCCGGCAAAATCCATGGTCATATAGTTTGAATAGAGCACCGAAGCCGGGCCGCGGTGCAGTTCCGCGTGGTCGAGATAGATCGCATCAAGGCTCATCGTGTCCACAAAAGAGTCTATTGGCAGCCCGTCAAGAAGATAGCCATTGTACTTTGGCCCGAGGCCTCCATAGGCACCCCAGTTTGCATCATTGCGCGACAGCGGGTTCACGAAATTGCCAGGCAGATATTTAAACGTCTCAGCTACATTTCTGTTGGTGTAGCCAAGATTCTGTATCTCGTCATGCGTGACCACATCAATCTTATGGGTAACCTCGTCCTGACTCTGTGGCATTTTCGACTCGGTGATCACCATCTCCTCCATCGCATACGGCTTGCCCTCTTTGACTGCAATCTTGTCCGCGGCAAGTGATGTGGCAGTAAAACTCATACTGAACAGCAACAAAAGTAACAACCTTACATACATAACATCCTCCTCAACTATTTTTTCTCACCCCCTTTTCTGATAAAATCAAAAGCAAGGGGGCGTTGCTATCCGCACTGCTTCCTGCAGGCAGGGGGTACTCGCCAAAGTGATTACCCTGCCTGCTTTATTTACTCTGACCGCTTCAACTGAAATCTCACCGGCAGCAAGGCGACAACCATGACCGGCTTTCCGTCCCGTTTTGCAGGAACAAAGGATGACTTCCTGACTGCTTCGATGGCCGCCTCAGTAAAGCCGAAACCGGGATTCTCAACGGCCTCTACTTGCAGCAACCTGCCTTTCTCATCAATAGTGAGCCTGAGAAGCACCCTGGCTTCCTTGCCCATTCTGCGTGCAATCGGGGGGTATGCCGGAAGTTCCCGACTCAAAAAAGATGGACCGGCGGAAGATCCGAACTCAACGGTGCCATCCGGATGACCGACTCGAATTGCAGTGCCTTCTGTGATTGTCCCTGTCGCAGAACCGCTGCCGGAAGAAACAACCACTGCCTTCCCCGCCGTATTAGAAGCAACAGGCAGCTGAGGAACAGTGACTGGACCGGACAGTAATTGAGCAGCCTGCGGCGCTGGAACAGAAACCTGTGCAGGTTGTACGGGTGCCGGAAGTGCAGCAGGCCTGACCGGCTCCTGCGCCGGAGGTCGCTCCTGTCTTGTTTCTGCAGTAACAGGCTCTTCATTGGTCTTTTGATAGGTGGCCGCACTCTTTGCAGCCGGGACCTTTTCTTTTTTTACGGCACCGTCATCTGCGGCAATATCATTGGCAATAATGAAGTCGAGCGTGATAGGCTTCGGTGCCTGCGTGACGGAGTGACCCAACAAAGCAAGAATGGTTAATAATATTGCGTGGAGAAGAAAGGATGCCTGCAGTCCCCTGAGTTGGTATTTCATCGCTTCTCCTCGGATTGCAAAGGCAATAACCCTATGACCCTGCAATCAATCGTAGCTTTCAACCAATCCATTTAGCGAGCCAGCATTTCAGGAATATTTCTGCTCCACCAGTACATGCTGACATGGGCTTCATCTTTGATGCATATATGGTCGTTCTCAAAACTAATTTTTGCCATTATATCGAGTTCCTCATGGGTGGAAAGGTGACCACCTTTTTTGAAGGTGTGATGCTCCAGCACCTCTGACATGCGATGATAGGTGAAGGAACTTTCCGTTTCGTATGATTTGGTAAAGAGCATGGAATACTCGCCATAAGTCCACTTTACTTTAATTTCGGGCGCCAGCTCAGTTATGACAAAAACATTCTTTGCGCCGGTTTTAAAAAGTTTTGCAAGGGACTTCTCAAAGCCTTGCTCCGTCAAATGAAGACTGTTACAGGACATAACGAGATCGTGGCTGTGATAGTCAAAGCAGGGCGTGTCATCCCAGCGTCTCTCGTCGATATCGATCCAGTCTATCCCTCTGTTCATCGCTTCTTCAAAAAGCAGAGTTCTCATGCCGACGGATGGTTCCATGGCCGTAACCTCGCAGCCGATTGCACAGAGGGGGAGTGAAAGCGCGCCATTGCCCGAGCCGATGTCCAGCACCTTCCATTTCGGCTCGACCATGGTGGTGAGCACTTCGATAATCCTGTCGTGGTAACGATTATGCTCCATCCAGAGCTTATACCAGGGGGCATAGCCATCCCAGAACTTTACTGTCGATGCCCGTCTGCATACTGTTTCAGCCATAAATCCTCCAAAAAAAAAGCCATGAATAGGTGCACCTTCAGGTACCCGCCTTCATGGCTTTTTTCTTTCATAGTAATGTTGACTGCCTACATCTTAGCCCTACAGGGCTCATGTCAGGTCATTAATTGACCTCATTTAATACTCTTTGGACAGATGCTAACTACCTTTTTTCAAGAACAATTTTGTGATGCAGAAGAGATACCTCCCTGATACCTCCTTCAAATATCTTCTGCTCGCCGAAGAGGCTTGTCATAAATATACTGCCCTCTTCAGGCTTCAGGATATCGACCCCTTCAAGATAAAGCTCTTCTACTCCGTCATGATAGACATATGCATTAGCCTCGCACATTTGTTATCTCCTTTATTCTCTGGACAAGCCGTTCGATCACATGTGGAAGTGGCTCCTTTCTGAGGCCCACAAGGTCGACCCCCTCCTGGTTATGAGGCAGGAGAATCTTTTCTGCTGCGGATGAGACTATTGCCGAAGCCATCAACGGCGTCAACTCGCCAAGCATTGCATTGGGAAGCACAATGCTCAGAGGACCAGTAATTATATCCACCCTGGTTGAATTCCAAACAATCGCATTCTCGCCGCTTGCCCCTTTGTTTGCACGGGATTTTATCATGGCTGATGTCGCGGCAGCGTTTGTCCCCAAGGCAATAACCTCCACCGTGTCTTTGAATTCTTCTTTAAGCCTCTTCACGATAAGAGCACCAACCCCTCCACCCTGACCATCGATAACACCAATCTTTAACAATGCTGTCTCCCAATAAAAAAGGCCATGAAAGTCAGTACCTTCTGGTACCCGCCTTCATGGCCTTTTCCTGATCTAATTGTTTTACTATATTCAACAGCCCTTCAGGGCTTGAATCACCCGGCTTTTCTGCTTAGCCAAGTGAAAAAGTATACACCTTCTTTAAAACATAATACAACACTGGGACTGTCATTTTCAAGAACACGAAGTTTTTATTGTTCGGCATGCAATGTGTAATCAAGCCATATTCGGTCCGTTCATGTATTAGCGTCTATACATGCACATAAATAAATAGATAAGATCTATTTGTGCTATAGACTACCGATGCTCTATCCTTAAGTGTTTAAAAATCAGGACGGTAATGAATAAAGATTTGGAATATGGGGGGTAAGGGGATGGTCCCCACCTGGTCTGCAAAACCAGCGTTATAGCTATAAAAATAGCTATTGTGCGTTCGATTCGCACTACTCCCCTCCAAGCAATATATGTATAATAGGCAATAATCGAATCAACAACGTTTCAGAGAAACAGGAGGCCACCATAGTTATTGACGCAAGAGATCAGGGCTGCCCGAAGCCCGTAATGATGGCTGAAGAAGCCCTTTCGAAAATAGCCGAGGGTATTGTCGAAGTCCTGGTCGACAATGAAACTTCGGCTGCCAACCTTGCGTGGTTTGCAAAGAATAGTGCTTTCTTTTCAGAGACGCTCAGGGATGGTAAAGACTGGCGTGTGAAGATCGTGAAAGGCTATGCATGTGCATCGGCACCCCTAGCGGAAAAACCGGCAGCAGGAGGAGCCCTGTTTATTGTCATAGGTACAGATGCCCTGGGAAAAGATGAAGATCTTGGCAGGATTCTTATGAAAGCCTATTTTGAGACTATGAAGACCTACAAGCAGATCCCACACACAATCTTTTTTCTGAACGCAGGAGTGAAGCTCACCACCACCAATGCCGAAATCCATCCGATTCTGAAAGAGATCGAGGCTATGGGTGTTGAAATATACTCCTGCGGCACATGCCTGAAGCACTACGGTCTTGAATCAGAATTGAAGGTCGGACATAGGGGGACAACAAATCATATTGTCGAAGGGATGAAGGACTTTGATAAAACCGTTTGGATAGGGTAAGAACCTCTGGTTAAGATCGCACTCGTCCTTTGTGAACTGCATATACAGATTCCTGAAATTGACTTGCCTGATGCAATAAACAATAATAGAAACTATGGCAAATGCTAACTCCTTTATCATGAGAAACAAAAAGCATATACCTGTAATTATCCTGCTGCTCTTTCTGCTTTCCACTGTGGTTACGGCGTTCCACTATCACCACGATGACAACAGCACTCATCATGACTGCCCGCTTTGTATAGCAGGATCCCATTTTTCCCCTGGAACATTTAACAAGGTTACTCTTGAGTTTGTTGAGGAATGTGTCGTTATCAGCACAATTGAAAATATCCAATCATATATTCAGCCCTATTCCTCTCTTCTTTCCAGTCGCGCTCCACCAGCATAACTCCGTTCAAAGAAAACAGCAAAATAACTTTAACGGGACAATACTGCCTTGTCACGTCCCGCTATATAATTTATTGCGACGGAGGAACTAATGAAGATAAAAACTATTGCTATCATGCTTGTTCTTGTGTGTGCGATTACCTCTCAGGCGTATGGTTCAGACATCGAATCACGGCTCAGCGCCCTTGAGGAAATCATAAAGCAGCAGGGGAAGACTATTAATGATCAACAAATGGTTATTCTCGAATTAAAGGAAGAACTGCAAAGATCCAGGAAAGAAGAAATTGCCAGATCTGAGGAAAAAGTCGTCGAGGTCGATAGATCTCAGAAGGCAACTGGACTCTTCGGCACCTCAAATCTCATGAACCCCAATATATCCCTTATCCTTGATACCTTCGGGTATAGCTCAAATCTGAAGGAAAGCGAATTAAGGACCCGTCGGATTCCTGGCTATACAACAGAGGGGATAACCAACCGAAAGGGTATTAATCTTGATTCGGCAGAACTTTTTTTCTTTGCGCCGGTTGACCCCTACTTCAATCTCTATGCGACCATTCCGATAACAGAAGATGGCGTGGAACTCGAAGAAGCTTATTTTGTTACCACCTCGCTGCCTTACGGACTGCAGCTAAAAGGAGGAAAGTTCAAGAGCGGTTTTGGGAGAATAAATTCCCAGCATCCCCATGCATGGGACTTTGCCGATGCCCCGCTTTCTTATCGGGCGCTTATGGGCGGGGAAGGGATTACCGATAAGGGAGTCCAGCTAACGTATCTGCCGACATTGCCCTTCTATACGCTTTTTGGAGTTGAGTTGCTCCAGGGAGATAATCTCATCCTATTTGGCCCGGATGCTCGATCAGGCCCCCATGCCTTTACCGCCTTTGCAAAGGCGTCATTCGATGTCAGTGACAATGCAACCATTCTCTTTGGACCATCGGTCATCAGCGGCAGCACAAAAACAGATACCATCGCCGATAACACTGACTTCAGGGGAAGGTCTACTCTTTATGGATTCGAGGCGACATATAAGTGGAAACCCTCAAAAGCTCAAAGTGTGACACTCCAGAGCGAGTACCTTTACCGCAGTCAGACTGGCACACTTGAGGACAGTGCCTCATCATCTGTCGATGGGCTCAAAAGGAAGCAGGACGGTCTTTATATCCAGGGGGTCTATCAGTGGGAACGCTACAGAGCCGGCCTCCGATATGATGTCCTTGACCTTTTCAAAAAAGACTATATGCTATCCGGGAACCAGAGCGACTTCGGTAGCAGGCCCTGGAGGGTTTCCGGCATGCTGGAATTCAAACCAACAGAGTTTTCACGGATACGTCTTCAGTATAACCATGACAAGTCTGCCAGGAACAGCAGGGCGAATAACGAAGTTATTTTGCAATTGACTTTTGGTATCGGCGCGCATGGTGCACATCCATTTTAGTCCAGTAATTATAAAGGAGATATGATAATGAAAAGATATTTGCTTGTTCCTTTAATGTTGCTTTTATTCGTGCCCCCTGCATTTGCAAAGGTGAATGTGGTAACGACACTTCCCTGGATTGGAAGTATGGCAAAGGAGATAGGAAAGGACTATATTGATGTAACCACTCTGATCAAGTCAAATCAGGATCCACATTTTGCGGAGGCTAAGCCTAGCATGATACTCGCAGCCCGGAAGGCTGATATTTTCATGTACAATGGCCTGGATCTGGAGATAGGCTATCTACCAAGAATTATCGAATCATCCAATAATCCTAAAATTCAGCCTGGCAAAAGGGGAAACCTTGATTGTTCTCAATTCATTGAGGCGATTGAAAAGCCTTCGTCCGTTGACCGGAGCATGGGGGATGTGCATCCCCTCGGCAATCCGCACTATCACCTGTCATCAAAGAATATTCTTAAGGTGGCCGAAGGGATAAGCGCTGCGCTTTCAGGGATTGATCCGGGTAATACTGCTTATTACAACAGCAACCTTCAGTC
The DNA here is from genome assembly GCA_013824615.1 of Thermodesulfovibrio sp. Classification (GTDB taxonomy): domain Bacteria; phylum Nitrospirota; class Thermodesulfovibrionia; order Thermodesulfovibrionales; family UBA6898; genus PALSA-1316. The sequence goes on from PNOC01000043.1 coordinate 28,831, forward strand.
CTTTAAGGACCACCTGAATGAAAAACTAAAACAATGGACCAAAAAGTCGCTGAAGGGAATGAAATATGTTACCAACCACAAATATTTTGAGTATCTCGCCCGTGAGTTAGGATTCCAGATAATCGGCTATATTGAGCCAAAGCCAGGGATACCCCCATCGGCAGGGCATATCGAGGAACTGATCGAAATGATGAAAAAAACCAAGCCTGAAGCGATCCTGAACACTGCATATTCCGGGAAAAAGGAGGCAGACCTGCTTTCAATGAAAACCGGGGTCAAGGTAAAGGTGCTTCCTCACGACGTGGGAGCATCTGATTCGGCCAGGGACTGGCTTACTCTTATGGACACGATCATTAGGACACTGGAATAAAGACAGCCAGGAGACATAAATGGAAGCTTTGAACTTTTTAGTGTATCCGTTTCTTGCCTGCGTGGCTTTAATAATGATCCATGCCTATTTCGGCATTCATATTCTGGAGCGAGGAATTATCTTTGTCGATATAGCCCTTGCCCAGGTCATCGGTGTCGGAATCGCAGTTTCTTTCTACTTTGGCCATGAAAACAATTATTTTTACTCTATCGGTTTTGCTGTAATCGGGGCATTGATTCTTTCGCTGTCGAAGAGGATCGAACGTTTTGTCAACATTGAGGCGTTCATTGGCGTGCTTTACATCTTCTCTTTTGCAGTGAGCATTCTGATTCTGGACAGGTCCCCACACGGGGCCGAAGAGTTCAAGGCTATATTAAACGGCAACATCCTGTGGTTAACTCCACGGGATGTTGCCTCTGCCTTTATAATTTATGGAATACTCGGCGGCTTTCATTTCGTATTCAGAAAGAAGTTCTTTGCCCTTTCATTTGACGGCCACAGCAGCTTTCTCTGGGAGTTTCTCTTCTTCCTGAGTTTTGCCTTTGTCCTTGTGAAGTCCGTTCAGATGGCCGGGATACTCCAGGTCTTTTCCTTTCTGATTGTCCCCGCCCTTATCGGTCGTCTGTATACACGAGAACCGCTTAAGGTATTACTGATTGGCTGGGGTGCTGGGGTGCTGGCAAGCGTCATCGGCATCGGGATATCGTATGAATATGACCTGCCTACAGCACCCATGACCGTTGCATCACTGAGCGTAATGTTCCTGATGCTGCTTGTAGTTAAAAGTATTCGCTACTCCGCAGGAGGACTTAAATGAAAAAAGTAATCTTATTGGTATCCATCATAAGCGGATTGTTATTTGGTGGCTGTTCAACCAACTCTGCCATGAGCGTCCAAATTCATAGCAAGGCGGTTGAACAAGCAGCTGTGTTCGAGGAGATGAAGGACGACGATTCTTCTCGTGGGGATAGTATCCTTATTATCAAGGCAACAATGAAAACAGTGAAGGAAGGCTTTTATCCTCTGGAGTCCAAAAATACACTTCGCGGTAAACCCGAATATCCTTTCGTCTTCAACATAGGAGGGCAAGGTATTGTTTGGCAGGCAAAGGGGCTTGCGGACAAGCAGATAGACCGCATTGATGAAATAAGAAACCCCGAAGGAGGAGAGGGAGTCAAATATATCCTTGAAAAAAGAATCAGCATAAAGCCTGGCACTTATAAAATATTTCTGGGCTTGGCAGAGGAGAAGTTCCTGAAGGAGTTTGAGATTACCCTGGCCGGAACGGGACCCAGCATCCTGGAGTTCAGGCCTGTTTATGGAAGAGACAAAGGAAAAGGGCCTATGTTTTACAGAGGGATAAATGATTTCGAGGTGTTCCTTGACGGGCATAAAGTCGGTCCTGTGAACTGACCTCCTTTATGCAGAAGAGGTTTGATCTTCAGGAAGGCGGAGTGCCAAGTACATTCTGGATACCGCCTTCCTGAAGATATTCCTAATTGGCTTTCTGTCCTCTGGAATCCGCCTACTCAGGAATCAAAATACCACTTCAGTACACTGTTCTTATTTATTCTCTCAGGCCCACGGTCCGCGATTACAGGATGAAAGTCTTTCCCTTTGGAAGGAATTCCTCCCCGTTGGTTGTAGGGAGTACAGGTTAACCAGATCGACGCATAAAATCTGTTCGTTATTTCCCATACTTTGCAAACGAGAATAATCATTATTGTTTGTACTGTGCACACAGTTTCTACAGTCTGAACCTGTTGACTCCAGAAAGAACATCTCGGTTCCTGTTTTGGGGCTAAAATCGAGATGTCCCCCTGATGGGGGGTGGCCAGTTTGCTCCGGAATGGGTGGCCGGAATAAAATGGAGCAGCCGGCCGTAATGAATCGGAATCAGCGGCCGTAATGGTCCGGAAAATGCGGTACGGAACGTTAATATAAAGAACTAATGTATTTTTTGATCGCTCACTATTTCCCCTCTAATTTTCTTGCTGTATGGAAGACCCTCAGAATTTCAACTACATTTTCTTTGATTCGATATGGAACGATATAGGGCTTTCCTGATATCATAAGCTCCCGCGTACCCACCACTCGTCCGGCCCGCCCCAGCGCCGGGAAATTCCTTAGCTGTTCGACTTGTGCAATTATATCGAGGATGACCTTAATAGCAGCTCGCGGGCTGTCTTGCGAAATATAGGCTGCTACGCTCTCAA
>PNOC01000044.1 GCA_013824615.1 Thermodesulfovibrio sp.
GGGAGTAGATCCAGAAGAGGTGCTGGTAAAGGATCGGATCACCCCCCTTGGCCGGGTCGAAGAACCCGACGCCGAAGAGCCTCTCGATGATGACCAGAAGCAGCGTGATCGCCAGGACCGGGGTTGCCAAAACCTGGACCCAGGCCGTGGCATACAAAGACCAGATGAAGAGCGGCATCCGGAACCAGGTCATACCCGGCGCCCGCAGCCGGTGAATTGTGGTGATGAAATTCAGTCCGGTCAGTATGGACGACATGCCGAGGACAAAGGCTGCGGAAACCGCAAGGATTACATTTGTACCGGTTCTGATGCTGTAGGGTGCGTAGAAGGTCCAGCCTGTATCAGGAGGACCTTCGCCGGCAAAGAGCGACAACAGCGCCAGCAGTCCTCCGGCAATGTAGCACCACCAGGAAAGGAGGTTGATCCGGGGAAAGGCCACATCCCGCGCACCGAGCTGGAGCGGGAGAAAAAAGTTGCCCAGCGAGGCAGGGATGCCCGGTATGATAAAGAGAAAGATCATGATAACGCCGTGGAGCGTGAAGAACGAATTGTACGTAGCCGCCGCAACGATCGTCCTGCCCGGGGCGATCAGTTCCAGCCGCATAAGCAGGCCGAAGGTCGCGCCAAGACAGAAGAAAAAAAAGATCGAGAAGAGATAGAGAAGTCCGATTCTTTTATGGTCCTGCGTAAAGATCCACGAGGCTATGCCGCTTCTGCCATCAGAAGGGGTGTAAAAGCCAGCTGTGCTATTCACCGCCTGTTCCTCTTTCTTTTTTCTTCCCCCACAGGGTGAGCCAGCCGATGAAGAGAATAATGAAAAAGATAGTAGCTGCCGCGGTGATCTTCAAAATATCGAAGACATACCTTCTGCCCTCAGGGTCGTAGCTGTAGCAGTAGAGAAGGAGCTTGTTGACCGTCGGGACTGCAAGGCCTTTTGAGGCCTCGGTGATCGCCATGGTAAGATCCATCGGCAGAAACCTTATCCCGTATAGATAGCGTGTGATTTTACCTTTGGGGGACACAACGATAAGCGCGACAGGGTGGGCAAAGCCGTTTGGCGCTCTCCTGAAACCAAAGCCCGCGGCCCTGGTGATCTTCATGATGGTTTCTTTGTCCGCGGTCAGAAAAGGCCAGGAACCCTCAGGGAATTCCCTGCCTGCAGCCTTATGGTAATCGATTTTCTTCTGGGCAGCCAGGTCAGGGGTATCGGTTTCGTCGAAGCTGATCGTAAGGACGGAGAAATCCCTGCCCGGAGCAATCTCCAGTTTTGAGAGGACTTCCGAAAGCCCCGTGAGCAGGGCAGGGCAGGTGTGGCTGCACCGGTAATAGACAAAATTCAGAATCGTCGGTTTCGTTATAAGGTCCTGCAGCAGGACCTTGTTGCCGCTGTCATCGGTCAGGAAAATATCCAAAGGCAGGGTCTCTCCCAATCTCTCATTAATGCCGGGCCTCGAAGCTGCATCAGGCCCCTGCTCCTGCTGGTCAGCGTATGCCGGTTCTCCCGCCATTGTCAGCAGGGCAGCCGGGAGAAAGACTGCAAGTACGACCAATGCGAATAACGACCGCATATTTACTTGAAGGTCTTGATGATATAGTCTGCGATAGTCTCTGCCTCTTCATCCGGCAGGGTCGCTGCGCTCCAGGAGGTCATGCCCTTGCCGGGATGCCGCATCTTTTCGACGATGTCAGCCTTGGTGGTGATATTATGGGCGTCGCGGTGTTCTTTCCTGAGGGTCTTGCCCGGGTTGATGATGTTGCTGCCGTCCGGGTGGCAGGTGCTGCAGTGCTCCTTGAAGAGTTCTTCCCCGGACCGCTCTGTTTTTGTTGTCGCCAGGACCGACGTTGCGCAGATTCCGGCGAAGATAAGGACTGCCGCTATGGTTGCACTTTTTTTCATAAGCTATCTCCTCTGCTGCCGTATTGCCAGCTTTGCATGTATGTCCTATTTTACACGGATATGGCATGGATGTGGCTAACTTTCAACAAAAGAGCCCGAAAGTTTAAGATGCAGATTGTTCAACAGGAAAATCAGGGATATAATACGGTATGAGAAAAGGAATGACCCGCAGGGATTTTCTTAACGGCCTGCTTATCGGTTCCGGAGCTGCGCTGCTCAAAATGCCTGGTCCGGCGGAGCTTATTGCACAGACCGGGCAACAGGCAGGGAATTGGGCGGGATATGATGGTGTCGGTGACTATGCGAGCTCTCATGGCAACACTGAAGATGTTGTCAGAGCCTTTCAGGCAATTGAACGCGGCAGCTTTCTTACTGCAATACCGGAAGCGTTGGAACCGAATGTATCAGACATAGATCCGCAATATGATCTTGTTGTGGTAGGTGGCGGACTAAGCGGCCTCGGCGCTGCGTACGAATTCTTAAAAAATGCACCCCGGCAGGCAACGTGCCTTATCCTCGAAAATCATGCGATCTTCGGCGGTGCAGCCAGGAGGAACGAGGTTGTTGTCCAGGGTGAGCGTCTTATCGGGCCTCAGGCCTCGAATGCCTTTGGCGTAATAGACCGCCCCGGCATCCCGGGGTATGATATTTACACTGAACTGGGGATACCGACAGAGTTTGATTATGCTGAGCTTGCCCCCGGCCTGAAGCCTCTTGAGTTTGATACCACAAATTTTGGGTACCGGCTCTGGTTCGACTCAAAGAGCATCGGCCACTATTTCACTGATCGGGGAAAAGGGGCCTCCGGCAGATGGGTATCAGGTCTGTGGGAGAATACGTTATCGGGAACGCCGTATTCAGAGAGCGTTCGAAAGGATTTCCTTCGCTGGCATACCATATCAGAGCGCCAATATAACGGTGCTGGATATGACCGTTGGCTTGATTCCATGACCTATAAAGACTATCTGGAAAAGCTTTTAAAACTCGATCCGGAAATAACGAAATATGCAGACCCTGTGCTTGCCAGCGTGGTAGGGCTTGGCTGTGATGTCATCAGCGCCTATGCAGCCCGTCAGGTTTCGATGCCCGGGTTCCCTGAGTTCCAGGGTCATCGGTCGTTAAGGAACAGTCATTGGCATTCATTTCCGGGCGGCAATGACGGCTTCAGCCGCTATTTTATTAAGGCCCTTATCCCGGATGCTATTGAGGGCCGCAAGAACTTCACAGATATCCATAACGGGCGGGTGCGCTTTCCCTCGCTGGATCGTGAGAGTAACAGGGTGCGGTTAAGGCTTGGCTCCTCTGTTGTCCGGGTTGAACAAAAAGACAGCGCTGTGCAGGGGAAAAACGTAACTGTCACTTACCTCCGTGATGGAAAGCTTTACCGCCTCAGGGCCAGGAATGTTGTAATGGCATGCGGCAGCCGCCTTTCACGGAAGGTTGTAGCAGGCTTGCCCGACAGCCATGCGGACGCCTATAAGCAGTTCCATGTATCACCTGTCCTCGTGGCGAACGTGGCTCTTACCAACTGGCGTTTTCTTTACCAATTGGGGTTTACTGCCTGCAAGTGGTCCGGCGGATTTGGATTTGCCTGCAATATCCGCAGACCTATGCTCGTGGGGAATTACCGTCCTCCGCTGCATCCGGACAAGCCGGCTCTCCTGACCTTCTACATCTCTTTTCATCAGCCGGGCCTTCCCATCGGGGAGCAGGGCGAAAGCGGAAGGGAAAGACTCCTTGGGCTAAGCTATGCTGAATTCGAATCTCAGATAGTTGGCCAGATGAAGCAGCTCTTTTCAGGGGCCGGCTTCAAGGCGGAAAAGGATGTCGCCGGCATTATCCTGAACCGCTGGACGTATGCATATGTAAATCCGCAGCCGGGCTTCTATTTCGGCAGGGAAGGCAAGCCCGCACCCAGGGACATTATCCGGCAACCATACGGACGCATTGCTTTTGCACATGCCGAGCTCAATGGGCATCAGCACTGGGTTGCGGCTGTAGAGGAAGGCAGAAGAGCCGCAAGACAGGTTCTGGCGGCATTATGATAAAAAACTGTTTCTTATCGATTCGGCTTTTTTGTAGAATAGGATCATGACCCTTAAGAGTCCTCATCGGTCCGGCTCATTGTTCACTCTTTGCCTTATATTCGCCCTCAGCATCGCGTTTCTGTTGCCGCTTTATCACAACCACGACCACGTTGATGACTATCACCATGAAAACAGCGGCGGGCATGCCTTGCTGCATGATGGATCAGACCATAATGACTTGTCTGAGAATGAGCAGCGCAATGATATGCACCTGCATATCAGGAAAGATATCTGCAGGACCGACGTACATCTGCGATTAAAGAACAGTTCGGACCTGTATGCGGTAACCTCGTCACCTGCCTTTGCTGGAAATATATCCGGCACGCAGGCAAAGCACTCCGGAACGCTTATCTTCCGAAGCAATCCCCGCACCGGTCTTTCCGGTCTCTCCCCTCCCGTTGCCTGAACACCGGTAGTCGCCAAAGTTTTATTTTCCGGCGTTCGTCTGTCCGGCCGAAAAAGCATCCAAGGAGTCGTCATGGTAAAAATAATGTATTTGTCCGCTTTATGTGTTGTGCTGTTCACCCTGCAGGCGTTCGCCCTTGAACCGGCGGAGAAACAGCTTTTTGAGAAGAACTCATTCTATCAGTATATATCGGTTGTCGAGGATACCGCCAAAAAAGAGCGGTACGTGCGGAACCAGAAAAGGGAGTTTGCCCAGGGAGGAATCTATCTGAACGCACCGGAAAAGCTTCTCTTCGAGTTCACACAGATGGGTTTTGTTTCGCTTGCCTTCCTGGACAGAGACCCGAAAGACGTTCTTTTTGTCGGGCTCGGGGCCGGGGCTATGCCCAGGTATTTTACCGGGCGTTATCCGGATGCGGTTATCGACATTGCTGAAATAGATCCGGATATGGTGGCTGTTGCACAAAAGTATTTCTACTTCAGGGAGAACGAGAGGATGAAGGTTCATATTGATGATGGTCGGCTATTTGTCAAAAGGACAAAGAAGAAGTACGACTGGATAGTTCTCGATGCATACCAGAATGATTATATTCCCTTTCACCTGACGACGCTTGAATTCCTGAAGGAAGTGAGAAGCAGACTGAAAGACGACGGCGTGATCGTGTCGAACATAACATCGACCTTCCGGAACAGGTTTTTTGATTCCATGGTTATGACCTATAAAAAGGCCTTTGCTCATTTTTATATTTTCAAAGGAAGGAAGTCTGGCAACTATATTTTCGTAGCAACGGCAGGCAGCAGCCTGAAAGACAAAGACGTTGTCGAGGCAAGAGCACGCAAAATTCAATCTGTCAGGAAGTTCGATATTGACCTCGAGGACTTTGCTTCGCGGTATGAATCCCCGGAAGCATATGAATGGGGCGGCGCAAAGGTTCTGACCGACGACTTTGCACCGGTAAATCTCTACCAATACCAGAAATCAGGGGCCAAATAGGGAGGTAACAGGATGATCAGGTTTGTTGTTTTTATCTGCGGTGCGATAGTCATGTCATTTGAAATTCTGGGCAGCCGCGTTCTGGCCCCCAACTTCGGCAGTTCTGTTTTTGTCTGGGGCAGCCTGATAAGCGTTTTTCTTGCAGGGCTCTCGGCGGGCTATTATCTGGGGGGGGTGTTTGCGGACAGGAACCCCTCTTCAGCAAAGCTTGGTATTATGCTCATCATTCCGGGGATTTTATTTCTTTCTTTTCCTCTCTACAGCGTCCCCATCTCGGATTGGATCTTCATGCGGGACCTTGGCGTGCGCCTCAGCCCTTTGCTTGCGTCAGTCGCCCTTTTTTTACTGCCCGCGATATTTCTCGGTATCGTGAGTCCCTACACGGCAAAACTGATGATCTGCAGTCATCAAACGTCAGGCAAGACCATCGGAACCCTGTATGCACTCTCCACCTTTGGCAGTATCATAGGGACGCTTTTGACCTCCTTTTATCTTATTACTGTTGCGGGAGTGACCGCCCTGATTATGGCGCAGGGAGTAATCCTGCTCGCAAGCGCAATTCCTCTTTTCTTTATGCGGCTTCACTGCAGCGTTGCAAATGGGGAGGCAGTCTTGCAGGGGAAGCTGCCCGAAGGAGGATAACCCCGGCCGCCTGCATTCGTGCGCGGAAAAATTTTTCTTGACAGAATATGTAACAAATGTTACATTGGTATCAAGAGTAACAAATAACGCGAGGAGGCACGGTGATGAAGCAGCTGCATGGAAAAGACGAGGAACCCCCGGGAGGGTGGTTGCTTTTCTTTTATAGTGTCCCTTCAAAACCGGTAAGCAGCCGGATGAAGGTCTGGCGAAAACTGGCCGGGGCCGGGGCTGTGGCGCTCAAGGGCTCTGTCTATATTTTGCCTTTCAGCGATGAGCACTATGAATTCCTCCAATGGCTGGTGTCCGAGATTGCAGAGATGAAGGGGGAGGGGGCATTTACCCGGATTGAACATATCGATACCATGAAAGATTCAGAAATTATCAGCCTCTTTGATAACCAGAGGGAGGCTGACTATAAGGCCATAGGAATAAACCTGGATGAACTTGAAAGAAAGCAGGGCAGCGTCAGGCAGGGCGGAAAAGCGCGGAATCCTCAAAGTGTGTCAGGTCAGTTCACCAGGCTTCTGAAGGAATTTGAAGACGTAAAGAAAATCGATTTTTTCTTCTCAAGAGAAGGCGAGGCCTTACGCGGCAGGCTAAAGCGGTTTGGCGCGGAGCTCAATAAAATATCAGGAACCGAAGCAAGGCAGCAAGGGCCTGCTGCCATATCCCCCAAAGTGGTTGATGCCTACCAGGGCCGGTTATGGGTAACCCGCAAGAAGCCGTTTATTGACAGGATGGCCTCTGCCTGGCTCATCAGAAAGTATATAGACCGGAAAGCCTCATTCGATTTTATTGATGAACGGGAGATGGATTCGGTCCAGAAAAATGCCGTGATCTTTGACATGAGAGGGGGGGAATTCACCCATAGTGGTGATTTATGCACCTTTGAAGTCCTTGTCAAGTCTTTTGGGTTAAAGGACAAAACAGTGAGGAAGATGGCTGAGATAGTCCATGACCTTGATACGAAGGACGAAAAATACCGGTCTGCAGAGGCAAAGGGTGTGGAGGATATCCTCACCGGCATACGCAAGACAGCAAAAAACGATCAGGATGTCCTCGAGAAGGGAATGCAGGTCTTTGAGATGCTGTATGCATCAAGAAATTAAGCACAAGGTGAACTAATATGACGTATAAAATTGATCAGGCTGATCTGGCCCTGCTCTGGAAGGCCGGTCTCAGCGAGAAAGATTTACGCCACAGTGTTCTGGTGGCGGAGAAGGCCCTTGATATCGCGAAGCGGACTAATGCCGATCTCGATACGGAACTTGTCGGCCGGGGCGCCCTGTTTCATGATCTTGGCAAGGCGCTGACGCATTCATATCAGCATGGGGAGGTAGGCGCCGAACTTGGCGAGAGGCTTGGCCTGCCGCCGGCGATTTCGGATATTGCACGAAAGCATTTTCACGGCGGAGTATCGCCGGAGGAGGCCCTCGACCTGGGATTCCCTGACAAGGATTATACCCCGCACCGGCTTGAGGAGCGGATTATTATATATGCCGACCGCCTTATAGACATTATTACGGATGGCTATATAAGACTTAGAGATGAACAAGAGGCAGAAGAGAGATTCGAAGCGCTGCTCAATAAACATCCCAAATATGGAAAAGACGAGATTACGCGGGAACGGTATATCGGCTACCACCGTGAGATTCAGCAGCTTATTCGCAAGGCAGGCCGGGAATTCCCTGCAACGGTTTAACGTGGTCTATGGGAGGTAACATGAGCTATACCATTCAAAAGTCAGACATTGACATCCTGAGAAATGCAGGTGTTACTGAGGACGATATAGACCATTGTGTCAGGGTTGCTGAGAAGGCCCTGGAGATCGCCGTGAGAACCGGAGCCGAACTCGACATGGAACTTGTAGGCCGTGGGGGGCTGTTTCATGATCTCGGCAAGGCAAAGACCCACGGGATGGAGCATGGAAAGATCGGTGCCGAACTGGGGAAGGCACTCGGTCTCCCGCAAACCATAATAGACATTATGGAGAAACACATCCGGGGAGGTCTTACCGGGGGTGAGGCAGAAGAACTCGGACTACCGGTCAGGGACTATACACTCAAGTCGCTTGAGGAAAAGATCGTGATTTATGCGGACAGGCTTGTGGATATCATCAGTGACGGTATTGTAACCATAAAGGATGAGAAAGAGGCCGAGGCACGCTTCGAGGAGATACTCAGGGGATATCCGAAATACGGGAAGAATGAGATAACACTCAGCCGGTATCTTGGCTATCATGAGGAGATACAGGCCCGGATAAGAGGATTAAACAGACAATGAGATTCAGCCCCTTCCTGCTGCTCTGTGCTACCGGTTTTTTTGCGATATTCAGTTCGACTATATCTAAAAGTCCGGTGCTCCCCCTGTTTGCTGCGCATCTGGGAGCTGACCCATCGGGGGTCGGCTTGGTCGCTGCGGTTTCAGCATTTACGGGAGTGATGTTCAGCATACCTGCCGGGATAATTTCGGACAGGTTCGGCAAACAGAAGTTGCTACTATTTTCATCCGGTATCTTTTTGCTGGCCCCATTTCTCTATCTTGGAGTGACTCAGCTATGGCAACTGGCTGCGGTGCGTTTTTTCCATGGTTTTGGCACAGCCATCTTCGTTCCGGTAGGCATGGCACTGGTCTCAGAAAAATACCACAAAGAGCGCGGGGAAAAGATGGGCTGGTTTTCGACGGCTACCCTTGCCGGCAGGTTTATGGCCCCGGTCATCGGCGGTGGTATTATCAGTGTATTGGTCTTTAATCCGGGGCAAAGCTACCGTGTTGTCTATGGTGTCTGCGGAGCTGCAGGGCTGGCCACGCTTCTCTTGGCCCTGTTTATCCCGCGGTCTGCGGAAAGGCAGCAACAGAGTCAATCATGGGCTGGCATGCTGACTGCCTTCAAAACAGTTCTGGCCAACCGGATTATACTTATTACCTGCGCGGTCGAGGCTGCCATCCTCTTTGCCTACGGTACGTTTGAGACCTTTCTTCCCCTTTACTCAGTCAGCATCGGGATCAGCCCCTATGAGGTAGGGATATTTCTGTCAGCCCAGGTCATGACACTCGCTGTTTCAAAACCAATGATGGGCCGGTTCTCTGACAGGCACGGCAGGAGGCCGCAGATCTTTGCGGGTGCGCTGCTGGGGGCAGTCTGCATCGGGCTGTTTTCTCTTTGTAAATCCTTTGCCCCTCTGCTTGTCCTGAGCATTGTTTTCGGCTTGAGCCTTTCGATCGTCACCGCCTCAAGTTCGGCCTTTATTGCCGACTTGAGCAGCAAAGAAGCGCTGGGCTCGTCAATGGGACTATTAGGCTCGATCATGGACATCGGCCATACGGCGGGACCGTTGTTTTCGGGGGTTGTTGCAGCACATTTCGGATACGGGAAAGCCTTTATCGGTGGGGCATTGGTTCTTATTGTGTTCGCAGGCGTATTCCTTGCCGGAGTCGGCATGGGAAATGGGAGCCGGAGGACGCACCATGCCTGAGCAGTTCATCAGACAAATTCTAAACACAAAAGGAGGACTATCATGAAAGAAGTTACAGAAATGGCAGTAAAGCTTATGGCAGCATCGGCACGGACCGCGCCGAAGGCAGGGGGCAAGGATTTCCTGGAGATTGTTGTCATTACGCAGGAGGAGGACCTCAAGAAAATAGCCACGTCAATGAAAGAGTATGCACCCCGGAGTACCAACGAGGCCTTCTGGAACAGAGATGCCTCGAACATCGAGAATTCGCAGGCCCTGCTTTTGATCGGGCTCAGCAAGCCGGTTACCGCCGGATACGACTGCGGTGCCTGCGGTTATCCGACCTGTGCCGGGTTTGCGAAGAACAGGCAGATGACGGACAAAGAGATGGGGTACACCGGTCCGCATTGTGTTATGAGAATGATGGATATCGGCGTTGCCCTTTCGTCAGCCGCCAAGACTGCAAGTCTGCTGAATGTGGACTGCCGGGTGCAGCAGCGTGTCGGTGCAGCAGCAAGGGCCCTGGGGCTGATACAGGCTGAAGTGGTCATGGGCATCCCGGTGAGCATTACCGGAAAAAGCATCTATTTCGACCGGCAGGCCCCGGCGAAGCACTGAGGATGCGGTGACACATATCCTCTCCCCCTTCACCGCACTCTGCACGGTCGGTTTTTTTGCCCGACTCTCCTATGCGCTTGCCCGGAGCCCGGTACTGCCGCTCTTTGCGCTCTACCTGGGGGCCGGTCCGGAGGCGATCGGGTTTGCCGTAGGGGTATCGACCGTCACCGGCATTTTTTTTAAACTGCCTGCAGGTGCCCTGTCGGATGTGATCGGCAGGAAACGGACGATGATGATCGGCCTGTTCTTCTTTGCCTTCATGCCATTTGCCTACCTGCTGGTCAGGGACTACAATCTGCTGATCGTGATCAGATTCATCCACGGGCTTGCGACCGCTGTCTACGGTCCGGTGGCGATGGCTGTCGTGGCCGACATCGCAGGCAGGAATAAGGGGGAGATGCTTTCCTGGTTTTCCTCAGTGACGATCATCGGGAATCTGCTCGGTGCACCCCTCGGCGGTTTTATTCTCCACCGGACGGCCGGGGCCTCAACCTCCTCTCTTGCAGATTTTCAGTATGCCTATCTTGCCAGCGGGATTGCAGGCCTGTTTTCACTTGCCCTGGCGCTGGGCGTGCTGCGGAATGATAAGCCTGTAGCAGAGGGCAGAGGTGTTAAAGAGGCCTTTCGCAAATTCATATCCGGTATCAAAGAGGTCCTCAGTGACAGGCGCATTGCGATAACCTCGGCGATGGAAGGACTGCAGAATATGACCGTGGGGGCGCTGGAGGCCTTTCTGCCGATTTATGCGGTCAGCGTTGCCGGCCTGAATGAGTTTCAGGCAGGCATCCTCTGGGGTGTTCAGGTGGTCACCACCATTCTTTCCAAACCAATTATGGGAAAGACTTCGGACCAATACGGGAGGAAGGCACTGATTGCTGCGGGTCTGGTGATCTGCGCGCTTTCTTTCGGAATGATTCCGGTTTTTAAAAACTTCTATCTCCTGATGATCACTGCCGCGTTCTTCGGACTCGGCGAGGCGCTGGTCCAGTCGTCGGGGGCTGCCTTTGTGGCTGATCTCTGCAAGGAAAAACACTTTGGTACTGCCATGGGGACCTTCGGGACGATTTTTGATATAGGTCATGCCACAGGCCCGATCCTGGCCGGTTTTCTCCTTGCAAGTCATAGCTATCTTTTTTCCTTTCAGGTGATGGCTGCCATGCTGCTGCTGGCTGCCCCGGTATTTGTCCTGACCGTCAGGGCAGAGGAACCTACTCCTCTCCGCTGACCCAAACGTGTTATCCACGGTATTGGGGTGCGTGCTACTATGAACATAACTTAATTATTCGCAGGCTTTTTTCATGTTATCATTAATGCACAATCAGCATAAAATCAGGAGAAACGGAGGGAAAAGCATGAGAGGAAAGAAAAGTATTTTGTTGTCCATAATTATGCTGTTCCTTGTTTCTGCAGCATGGACCGCATATGCGGCAGAACCGGGGCAGGCAGCAGCGGACCCCTATAACCGGTCTGATGCAGCAGCAATAGTGCCGGGACAGGGAAGCGCGGAGCTGAAAAGCACTTTTGGTGAGAGCTCCAATTCCAGCTCTCAATCCAGAATTCTGCGGGTGCTGTCTTTGATCGAAAAAAAGACCGATAATCCAAAGGTTCTCGGACAGATACGCCATAAGTTGACCAACATGGGCGAAGAACGGCTTCGCATGATAACATCCCTCTCGGAGCGCATCATCAACAGGGGACAGGAGGCGGAGAGTGAAGTTGCTTTTCTGCTTCTGACTGCCCTTATCATCTTTTCCTGATTCCCGGTACTCTCTCGTCATATTGGTTCGAATAAAGCACCGTGAAATATATCTTGGAGGTTGCAATGTTTAACAAACGAAAGCTTAAGGATGTTCTGAAGGGACCTGCACATATCTTGTATCACGTCTTTATTATTGCTTTGAGTGCGGCCATAGCCCTTTCACTTCCTTCTGCCATGGATTTTATCGCACGGAAATTTCTTATTTACTGGACCGTTGTCGGGAACGAAAAGATATTCCTGGTCTCAATAGAGATCGCCCTGGCGGTCCTTCTTATCTTTGTATTCAATTACCTCGGCAGGAGCTGGAAAGACCGCAAGCTCTCGAAGATGGCCCAGTCAGCCGGACTGGTTTTTGTCTCCTCTGCCCGCAGTTTTTTTGCGCGGCGCAGGCATCGCCTTATAAAGGAAGACCTGGGCATTGCACGAGATATTATGCTGGTCGGATCCACGGGGTTTCGGACCTTTGCAGACGATCGGGGTGAGCTGCATAATGTCATGAAACATTGCCGGCAGGCGCAGGTGATGCTCCTGAATCCCTTCAGTGAAGGGGCGAGTATCAGGGCGAAGAGCATTCTCGACCCGGAGATTAACCTCGAACGCTTCAGAGATCAGATCAACAGAAGTATCGATTTTCTGAAAGAGCTCAGGGCTATACAAAAGAACGTCAGGCTGAAGCTTTACGACGAGGTGCCCTTTCTGAAGATGGCGATATCCGGTGACTACATCTGGATCAGACACTACCATTCAGGGTTCGATGTGCAGGGCATGCCGGAGTTTGTTTTCCGGCATAACCAGAATCCGGGCAGCCTGTATGTAACTTTTTATGAATATTTTCTGAAGCTCTGGAACAATCCGGTGGTCCCGGAGTATGACCTTGAGACTGACGAACTCGTCTACCGCAATCTTGCCGGGAATGAGGAACGAAGAGAAAAATTCGGTGTCTTTTCCCCGGAGGCCTGAACAAAACTGCGGCACGCCCCTGTTCCCCCTCTGCCTGTACTATCTTCCCCGGTGAAAAGGCAGATTAAAGTTTCTGCTTTAATCTGCCGACCATATACGCGAGCCAAGCAAAAGAACGCCTTTTTGCCTCCTGCCTGACCGGGGAGTCAAAAAGCATTCTCCTGAATGGTTTTCTTTGATTGACATATATAATAAAGTATTATATATTTATAAGTATTGCTAGATAGTAGCATGGTCAGTATCGGCCCGGGTAATTCCGGGGCCGGCCAAACAGATGTTTGCCAGGCAGTTCAGATGGATCGGAGTACTTCAACGGGTATACAAATTATTCACTCTCAGGAGGTAGTGCGCCTTGTTCTTGAACAGATTTAAAGTGAAGTACAAACTGTGGATGATAGTGGGCCTTGCCATGATTGGTATGACGGTCATGATGCTGGTTGCCTCGATGTACCTGAGGGACAGTATCATGGTCGAAAAGAAGAGCCAGACCGAGCATCTGGTAGACACCGCGCACTCGATAGTCGAGTATTACTACAAACTGTCGAAAGAAAAAGGCATGCCGGAGCAGGAGGCAAAAACCGCAGCCATGAATACCCTCCGGACCATGCGGTACGGTGAAAAAGAGCCTAGGGAGTACTTCTTTATCACTGATATGCAGGCCAGACTGCTTATGCACCCTATCAAGCCCGAGCTTGACGGCAAGGATATGTCCGACTTCAAGGACCCCAAAGGGACCAAAATCTTTGTGGAATTTGCAGAGACCGTCAAGAAGAACAAGGCCGGCCTGGTAGCCTATCTCTGGCCGAAACCTAATCTTAAGGATCCGGTGGAGAAGATCTCTTTTGTCAGGGGGTTTGAGCCCTGGGGCTGGATCGTCGGCACCGGGATCTATGTCGATGATGTCCAGGAACTCTACCTGACAAGACTCCTGCAGCTCAGCATTCCCCTGGCGGTGATGATCGTCCTGATTGCGATCCTTTCCTGGCTGATCGCCGTAAACATCACCCGGCCGCTCAGCGATATAACGGCAAAGGTGGAGCAGATAGCCGGGGGTGACCTTACGGTGACGATTGACTATGCAAGCAAGGATGAGATAGGGGCCCTCTCACAGAGCGCCGACAGGATGGTCCACAAATTTAATGACATGATCAATAAAATACTTGCCTCCTCCAATAATGTTGTATCAACGGTGGATGTGCTGCGGACCCAGTCCCGGAAGACTGCAGAGGGCTCCAGAAACCAGTCGGGCCAGGCCTCGCAGATTGCCACCGCGGCTGAGGAGATGAGCCAGACCATTACGGATATAGCCAAGAACGCCTCGTTTGCTGCTGATACGTCAGGCGACGCAATGGAGATAGCTTCAAAGGGCAAGGATGTTGTTGCCGAGTCTGTCGCGACCGTCAGCCGGGTACACACCTCGACCCTGGAACTCGGCGAGACGGTCGGCAAGCTGAATAACCGGGTCGGCGAGATCGGCAATATTGTGACCGTCATCAAGGACATTGCAGACCAGACAAACCTGCTCGCCCTGAATGCAGCGATCGAGGCTGCACGCGCCGGGGAGCAGGGCAGGGGCTTTGCCGTGGTTGCCGACGAGGTGCGGAAGCTTGCCGAACGGACGATAAGGGCCACCTCCGAGATCTCCTCGAAGATCGGCGCTGTTCAGGAAGATTCTGCCCAGACCGCCAGGTCGATGCAGGAGGCGTCGGAAGAAGTGACCAAGGCTACCGAGTATATCCAGAATGTCAGCAGTTCCCTTGAGGCGATTGTGAACGCGGTGCTGAAAGTGCGGGATCAGATTACCCAGATTGCGACTTCGGTGGAGGAGCAGTCTGCCGCAGCCGGCGAGGTCACCAATAATATAGAGATGACGTCCGGCATAGCAAGAGAGATGGAGGATATGTCAGGGCAGGTTATGCATGAGGTGAACCGGCTGGCGAACATTGCCAACGAACTCAGGGATGTGACTTCAGGCTTCAGGACGTCCGGCAGCGAGCTTATGATCCTTGAACTGGCAAAGGCTGACCATCGCCTGTTCGTCGAGAAGATCGCCTCATGTCTCAGCGGTGATACCAGTCTTGATCCGGGACAGCTCCCTGATCATCACACCTGCAGGTTTGGCAAGTGGTATGACAATGAGGGCGTTAAGACATGCGGGTCGCTCCCCAGCTTTAAGGCGGTAGATGCCCCGCATGATAGAATTCATGCCCTGGCCAAGGAGGCGGTGGCGGCCTGCAATGCCGGGAACAAGATTAAGGCTGATACAATTTTTAAGAATATTGAAGACGCATCAGAACAGATTGTCCGGCTCCTTGAAGGTCTCAAAAGGGAGTGTCATTAGATTGCCGGGATTCAGCGTCTGCAAATGCGTGCCCCTTGCCGGGGAACGCATTTGCAGCTCGCGGCGCTTGATAATTGGCTGCCGGTATGGTTAGAATTTTTTATGAAGGCCCTTATTCTTTTCAGCTGTTTTTTCTTCATGCTTTCCTGCAGCCAGCGGCCTGTTTACCGGACGGCCCCCTTTGACGGCAGGCAGGTCTCGATAGATGTCAGTCAGTTCCGCGAGGCGACACCTGAATTCTACACAATTGTACTTGAGGGCAAAAGGATAGATTTTTTTGTTCTCCTGGCGCACGGCGAGATTGTTTCCTATCTCGACGCCTGCAAGGAATGCCATACAAAAAAACTCGGATATCGCTATGAAAAAGGTGCGATGGTCTGCCGGGCATGCAATGTCGGGGTTCCCCTGGAAAACCTCGATACCGGCATTGGTGGCTGCTACCCGATCAGGCTCCAGGGCAGCCGGGTCGGCGATACCTATACCCTGAGCAGAGAGGCTCTGGCAGCAGGAGTAAAGTACTTCTGACGGCTTCAACAAAAGTCTGTAAGCTGCGTGAACTTTAAATGCTGCTACGGGGACGTAGCGGTAACTACGCCGCATTCCTCAAGTATCGAGCCCCTTGTCTCCATGGCATAGGATAAAACCGGATACAATTCTGTGCAGTTGCCCTGCAGCGCGTCTCATTTAGCAGCGGCTTTTTTATATTCTTCGATCAGTTCGGCCGTGCTGATCAGCCCGAAGATCCTTATCCAGCTTTTGCTGGCAGGCGACCAGATTATGATGATCGGTAAATGAGACATTTTATTCGAGGCATTGGTGTCAAAGGCCTTGATCACCTTATCGATATCAGATCGGCTGCCGGTCAGAAAGTCCCAGCCCTCCTGACCGTCATATCGCTTGAGATAGTCCTTCATTTTTTTCGGCGTATCATTTTCAGGGTCGATCGAGATTGAGACCAGATGGATTTTTTTTGATTCAGGCCCCATCTTGCGCTGAAAGTTGGTAAAGCTGGCAGAGAGGACGGGGCATATCGTGGTGCAGGTCGTGAAGATAAAATCGAACATGACCGGGGTTTCTGACTGCAGAAGTGACCGCAGAGGGACCCTGGTCCCGCGCTGATTAACCAGGGTTACGTCGGGGACACTATATTTTTCCACGGTCCGCTTATAATCCTGCTTTGCCTCTGCCGGAGCAATAGGGCCGGCCAGAAACGCGCAAAAGGCGATGAGGCAGAGGCAGTTTCGTGCAAAATCAGTCATGAATATCATTGCATTCTCCTCAGGTTTTCCGATAAGCGTTCTATAGCCATTATAGTATCTCAAAATTATGTTGTGAGGAGAACACAACAGAGGCCTGCAGTCTAGCGAGCCAATTACGTTCTAATGTACCACCCATTCACTTCTCCTGATCAGCTCAGGGCTGGGCCCCTGGGAAAGCTGGACAATGTAACAGCCTTTTGACGCGTATCTCTGGCCCGGTCCGAAACTCAGCCTGGGATAGACAGGGATCTTGCTTGTCTGGTCCTTGATCATGCTGATTACATCCAGAAAATAATCCCGGTAGAAATTGGTCTTCAAATGCATCAGGGCCTCAACGAGCATGTTTCCGGTAAAGTAGGCCTTGGTAGCTATGGTCCGGTTCGCCAGGGCTGTTTCCTGAGGTTTCAGCCATACATTCATGAACGAAAATGCACCCTTTTTTATCTCCCCCGGCAACTGGTATGGCCAAGTCAGATAGACACTCTTTCTGATGCTCTCCGGCAGAGCATAGACCGCATCGCCCAGCAGTGTTGATGACATGAAGATCACCTTCGGCTTCTGAGGTCCCCGCATCATTATTTCAGCCGTTGCCGGGGCGCTTCTGCCGCTCCAGAGCAGGACGATCGGATTTTTGTGTTCCGCCAGAATGGAGTCTGCAGCCTCCCGGCTCAGCGGTCTCTCTGCTTCGATAACCAGGTCGATTGGCTTAGCCCTTCCCTGGCTTACCCGGTAATCTCTGAAGGTTTGCGCCAGAACCGCTGATTCGGGGTCATTGCCGAATAACTGGAGAACCGGGGTGTTGGGCGTCGCCTCCGGCAGTCCTTCGAGGTATTGTGCCGCGGCAACTGCCTCCTGGACTAACCCCTTCGAAAAATAGAGAGTATACCAGTCGGTTTCTGATATGACCGGAAGATCCGTGACCGGAAAGATGCAGGGGATGCCGTGCTCCTCAGTAAACGCATGGATCGGGGCCCAGTCTCTGGTCGATATGCCGCCAAGAATCGCAAAAACAGGTTCCTGCCGGTAGTATACTTCGAGCTGGCTCCTCCACGTTTCAGGGGGCCCCTTCAGTTCCCATACAGCAAGGTTCCAGAGGCGGTATGCCCTGTCCATTTCCTCGACAAACTGCCTTCCTGCCGTTTTTTTTCTCTGGTAATCGGCCCGGGCATTCTTTGCACGGACGAACCACTCCAGGGGCCCCAACAGGCTTTTTCTGTCGCGGCTGTTTACCTCGTCGGTGATGATCGTCGCAAAGTGCATCGTGGTTTCCGTCACTCCCGGAGACCACGATGCGGAAAGGTTTTTCAGGTAGAAGATCAGGATTTCCATATCGCCGTCTTCAAGGAGATACCGGGGCATGGCAGCGTTCAGCTTCCTTCCCGAAGGGTCTGCTCCATGCCGCAGTGCGATTGCCAGAGTTTCATCAGTGTATGCAGGCCGCCGGATGGATAGCGAAGTCTTGTCCTTAAAGACTGCCAGGCGTAGGTCGTCATTCAGTTCAGCCGCCGTAAGAGGTTTAAAAAGCTTGGGACCGCTGGCAGGAAGTGTGATGACGGACCCCTCGATCGACCCGAGGCCGCTCCGCATGTGGCAACTCTCACAGGTGAACATGGTCCCGGTAACCGGGATGTCGTCCTGCACTATCGCCCTGACCGGCTCACCTGTCGGGAGTATACCCCTGCGATATATGTCTTCACCAAGTTTGAGGGCTTTTTCGCGACTGAACCCGGCAACCGTGTTCAGGGTTTTTATGTCAGGTGCGGCAACAGCCGGACTGCAGGTCATCAGGGAAAAAACGATCATGAAGAGTGCTGCGAACAGCAGTCCGGGCCATTGATCATTATTCTTTAACATGGTTCATATTTTACTTTAATTGGCATGCAAACGGAAGAATAATCAGTATCTTCATCTGCTGCCAAGGAATTAGCATCGTTTTTTTTCACTGCTTTCAGAGTCATGAGGTCGATCGATCAAAACTTAATCTGAAAAAGAGAGGCGCACCCACGAGTGCCCACGCTTGTAGGCTCCCTCCCGGTCGGGGGGGAACCTAAAAGCGTGATCGTTGCTAAAAAAAGTCTTTGTCGCGTACTTATGCCGTACTTGTTATTGTTTCGTTATGACCTGCGATACGGGGACTCCATTCATCGTACCCAATCTCCCATATCCTGCCACCGTCGTTCCAGTCATGCAAGACGTCATCATCATCCCTCCTGCGGTACAGTCTGCGTAAGCCAGCTTATTGATCTGGGCCTGTGTCAAAGGTGTTGCCGGGTCAGTGGTGTTAACGAATATCATGGCGTAAGCATTATGATTATTAGGAGTCCCAGCCGTCAGGCCGAAATACTGTGTGCCGCCCGGAGCAAATCCTCCCAGGTCGAAGGTGTCGGTTGTTGTCAACGCAAAGGTGGTCACCAGCAGTCCGCCCAGCGTTGCGTCGGTCACTGCTGACAACTGATTATTGAGAGTCACTGTGGTCATCGGGATACTGCCATAACACATCATACCCGTGCAGCCGGCCGGCTTAGTCATGGATTGGGTTAGTGAACCCTTCAGATTTGTTAGCGTTTTGCTGGTTGAATCAAAGGTGAAGGTCCCGGTGAATATAGTATCATTGGGCTGAGTCATTGGTTCATGGAACGTTTCAACCACGCTGTAAAAATTCAGAAGGCCGGTTGTCGCTGCTGCACTGTTTCCCGCGCTGTTGGCGGCAACCACACTGTAGGTGTACGCAGTCTGAGGAGTCAGCCCGGTCAGCGTAATCGGTGACGTTGTCCCCGTAGCAGTGATACCCCCGGGAGTAGCCGTCACGGTATAGCCAGTGATAGCACTGCTGCCGCTATCAGTTGGAGCTGTGAAACTTACCGCTGCAGTTCCCGCAGCAGCGCCTGCGGCCACCTTGACAGCTGTTGGCGCACCCGGCGCGGTGCCGGAACTCCCGCCCCCGCATGCAGCCAGGGACAGTCCAAGCATTACAGACAGGAATAATTTCATTGTGTTCATTTTGATTCTCCTGATTTTCTGGTTTTAACTGCCCAGTGCCTGTTCAGTAAAATACTGGAACAGGCACTGCCACTCTTGTTATTGCTTCGTTATAATCTGCGATACAGGGTGTCCGCTCATCGTCCCGATAGATCCATACCCCGCCTTCGTAGTCCCGGTCATACACGTCGCTCCCATCATTCCGGCTGCGGTGCAGTCAGCGTAAGCTAACTTTTCTATTTGGGCTTGTGTCAGCGTTGCTGTTGGATCACTGTCATTAACGAAAACCATGGCATACGCATTGCCCGGATTGGTCCCCGGGAACCCGTAGTACAAACCAAATCCCGTGCCCGGTGACCATCCATCAGTACCACCAAAATTTGGATTAGTTGAAAGAGTGTTTGTCGTAGGTAACAAGAAAGTGGCTACCAGCAGACCACCCAGCGTCGGATTGTATCCTGACGACAGCTGATTGTTGAGCGACAACCAGGTCATTGTGTCATTCGGATAGGCAACCGGACCACCCGTCATGGATTCGCTCAGAATGCCGCGGAGATTCGACACGGCCCTGGTCGTGGCGTTGAAGGTGAACGTCCCGATAAATATCGAATTCTTGGGCTGCGTATCCGGCTCAAGAAAAGTTTCCACAACGGTATAGGTGGTTATGACGTCTGTCAGCGCAGACGGGGGGCTACTTCCTCCAGCGTTGCTAGCAGACACGGAAAAGGCGTACCCCGTGCATGAAGACGGACACGTCACCGTAATAGGCGACGCAGGGCCGCTCGCGATGAGTCCGGCGGGGCTGGACGTTACGGTGTAGCCGGTAATCGGACTTCCGCCGCTATTTGTTGCACCGAAACTGACGCTGACGGTATTTGAAGTACTGCCGGCTGTTGCAGCGACTCCTGCCGGCGCTTCAGGAAGGGTTGCTCCAGATGACGCAGAGACCCCTATGGTTTGTGTTACTATCGGGGCCGGGTTGAAATTGGCGTCACCTGGCTGACCGGCAGCGATGATACAGGCCCCTGACGTAAGATCTGTTACCAGTCCGGTACTGCTATCGACAGTGCAGACGGCTGGGGTAGTGCTGCTATAGCGCACCGCAAGGCCGGAACTGGCCGTGGCAGAGACGCTTGCGGTTCCGCCCAGACTCAGTGCGGGTGCAGCGCCAAAGCTGATGGTCTGATTGCGATCGAAAATTACAGGAAGGTTTTGTGTCACCTGCAGTGCCGGGGCAAATGTAGTGTTGCCTGCCTGATTGGCAGCAATGATACAGGTGCCGACCTCAATATCAGTGACAACACCTGTGCCACTATTGACGGAACAGATAGAGGGCGTGTTGCTGCTATAACTTGCCGGCAGGCCGGAGCTGGCTGTGGCCACGACAGTTGCAGTTCCGCCCAGGGCCAACGTGGGAGGAGTTCCAAAGCTGATAGTCTGAGGTCGTGCTTCGATTGCCGGGCCGTTGCCGCCCCCACAGCCGCTCAATGACAATACAGCCAAAGCGGTCAGGACGATGCCAAGTCCTGGTTTGCAGAATATACTTCGATTGATTTTCATGATATACCTTTCATTGTTTGATGTTTCAAAAGCGCACGTTCAGAGCGACATTGAGCGAACGGCCCATACCGGGAACGGGAACTCCCCATGGAATACCGTTTGTTGTCATTGACGCGCCTTGCCCCACATAGGCGCCCCCCAGCGGCAGAGAGTAGAACCGGTTGAAGACATTCTCGACCCCGATATCAATGCGAACATGTTTCCACTCATAGCTGCTGCGAAAATTGAACAGGCTATATCCACCGGTCTGTATCTCGTTACGGACTTGAGACACGCTGTTCTTCGCTGTCACTGCCTGAAATTCGGCGGTATTGGTCCAGGACCCCACGCGGTGTACTACGGCCAGCTTTATGTTGAGCGGCATGATGTTATAGAGATTGTCACCTGTGGTCCGGTTCTTGCCCCGCACGTAATTCAGCAGGGCGTTTCCGGTGAAACTGCCGTAGCCGGCTGTCTCGGCCAGCACCATATGACCAGACAAGTCCAGACCATAGAGTTGGGCAGATTGATTCAGATACTGAAGAAGCACAAACCCTGTTGTCGCAGCCACGTTCGCAGGACTGCACTGGCTGAAGTCGCAGCGTCGCGCATCAATGTAGTCCTGAATATAGGTGTAGTAGCCTGTTGCTTTCAGACCCCATTTCTTCCTGCCGGCATCATGCCAGTCGCCCGTGAGACTAAAGGTGTTGGCCACTTCGGGTTTCAGGTAAGCATTGCCTATATAGCCGTTACCATCACCGACAAAATTGTTCATCAACGCCGCCATTGCATTTGTTGCCCAGGGGTAGAGCTGGTAGAGATTCGGCGAGCGGGATTTGCGGGCGTAACCAGCCTCGTAAGTCTGTGCAGCTCCCGGCGTATAACGCCCTAAAGCGGTAAGGTCCCAATTGTAATCGGTACGCTTGCGGTCGAGCTCATTGAAAGCTGCCGCATCGTTCCCCCATAACCCGGCCAGACCATTGTCGTATCCCTGCACGGGTCCCGCATTGGTCTTGACGGTATCGCTGCGAACCCCCAGTTGACTGACCCACTGCGGATTCCATTGAGCCTCCCATTCCACGAAGGCATCGATTTTATTCCGCTGGCCGTAGTCAATATTCCAGAAAGTATTCGGGCCCATTGATCCTCCGACCGGCGGCCACCAGTCGTACAGGAAATAATTCTGGTATTCGGCTCCTGCTCGCAGCGTATCTCTTTCAGAAAGCAGTATATTCCCCTGGAGCAGAGCCCCCCTGGTCTTCGCCTTGGTCTCCATCGGCATCCCGGTGCCGTAGAAGAACCGGTCCGGTCCCATGTCCATTTTATGCCGGGTATCCTGATTGTATACGCGGGCTTCCAGGTCGCCCCACGTATACTGCCCCGTGTAGCGAAGATTGATCAGGGTGTTTTTATTGGCGGTCATATCCATGCGCTGGTTCGGGAACCCCTCGAAGCCGACCTTCTGCTCACTAACATTCAGCTGGAGCAGATGGCCATCGTGGCGCAATGCCAGTCCGACGTCCCTATTGGTTACTCCATGATAAGCAGAGGAGCCTACGACATTTCCCGGGATTAACGGGCCGCCCTCCCTTCCCTGGGCCACGGGCTTGAAGTCCTTGCCGGCCGTGTAATTGTCCGCCCGGGAGCTGGACTCGCTATATGATATGTTCACCCAGGGTCCAGCTAATATGGCCCCAAAATTATATCCTCGGGCATTGCCATTGCTGCGGAAAAAAGTACCAGTCAGTCCCTTGACCAGGGCACTCTCTCCGGTTTTGGCAAACTCCGGAGGCGCAGACTTTACCTGTATCGTGCCTCCGATGCTGTCGCCTCCGATACTGACAGGCGTGATGCCCGCAAAAACCTCAACACTGGCAACCTTCGTCGGGTCAATATAGGAGAGCACCGAATTCATGTGATTGGGGCAGGCCGGCATCAGATTCATGCCATCCACCTGAATGAGGACTCGGTCATCCGCCAGCCCGTGAATTGCCGGAAGACTAGAGACGCCACCAGCGCCGTAGAGACTGACACCGGGAATGTCCTGTAAAAGACGTGCGCTGTCGTTCGTGGCGGACTTGAGAGAATCAAGCTCATCCTTCTGAACTTTGTTGCCGGAAAAAGGTTGGGCCTCTTCCTGAGCAGGGCCCGTAACCGTGATTTCTGGCAACTCCTGTGCGTTCTCCGCGTAAGCTGCAGTGGTCAGCAGAACGAGCAGTACAGCCACTATTGTTACGTTATACCGTTTTTTCATATGGTCTCTCTCTTCCCTCTGTTATTGAACAATTGCCGGCTCAGTCACAAATCCGATGCGCACGATACCCGACTTGGCGGCGCGGGACATTACCTGGGCTACAAGTTCGTAATAGGCCTGCCGGTCGGCTCGAATATGCAATTCCGGCTGAGGGTCCTTCTTCGCTTCTGCTGCAAAACGCGTCGGCAGAGAATCCTGGTTAATCGCCTCCCCGTTCCAGAAGAGTGAGCCGTCCTTCCGGATCCCCAGCTGGATATGGTCCGGTTTCGTGATATTGGCTGAACTGGATGCCTTGGGCAGATCCATTTTGACCGCGTGGGTCAGCAGCGGCGCGGTGATGATGAAGATCACGAGCAGCACCAGCATGACATCAATCATCGGCACCATGTTCATATCTGTCATCGGTCCCTGATGGTTGCGCTTGTTGAAATTTCCGATCGCCATAGCAGTATCCTCCTTTAGTGACACTGGCTACTGTTAGTCTTTTCACCAACGGTAACCAGGTTAAAGAGGTCATGTGCGAAACCGTCCAGCCGAGCCAGCCAGATCCGGTTGCGGCGGCTGAAGGAGTTGTAGGCCAGAACAGCAGGAATGGCAACTGCCAGGCCGACTGCTGTCATGATCAGGGCTTCGCCGACCGGACCGGCCACTTTGTCAAGCGTTCCCTGGCCGCTAAGTCCGATAAAGACCAGTGCGTGATATATCCCCCAGACGGTACCGAACAACCCGATATAGGGGGCCGCAGAACCAGCCGTGGCAAGCACGGTCAACCCTGATTCGCTTCGGGCCGACTCCTGCTCAAGGCTGTTGCGCAAGGCCCGGGTAACAAACTCGGACAGCCCCCCGGCCGAAGCAAGTTTCTGTATGCCATGCCGGCTTCCCTCCCGCCCTGCCATCAGAGCCTGCCTGGCCAGTTCGGCAAAGGCGTTGTCAGCCGTTTCCGTTTGTAAAATTTTCTCCATTGCCTGCAATGAATCAGCCTCCCAAAAACGTTTGAGAAACAGGTCTCCCCGTTTGTTCGCAGACAGGTTGGCTATTGTCCTTGTCAGGATCAGGTACCAACTGGCGACCGACATGCCCACCAGGAGCAGGAGAACCGTCAAGCCGACGGCATCCGTTTGAGAGATAAAATGGGCAAAGCCGAGTTTCTGTTCCATGTCAAGGTCCTTTGAGAATGAAATTAAATGGTTGCAAGGCAACCGCACGCACCGCTACCCCACTGCGTTTGGCAGGGTTGCAGCGCCAGGTTTTTACAGCGGATATGGCCGCTTCGTCCAGGCGGGTATATCCAGACGTTTTGTTTATGAAGGCATTTATCACCCGGCCAAGTTCATCCAGTTCAACCAGGAGGATGGCTCTTCCCTGTTCTCGCAGGCGGGCGGAAAGCTTGGGATAGACAGGCGGTGGGCGATCTGTGCAGCTTACTGAAAGATCATCGCTCAGGACCACCGGTTTCTGGCCGGCGCCATCTAACCCTGAGCCAGTCATAACCGGTGCCCCGTGAACCTTGGAAGGATTATCCGTCACCGGGCCTGACGTCGCCTTTTCCACGGGTATCGGCTGAACATCCGGCGCCGTTGGTGAAGTGACCGGAGCAGAACTTACCAGAAGATGTTCAGTTCGCGGAACATTCCGGGGAATTTCCTGTTTTATCGGCATCGGGAGGGGCGGTTTCGGCGCAAGAGGTACAGTCCGGGTTGCAACCGGTGTCGGGTTGATAAAATTTGCAAATACCAGCAGCGCCTCTGCCGGGGGAGGAATAATCTGATAACTCCACAGACCGTAAAGCACGGCAGAGTGCAGGACAAAAACCGCGACAAACCCTGCGGCCTTGTTTCTTTTAGTATGCGTGGGATGTCTTTTTTCGGTTCCCTGTTTCATCTTCAGCAGCCTTTATTGCCTCGTCGAATGAGGCTATTTTGCCGCCACTTTCCTTTGTGAATTTTTGTGCGTCCTCTTGCCTTGAAAAGGCCCATTTTGGCACCGAAGTCATAACTCCCTGCTGTTTGCCACCGATTACCCAGGTTGCTGTCCTGGCGTCGGTCAGCTTTTTAGTCGCGTAATCAGCAACCAGAAGAGACTTGACCTTTCTGCCCTTGTTCTGGCTCAGTTCCACTGCTGCGCAGCGGATACTGCATAGGCCAGCCGAGGTGCCGTCCTCATATTCGATCAGCATACGCGAGAAATTAAACTTTTCTCTGTCCATATTGCAGTGTTTGCAGTTTTTGTGAAGTTTGATGTCATTCTCTTTCTCTGCCTGTGCGAACACCAGGACAGTTATTGCCATAACGAATAACATGACCGTGGCGCAAATAACTTTAATACGCATATGTCCTCCCAGCTTACAATTTTTTGCCATAAGACAGGCGGGAGAAATTCCCGCCTGTCTCCGTCTACAGATTACACCGTACTATTTCTTTGCCATGGGCGGTGTCGGGATATTTGAGCCGTGGCATTCATTGCAGTTCTGCTGGGCGGTGATACCCATGTTGCTGGCCGGCTTCCAGGCAGATCTCTGTTTATATGTGCCATCCTTCCAGGCATTCAGGTCCTTGACAAGGGTATAGGCCACGCTTGCAGTGACCCGTGCGCAGCGGTCCCTCCTCTCCGGACTGTTTAAGGCATAGCCGGACTCCTTCATCCACTTGCCGACTGATACGTGGCAGAGAGGTGAATTGCTTGTGGTCTGAATGATCTTTGTTTTTATGCGCGGCTCCCTGGGTGTGAAGGAAGGAAGCTTTGTTTCCGAGTACCACTCCAGGATGTCTGCGCCGATGGCTGCCCCATTTTCACATTCAGGCCCGGCTATCCTTGGACCGATTATGCAGTTGGCAACAATGTTAGCCCCAGCGTTGGAGCCGCATACTGTACCCCAACCAACCATGCCCCCCTCAAGAAAGACATAGGCATCAATGGGGAAGGATTTATAGGGCTCGCCTATTTTGTCTCTTAGCTGGGTGAATACGCTGCTGATAACCGCAGCTCCACAGAATACACGATACCATTCGTTGTAAGCCAGTTCTGCTGTTTTTTCAGGGTCGAGCTTTTCATAAGGCCAGGGCCATTTTTCGGTCGAGCCTCCTTTTGCTTCGGCATTCGAGAAGAGACCCAGCCCTCCCATGGCCAGGGCAGCAATTCCTGCCGCACCTGCTGCGCCCTTGAGTATTCCTCTTCGAGACAGTTTTTCATCCAACATTTTGTTTGTGTCCATAGTAATTCGACCTCCATAGCACTATTAGAATCTCCGCTTGCAAGGCAGCGGTTCCTCGTATCTGTTTTACTGAAATAAGTTCACGTTGCAAAAAAAATGGCTCCACTCCAGAGTATTTTTCAATAATTTCCGAAGTGGAGCCGAGTATAGGGGCGAAAGGTTTGAAGAAAACCTTTCTCATACAGGCGAAACGCCAGTATTCCTTAAATAAACTGACCTATAACGTCGGGCTGTTATTACTAAGATGCAACTTCGGAATGACTACTGCTCTATGGGGTAGTTAGACTTGGGGAGGACGTTCTTGCTGAAGTGAAGATACATAGGGGGTAAAAACTGTACTGCCGGCTTCATGAGTACCGGCATATTCGGGGGCAAGTGGGTTGCAGGGAGCTTCGAAAAGAGCCGGGCTGTCAGCGTTGACAGACAAGGATGCATCTGAGGTATGACAGACGTCAAGGGTAACAAGATGCTCCTCCTGCCCTGCCGACGCCAGGTGAATGGTCAGCGGTGACGCCAGGGAAAGACATAAAACAATGAGGAGAATAAGGCTTCTAAGTTTCATTATTCATTATTCTGAAGAAAAAGAAATTTTCTGTCAATCTCAAATTATGATTATCACATTATCCTGCGCCTGTTTCCTGCTGTTTGCAGGCAGGGGGCAGCGCACGCATCTCAGGGACGTCTTCGCCGGATGAAGGTAATTGCCATGCCGATCAATAAAATGATGCTCAGCACGATCCCCGCACCAATCAGGCCGGAAAATGAGCTGCCTGTCCCGCTGACCGGCGGCAAAGTGCCCTGTTCTCTGGGTTTTCCAGCTTCTTTATTGTCCTCCCCTTTCGTGAAACTATAGTCGGGCAGGAAGGCTGTCTTTTCCTGGATCTTTTTTAATGCCGGGGCAACTCCGTGCTTCTGCTCAGGTAGTTCGGATTTTCCGTATATCTTCTCTATTGCCCATTCTAATCCATCCGGATTCTTCGACGCAAACCAGGAGAGCACCCCTCCGGTAAGCAGTGCAATAACCAGAAAACTTACAGCAATATTCCTGATCGACACCCCGCCAAGGGGTCTTGATGCTGCCACACTCTCCAGGATATCGGGCCTGGCAACCCGCACGTAATTTATCACTCCGGCAGTGACAAGCCCCTCCACCACGCCGATTGCCAGGTGTATCGGGAGCATCATGATACTGAAGGTGCTGAAGGCAAGTTCGCTCCTGCCGGACAGGATGGTTTCCAGGACAACAGAAAAGGCGCCGAGCTGAAGACCGATGATAGCACTGAGGATAGCGGCTGCCATAATCCGCGCAGGACTGGCGTTTCCCCTGGTGAGAGGCTTATAGACCAGCGGATAAGCTATAAAACAGGGATAAATCCCAAGGTTCCATATATTACAGCCCAGAGCAAGGAGTCCGCCATCGGCAAAGAAGAAAGCCTGGACCGTCAGCACCGAGGCCATGACGATAAATGCTGCATACGGCCCCAGCAGTATGGCCAGGATCATGCCGCCGCCAAGGTGACCACTGGACCCGGTTGCAGGGATCGTGAAGTTGATCATCTGGGCGGCAAAGATAAAGGCGCCGATGACCCCCATAAGAGGGACCATCTTTTCATCCAGGTTTTCGCGTAATTTTCGCGAGCACCAGGCTATGGTCCCCAGTGTGCCGGCCCAGAAGGTCGCTCCGACCGCGGGTGAAAGCAACGCATCTGACATATGCATAATAGCGCCTCTTTTTTGGGAAATAAAAAAGCCACAAAGGCTTTTTAGAGACTACGGTCCCTGCAAAGAAAGCCTTCGTGGCTCGAATTCAGTATTAATCTAGCAAATCCAGGAGATAATTACAACATTACATTGCTGCACTTACGTCATCAAAACAGGGGATGTTCGAACGAAAGGTAGAGAAGCATCCCATATTCCTTTTTTG
Organism: Thermodesulfovibrio sp.; assembly: GCA_013824615.1. Lineage (GTDB taxonomy): Bacteria > Nitrospirota > Thermodesulfovibrionia > Thermodesulfovibrionales > UBA6898 > PALSA-1316. Next base: position 28,325 of record PNOC01000044.1, read on the forward strand.
AAGGCCCGACCCCTATCGGGAAACTGATTCCCGGAACGACCTGCAGGCCGGACGTGTAATTTATTGCAAAGCGGACCCCCGGGTTAATGAAAAAGCTCTTCTCCCTTGTTTTGGACCCGTCAGGATTAACGCTCTGGTTTGAGTTCCAGGCCACCTCTGTCATGACATTAAAGTTTTCAGAGGTGAGCCAGATGATGCTTGCTCCCAGGTTATACCCCACCGTGTCGGCTCTGGCGCCGCCAGGTTCTTTGGCGTGGGGAGTGTACGTGGCCCCTGCATTCCAGTGAGTAACAAATTTATCGGAAAGTTCCAGGCTGACGGGTAAGTTCACCTGATAGCCCAGTGCTCCGGTGCCTAGTCCTTTTTTGTAGCTGCCTGTCGGCAGTATCAGGGAGAAGCGTGGTGAAACGGCAAGTGCGTCCTTCATGACTAGCTGGTAGCGGTAGTTGAGCAGAATATCTCCCAGCCCTGTTGTTGAACCGTCTTCGTGAAAATGAGCAACCGGTATGGTATATGAAAACTGATGCGCCTGTTTTGGAACCGGCCACTCCTGTGTGAACGTGTAGCTCCAGGACTTTGATTTTTTCAGGTATTGAAAGGCCTGAATATGCTGAATAACGCCGTCCTCCTGGTTATAAGCTTCTTCGAGCAGGAAAGAGTTATCCTGAATTTTTTTGATTTCCTCAGAATAAGCCACGCCCAGCGACAGCAGCAACATAACAATGTTCAACACGACAACGCATGTTTTCAGCATGAATAAGCCCTCCGGTGATCGAGATATTGTTTCCTTACTCTATCGGCAGATTCAATTCCAAACTTAAGCGCCTCCGCCCGGGCCTGATCCTAAAGGGCATCTTTTCCCCGCTCATTAGTCCGTATCTTTACTACTTCTTCAACTTTGACGACAAATATTTTTCCATCGCCGGTGTTGCCGGTATGAGAGAATTTCTGGATCACGTTGACGATGTCACCGACCATTTCGTCGGAGACAACAACCTCCAGTTGTATGCGTGGAATAAATTCCACCATTTCGTAAATAACCTTATCCTTCGCGCCTTTTGCCCTGCTTTTGCCGAAGCCCTTGATTTCCGATACGGTCACCCCCGGCAATCCCTCAATTTCATGAAGGGCCTCTGTTACATCCAATAATTTAGACGGCCTTATTATTGCTTTTATCTCTTTCATCTCTTCCTCCTTATCTGATATATAATCCTCCAACCTGTCAATCTACGTTGTGTTGCCTAATAATTCTAAACAGCAGCAGACAGAAATGCCGAAAAAGTCCTGTCTGCAACACCTCACGGACATTATAAAAGGCCTGCCAGCCTTCTGTATAAAACTCACATAACGTTGCGTCCGCGCTTGCGTGAATCATGATTAAATTATGTTGCATTACAGAACTTTCGAGGTGTTTCTGTCTGCTGTAGTTCAGTTACAGCTCAGCCTCGTCTTTTCTCTTTTCAAACCAGCTGTACACCGATGGAATGATTAATAATGTCAGCAGGGTAGACGTAATCAACCCCCCCACAACAACCGTTGCCAGCGGTTTTTGAATTTCAGACCCTGCTCCGCCGGCAAGCAGCATCGGGATTAAACTGAAAATTGAGATTGCAGCGGTCATCAACACCGGACGTAATCTGTCCAGACTTCCTTTTCTGATTGCTTCCTGCAGGCCAAGGCCCTCTTCTCGCAGTTGTGAGATGCGCGATACCAGCACCAGCCCGTTCAGCACCGCAACCCCGAACAGGACGACAAACCCCACAGATGCTGGAACGGACAGATACTGCCTGGATATGAAGAGAGCGAAGACTCCGCCGATTAAGGCAAACGGCAGGTTGGAAATTACCAGCAGTGCCAGGCGAATAGATCTGAACGTAACGTACAGCAGGAGCAGTATTAACCCGATGGCAACCGGTCCGATGATCATCAGCTTATTCATTGCGCGCTGCTGGTTCTCAAATTGTCCGCCCCAGGTAAGATAATAGCCGGCCGGCAGCTTGACGCTTTCTTTTATCTTCTGTTTTGCTTCAGCAACAAAACCGCCGATATCCCTGCCGCTGATATTCATCTCGATGCCGATTCTTCTGACCCCGTCCTGGCGGCTTATCTGGACCGGACCTTCGATCAGTTTTACTTCAGCCAACTGCTCGAGCGGAATATTCATCCCTGATTTTGTGGTAACCAGCAGATTCCTGATGGCTTCCAGTGAATTCCTTTTTTCTTCCGGCAGGCGGACCGATATATCGAAGCTGCGGTTCTCCTCGTAAAACCTGGTGGCTGATTTTCCTGCGACAGCTATTTCGATAACATTCTGAACATCGCTGATATTCAGGCCATACCGTGCAATTCTTGCCCGGTCGATGTTTACGGTCAGATAGGGCTGCCCTGAGACCTTTTCTGCATTCAGATCGGTCCCGCCCCTGATC
>PNOC01000045.1 GCA_013824615.1 Thermodesulfovibrio sp.
GCCGAGTTTTTTTATAGGGTAGATCGTACAGACCATAATAACCACCGCAACAATCACCACCATCCAGCTGTGTTGCAGTGAAAAAGCCACGCGGGGCCTGTACAGCTTGCCAAGAATTCTGATAACAGGGTTCTTCTCTTCTGGCTGGATTTTTCCCCGGATAAACATTGTCATCAATACCGGTGTCAGTGTTATGGCCAGAAACGAGGCAAAAAGCATCGCAAAGGTCTTAGTATACGCTAGGGGCTTAAACAACCGGCCAGCCTGTGCCTGCAGCGTAAAGACCGGAAGAAAACCGACCGAAATAACGAGCAGCGAAAAGAAGAGAGAGGGGCCGACCTCTTTGGCCGCCTCGATGATCACATCAGTCCTGCTGCCCGGCTGTCCGGCATGCTCCCATTCCTCGAGCTTCTTATGCGCATTTTCTACCATGATGATCGAAGCATCCACCATGGCTCCGATCGCGATGGCTATGCCACTGAGGCTCATGACGTTTGAAGTGACACCGAGATAATACATGCAGATGAACGATATGATGATCGCAATCGGAAGCGTGAGAATGACAACCAAGGCAGAAGGCAGATGGAAAAGGAAAACAAGACAGACAACGCTGACCGCAATAACAAGCTTTATTATCTCTTCTTTAAGCGTATCGATCGCTTTATGTATAAGGTCAGAGCGGTCATAGGTGACCACGATCTTCACCCCTTCAGGCAGGCTCGGCTCTATGGTCTTGATTTTTTCCTTGACCCTGTCGATAACATTAAGGACGTTTTCTCCGAACCTGACAACCACGATGCCGCCTGCCACCTCACCCTTGCCGTCAAGGTCGGCCAGGCCTCTGCGTATCTCAGGGCCAATCCGGACCGTGCCGATGTCTTTCAACAGGACCGGCGTTCCGGCACCATTTGTGCCGATAGAGATATTCTTTATATCGTCTACGTTTTTTATATAGCCGCGTCCCCTGACCATATACTCGATGCCTGAGAATTCGAGCACCCGCCCCTCAACATCCTTGTTGCTCCTTCGTATCGCCTCCATGACGGTCTGCAGCGGTATGTTATAGGCAAGGAGTTTGTTCGGATCAACGGTTATCTGATACTGTTTGACAAAACCGCCGATGCTGGCGACCTGTGATACCCCCGGCACGCTCTCAAGAGCCAGCTTCAGATTGAAGTCCTGTAGTGAGCGGAGTTCCGCCAGGTTCTGCTTTCCGGTCTCATCGACTAGGGCATATGAAAAACCCCATCCCACGCTCGTTGCGTCAGGACCGAGCGTGGGGTTAACGTCCGCGGGGATCTTGTTCCTGACCGACTGCAGGTATTCAAGCACCCGGGACCGGGCCCAGTATATATCGGTGCCCTCCTCAAAAATAACATAGATAAAAGAACTCCCGAGGAATGAAAAACCCCTGACCGCCTGGACCTTTGGTGCAGCAAGCAGGGTGGAGGTTATCGGGTAGGTGATCTGGTCCTCAACAAGATCAGGGCTCTTGCCGGCCCATTCGGTATAAATGATGACCTGGGTATCACTCAGGTCGGGAATGGCATCAAGGGGCGTATTGATTAAGGACCAGTAGCCCCAGATCGAAAGTGAAATAACAAACAGGAAGACGATAAACCTGTTCCTGGCGCTGTATTCAATTATTTTTTCAATCATATGACCGCAGGACGTAAATAGTGAAATGCCAGGAATAAAATATCAGGTCTTCTTTTCACTTTTCACCCTTAACGTCTTTTAGTTTAAGAGGCTTTATGCCTTTAAGCTGCGCCTCGGAATCAACCAGGAAGTTTGCAGAGGAAGCTACTTTTTCACCGGCCTTCAGACCGCGTGTAATCTCTACCATGCCATCGGCCTTTATGCCGGTCATGACCTCACGAGGCTCAAAATTACCCTCTCCCTTGTCAACATAGATCACCTGCCGGACTCCGGTATCGATGACCGCCTCTTCCGGAACGATCAGTCTTTTGCCAAGACTCATCTTAAGCGATACATTGGCAAACATCTGTGGTTTAAGCAATCCGCTTTTATTGGGAAGCGTTAATCGTATCTTTGCGGTTTTGGTATCGGCTGACAGGGCCGGATATATATAATCAACCTTAGCCGAAAACTCTTTCCCTGGGAAATAGCTGAGACTCAGACTGGCGCTTTGGCCTTCCTTCACAAACGGCAGGTCATACTCGTAAACATCAGCGATTACCCAGACAGAAGAGAGGTCTGCTATATCGAAAAGTTTTTCACCGGGCATGACCTTCATGCCCTGAAGGGCTGTTTTTTGAAGTATATATCCGTTTGCCGGACTGAAAATAACAAAAGTCCGAACTGGTTTTCCCGAATCCTCGATAGTTTTTATCTGGGCTTCGGTAAGGTCCCACAATCTCAATCTCTGCCTTGTCGCCTCAATAATAGATTCCGCGTCTTTGACAAGCAGACCGCTTATATCGCTCCTCAGTCCTGCTCCACTTCCGGCCCCATGCTCGGATGGTGTCTGGCCATTCCGGGATATGCCTTCCTTCTTCCATTTTATGGCGTTGATAAGCTCCTGCTGAGTCGCAAAGAGTTCAGGGCTGTAGATATCAGCAAGGGGCTCACCCTTTTTTACCGGTCTGCCCGTGAAATTAACATACAGTTTTTCTATCCAGCCTTCAAATTTTGTATTGACCGTGGATATCCTTCTTTCGTCATATTCAATACGCCCGACGGTCCGTATGATTTTTGTGGCAGGCTTCACCACTGCCTCGATGGTCCTGACACCGAGAAGCTTCTGACTGTCTGTGGAGATCTCAACCGTGGGGACCTCGGTCTGCGGCTGTTCCGCTACTGCAGACTTCGTTGCAGTGGCATTGCCTCCTCCCCCGTGGCCCTGATGTCCGGCAGCAGGCTGCGACTGCTGAGCTTTAGACCCAGAGCCTCCTGTGTCTTTCTGTCCAAGACTGGGCTTCACAAGATAAAAAAGAAACCCGGACACGATGGTTACGACAGCAACAATCAGAACTTTTTTATTCACGGTATCACCCCTTTGGCGCCTGTCACTGTCGCAAGCCGTGCAATTGCCTTTTCACGTTCAGCAAACTGGATCCAGTAAAGCAATTCAACATCAATAAGGGCCTTCAACCTGCTGATAACGGTTATAGCCTCAGTCTTTCCCGACGTGTAGCCGGCAATGGCAGCATCAAAGTCTTGCCGGGTCTTTGGTATCAGGCCTTCTTTGTACAGGGCCATCAGTCTTTCGGCTGATTTTATCATCGAATAGTTGTCCCGTATGGTGGACGACAGCATCGACCTTGTTGCGAGGACTTCGTGTTCGGCCTGAGCCAACATGGCCTTTGCCTCTAAAACAGCCTGGCGCTGCTTCGTTTTATAGAAAATAGGAATATTGATCGTTGTTGTCAGACTCCACATATCCTCGAATTCTCCGGCACGTTTAAAGTAGCCGGCATTGATCGTAAAGTCAGGATAGTATTCCTTCTCAGCCATCCTGACCTTGAGCGTAGCGGCAGCAACCATCTTTTCTTTCTCCTGCAAAAAAGGCGACTGGTTGACATGGATGTTCAGTAGATCCTCCATTGATGCCGACACGTCAGCCCCCTCCGGATCCGTGGGTCTGCCCAGAGCAGCAGTCACATTTCTGCCAAGCGCAAGATTCAGCATCGCCTCTGACGACTGTATCTTCTGTCGGAACATTTCTTCCTTCTCAAGAAGCATATATTTTTCGGTCTGCGCCATCAGGACTTCCTGCTGCAAGCCCATCCCCGAAGAATACCTGGCAAGTGCCGCATCCTCAATGCGGGAAAAAAGGAGTTTTCGGTCCTGAATGAGGTCAATATTCTTATAACTCAGAAAGAGATCGAAATAGAGTTCTTTAACTTTCTCGGCTGTCTTCAGCCTGAGCCCTTGATATGCCGCCCCAAGACCCTCTGCATCCTTCGAGGCCATCTGCCCTTTTAATGACAGTTTTCCGGGATACGGGAACATCTGAGATCCCGAGAACATCCACTGTGCCCCCTGCATCTCTCCATACGTATATCTTTTCCACCCCTCGTTCTGATATCCGAACATGAACATGGGATCAGGCAGGCTCTCCGCCTGTGGTATCTTATACCCGGCTGCAACGAGCTTCGCTTCAGCAGCAAGAATTTCATGATTGTTTTTGAGTGCTTCATTGATTAGATCCTGGATCTTTAGTCCTTCATCCGAGGCGAAGCTGAAGGGTACAGCAGAGCAAAACAAGAATAAGACATTGTACGCAAACGTTAGTACAAAACATCTGATGGTGCGTTCTCTTGCTCCACACGCGTTCATAGGTTGAAGCATATCAACTTTGCCTCTCCATGTCAATGGTATCTCGATCTTCTTCATTAGTTTGTCCGTGGCAGACCTTTCCCGAATTTTGAACTCACTTCACCGGAAGACTGAACTCATCACTGAGCTTGATCTTTCCCTTGCTTTCTATAAGGATGTTCGTCCTGATCGTATACATCCCCTTGAGCTTCAGGCTTATGTCTGCCCCATAACCACCATACATTCCCATGGTCATTGTCCTGAGTTCCTTTCCGTCTGGTCCTGTCAATAGAAACGCTATGTCAGCGGGCACTATCTTTCCGTCTGGTTTCTGAATGTATACCATCAGATGATTTGTCATGTCAGTGACCTCTTTCAATCCTATTACGGAGTGTCCCTCCATGTTCTTCATCATTTCGCCACGTTCCGCCAAATCAAGGAGGTGATACATCAACGTGTATCCCTGGTGTGTTGTCTGGCGAATATGTTTGCCGGGCCGCGCATTTACTTGCCCTGTTCCTGGAGCTGCTTTAAGGCTCTTAACATAATTAACGAGGTGCCACCGCATTTCATCTGTCAATTCCTTTTTAAAGCCCCTCATCTGCGTTCCCTTAACCCCATCAGTTATCACATGGAATATCTCCCCGTCTGTATCCCCATGGATGACCATATCGTCCGTAAGGTTCAGGTTTCCGTCTCCCTTGCCTTCCGCTCCATGACAGCCGACGCAATGCTTTCCATAGAATTCGGATCCCTTCTTTATCGACTGCTCAGTCATAGGAACAGGATTTTTTACTTTTGCATACTGCTTGTGTTTATGCGGATGAGGCTCGTGAACATGCCCTACTGCCTGTACATGTGATACACTGAGCGCCAACCCAAACAGAGACAACAAGAAAACGACTAATATTTTCATCATGGACATGCCTCTCGTTATAATTTAATTGTTAAACTTCTCAATCCGGGTACTGCGAGAGAACCATTAAAGCACCTTTATAAATGCATTTACTATTTCAGGATCAAACTGGGTTCCGGCACATCTCTCTAGCTCCTCTACAGCCTCCTCCTTTGTGCGCCCGTTCCTGTAAGGCCTATCTGCAGTCATTGCATCATAACTGTCGCATACGGTCAATATCCTAGCCATTAGGGGAATCTTATTTCCCTTTAAACCGTCAGGATAGCCCAATCCATTATAGCTCTCATGATGTCCCCTGACAAGCGGCACAATGCCTTCAAGCTGCCTTATATGGCCGATTATATCGGCACCTTTTGAAGGATGTCGTCTTATAATTTCGACCTCCTCCTCTGTTAATCTTCCCGGCTTATCAAGGATAGTTTCATAAGTTCCAATCTTTCCTATATCGTGGAGCAGTCCGGCGAGTTCCAGTATTTTGATTTCTGCCTCCGACATACCCATCTCTACTCCTACTTTCATGGAGTAGCTCGTTACCCTCTCGGAGTGCCCTTTTGTCCAGGCAGACTTTGCGTCGATGGCGGAAGAGAGGGCCTTCACTGTTCCCCTGAAGAGTCTGTCCAATTCATCAACCTGGCCCAGAATGGTCCTGCTCATGCGGTCAATAGCGCCGGAGAGCTCCGTTATCTCCCCCCCATCCTGTATATCAAACCTGTATGCCCAGTTACCGTTAGAAACAGCCACGGCTCCGTCTCTAAGCCTCCTGATCGGCTTGATTATGGACCTGATGTTGTATAACATGAGGAACAAACCAATAAGAGGGAGCACAATAACACCTGCCTTATGTTCAACATCCACTTTTTTTCTTTTGGACTTGGCAACGCTTATTGTGTTTTCCAGCTTTTCACTATTCGCTAAATGTACAGCCTCGTACGCATACGTAATTTCATCTGAATTCCTCTGTATCTCAGCCTTGAGCATCAGGATATCTTTCCTGTTTAGAGGCGCTTCCCTCCTGAAAATCTCCTCGCCTAATTTAATCACGTATTCACAAAGTTCCCTGGCATTTCCAAGCAACGGATCCTCCCTGTCTTTGTAGAAGAGAGTCGACTTTAATGCCTCCTTTGTCTTAATCGCAGCCTTTTCGAATTTCTCTTTCTCTGCGGGATCAATGGCTATCAGGTAGCCGTTCAGGTGTGATAATGCCTCCTGCACCGTGGAATGCAAGTTTGATACAGCATTCAGTTTTTTCGTCAAATCTTCAACAGCCTCAAGATCTTTATACAAAGAGACCATTCCGAGATACCAGGCGGAAACCAGAAAGAGGGTCATAGAAACCATTACAAGGGTGCTGAGGATTATTCGAGTCGATATCTTCATATCTGCACAATAACACCGCATGATCTCCAACTCTCATGCGCAATGTCTTCATACTGAGATGGTGTAGCCACAATTTTGTCCGCTATGGTCATCCTGAAATACCGATCATTACCTTCATTGCTTTCTTCCCACGCAAAAGATTGCGATGTCTTTGATGCGTTTCGTGTTAACCATATCAATATTGTTCTTCGTCAATTCAGCCTTAAACTCTTCATAATCAAACTCGCCTCCTTCCGGATGAGCGGTGAGGGTCCTGACAAGAATGTTCTTTAAAAAAGGGCGAAATGGCTCTTCAAAGAAGAATTCCCCTCCGCGTTTCAAGACCCTCGCAATCTCCTTGACAGCCTTCCTCCAGTCCTCCATATGATGCAGAACACCGAATGAGAAAACAGCATCAAACGTTTCATCCGGCTCAACCAACGCCATAGCGTCTTCAAGCTTAAACTCTATCCTGCCTCTGAACTCCGGCATGAGATTGTTTCTCGCCCTGTCGATCTGCGCCGGGTCAATATCCGTTGCTATTACCTTCTGTGCGCCAAACTGTTCTGCTATTACCTGCGCGCCGATGCCGGATCCGCAACCTATCTCAAGGCTTAACGGATAAGCCCTCTGACTTCCCATCTTCCTGAGCATCGGCCCCTCAATATGCCTTTGGATAGAAGCCCTGACAGGGTTGTTCGTTATAAGCTGTTCAAATAAATTAAGCTTCACGCTGCCCCTTGTTCATAATGAACTAATGTTGATGAGCGTCTTTCTTCTTCTCTCCTGCGGGGTCTTTTTGAGGTGCGCTTTCTGACTCAGAACCCTTTTCTGCGACACAACCATATGCCTTTTTCATCTGATCCATCATTTCGATCTGAGATGCCTCGGTTGCTGTCTTGGGGTCTTTAATATGCAATTCATGGAGATCAATTGCTTTTTTGAGCCACTGCTCGGCACATATAAGTCTGGGCTGGGGATCTTTCGATTCCATCATTTTCATCATCCCCATCATTGCAAAACTGTTTGAAACCAACAGAACCAGAAACAAACTACAGAGACCTGCAAGGGTTACTTGTTTCACGTTAATCCTCCTTTTTGTAGATAAAACTCCCTTCAACAGTGAATTCGTTCACCGTAAAGTAATCGCACGATCTGATGAGACTCTCCGCGAGCAAACCGCCAGCCCCGCTATTTCATCTGCTTTATCTTAGCCTCAGTCTCATTTATGCCCATGTGAAGCGTATGCATCTCGCCTTCGGTTGCAGACTTATTGTTCATTATATCGAACATCCTCACCATATGGGTCGACACCTCATCCATAAGACCCGCGACTTTATCCATTTTTTTGTCGTCCATCCCGCTGCCCATGGCATCAGCCAGCATCTGAGACATCCCGGAGAGGGACTTCATCATGGGTATCATATGACGCGACATACCCTCCCACTGAAGTTTTTCTCCTGCACCCTCGTGTCCACTATGCGCGTGGCCGGTCTGATCCTGGCAAGCCTTATCGGCCTTCGAATGCTTGCAGTGTTCGGGTTTAACGTCATCCATTCCAAAGGCAGGAACCCCGGCAAGGCCGATTGCCAATGCACAAATCATCCCGGTTGTAAAGATCATCTTCTTCATAAGTTCTCCTTTCGCATTTCAGTGCCCTGTTTATTTATGAGCAGCCAGGATGGCCACCTGTTTAAACTATCAATAACCAGTCGGCATGAGACTTTCTATTGAGTTCGGATCATATCTGGGCTCTGCAAGCACGTTCAGGACAAACTCGACCTTCCTGACAACGCCCTTATGCCTGAACTCGGCGAATACCGCATGCTGTCCGGGCCTCATAAACACGATGCTCACCGGCACTTCAGGGCCTCCGGGGTTCTGCTTCGGCGTAATATACAGAAATTCCTTAAGGTCTTCATCCCACGCAGCAATGTGCATGTCGAAACCGCTAATTTTTTCGATGTCGGTCACAGGCGCTCCCTTATAGCTGATTTCGTATAGAAGCGTAACCACATGCTCTGCATAAGCCTTTTTGGGGATGAGTTTGATCTTTATCTGATAATCCTCATCTCCCTGAATCTTTACGGGTTCGATGGCCTTCCCGTCCCCAGAAATCTTGATATCTTTTCTAAAGTTAACCCACCCTTTTGAAGACTGAAATACGATCTCGATACGATATCGTCCAGCCCTGGGCGCCTGATACGAAAAAAGGTAGGCATTGTCGGCCTTTACAGGAACAATATGGGCATATGCGTGAAGATCGTCATCTGTGATAAATACATGAGGATTCCTAATTTCCTCACCTTCTTTCGATGAAACGGAAAACCTGAAGTCATGTTTTTTACCCGCTGGCACGTTGCCGGTCTCCATTATCAGATCATATCCTTTTGGATTTACTCTTACACTCCAGATGTACGGTTTCTCATTATGTGTATCAGGTATGGCTATCACTTCCTTATCGAGATCAAGCTCCGCATAGGCACAGGGTACCAGTAGAAGAAATAACAATCCCGTCACAATAAAACTACTCGTTTTCATGAATCACCTCAATGTGTATGTCTCAGCGACATGGGCTGGCCGAGTATATACGTATTTATTATCATAAAAAAGATTACGAGAAGAGCCATGGGAACAAAGGCCCTCAGCGCCCGGTCACCGAAATTCCTGACCGCTATTCTGTAGCCCGCGTAGAGCGAAAAAATATTGAGCGTTATGAGTACAGTCATCTGCAGCCAGAAGATGGTCTCATTGCCGGCAAGCTGACCGGCAACCCAGTCAGGTTCTCCTGCGCCCGTGACGTTGTTTATAAGCCTCTGCACAGCCGGGATGATCCCGGGTCCCTCCTTCAGAAGATGGGAGATATTGTGCGCCAGATGCATTGATAACCCAACGGGGATAAACATATAGGCAAATTGAATGAATATCTGTTTCGCCGTAAGGTCTGCATCGGGCAGAGCCTTTCTGACAATCGCGCTGAAAGATAAGAGCAGCAGGGGGGCAATGAGCAGTGTTCCGCTGGTAAGGACAAATAAGAAGGTCGCTTTTTCCCTTGCCGTATGAGACACTATGCCGAAAAAGTCAAAAGGCAGAATCTTCCCGACCACATCCATCCACCGGTGCCATGGCTCAACCATCTCGCCGGTAACAATGATGGATATCCCGACCAGCATCATTGCAAGGAAGGCCTCATCAAGGAAGCCCTTTGAAGAAACCCAGAGATCTTTGGCAAAACTCCTGAATCTGACGACGATATTGTCCTGCGAGCAGGACGTTATGCATTCGCTGCAGAAGTTGCAGTAATTATTCCTGTCAAGCGTCATCGGGGTGACGAACATGGGACAGGGACGGCCTTTGCCTGCGCCTTTGATGCACTCTTTGACCTTGTGGTCCCGGCAGACCTCCATGCATTTATTCCTCAGTTCAACCGGACTGAACATCGAATAAAGACCTATCAAACCACCTATCGGACATACATACCTGCAGAACGACCGCCCTCTGTACACCAGCGCCATGCCCATAGCGACGACGAAAAAGGTGATAAGAAGATAAGACGTCATCGCCGGTTTATTTACTATGCCGCTGTAGCTGTCCCACCAGGTAAGGGCAAAAAATAAAAAGCTCGAAAGGTAGATATTTCTGAGGGTCTTCGGGAAATCCCTGTTCATGCTAAACAGGCGTCCAAGCCAGTCCTGAGCTGCCCCGAAGGGGCACATCATGCACCATACTCTGCCTATGAATACAAAAGTGAATACTATTGCGGCCCACCATATAGTCCAGGTGAGAATCGTTGCAATATTCCGGTCGCCCTTCTGAATATCGAAAAGACCTGCAGCAATGATGATCAGAAAGATGACGAGCACCGGCACTTGAAAGACAGGCTGAAACCATCCTGATTTCAGAAACTTCCTTATGGACGGTATATCCAGGATATTGAGTTTCTGGCCCGCCTCAAGCTTCAGAAGGCTTCGCTGTCTGATGATCCATAGCCCGGTCAGTCCGCTCAGCATCAAAACGACAACAACAAATATCATGCTGTAGAGCCGGGCCTTGGAGAGGGCGCGGTATGTGAGGGTTCCTCCATAAATGAGTGGTTCGGCATATTGTTTCCCTGCAAGCGATGAAACAGCAATCGTGAAGGAATAATCGCCGGGAACAGTGAGAGGGTATTCAACGGCGTATACGCCGGCCTTCTGCTGCGGCTCAAGCTTTTTGAAGGCGCTCAAGTCAAGAGCGCTGGCCATCTGGACCGGTTCTCCGAAATCGAGTCCGCCCCCTTCTTTGCTGCTTTCCGGCGTGGCACTGGGCATGACGTGACCTGCATGGGCCGCTGCTGGACCGTCTTTGTCGATCCTGACATATATTCCGGCATCAAGAACCGGGCTGCTGCTCATGAAATCGCTCAGGGTTATGACTGCCTGAGGGGTCTTGCCTTTCGTATAAGTCACGGGATCCAGAGTGAACTGAACTTTGAGAGTCCCGAGGCGGAAGTCGGCTGCTGAAGAGGATTCACCATGGCCTTCAGCGGCGCTCGCAAGGCCGGTGAAAATCAGGAGGACCAATAAGGAGGTAACTATATGGACTATTCTTTTCATTTTTTTCTGAACATCTCGTTGATAATGAACAGCCCTCTTTTCGCGCCGTTTGCTATCGCCTGTGCAGCTTTATCCATACCTGCAGGCGCCTTGATATCATTGCCGGCTTTGAACAGGTCCGACGCTTTTTTCCCCTCGAACTGCTTAAGGAATGCGGGATCGATGAGCTTCGGTGATTCTTTATTCTCAAAAATCAGAACCTTTGCAAGATCGCCCTTGCCACTCACTACGACGCCCATCTCAATCTTTCCACCGTCGCCCTGGGCATCGATGAACATTATGGCCCCTGCCTTGCGAGGAGGCGCATCAGGCGTGTTTTTCACAACCGCAAAATATATCGAGGGTTTCAGATCCTCGTCAGGGAGCTTCACCCCCAAAGCCTTCTCAATATTCGCCCGCTGCTCGTCTGAAACATACAGGTTCTTCTGCTCAAACGATTCAGCCTGAGGAAAAAGTGTCTTGAGCTTTTGCCCGGGCCATACAAGATCGTGACCAAAGGCAGCAGAACCGACAACCATAAAGCTCAGAACAAGAACTGTTAGTACAGCACGCTTTTTCAAAATCTACCTCCTATATGCACACATGGCAAAACAGAACATTGACCACATGGCATGCATCCTTACTTTGCATCCACCGTAAACTTCATTGAAGCGGTTTTTCCGCTTTTCATTATCTTTACCGTAATACTCCACGGACCGGACATCGAAAGGTTCATCTTGGCCTTATACTCATTTCCCTTCAGTTCTGTATCTGCTTTGTAGTTCATCGCGGGCATACCCGGCATGGCAGGCATTGAATAATCAACGCTCACCTTTGCATCAGTCACATATTTGCCTGATGCATCTTTAATCTCAAGTGATACATTATTATCACCAACAATCGGCGGGTTCTTGTCAATTTTTACTGCAACGTCAAACTCACCGGCCTTTTTCTTCATTTCGTAGTCTTTTGCATAGGCCATGCCTGCAACTAAAACTAACATCAAAGTAAATATGGCTATTTTTTTCATATCTTATCTCCTTACCTCTTATATTCTTTCTCTACTGCGTCCCGTATCTGTTTTACGGAATATCCCTTTTTGTACAACTCGAAGGCCCGCAGGGCCTCCCCAAGGCAAATGTCTCAGACTGAAGCATGGTTGTCGACGTAACAGCTCAGCAGGCTCTTGTGCCTGAAAGCTGGTGACTCTTCGCACTGACAATAGCAGTAGATGCTGTCCAATACCCAGGGGATTTCCCTCGCAACTCTATAAGCTTCTCTCACTTTGGCTTCTCTGAATTGCGCTGGATCGAGCGTCGCGCTCTTTTCGCCTCTCCTGAGCGATTCGTCATTGACGGGCATAGTGTTCTTGGGGGCCGCTTCTGCTGTCAGCGTCAGAAGTACAAGCACCATTACGGTTAAAATCGATCCAATAACTTCTCTCTTCATTCTTCTCACCTCCCTTGCAAACAAGCCTTGCTGAGCGCAGTATACCATTTATCGTTTTCTGCCGCCGAGGGACAAACGACTAGGCGGATAAGCTGCAATATATATCCTTATTGGTTATTAGATATTATTATCAACTAATATGAATTAATTATGAATAAGCAAGGAAGGTTTGTTATATTGCAGTTTGGTTTATCCGAGGATAGTACTTCACTTAAGTCTCAAACGCATCACAATGCTTATTCTAAATACCGTTAGTTAACTCCACACACCCCTACTTACCCTGATATGGAGTGCACATTTGAGCGTCCTGCGTTGCACCTCCATTTCATTGCGACTTGCCTGAGTTGCGTGCTTTATTTTTTTTTAGTTCTTCCATTGTTTCATCTATTGCTCTTTGCCCGCACTCCGGACAGTAACCGTGTGAGAATTGCGCATCAGAATGATTTGAGATATATACTTCGAGTTGGCTCCAGTAGCCCTTGTCATCACGAATTTTTTTACATGTAGAACAAATTGGCAATATTCCTTGTAATGTTTTTATGGTCTTGAGAGATTCATGTAAATCCTGAACGAGTTTTTCTCGCTCGTTCTCTAACTGCTTCTGTTGAGTAAGGTCCCTAAATGCTGTGACCGCGGCAATAATCTTGCCATTTTCAACAATTGGGCTGGATATAACGGATATAGGAAAAATATTTCCATCTTTATTGATAAATATTTCATCACTGGATGAATATATTTCCCCACTCTTAATTACATGAAGCATTTTGCATTCTTCAATCGGCAAAAGAGAACCGTCACTCTTTTTATGATGAATTATATTGTGAACAACCTTACCTTTTAGTTCTTCATAAGTCCATCCGGTAAGACGTTCAGCTTCTTGATTCATAAAACTGAATATTCCCCGTTCGTCAAACACATAGATTCCCTCCGCTAAATGGGAGGTTATATCATATAGCTGCTTTTCTCTTTTTCGAGCATCTTCTTCCGCTTTTTTCAATTCGAGTATGTTGCGTGCCATTGCTTGGAAAAGAGGAGCTATCAAGAGCAACCCAGCAAACATAAGAGTAGAAACAAAAAGGCCGAGCAGTTCAAATTCAACATCCAACGGTTCCAAATGTCGAGTTGATATGTACTGATATAACGAAATGCTGCGTCGAATGGCCATAAGAAAGATGGCCAAGGAGATTAGTCCCCAGGAGTATCGTTTGCCAGTAACCTTTATCAGCTTTAACGCTACAAAGGCGGCGGCAAACTGCAATAAAGCAGAAATTGCGGTAACAATACCGACTATCATGCAAAATACTCCTTCTATGGTTTCGGCAGCTTCTACTAGACCTATGCCGAATATAATCTATTATATCTGATCAACAATGAGTTAAGCAGACAAACGGCTTTGGGGTTGTGTTCCAAGCCTGCATGTATTTTTTAATTGCAGCCACAAGATCATCGACATTTACAAAAGTCCCACGACGTATTTGTTTGCCGGTCAATTCTCCAAACCAGCGCTCTACCAAATTCAGGAAAACACCGACAAGAAGTAGTATTAACCAAGGGCAATGTGCCAAGGGGTAGGGTCCTAGATCCCTCCCCCTTGGCCTTTCAGCATTCTTACTTTCCCTGCAGCTCCGCCGCACGCAACCGATGCCATTTTGCAAAGTCATTGAAATCAGCTTTAAGTTTCTGGGCATCCTTGATGATAGCGTCGCAGTGGTCATTCATTTTCTTTAGTTTAGCCATCGGCGTTAGTTTTTCGTTAATGAAAAACCTGCTTTTGTAATCCTTCTTCATCTGCTCATGCTCCGCGATTAGCGCGTCTTGAGCTGCTGCTTTGTCTTCATAGGATTTCGACATCGCCAAATGGTCGGTTGATACCTGTGACGTCTCAGCCGCGTATACATTTTGGGCCACGACTGAGGCAATCATAATCACTAAACTGAAAATTATAATACTAAGTTTTTTCATTTTGTCCTCCCTTTATAGAGCTAAGTTTGTAGAGATAATTTCCCGAGGCTTTTCCTTTTTCATATCACATTTTCACCAGCCTACCTCCTTTCCTTTGTGAGGTCCGTTCTTGCACGTGCTGAACTGTATCAGGTCTTATAGTTTATTTTTACCACAATTCCCCGAAGGAATTATGAAGACATTATTGTAGCTAGCAACAAAAGTTAAAGGTGTCGCTCATTAACGCAGACATCTGGATTCTAAGGTATTTACATTATCGCAGAAACTATGCGTGCCGACTTTATTCTTATTACGCGATATCTCAAATGCGGATGAATGTCGAATTTTACATGTAAACGCGCACCTCCACTGACCGTGCCTTGCGACCTTGAGGTGAACAGCTATTCAATGCAATTCTTATAGATCTTTTAGGATCAACCGCCTCCCCCCGGAGGGAAGTCCAGGGAGCTGCGGTTGATAAAGCAGTTCTCTCTAATGCAGTCCGAAGGGTTAGTTAACCCTGTTCCTCTGCGAATATGGTTAAATTACTGGATCAAAGTCCAATCATGTTATTTGATGCTGTTCCCATCATGCCGCCATTTGTACCCGTCGTACCATTCGTACCACCCGTGCCCATCATGCCACCCGAAGTGCTCATCATACCTCCAGGAGTCATCGTTGTAACGCCAGTTCTGTTGTTCGGGTTGCTTGTTTCAAAGGTCATAAAGCCCTGGCCCATAAGACTCACCATGTTGTTGAACGTCTGGGAGCCGGTGGAACTGGTGTCTTTCAGAGAATCGGCTATGGTCGACATCATTGTTGAAATGCTTATATTGTTCGTCGCGGAGGTTTGGGACATCGCTGCAAGCATAAGCCCGTAATACGTTTGCCCTGTATTACCGGCAGCAGCCCCGCTCATTACGTTTTGAGGCAATGTCTGCACAATGTCCTGAACACCAAATTTTGAGCCCATCATGTTGTTTGCCAGATTTATCATGTCCGGAGTCATCCGCCCGCCCATATACTGAACAGCCGCTTCAGTAAGCGGCGTTACGGCAACTGTAACGTTGCCTGTCGCATTGCTGAGGGCAGCTCGTAACATCATAGATCCCATCTGCGCGGTTCTTCCGGTAGCCTCATCCGTATAGGAGCCACCAGTTACCTCAACCATCATTGGACCGGTATAACCGCCAAGATCTGCATTGAAAGTACCGGCCGGCCCTGTAGTTGTGGAAAGAAGCAAGGTCCCCTTTTGCCCGTTCGTAACAGCATATATTGCCACAGTCCCGTTCGCTATTGGGCCTTTGGAGGCCATGCCGCTGACAACGGTGTTTCCTCCCCCGATCATTCCTCCGCCTCCGCCAGTATTAACACCGCTCATCATCGAGGTCATCGAGGTCACCCCTGTCTTATTGTTGGGGTTCGTAGTCTCGAAGTCACTGAAGCGCTGGTTCATGGTATTCATCAGTGCAGCAAACGTTTGGGTGCCTGTGGAACTGGTATCCTTCAGACCGCTTGCTATACTTGTTATCATGTTGGGAATACTTATGTTGTCGGTAGATGCCATCTGGGACATGGCGGCGAGCATAAACCCGTAATAGGTCTGACTATCTTGTCCGGTTACCGCAGGGGTGCTTACGTTGTGAGGTATCGTCCGCACAATGTCGGCCATGCCGAATTTTGTCCCCACGGTGGTATTCGCGAGGGTTATCATATTGGTTGTAAACGTACCATTCATATACTGGACAGCTGCCTCCGTAAGCGGAGTGACGGCTACCGTGACATTACCAGATGCATTGTCGAGGGCAGTTCGCAATGTCATGGAGCCCATCTGAACGGTCTTTCCCGTCGCCTCATCCGTGTATGAACCACCTGTCACCTCAACCATCACAGGACCTGAGTAAGTGCCAAGATTTGCTGTAAACGAGCCGCTTGCCCCTGTCGATGCTGTAGTCAGCAGGCTCCCTTTTTGTCCATTTGTGATTCCATAAACTGAAGCAGTGCCATTCACTATGGGACCTTTGGAGGCTGTCCCGGTCATAATCGTACTGTTGCCTGGAGTGTCTCCGCCTGAAGTAGTGGAGGTGGTACCGCCGCCTCCGCCGCATCCCGTCAAGGCCACCGCGGCCAGTACGAGAAGCAACAGCGCTAAAACTGCATAACTCTTTTTTCTCGTGCCCATTTATTCTCTCCTTCTGCGTTTGCAGACTCATACTCAGCCTTTATCTTGATGGTAAAGATTCTTTGGCTGTCTTTATAAATTTGAATGGGGCAACATCAAATTTAGCGACCGGCATTTGACATTGCCCCAAATATGATGGCGATATTATGGGGTTGTTGCAGTTCCCATCATGCCCGTGCCTGTACCCGTGTGCCTGCCCGGTGTAACCGTTCCTGTCATCCGAGTACCAGTGCCCGTGCGGCTGCCGGGTGTTCCTGTCATGCCCGTGCCAGTACCCGTGTGACTGCCAGGCGTACCGGTTCCTGTCATCCGAGTACCCGTCATGCCAGTACCTGTGTGACTGCCTGGGGTAACCGTTCCTGTCATGTGCGTACCGGTACCAGTGCTTGAGCCTCCTCTACCCATTGCAGCAAATGCAGTAGTCATCGCACTCAAGACAAATATAACTCCCAATACAACTATCAAGCTTTTTTTCAATGTGTTCACCTCCTTTCTTGGATTTCGATTTTTTTGTTTCTATGGCTTTGACGGGGAGCATCAAGAAAGGTTACACCCTTATTAGGAAATTAATTATATTTCACAGATGGAAGATGCATCTTCAGCAGCGTTTAATAACCTCATTCCATGCAGGCATACGACACCGTCCTTACAAGGATAGGAGTGACAAAACAATCTCAGGAGAAATTACTGGCTGTTTACAAAGAATATCTTAATAACTGTACGAGAGGCCGAGGCTGTACACATTATTTATATGGGTCGCTGCGTGGTGATTTGAGCTTATATACTGCCTGTCATAATTTCCGTAAACAGATACTTTTCCTGCTATCTCTCGTGTCAGTCCTAAAGAAAGCGAGTGGAATATATTCCGGTATCCTGCAGGCTCTTCATAAGTACGGCGTAGATAACTATACCCCAAAGTTGCCGTTGTCTTTGGCATGATAGAGTATCCCATCCCCACCCACAAGAGATGTGCTTCATAACTGAAGGTACTGGAAGCCGCTGTATTTTTTGCAAACTCGTAACCTTCCTTTATCCAAAGGCCAGGATGAACCTGCTGCCTGAGATTAAGCAGGCCGCCATAAGCATTACTGTTCCGTTGGGAATCCTTAAAATTCTCTTTCTTTATGTTAAGACTCCCCGTTGCCGATAATACGCTATTGAACTCTTTGTAGACTCCACCGTTTATGCCAACAATAGCCGCATCGAGGTCAGTGTATCTCTTATATAGATAACCCTCCGCACTGGCTCTCAGAAATAAAAAGGTGTCTTCGCCAATGCGCTTATTTCCGCCGAGTGAAGCAAATAATACCGTATAAAAATCTCCCTTTTTTTCAACATCAGCGGCTGAACCGACGATGTTGTCTTCATAAACTCCTTTGAGGCCAGCATCCATAAGCAGGCCGGCTGATGCTGCAGAGGCAAAAAGAAGAAACGATACCATGATACTGAATGATACGCCGCATTTAATACTGTGATTCGTCATTTCTGATATAGAGAGTCGGCACTGCATATCGTTTATTTGTGTCTGTGTCCGCCGCCCATGCCCGAGCCACCCATCCCCGAGCCACCCATGCCTGGATTGCCCGGGCCTGAACTGCCCGAGCCGTGGGCACCAGGAGACGTTGACCCTCCCCCCATGCCCTTGCCCCCCATTGCTCCGCTTCCCATCGTCCCTCTGTTCATCATCGTATCCATATTCTTCATGACGTCATTCATATTTGACTTGCCCCTCATCATGTCCGACATATCCTTTTGCATCATGAACATTTCTCCCTCGGAATAGCCTTTATCCATTGCCTTCATCATCAATCCTGAAGCCTGGTCCAGATTCATGCCCATCTCTACGAAAAAAGCCATGGTGTCAATAGTTGCACTCAACCTAGAAAGAGACGCCCCCTTCGTGATTGATTTCTGCCCCAAATTGTTTATTACATCTTCAGGGATCGATTTCTCGAGTGCCCTGGCAACACTATGCACTGCCAGGCCCTTCTCTTTTTGCTCCCCTGCCTTCAATCCACTCTTGCCGAGATTGCTGACAATTGCATCAGCAGTGGAGAGTTTAACAACCAGCTGTTTGGTGGCCGCAACAATTCGCTCGGGAGGAACCCCCTTCGCGAGTCCCTGCTCTATCCTGTCCAGAACAGGTCTGACAGGCAGGCCCTTTTCTTTCGCTGTTATCGCAGCACCAAGAGTTTCTTCCAATGCCTTACCGTCTTTGCTTTTCAAAACACCTCTGCTGATTATGACAGACACGTCTGATGCAGGAATACCCGCGCTGACTGCCTCGGACGCCCGCTTGAAAAGCGTGGTTTTGCTTTCTCCGGGCAATGCGGATTTATCGATTGCAGTTCGGATTTCGGCGAGATCCCTGGGCTCGGCCGCGGAGATCCCATACACCAGGAGCAGGCCAAGCATTACTAATAATATTTTTATTTTCATATACTGTCTATCCTGAGTATCGCGTTTTTATTTCCAAAGCCGTCATCCCGATAAGATTCTGCCCGGGGATCAGATACCCAGCCTTCTCCGTCCACCACAAACATATAGTGATAAACACCAGGCTTTAATGGTACCTCAATAGTCCAGGTGCCGTCGCTTTTTCTCTTCATAGCCCCCGCTTCAACACTCCATTTGTTAAAATCCCCTGCCAGGGAAACTGCCTTTGCTTCGGGTGCATTAAAGGACAGTGAGACTGTTTTTACTGCACTTCCGGGCACGACGCTATCTGCAACGCGGTAGCTTTTTCCGGAACTTTGATAAAATAGACCCGAAACAGTGATAACCAGCAAGACGGCTGATACTGCAACAAAACTGGCCACATTCCAGCGCAACACCCGCTCTCCAAACAAGAAGCCCCTTATTTTCTTGCCCAGCGGCTCGTTCCGCGCAGGCAATCTCTTCATGACCTCGGAGCTAAAGGCAGCATCAACGGGCAATCTCTCCCCTGCCTCCAAAAGGTTGATCACACTGACGAGTCCATCAAACTCCCTTTGGAGCCGGGGATCAGCCTCTATCTTCTGCAGGATATCCTTCTCATCTTCAGGAGAGAGCCCACCGTCAAGAAGTCTGTGAAGCTGCAGCAGATCCTTATCCATCCTGACCATGCCCCTTCTCTATATATTTTTTTAGCCACTCCCGCGCCCTGTATGTTTTGACCTTAAGCGCATTGGCACTTACTCCAAGAATAGCTTCCATCTCCCGGTAGTCCAGGTCCTCAAAATGCTTCAGGACAATAACCTGCCGGTAATCTTCCGGCATTGCCTTGAGCGCCGAATGAAGGTCCCTCGCGGTCTGCTTATCGGATAATATCACCTCAGGATTTGGACCCTTTGCAACCAGCTCGGAGATGCCATCGAGGGGAACCATCTGCTTCTGACTCCGCAAATAGTCCCTGCATCTGTTCATAACTATGCTGCAGAGCCAGGTCGAGAACTTTGACCCGTACCGGAAGTCCTTGAGTGCCGTATAGGCAGCAATGAAACTCTCCTGCGCTATGTCCCTCGCAGCCTCGCTGTCGCCTATCATCCGGTACGCAACGTTATAGATCATCTCCTGATACCTTTCAACAAGAACCGCATAGACCTCAGAGGCACCCCTTCTGCATTCTTCAATTATAGAATACTCTTCTTCCTGTATTGTCATTCATTTCTATGAATACATGTTTTATTGTCAATCTTATGACGTACATCGTTTAAAAAAGTTACACCTGAAGTCACAGGTTCCTCAAGACAAAGACCGAATTCTTACCGCCGAGGCTGTCGTCCGCAAAAGGAACTTCGGGGTCCAATACCCACTTCTCCCCGTCGAGAAGGAACAAATACTCATGTCTACCCTCTGCAAGGGGAATGGTTATCGTCCAGACTTGCTCGCTATCTGGCCCCTTAAGTAAATCTCTTCCGGCATCCCATTGATTGAAACTCCCTGCTATTGCGACTTTTTTTGCCCCGGGTGCCTTGAGCGAAAAACGAACGCCACCCACCTCAGTATGCGGACCGAGGTAGCTAACGCTGCACCCCAACGAAAATAACATAAGAATCACGGAAAGGACAGCTACGATTTTGCTCATAGAATCCTTGAAAGTGATGAAAAGTCCTGTGAAATTCCTGCTTGCACCCATGAAACTATCATAGCAGGTGATAACAAAGAAGGAAGCACCCCCGAAGTATTCCGATTAGAAGAGTAAAGGCGGATAACAGGCAGACCATTTCCTCGAAAAAAGCCTTCGCTGATCTTTTTTCCAGTATAACCCATGAAAACAAGGAGGCAAACATGTTTTGCTACCAAGAATGCCCCCATATAAATCCTATGTATTTTCATCACGCCGTTTATAGAATTGCGGATATAATGTCTTCGCGCAATCGGGACAAATGGCATGACTGAATTCTGCGGAGGAGTGGTCTGCTATATACTGCTCGACATGGTTCCAATATCCTTGATCGTCGCGTATTTTCTTGCATGAGGCACAGATTGGCAAGAGTCCCTGAAGAACTTTCATATTATCCATGGCATCATGAAGTTCACGCTGCTTCGACTTGAAACTGAAGATAAGAACAATAATCAATTCCCGCAACTCGGTCAAAGGGTCTTTGGATACAGTTTCCTTGAAAATGTTGCACTCCAGGCAACTTTTGTATTTCATCGCGAATGTGCCCTCAGCGCATTTTCCACACATAGTGCCCGCAATAATCCAGCAACGACCGCAACTGTTCATATATGCGGGACAGAGACGATTATCGCAATCTTTATTTTGCCAGCAGGAAACCTCTATGTTTTTAACCGTTGCGGCAATCCAATCATGCCAAGGTTTATCTTCATCCTGTTGAGAAAGCTCTATAAACGTTCGCAGACTCTCAACAATTTCTGCTATTTCCCTGTCTTTGTCCATTTTTAACCTCAGACTATGTATTTATGCAGCGCGTCGAAAGAACAACTTGCCAGAGGGGTAGACGGACAGGACACCTCCCCTCTTAGTTCATTCGCATTCGTATTTCTCCTGCGGTTCAGCCGCACACAACCGATATGCAATTGCTTATTTACCTTTGTGGAGCATTTTACCTCATATACGTCAACGATACCAATAGAATGTGAAGAGACAATGAATAAAGTGAGGAATATGCAAAACAATATGGAGCTTTAACGTCAAGCTCCGAAAAATAACGAGCACTCGGCGGATTTGCCAGGGACAACTGCCAAAAAACTCTTTAAAGATCTATGCTTTTTTTATAAAAAACGACAGCACTCCATCAGCCTGTCTGGACCCTATCAACTCGTGCCCCAGCCGTTTCACAAGGACTGGGATATCGGACTCTGCCGCACTATCTGAAGCGATCACTTCAAGTATCTGACCCGACTGAAGTTTTCCCAGGGCCATTTTTGTATTCAATACGGGATAAGGACAGGCACGCCCGCTTGTGTCAATGCTGACATCCGCTTTTATGCTGTTCATGATAATAACCTCCGGTTCTGATAGTATATATTTAGGTCCATGAAATATTTTCCAAATAGAATGTCAGCAAATAGAGTGCCACCTCATATCTTCAGAATTTATGGAATAATCTCATAGATATGCCCGATTCCTCAACAAAAAAACTTTCAGTCCTTTATGAAATTGCCCTCACCGTCGGAAAATCCCTGAACCTGAAGCTGATTCTTGATGACGTGCTTGATAAGATCGTTGAGTTCATGAGGGTTGATGCAGGGGTTATCTATGTCATCAATGACGATTCACTCGAAATGATACCGGTTTCATTCAGGAATGTTTCTGATGAAGTGGTTCGGGATCTCTCTGAAAATAGGGTCAAAATAGGCGAATGCATGTGCGGGAACATAGCTCAGTGCGACAAAGAAGTGATAATCCCCGAGAAGGCCTCGGATGATCCACGATTTACGAGGGGAGTTCTCAAGAAAGAGGGAATGGAGTTCTACGCAGGACTGCCGCTCAGGGCAAAGAACAAAGTCGTCGGCGTTCTTTGTGTCATCACCCACAAACCATATACCCCGGATATTGAACTCCTGGATATCCTGAGGGCGGCAACCGTGCCCATCGGGTTGGCAATTGAGAACGCCCGCATGTTTGAAAATACAAAGAAAGCAACTGATGAAAAATTGCAGTACCATAACTTTGAAGGGATTATCAGTAACAGCACACGTATGACATCCGTTCTGAATCTCGTCAGAAAAATAACCAATATTTCCTCCAGCGTCCTCATCTATGGTGAGAGCGGAACCGGCAAGGAACTGATTGCCAAGGCTCTTCATTTCAACAGTTTCAGAAAAGAGCGTCCCTTTATTGCGGTAAACTGCGCAGCTATTCCCGAAACCTTGCTTGAATCGGAACTCTTCGGCTATGTAAAGGGTGCGTTCACAGGCGCAACTACCGACAAAATCGGCCTCTTCGAGGCAGCAGATAGCGGCAGTATCCTGCTCGATGAGGTTGAAGCGATGAGCAAGAATCTTCAGGTGAAGATCCTGCGCTTTCTTCAGGAGCGAACCCTTCTTAGGGTTGGCAGCACGAAACCCCTGACTGTTGATGTCCGGATTATTGCCGCATCGAATCAGGACCTTGGAGAATTAGTAAAAGCAAAACATTTCAGGGAAGACCTTTTCTATCGGTTAAATGTGATAAGGATCGACCTTCCCCCTTTGCGGGAGCGGGTTGATGATATTCCACTTCTCACGAGATATTTCATAAACAGGTTCAACAAGAAAATGGGTAAAAATATCAGGAGAATGTCTGACGAGGCAATGGATGCTTTCCTTCATTATCCCTGGCCGGGTAACATCAGAGAACTCGAAAATACTATTGAGCGGGCTGTTGCTATATCGTGTACACATGAAATCTCCAAAGAAGATCTGCCTTCTGATATTATTGCCTTCTCAGATACAACAAAAAGAGACTGGAACCTCGAGAAGGTTGGCGAAAATTGCGAACGGGAACATATCATTAAAGTCTTGAATTTGGCAGATCGCAACAAAAAGCAGGCGGCAATAATGCTCGGACTGGACGCAACGACCCTCTGGCGCAAAATGAAAAAATATGGAATCGCCACTTGATTGCAGATTTGCAATAACCTATCTTTTTGATAAATATAGGATTTTATTAATTCTACGTAATTGAGCAGTGAAGTCATTGCAAATCTGCAATAATAGCAGAACCCTGCCTCCCTACAGTTCAAGTGTTTTTACCTGCATATATTTGCCGCAATTAGCCTCTTAATGATTTTGATCCGCAACTCATTGTTATTATTCTTTTCTGTGCTTAGCCATCATAACGTCGCATGACCTGGCCGGCTTATTGCTAAAACATGAGAGCTTAACAAATATAAATCTTGAGGAGGTAGAGGAAATGACAATGGTAAACGGTTTGGACACACAGAAGCTTGTCGCGACAGTCGAGTCTGTTAAAAACAATTGGGAAGCGGGCAAAACAGTATGGAAGGCGTCCACGACATGGAAAGGTGGATTCAAGGTTGAGACCTGCTCAAGAGAGTTCACTCTCCTGGCGGATGAGCCTGAAATGCTGTGTGGAACAAACACAGCGGCCAATCCGGTCGAAATGGTCCTTCAGGCTTATGGTGCCTGCCTGACCATCGGATATGCTATGAACGCTGCGGTACGGGGCATTATAGTTAAGGATCTCAAGATTGATCTGGAAGGAGAGATCGACCTGCCCGGGTTCCTCGGCCTCGAGTCGCCTGAGGAGCTGAAGATGGATAAACTTCCCGGGTTCAAAAATATAACCGCAAAGGTGAAAATCCAGGCAGACGCCGATGCCAAGACATTGCAGGAGCTTCATAAACACGTTATAAGCACCTCTCCAGTCGGGGTAACCTTATCGCGACCGGTAAAGATAGAAACGAGCCTGGAGGTTCGCTAACAGTGATCGAAACACAGGAGCATTCCATGGCTCTGAGCGCTGTTCATGACACTGACGATGTCTTTGTAGTGCTCTGTGCATCGGGCTTTGAGAATCCGGACAGGGTAAGGTCTGCCTTGATGTTCGCTACACTTGCAGCGTCGGCAAATTACAAGGCGATCTTGTACTGTATACAGAACGCAGTGGATGTTATGGTTCAGGGGAGTGTTGATAAACGTGAAGTCAAATGTCAAGGCAACCCAACGATTGCGCAAAGGCTTCAGGAGGCAATCGAGATGGGAGTGGAAATACAGTGCTGTACTCAGACCATGGCGAATAGGCGCATCGCTGCGAATGATCTTATCCCAGGGGTGAGGCCTGCCGGGGCCATGAGTCTTATCGATCTGACTACCAGGGCAAAAGGGACCATAAGCTTTTGATCATCGAGGAGCCTGTCATGTGACTCCCAGGTTGACAATTCCCCCTTCACCCCATGTTCCCCCCTCCCAGAGGGGGATTGTCATTTTCGGGTCTTAACAGCTGAGATCCCTCTTTACTTCAACACTATCCCCCGTTGAAAATATCTTCACGTGCCCGAAATATCTCATCTGAACTGTAACTCTTTCATTTTACTTGCGTCATACCTAACAGAAGAGAGCTTCTGCATAAAGAGCTTTATTGTGGAGTATTATGCCGTGTCTCACTTCAGATCACCACTTGTTGTATGACTAAATCGGAAACCCGTTTCAGCAATACAAAGCAGGCGGCGAGCGATTCCGGTTTGAAAAAAGGGAGGATATTATGGCGAGCAGATTAGAAGAAATAACCGAAAGCTTTCTTGAGGACACATCCCGTTGTTATTCCAATTACAAGTGCAAGTATTTTCCCTGTCATACCTCAAATAGTAAGCGCTTTAACTGCATTTTCTGTTACTGCCCGATGTATTATCTGCCGGCCTGCCTCGGCAAACCCTCGTTCATTCAGAGCAATGGAATCCCATTCAAGGACTGCTCTGCATGCGATGTTCCGCACAGACCTGAAAACTACGACCGTATTATCGGGTATTTGATCCAAATGAAGAGGGATTGGATCACAGACCCCTCACGGCAGTCCGACATAAGGTATCGCGATTTTTTTCAGGGAGTACAGGACGCAGTTTTTATAAACGGACGGGAAGGAACCGTCATCGATTGCAATGAGGCTGCACTTGACCTCTTGGGTTACACCCGGGAAGAAATGGAAGGCATAAAAAATGCGTGTTTTTATGCCTGTCCTGACGACAAAGAGAAGTTTCAGCGGGAGATAGAGGAGAACGGGTTTGTCAAAGACTATGCGATGAAACTACGCAGGAAAGACGCTACGGTTGTACTATGTCTGTGTACATTTAATGTATGGCACGCGGGTGACGGAAGCATTCTGGGCTATCAGGGTATCATGCGTTATGTGTGTGACTGTGAATGCAACGATGAGGTTACGCCGCTTATCGATAAGCATAATGCCGAAAGAACATTATCACTACCATTGGCTGTCCAGGCAAAATCCTTAGACAATGAAGAATCAGACAAGGGCGGTATTGTTCCTCCGTCAGGCAGGAATATCTGGCATTTACGAAAAAAAATTGCTCTTGCCACAGGTTTGGTAGTCTCCATGGCGGCAGCAGTTGCCATTCACTGCCTTATTTTCCCTTGCTGATCCGAAAGGGCGCACATCCCCCTGCTTATGAAGGGATTTGTGCTTTGTCGAAGCCTGACAGCATCGTCTTGTGTAACCTTTTGCCGCCTGCCTCGTCATAAGAGACAGAAGAAGGAAACGCGGAGAATCTGGCCCGCTATCGCTCAGCAACTTGAAGAGGAGGTGAAGGGATAAGGCGGTTGTCATGGCGCAGTAAAAGGATTGCACGATCCCCTTTGGGGACCCTATTAAAAACATAAGGAGATTTCAACAATGTTTAAGAAGAACAGTATCATTGCTACACTCTCTTTTCTAACGCTGGTCGTATTCGCAGGTCAATCATTAGCTGCCATGGGCGGCGGGTCAGGTATGATGACCGGGGGAACTGAAGTTCCGGGCACGGGGTCCGTCACCGGCATGATGACCGGAAGTGGCATCGGAGCTGGTTCCGGAATGATGGGTGGTAACGGCGCGTTCGGAAATGGGTCAATGATGGGCGGCAGCGCGGGCAGTTTTGGCATGACAAATGGCATGTCAGCGGCGCCAGTAGTCGGTGAAGATGGCACTGCATACCTCACAAGTTATGTTTCGACGAATTCAGACACTACAACCCCCGGCAGCGCTTCATTTCAGTCTACTATCCTGGCCGTCACCCCCTCAGGACAGACCAGCACTCTCAAACTCGACGGGATTGTTTCGCGGCCTATTGTGAGTGACGGTTTTCTTGTGGCTACCATGTCTCTTCCCAATGCCAGCAACTATATGCTCGTAGGTTCTCAGGCGAACAATGCAGGCGTCGGGCAGTCAGTCCTGTATGCCGTACCACTGCCTATCACGGCATCGGCAAAGCCTGTAGCTATAACACTCGACGGGGGTTATGCCTCCGTGCCGGTAATAGTCAATAATCGCATCTATGTGACAACAACTGACTTCGGCAACGCCATGATGGGGAGTGGGACCTTCACCTCCATGTTTGGGAATTACGACTTCAATAATCAGGGAACGGCAAAAACATTCCTCTACATTTTCAATGCCGCCGACGGTACGCTCGCGTCTAAGACCGAGATCCAGTAGAGGAGGTGCGACATGACAGGAGTTATGCTAGGGGTTATGGCGGTGGTCCTTCTTGTCGGAATGTTGGGTCTTGGCGGGCATCATGGAGGTTCTGGCGGACAGCACGGGAAGATAGATGGCAATGAGAAACAGGAGACGATTGCTCAACACGATAATAGAGACGTGAAAGGGGAAAAATTATATCCTCACAATGACGCTCCTCCTCGCGAGAGCAAGAGAGAGACAACAGTAGCCAAATACGATGCTTGCGATGAGATGGGGCGGCCCTCCGAAGATGTAAGCAAAGCCTGTGAAGAAGCTTTAAAGTAAAGTTTGCCCAGATAATCGCAGGTTTGCAGATAACGATGACATTGTCGGTTTATGACAGAGCGCCGGCAGTTGCAGGCCTTATTCTAAAGGGTATGAAGGAAATTCAGATGCTCGCCTGCTGAACTTCGGGACGATGGTGGTAAGCGGAACGGAAAAGTTCTGGTTGCCACCATTAATTTCGGGATGAAAGATTCATTTGTGTGGAGATGAGCTATTGTGTTGATTTTAGGGAGTAATGACAGCGACTGATTCCTCTAATCCTGCAACAATTGCGTTGATTACAAACG
Source organism: Thermodesulfovibrio sp. (assembly GCA_013824615.1). Classification (GTDB taxonomy): domain Bacteria; phylum Nitrospirota; class Thermodesulfovibrionia; order Thermodesulfovibrionales; family UBA6898; genus PALSA-1316. The sequence continues at coordinate 27,896 of PNOC01000045.1, forward strand.
ATACTACCCGGTAAGCTACAGATATGAAGGCGGTTGTATTCAATAAATACGGTGGCAACGAAGTTATCGAAGTCAGGCAGATGCCTAGGCCAGTTCCCGGAGTTGATGAAGTGCTTATCAAAGTCCATGCTGCCTCTGTTAATCCAGTAGATTGGAAGATCCGTCAGGGCGAGGCCAGGATTCTCACGGGATCCGGATTTCCGAAGATCCTCGGCAGTGAATGCTCCGGGCAGATAGTCGAAACCGGCACAGGGGTAAAAGGCTTCATGGAAGGCGACAGGGTTATCGGCTTTCCTGGCATCCGCCGGTTATCCGCTTTTGCAGAATACGTTTCCGTTAAGGAAAATAATACATTTGCGAAACCGGAGAATATCAGTTTTGGGGAGGCCTCAACCATCCCTGTCGCCGGACTTACCGCACTGCAATCATTGCAAAAACTTGGTCATATATCCCGAAATTGCAAAGTTCTGGTTAATGGAGCTTCAGGTGGTGTTGGAACTTTCGCTGTCCAGATCGCAAAGATATTTGGAGCTCAAGTCACTGCAGTATCCAGTGGTCCTAATGCACTGCTTTTGAGAGAGCTCGGGGCTGATGAGATAATCGATTACACCAGGGAGGACTTTACGAAAAGTGAGGAGCGTTATGATATTGTTTTTGATACGGTATCAAAACGGTCCTTTAGTGAATGCAAAGGTGTACTGGCTTCTCATGGGGTTTATGTAAATACTCTTCCTCACTAGTGTCCGACTGTTAAATGAACAAATTCAGCTGGTTTGGGGATTCTGAGATTTCCTTGACCAGTGTTGTTTCCGTAAGCAGTTGTAATAACGGTGTTCTTTCGAAAACCGAGACGCTGAGAATTTGTAAAATTGTGTAGAGACTTGCTGGTATGTTCAGCTTTTTTTTGAGTATTGCGGCCAGCACATAAACTGATACGGCAATCCAGATTTGAGTTTTTACGGCGTTCTCCGAAGTGCCGTAGAAACTCTTGATGCGCAGGTTTTGCTTTATCCATTTGAAGAAGAGCTCCACCTGCCAGCGGCACCGGTACAGCTGTGCAATGGTCAAAGCCGGCAGGCTGAAATTGTTGGTCAGAAAGATCAAGGTTTTCTCGGTTTCGGAGTCGTAATATTTGACGCGGCGCAGCTTGTCCGGATAGTCTTTGAGCGAATAAAACCCGGTCAGCATAATTGTTTGGTCGTACCGAAGGCCGGTTGATCGATCGACAGGATGAGAATAAATTCTGCGGCATTTGAAGTTGGACTTTGAGCGGGTTACAAAGAATCCTGCTGCTTGGGAGATAGTGTGAAGTCTGGCATAGTCCAGATAGCCGCGATCCATTATGTAGAAAGCACCTGGTTCTATGGGAAGCACGTCGAGGACGTTCACATCGTGCACCTTCCCATCGGTGATGCTGATAAAAGTGGGAATATTGCCCCTGAGATCCAGCAGGGTATGCAGCTTGATTGCTGCTTTGGTCTGTCGGAAGGTGGCCCAAGGAAACATCGTTAAACACAGGTCTATCGTTGTTGCATCCAGTGCGTATACGGTTTGCTGCAAATCGACCCCGAAGGGTTCGTTGCTGTAGAGAGCACGAGCCGAGATTATTAATGAATGGGCGAGATCGGCGTATATGCGCCAGTCTCTCAGTTCGTTTGCATCGGCAAGATTTGACTTTGCAACCGTGCCGTGAATACCCATGTGGTACAGTTTCTGTTGTTGTGCTCGTAGACATGCTTCGATATCGCGGAGACTCTCCCGATATGTCAGTTGAGCGAAGGCCATGCAGAGATATTGGTCGAGACAGGTGAAAGTCCTGACGTTGCTGTTTCCTTGATAACGAGTAACGCAACGACGAAATGTATACATGGGCATAAAGTCCATGACTTGTGAAAATATCAGCTTGCCAGGGTTCATATGTCATCTCCTTCTGGATGTTCCAGAAACGATGACGGACTGGCTGATAAAATTTCAAATCGGTAACAGGTCGTAATGTCATTTTTATGTTATTCTTTCAATGAGTTATGGTGCCTTATTCAAAAAACTGTCGGACACTAGTGACTCTTCCTATGATTTCAATCCTACTGTACCAATATGGTATCGGCTTTTTGATGAAGAAGAAAGCCAGGAGCGCTATGGTTAGTCCGAACGCAGCTGATATGGAATGGATGCGAAAGCAGATCGAAGCAGGCAAAATCAGAATTATCATAGATCGGGTCTATTCCCTGGATCAGACAGTTGAAGCCTTGGCCTACAGTGAGACTGGAAGAGCGCGAGGAAAGATAGTGTTGAAAGTTCTCGAATCCTGAAATAACGTCATATGGATGCGGACTTCAGCTAAGCTGCAGTACACCTGGTCATTTCAATTCCGGCTCATCGTTGAGCCCAGTCTTGTGTATCCTTTCAAAGAAACCCATTTTCGCCGATAATGTAAACATATGCAGGCCCTTAGGTTTTTCGTGAACAAACAGAAAGGAGAC
>PNOC01000046.1 GCA_013824615.1 Thermodesulfovibrio sp.
GCGGCAGGAATATAAAGATAAAATTGGCAATTCTTTAATAATACAATAGCATTGAGACGAGCATCTTTTTCGCCACGGCCAAGTATCTCGTGAGGGGTCATTGATTATGATTATAGGCAAGTAAATTAAATAATTTCAATGACAATGCCGATATAAAGGAACAATAACCTTAACGAGGTACCGTTATGACATGTCAGCAATGTTCAACAGAGAACGCCGCGCCGAGAAAGTTCTGCAGGGAATGCGGCGCGGGTCTTGTATCTATCTGCAGCAGATGCGGCTTCGGCAACGGGTTTGAGGACAAATACTGCGGCGGCTGCGGACAGAACCGTGCGGGCACACCTGCGGATGCTGAAGAACTCCCGGGGAGAACCCAAAACCCCAGCGGCAGGTATTCCTCGGAAGACCTCAGGGACCTGCTCCAGCAGCAGGAGCCAAGAGCAACCCCTGCCCCAAAAAAGAAAGAGGGCAAGGAATCAGCTGCCGTGTCCCAGGATCTGTTGGACAGCATTTTTGATTCCCCGGAACAATGATTGAACCCTCTATTTCAAGGATGATCTGCCATGTTTTCACGTGAACTGAATATCAAGCTCGGAGAAATCCTGATCGACAAGGGATTGATTTCACGCGACCAGCTCGACCATGCCCTGAAAAATCAGAAGGCCGGCGGCATGGGACAGAAGAGGATAGGCAGCTACCTCATCGACCTCGGCTTTGTGAGCGAGGAGGAAATCACGCAGGCCCTCGGCATGCAATTCAATATCCCTGTCATGAAACTCGACGGCATCAGAATAAAACCTGAAGCGCTCGACCTCATTGCCGAAGGAACAGCAAAGAAATTCAGCATAATACCTCTCTTCAAAATAGAAAATGAGCTCACCCTTGCAATCTCAGACCCTACGGAGATCCACCTTATTGATATTGTCCGATCACAGACCGGGTGCAAGGTGGTTCCCGTCATCTCCTCCTGGTCTGAGATCAACCGGGCGATCGACAAGTACTACTTTAAGAAAATTGATACCCAGATAACCGAGGTGGTGAAGGAATCTGATCAGACCGAAATCAGTCGGGGCGAAATCGAGGAACTGAAGCGGGCAGGTATTGATCTCCCGATCGTCAAGATCGTCGACAGAATACTGATAGAGGCTGTCGAAGACGGGGTGAGCGATATCCATATAGAACCGAGGGAGAACCTTCTGGCGGTAAGGTTCCGGGTTGACGGCATCATGCACGAGTTCACGAAATACCCGCTCCATACCCACCCGGCTGTTGTCTCCCGGGTAAAAATACTCTCCTCGCTCGACATCTCCGAACGGCAGAAGCCGCAGGACGGAAGGATACAGATAAAGATCGATGAAAAGGAGATCGATATCAGGGTCTCGACCCTGCCCACCTCCCATGGCGAAAAGGTCGTTATGCGGCTCCTGAACCGCGCATCAGTCAAGGTGAGCATCGGGGACCTCGGTTTTTCCGATAGAAACCTTGAACTCTTCGAAGAGATGATCAGGGAGCCCTATGGCATCGTCCTGGTCACCGGCCCGACCGGGAGCGGCAAGACCACTACGCTGTATGCAGCCCTCAACGCGATCAATGAACCTGAGCGGAACATTATCACGGTCGAGGATCCGATCGAATACCAGCTTGAAATGATCAACCAGGTCCAGGTGAATATAAAAAAAGACCTGACGTTCGCCAACGCGCTCCGCTCGATCCTGCGGCAGGACCCTGACGTGATCATGATCGGGGAGATCCGCGACCCTGAGACCGCCGCCATCGCTGCGGAATCTGCTCTCACCGGACACCTTGTATTCAGCACACTCCATACCAATGATGCACCGAGTTCAATCACCCGCCTGATGGACATGGGGGTCGAACCGTTTCTGCTCTCCCCCTCGCTCCTTGGCATCATTGCGCAGCGGCTGGTCAGAAAGATTTGCACCGGCTGCAGGGAAGAGTATGTCCCTTCAGTATCCGAGCTGCATGCAGTCGGCCTTTCTTCAACCGTCGACAACCTTGTATTTTCCCGCGGTTCGGGTTGCGAGGCCTGCAAACAGACCGGGTATAAAGGCAGGCTCGGAATACACGAGATACTCATTGCTGACGCCAGGATACGGGAGATGATAACCCAGCGGGCCTCGGTCGGGATGATCCGCGAAGAAGCGATGCGCAGAGGATTCAAGGACATGCGGTTTGACGGTCTCAGGAAGGTTATCAGCGGCCTTACCACCTCCGAAGAGCTCCTCAGGGTAACCCGCAGTACCCGGTGATCCGTTCATGGCGACCCTTACCACTCAGGGGAATCCCTGGTACGTCGTTATGCTATTATAAAAAATGCCAAAAAACAGGATACTAATTGTCGACGATTCTCCCCAGATACGAAAGTCTCTGCTGGAAATACTCCAGAAAAATCAGTTCACGGTTGTGGGTGAAGCCGCAAGCGGCACTGAGGCGATCAAGCAGTTTACCCTGCTTGCCCCCAATATCGTCCTGTTAGACATCATCATGCCGCAACTGGGGGGTATAGAAACGCTCCGGATGATCCGATCGTTGAACAAGGAGGTAAAAGTGATAATGGTCAGCGCACTTGATTCAATAGACCGGGTTAAGGAATGCATGCGGGCAGGGGCGAATCACTATATCCTGAAACCGTTTGAAGAGACCAAGGTTGTAGAGATACTGAAGAAATTCTCGGCGGAGTAGATACCGCGGCAGCTACCCGATGACCAGTTCCCTGACTTCGATATTTCCTTCGACTATATTAAAGGCTTTCATCTCCGGCTTTTCCCTGTCAACAAAACTGACAATAATATAGACTGCCTCTTCATAGAAGGCGAGACTTACATCTTTCGGTGAGGGATAGGCCGGCGATTGAGGATGTGAATGAAAGATGGCAACCAGCTGCAGCCCCTTTTCCCGCATCACCTTCAGGGCGTGGAACTGCTCCTTCGGGTCCATGAAATAGCTGACCGGTGAAGGCTCTGTGTTGGTCATCTCAAAAATGTCAAAGGCACGGTCACCTTTACCGGCAAGCAGGCCGCAGGCCTCGTCCGGATACGACTTCCGGCAATGGGCAAGCATCCTGTCATACAGTGCCTCCGGAATATGTAAGCCGGAAGAATCAGGGCATCGCACAGTATCCCTGGTCATAGTCAGCCAACTCGGTAATGGTCGGGTTCTCCCCGCATATTGCGCAGGACGGATTCTTCGGGACCTTCACCTTTCGGAAGCTGGTCTTGAGTGCATCATAAATAAGTAACTGGCCCTTCAGTACTTCTCCTTTGCCCAGGATCAGCTTCAGTACCTCGGTCGCCTGAAGCCCGCCGATAACCCCCGGCAGAACACCGAGCACCCCGGCCTCCTGACACGAGGGCACGAGTCCGGGCGGCGGCGGGTCCTCAAACAGACAGCGGTAGCAGGGGCCCTCCCCCGGTACGATTGTAGTCACTTGGCCTTCAAACCGCAGTATGGCGCCGCTCACCAGGGGTTTTCCTGCCATGACACAGGCATCGTTCACCAGATATCTCGTCGGGAAATTATCCGACCCGTCGACCACAATGTCATAGTCCTTGATAAGATCGAGGATATTGTCCTTCGAGATTCTCTGCTGGATCTGGACAACATTGACATCAGGGTTCAGCGCCTGGAAGGTCCGGGCAGCAGATTCTACCTTCGGCATGCCGATCGTGTTGACGCTGTGGGCAATCTGCCGTTGCAGGTTGCTCATCTCGACCGTATCGTTGTCAACAAGACCGAGTGTCCCGACGCCTGCTGCCGTCAGGTAATAGCCGACCGGGCAGCCGAGTCCGCCGGCACCAATAATGACAACCTTTGCCTTGAGGATCTTCTCCTGTCCCCGGCCCCCGACCTCAGGGAGTATGATATGTCTGCTGTAGCGGAGCAGCTGATCGTCAGTAAATTCCATCATTCTTTTTCCTTCCTGATCTGGAGGACCCAGTCGGTTTCATTTATCTTCTCGACCTTCAGGACCTTCTGGCCGTGATCTTCCATGGACTTCGGGATGCTCCGCGCCGCCTCTTCGTAATCCAGCAGGACCTCCAGCACCTGACCGGTCTCCATAGCCTCAACTGCCAGTTTCGCCTTCACAAATGTATACGGACAGACTAACCCCTTGATGTTGATGCGCTTGTCCGGCATAATTTCTTCCATACGAGCCTCCCTCGTCTCTGCCGCCTTGTCCGCGGTCATTATTTATTTTTCTTATTTGATTATAACTATATACAGAGCTTGATGTAAAACCAGGCTATGGCACCTCTTCCATAATAATCCAAAAGTGAGGCGGGGGTATAAAAAGCTCTGAAGGCAGGGCGCGCACGTTCATGAGGAATGAGGGGTGCGCGTTGGTATGTCGCAGCAGCGAATTTCGAAGCGCAGAGCAGCATACGGACTTTTTACAACCCCGTCATATTTCGCTTGATAATTTGACCTCAAATAAGCGATTATAAAAAATGATATTCACATTATATACGGGCGGCTGCTGTCGCAAATACCGGGTCTGCTTCTGATCTTTCATGCCTGAATCCCACACACGAGGTAATAGTGTCAGCTAATAAAATATCGCTTCCACCGTTGGTCATTAAAGGCAAAACCATATCTGTCCCCATTATACAAGGCGGCATGGGGGTGGGCGTTTCACTCTACCCGCTTGCCAGGGCCGTCGCTCTCGAAGGCGGCGTAGGTATCGTTTCAAGCGCCTGTCTCGACCGGCTTGTTGAAAAGCGGACCGGCAAAAAATTCAACAGCTACGAAGCTGCCTATGAAGAAGTCTCACTCTCAAAAACAGAGGGTGGCATCGCCGGTATCAATATCATGTTCGCCCTTCAGCGGGACTATGAGGCTTCGGTTCGCGGAGCGCTGGACGCGGGGGCAGACATGATCATCTCAGGTGCGGGTCTGCCGATGGGCCTCCCGGGCATACAACCGCCCAAAGACACTGCGCTCATCCCGATTGTTTCATCTGCCCGGGCCCTTGATCTCATCTGCAAGAAATGGGAGAGGTTCGGATACCGGCCTGACGCCGTCGTTCTGGAAGGTCCGCTCGCCGGTGGCCATCTTGGATTCAAAATAGACCAGGTAGATCTTGAAGAGAATAAACTCGAAAACCTCTTTCCCCCGGTGAAGGAAATGGCGATGAAATATGGCGACATACCGATTATCGTGGCCGGGGGAATTTATACGTATGAGGATATCGTGCGTTACATCAATATGGGCGCGCAAGGTGTGCAGATGGGTACCCGGTTCCTCGCAACTGAGGAAAGCAGTGCTACCGATGCTTATAAGAATGCTGTCGTTGGGGCCAAAGACGAGGATATTGTGGTTGGCCACCGGCCAGGTTCTCCCTGCGGGCTCCCGTTCAGGGTGATTAAGCAGTCGCCGATGTATGTTTCTGCCCAGCAGCGGCTGAGAAAACCGAAATGCGATAAGGGCTATGTACTGTTGAAAGATGCTGACGGCAAATATACGAAATGCCCCGCCAAGGTGAGCAATGAGGAGTTCTTCTGCATCTGCAACGGTCTGCTGAGTTCTGCCGGTTACAACTCTGACCAGGAAGAACCTCTCTATACGGTAGGGACCAATGCCTCACGGATCGACAAAATCCTCAGCGTCAAGACACTTATGGACGAACTCACCGGAAAAAACGTAGCCATCTGAAATAACTCTTTAATTAGCCGCCTTTTCTTAGTTGGTCACGGTGACCGGTAGCCGCTCCGTCTTGTAGCCGAACAAAGCAGACAGCAACACCCACCATACAAAATCAGCCAAAATTTATCATGTATCATACACACTGTGTTTATCCCCAGATGCAGGAACAACCCAGGAACAACCATTGTCAGGCTAATCCTACGGATCCTTACCATCAGCCCGACATAATTTATCAACATGATTAAATATAATTAACAGGATGGCTAATTTATTTTACATACTGGAGGGTTACGGTGGGCTATAACCAATTTAGCAGATTCATTACACAAGAAAAGGGGATAACTTCTATGAAGAACAACTGTTCAGTGTGGAGATCGTTCGTATTGACCGTTATTCCGGTGCTGTTATTACTGCTGCCTGTTATGAGTTCCAGTGCCTTTGGCCTTACGGTCAGCTTTTCTTCGGGGGGCAACGGGAACCTCTACGGCACAACAACCCAGACAGTTGCCAGCGGCTCCGACACATCTGAGGTTCTGGCGGTCCCGGTAACGGGATATGAGTTTGTGGACTGGACAATCGATGACTCGGTCAATCCGCCGACATCATCCGTAACCAATCCTCTGGTTATCGTGGGAGTAACAACGGACCTCTTCATTACTGCCAACTTTGCCGTCCGGCCGGTCACCGTGGCACTTCTGGAATACAGCATGCCGTTATTGAGTCCTTCTTCACAGCTTTCAACGTTATGGACGAATGTCATCCCAAACGCCCTTGCCTCCTATTTCACCTATATCCCCTATTCCAATGCAGATGCCGTTGCCCTGGGGTTCCCGGCAAACTGCGGCAACCGGGCCTTAAGCACCCTCGAGGACCAGGCCAGTACCGAGGACTGCTACACGATCACGGTTAAGAAATTCCCCCAGCAACTGGCACTCCCCGGAATATTTCAGGGTGGTACAGGCCTGCTGGATCAGGCCGGTGCGGCCTTTGGAGCCACGACCCAGGTATACGGATACGGGTCGGGAGGAATCAACTGGACACCTCCCGGAGCGGCCATCAGTGTCACGGGTAACGCACCGATGCCCTTTGTCGACGGCACGTTTTCTACTGCCGGCGTATGGCACTTCCCGGCCCCTACGATCAGGGGCACCAAGGGACGCCCGATCCGTGTGCAGTGGCTAAACGAACTTCCCAATGAAGCACCGGCCGGATTCGACCCAACGGTCGACTGCGGCCCGAATGCTCCAGACTGCTATCCCTATAACCGGATCGTGACGCATGTCCATGGGGCGCATGTCCAGGATGACAGCGACGGCTATGCCGCAGCCTGGTTCACTCCCGGATTCGCCGGGACAGGACCGGGTTGGGCCGCCAGCACCTATGGGCCTGAAGGCACCTACTGGTACCCGATGGACCAGGAGGCAAGCACCATCTGGTATCACGACCATGCAATGGGAACAACGCACCTGAATACCCAGATGGGTATGGCAGGCTTCTTCCCGATCACTGATGCAAATGAGCAGGCCCTGATCGCGGCAAATATCCTGCCGACGGGGAACTATGAACTCGGGTTTGCCCTTCAGGACCGCATGTTCGATACAAACGGTCAGTTCGCAATGCCTGATGCCCCGGTCATCGATGCAGCCTTCCCCGGGTGTAATCCTTCAAGCGGTGCAACACGACTGGCGACCTGCAGTCCGCTGTTCATGAAGGCTGCCGACGGGCATCTGATTCCGTATGTAGCGGACGACCCGCTGCTGGTAAATACGAACAATGCGGATGCCCCGTTTCTCGCTTCCAGCACGACGCTGGAATACGTCGGGAATATGCCGGTGGTCAACGGGGTTACCTACGGCACGTATCGTGTCGAGCCGAGGATCTACCGTATGCGTTTCATAGGCGGCACCGACTCCAGGACCTGGGTCATGAAGCTGGTCCGCAGGGACAATGAGGCCGTTGTCCCGTTCTGGCAGGTCGGCTCTGAGCAGGGTCTTCTGAACAACCCTGTCTCCCGCGACTCGATAGACCTCATGCCCGGAGAACGTGTTGATGTACTCGTCAATCTCAGGGGCATACCGGTCGGCACGAAAATAGTTATGCAGAACCTGGGGCCGGACGATCCCTATGCAGGCATGTCTGCCCCACCCGCACCGTCATCGGAAATTCCGGAGATCATGGAATTCACGGTCATCGACCTCGAGGGGGAAGACAACATAATTGCTCCGACAGGGGCAACCGTGCTCCGCTCCCCTATTACACCTCTTGTGACGACCAATCCCGGAAACCCGCGCGTCATCTCACTGACCGAGGGTTTCGACCTGTACGGCCGCACGATGCCGAGTATCGACGACCGTGGCTTTATGGAGATGGGTATTCCGGCAACCGAGCTTGTCCGGCTGAACGACATTGAGGAATGGGACATCGTCAACACAACGGTCGATGCTCATCCAATCCATCTGCATCTTGTGCAGTTCCAGGTCGTTCACAGACAAATCTATGACACCTTCACCCCGGCGACGAAAAATACCGTGACCCAGGAATTTACCCCGGCTTCATATACAGCCGGATTGTCGGCACCGGTCCCACCGGACGACTGGGATGCTGGATGGAAAGACACGGTCGTCGTGCCTCCGGGAATGGTGACCAGAATCAGGGCCAAATTCGATATTGCCGGGGATAAGTATGTGTATCACTGCCATATTCTTTCCCATGAGGAACATGACATGATGCGGCCGCTTGTCGTATTTGCAGACGGGTCATGCGGAACAGCAAACGGAGCCACCTTCACCACAGAACCGTCGGCCGACCTCTGCGCACCCGGGATAGCGTCAGCACGCACATTTACCGGTACCGGATGGGAGTGGACCTGCGCAGGCCTGTATCAGGGAAGCTCTCCTTCAGGGACCTGCTCGGCCACTATCCAGACCTATACCGTGACCGCCAATGCTGCAGGCTCAGAGGAAGGTTCGGTTTCATCAAACACCGGCGGCATTTTATATTCATACCCGGCGACAAACTCTGCAACGACAACGGCCCTCAACCATGGCACCTTGGTGACCCTGACTGCCACCCCTGTTTCAGCCACTGCTGCTGCGTGGTGGACCACCTGCCCCGGTACCACAGGTGGAACGTTATCCGCAGCCACCTGCACCTTCGGCAGCCTCGATGGCAACAAGATAGCGGAGGCCAGCTTCACGCGGGCTAATTTCACCTGGCATCAACTGCCGGACAGGATCGTAAGTTTTACCGACACATCGACCAATACCCCGACTTCGTGGCATTGGAATTTCGGGGACACAACCTCGGGCACAGCACAGAATCCGTTGCATCAGTATTCTGCCTCGAACATCTATCCGGTCACCCTTACCGCAACCGGTTCAGGCGTCTCACCGCAGGTAACTATTGCGGTCCCGGTCAGTTCCTGCTTCCTCAATGTCACCCATATTGCCGGCTCAGGTTCGTACGGAACACTGTTGGACACGTATACTGCAGCATCCACAGGCAATGTCATCGAGATGCAGGCAACCACGGTCGGGACAGCCCCGGTATTTTCAGACCTGTCGAAAGCAGTAACACTCATGGGAGGGTTTGACTGCAACTATCTGGTCAATAACTGGGTATCGACCATCACCGGGCCGGTCACCATAAGCGGCGGAGCGATAACCATAAGCAACCTCGCAATACAGTAATCTCCATCTGAATTCGGAGACGGGAGGCCTTTATGGCCTCCCGTTTTTTTGCCCGGCACGACAGGGCCTGTACTGAGGTTGTCGCAGGGAGTTTCAAAACGCGACGCAGTATCCAGACTTTGTTGCAAAGCCGTCATATGTACTTCCCCGCAGGTTTTATATTAATATATACGCTCATGGAAACAGGCATTTTTCAGGACAAAGTCGCTTTAATTACAGGCAGTTCCAGAGGTATTGGCAAGGCTATTGCCAGGACTCTGGCCCGCGCCGGAGCAGACATAGTCATAAACTACCGGAGGACCGGCGGCTCGTCGGAAGAGCAGGCAAAGCAGCTCTGTACAGAGATTCAGGGACTGGGACGCAGGGCCTGGATGGTCCAAGCGGACATCTCGCAGAAGGAATCGGTCAGGGCGCTTATGAAAGAGGCATCTGAAAAAGCCGGACGGCTCGATTTTCTGATCCTGAATGCAGCCCGTACCCCTTTCAAACCTATCGAAAAGCTGCTTGAACGTGATCTGCGGCAACTGGTTGACACCAACTACCTCGGCAATATATTCTGCATTCAGGAGGCAGTTTCCCTGCTCGAAAAAACCTGCGGCAAGATCGTCTTTATTTCAAGCCTCGGCAGCCGTTTTTATAATGTCTCCTATCCGCTGGGAAGCATGAAGGCAGCAATGGAATCGGTAGTCAGAGACTGCGCCGAGGGGCTGAAGCCAAAGAAGATAGCGGTCAATGCAGTCTGCGGCGGTATTGTAAAAACAGACTCGTTCAAGGTCTTGCGGCAATTATGGGAAGAGCTTGCCTATATACCCGAAGAACTTTTTGTTGAACCTGAAGAGATCGCTGATGTTGTGAAATTCCTCTGCAGTGCTGACAGCAGGGCAATCTGCGGACAGACGATCGTAGTCGACCACGGGTTCAGCAACCGTCTCTATCAGCCGATGCAAACAAAAAAGAAAGAAGAAAAAGAGACGGGTTTGTAAAAAGAACCGAAGCGCAACGCAGCATACGGACTTTTTACGAAGCCGTTATCAATCGCAAAGGAGTTTTTATATGCCACAGAACATTGTTACTGAAGAAAAAGTCATTGAGGAAATTAAAAAAGCGGTTGCCGAGACACTCAGCGGCGATGCATCAACCATTCAGCCTGACAACTCGTTGATCAAGGACCTCGGGGCCGAGTCGCTCGATTTTCTCGATATCAACTACCGGCTGGAGCAGGCCTTCGGGATCAAGATGGCCAGGCACTTCATTCTGGAGCATATCGAGGAGATGTTCGGGGAAGGCACCGCCATTGATGAAAACGGCCAGCTCACTGAAAAGGCTGTACAGTTTCTCCAGGCGCGCTACGGAGATGCCTTTCCGGGGTTCAAGGCAAACATGGATATGGATGAGGTTCCTTCGCTCTTCACGGTCAGGACCATGGCCGGCGGGGTCATGGATATACTCAACACACTCCCTGAAAAATGTACGAAATGCAGCAGTGTCGCCTGGAAATCTGATGACGGGGTTAAGATCATCTGCGCCTCCTGCGGCGAGCCGGCGGCATACATGAACGGCGACGACCTCATAAAAGAATGGCTCACCAAAATACAGGACGAAAAAAAGATCTGTTAAGGCTGCCTGTCCCTGGCCGCCGCCATAGCAGCATCACGAACAAGTAAATGAACAAGGGTATAAACACGGACATGAGTAAACGTCGCGTTGTCATCACCGGCTACGGGATGGTGACCCCGCTCGGCAGAAATACCGAAGAAACTTTCGGAAAAGCATCCCATGGCCTCTCCGGGATCGACTATATCAAAGGGTTCGAGACCCGGGGACTGCCCTGCCAGGTCGGGGGCGAGATAGACAACCTGTGGATCGAAGAGCTCCAGCACCCCGGTGCACAGAGGCTCAATGCCTACACCTCTCGGGGACTCAGGCTCATGATGGCGGCCACACGGGAGGCAGCAGAACGTGCCAGTCTGGCCGGAATTGCTGACCGCGGCAGGATCGGGGTAGCACTCGGATCTCATGGTGACAACCCTGCGGTCGATGATATCGCTCTCCTGCATCGTTTTTACGACGGCAAAGGCAATTGGGACATGCCGGGTCTGATGCGCGCCGGCGGATACTCAGCCCTTAATTTTTTCAGAAGAAAACCGGACGCTGCCACCTCGCTGCTTTCGATGCTCTACGACTGCAAGGGGCCTAACCTCTCTTTTGTCTCGGCCTGCTCGGCAGGGGCACAGGCCATCGGCGAGGCCTACAGGATTATAAAAGAAGGTTCCTCTGACGTAATGGTGGCTGGCGGTTGTGAGGCCACACTGAATTTTACCGGCTTTATCGGCTTTGTGCTGATTAAGGCCCTCGTCGAAAAGTACGCAACCCCGCAGAAGGCCTCCCGCCCCTTTGACCGCAAGAGAAACGGGTTCGTCATGTCCGAAGGCGCCGGGTCTGTGGTCCTTGAAGACCTTGAGCACGCGCGGGCGCGGGGGATACCAATTCTTGGCGAAATCCTCGGCTATGGGGACTCAGCAGATGCCTACCGGATCACCGATACTCATCCAAAGGGAGAAGGCGCGATACTGGCGATGCGCGGGGCGCTTGACGACGCAGGTCTCGGCATCGAAGATATCGACTATATAAATGCCCACGGTACCTCAACCATCCAGAACGATCTTACAGAGACCAGGGCAATTACCGCAGTCTTTGGCGATCGGGCGAAGAAGGTCCCGATCAGTTCGAACAAATCGATGATAGGACACACCATTGCAGCAGCGGGGGCAATAGAATGCATCCTGACCCTGGAGGGCATGCACCGCTCGATCCTTCTGCCCACCATAAATCACGAGTTTTCTGACCCAAAATGCGACCTCGACTACATACCGAACGAGGCGCGGATGCAGGTCTGCCGCAAGGCTCTCTCAAATTCTTTCGGCTTTGGCGGACAGAACGCCTGCCTCTGCATCGGCCAGTTCGAAGGATAAGGCAGCGCATGTCTGAGTCAGTTGTCATCACCGGGGCCGGGATCACCACCTCTCTGGGGCATACCGTCAGCGATGTCTGGGCCGCCCTGCTCTCCGGCAGGTCAGGCATAAAAAAAGCTGATTGCAGCGCTGTCGCCCCGGTAAGCGGACTTGATCCGACGGGTCTCGGCATACATCCCCGCGACGCACGGATCATGGGCAAACACACCCATATGCTGATCAAGGCCTCACAGGACGCCTATACTTCAGCCTGCATAGACCGCGCAGAAGTATCGCCGGAGGATATCGGATTTTATGCCGGCATGGGCATGATCGACTATAGCGTCGATGATCTGCTCCCCTGCGTGCTGAAATCACTCTGCGGGGACGGAGCTATTGACTATGACCGGTTTTTTGCCTCCGGATACAGGGAGATCCATCCGCTCTGGCCTCTGTCCATGCTGAACAATATCTCCTTCTGCCAGGCGGCTATCGGCCTGAATATCCGGGGTGAAAATACGGTTTTTTCGCCTCACGCCGACTCCGGACTTATTGCAATTGCCGAAGGCGTGCGGACGATCCTCGAAAACAGGGCCCGCATTGTGCTTGCCGGCGGGGTGAGCGAAGTTATTTCGCCCCTGAGTCTTGCACGCGGAAATTATTTTAATATTCTGGCCACGGCCAGCGGCACGTCTGCTGCGGCTTGCAGTCCGTTCGGTGTCAACAGGCAAGGGACTCTGCTTGGAGAAGGAAGCGGTATCACAAGTCTGGAACTGAGGTCACATGCGGATGCGCGCGGTGCATTGTACAGCACCATGATCACCGGCTTCGGTATAGCATGCCACAGGGATGTTCAGGCCTCCTGCCCCTCGGTCTACGGCATCAGCACGGCAATGCAGCAGGCTCTCAGATCCGCTGAACGTCTGCCACAGGATATCGATCTGATCATTGCGCATGGCGATGGGACGCTAGCCGGAGACAGAAACGAGGCAGAGGCAATACAGGCGGTTTTTGCCGAAGGTCAGAGACAACCGAATGTGTACAGTTCCAAGGCAGCTCTCGGCAACCTGCTTGCAGGCGCAGGAGCAGTCGATATTATTCTGGGAGCATGCATGATCGAACACGGAACAGTCCCGCCTGTGGCAGGTGCATATTCCCATGACAGCGGGTTGAAGGTCACTATGATAAAAGACCGGCCGGAGTCGATGAAATTGCAGCGGATAATGATCAATGCCTTGAGCTATGAAGGTCAGTGCAGTTCATTAATTATCGAGGCAGCGAATCAAGAGGGAGACAGATGAGGTTCTTATTTTATGATAAGGTGGTCGAGCTCGAAAAAGGACGCCGCATTATTGGCCTGAAATCCTTCGCCCTTTCTGAGGAGTTCATGAGAAGGCATTTCAGCAAAAAAGCTCTTGTCCCGGGAGTTATCATGATCGAGGCAATGGCCCAGGTGCTCGGCTGGCTGGTCATCTATTCTCACGATTTCAGGATTTCAGCCGTAATGTCCCTGATCGAAGGCGTCACGGTCCAGCCTGCGTTGCAGCCCGGAGTTACGGTCGAGATACACGGAGAGATAATCTCGACATCGAAGAGGGACTCGCTCGGCAGGGCATGGATCACCCTTGACGGCCGGACGATCGCCTCTCTTGACCGGATCATCTTCAGCCATTTTCATAAGGTGAACCAGGAAGAACTGATCAACCGCTTCTGCTATTACAGCGGCATGGATAAAGATATTATAAAAGCGCAGGCAAGCCAGTAATGCTGTCAGGGCAAAAAAGAAGAGTCGTCGTCACCGGGCTCGGCCTGGCCACCTCGCTGGGCCTTGAACTCGATGAGAACTGGCAGGCGGTGCTGGCAGGCAAGTCTGGTATACGCAGGCTGTCCCATGAAAAAGCAGGCAAATCTCCGGTTCAGGCTGCAGGTCAGGTCGTTGATGCCGACTGGAACAAGATACGCGACACCTTTGAAAAAGAGGCAGGCCATGAGGGAGAGCGGCGAACCCTCTTCGCCTTATGGGCAGCAGGTTCTGCGCTGCGCGATGCCGGGCTGCCGGAAACAGGGAGCAGACATGCCCGGTATGGTGTCAGCCTTGCAGCAGGCCTCGGCGTCAACAGGATTGAGGATATACACCGCTGGCTGGACACCGGCCGCAATTTTGACTATACAAGGTTCAGCAGGGAATACAGCCGGATCGCAGACGATTCGATCATCAGGAATAATTCCAACAGGCCAGCGGCCCTGATTGCAGAACGCTTCGGACTGAATGGCTTTAACAGCACGATTACGACAGCCTGCGCCTCGGCCACCCAGGCCCTCGGTATCGGGTTCAGAGCTGTTCAGCGCGGCGACGCTGACATGATCGTTGCCGGGGGCGCTGATTCGATGATCAATCCTGTGGGGCTGATTTTTTTTGTGCTGCTCGGGGCTGCCTCTGTGGCATCTGACGAGCCCTCCTCTCTCTGCAGGCCATTCGACAGAAAGAGGTCAGGGCTGGTCATGGGCGAAGGAGCGGGTTTTGCCGTCCTTGAGGAAGAATCTCATGCAGTCAATAGAGGGGCAAGGATCTATGCAGAGGTCAGCGGATACGGTTCATCCATGGACGCCTACCAGGTTACTGCACCGCATCCGAAGGGGGCCGGGGCAGAGGTCTCGATGAAACGGGCCCTCCTTGACTGCGGTATATCTGCCGGGCATATTGATTATATCAATGCGCACGGCACCAGTACCAAGCTGAACGATGCAGCAGAGACGCTCGCAATAAAAAATGTCTTCGGAGAAGCTGCCCGCGGCCTCGCGGTCAGCTCTTCCAAGTCGATGATCGGCCATCTGCTGGCAGCCTCCGGCGGGCCCGAGTTCGTCTTTACGGTCATGAGTGTTAATCAGGACCAGATTCACCCGACGATCAATCTCCATAACCCGGACCCGAAATGTGATCTCGATTATGTGCCGAATGAAAAGCGCCTCAAAACAGTCAGGGCGGCCCTCTCGAATTCCTTCGGCTTCGGTGGCCAGAACTCCTCTATTATTGTGAATAAGTATGGCTAATCCAGAAAGGGAATGTTATGTCTATAACCATTGATCTGGCAGGGAAAGTGGCGCTGGTGACCGGGGGGGCGAAAGGCATCGGCAGGGAATGCTGCCTAGCCCTTGCAAAGGCAGGGGCGCTGGTGATCATCAATTTCAGCAGATCAGGACAAGATGCCGGTACGCTGCTGACGGAGATACAGGACGCGGGGGGGAAAGCTGAGGTCTTTCAGGCTGATATCGCGGTGCCTGAACAGGTGCAGGCTCTCTTTGACCATATAAAGAAATCTCACAACAGGATCGATATCCTGGTGAACAATGCCGGCATTATCAAGGATAAATTACTCCTGATGATGGAACTGGCCGACTGGGACAAAGTGCATGACATCAACCTCCGGGCTGCCTTCCTCTGCACACGGCTGGCGGCAGAAATGATGATGCAGAACCATGCCGGCAGAATCATCAATATCTCCTCGATTGGCGCAATCCGCTGCTCACGCGGACAGTCGAACTATGCCTCGTCAAAAGGAGGGCTGATATCTTTTACAAAGGCCTGCGCCGTAGAGCTTTCGGGCAAGGGTATTCAGGTGAATGCAGTTCTTCCGGGCATGATCGTCACCAAAATGAGCAGCCGGGTCAGAAAGGTCGCGGGGGAAGAACTGCTGAAGGCCATCCCCGCCGGCCGATTTGGTGAACCGGCAGAGGTTGCAAACCTGGTTCTCTTTCTTGCGTCTGACCTCGCTGCCTATATCACCGGACAGGCCATCTCTGTTGACGGGGGCATGAGCGTGTCGTGATGCGGCTATGATACATATCTATCAGGGCGTCGATATTGTCGGAATCCCGAAGCTCAGGAAGATGTTGCAGAAGAACAGCTCATTTCTCGATGACGCCTTCACCGATAAAGAACGTGAGTACTGTCTTGCTCATAAGAACCATGTCCAGCATCTCGCCGGCCGCCTGGCAGCCAAAGAGGCCTGCATGAAGGCCCTGGGAACCGGGTTGACACCGGGAAGCGGCGGCAAGGCACTGCAGGATATTGAGATCCTCAATCATCCATCCGGGCGGCCGGAACTTTTGTTGAAGGGCTGGGTGGCGCGCCTCTGCAGGAAAAACCAGATTATACAGAAGACAGTCTCGATATCGCATTCAGGAGACTACGCAGTCGCCACGGTCATCATGCTCGGGAACATGGTATAATTTCAGGTAATTCAAAGTAGATCAGCACACTATATTTGTTATGGAAAGTCGTCATTCCCGCGAAGGCGGGAATCCACACCTTCGACAGAATCAGGGTGACACAGTAAATGTCACGGTGACCCTTTCGAACCATGGATCCCCCGATCAAGTCGGGGGATGACACCAGGATAGAGTTTACGAACAGAATTTTACGTTGATATGATTCAGGAGGTTTTAGGTATACATGCGTTATCTGCTGGTTGATCACATAACCGAATGGAAATCCGGAGAGGTTATAAAGGGAGTGAAGAATGTGGCGATGAGCGAGGACTTTCTTGAGTTCCACTTTCCGAAAAACCCTATCATGCCGGGCGTCATGCTGCTTGAGGCCCTGACCCAGCTGACCGGCTGGCTTGAGGCGGCCTCTTCAGACTTCAACAACTGGTTCCTGATCAGCAGCGTGCGTAAATGTAATTTTTACGGTTTTGCGTTTCCGGGCGATCAGGTAAGCTTGGAGGTTCATGCACTGCCCTCGACTGCTGAGGGGAAAAAGATATACAAGGGCCTCGGGACTATTAACGGCAAGAAAAAGATAACCGTTGAATTCGAGGGAGATATCGTTCCCTTTGGAGAGCTTGAGGACCCTGACGAGCAGAGACGCTTCTTCGATCTCCTTACCAGGAATCTGGGACTATAGATGCAGGGACGTGAAATTGTCATAACAGGTATCGGCCTTATTTCTCCGCTCGGACGGACTGCGTCCGAAAACTGGGAGAATATGAAGGCAATGAAGACCGGAATCGGCTATTATCCGCGGGAGGGCATGCCGGCTTTTCTTGAGCATCTCGGCAAGGTAACAGACCTGACGCTGCCCGGAGATATACCACCGAAGATCGCCGGTCAGCTGAAGTTTCTGAACCGTGGAGCTCTCCTCGGATTTACTGCAGCACATGAGGCTGCGGCAGGAGCAGCACTTCGGTCCTCGGAAACACCTCCCTCCCGCCGGGCATTATATGTGGCCTCGGGTGATTTCACAAAGGTGGGATATGACTTCCTCTATCCTGCCATCAAGGATGCCACGGAAGGCAGCAATAGCATTGATTTTGAAAAACTGAACGAGGCTGCGCTCAGCAAGGTCAACCCGTTCTTTCTGCTTGAGTCCCTGTCGAATAATCTCTTCAGTTTTCTCTCTTCCTATCTTGAATGCATGGGCCCGAACACCAGCCTGGCCAGCCTGTCTCCCTGCGGCGGCTATGCCCTTGAGCTGGCCTGCCGGAGCATCAGTCAGAACAGGGCCGACATAGCCGTTGCTGTCGGCTATGGCAACTGGATCAGCGATATTCCCCTTTACGAGGTCCGGGAGCTTGGCATTATATCACGGTGCAAAGACGGGGTGCATTCATTCAGGCCTTTTGACCGCAGGCGCGACGGCTTCATAACCGGTGAAGGCGGGGCAACGCTTGTTCTTGAGGCTGCGGAGTCTGCGAAAAAAAGAGGTGCCGCCATCCTTGGCAAAATCAACAGCACCGCCAATTGCATTGAGTTCACGTCCGCCAGCGGCTTCACCGTCCCGCCGATGGTCAGTAAACGCTGCATTCACCTCGCTCTCAACAATGCCGGAAGCACGGTAGGGGACCTGGCCTTCATAACACCTCATGGCAGCGGCACCCAGAAAGGTGATGCATCCGAACTCGAATCTATCGCAAAGGTTTTTGAAGAGGCCGGGACCCAGGTCCCTGTCTGCGGCATGAAGTCGTACACCGGTCATCTCGGTGCGGCAAGTGACATTGCCGAGGTAATCCTCGGGCTTCTTGCGGTAAAGGAAGGTATTGCTCCGGCGACCCTAAACTTCAGAGAAGCCGACGCTGCGCATATGAATCTGCTGCTGGCCGGAAAACATCAGGTCTCAGAAAAGCGGCAGTTCCTTTCTACCAGTTACGGGGTAGGCGGTCAGTCATCATCTGTTGTGGTCGAAGCAGCCTAGGCGACCCCACCCTGCCCTCAGTCAGCTGACATGGCTAAAGCAAAAAAAAGCTGGTTATTGCAGATCGTCGAATACGGCGCCGCATCTATTTTTATGGCAATTTTCCGGAGGCTCCCCTTTGGTGTAACCTATCGCCTGAGCAGCCTGCTCGGAAACCTCCTGTTCAACGTTGTGCCGAGGCGCCGGGATATCGCCCTCGATAATGTCCGGAAGGCCTTTGCCAATGAAAAAACAGAAGGAGAAATCAGGGATATCGCCCGGAGAAGCTGCCAGTCACTTTTTCTGACCGCTTTTGAGGTGATGAAGTCACGGAAGGTCTTCAACTCCCCGGATGTCCTGGACCAGCTCAAAAAAACCAACACTGATCTTGAACAGCTTTTTCAGAAGGCAAAAAAAATCCATGATGAAGCAAACGGCTGCATCTTCGTAACACCCCATATCGGCAACTGGGAGCTTCTTCCTGCGGTCAGTGCCGTGGTCGGAATCCCACTGGTTATGGTGGCCCGGCCTCTCGATAATCCCTATCTGGAAAAACTCTTCTATGAAAACAGGACTGCCGGCGGACAGGTGGTTGTCCCCAAGAGAAATGCGATGTTCGTGCTCCAGCGGACGCTCCAGCAGGGGAAATCCATCGGCATGCTGACCGACCAGAGCACGATCAAGGGGATACTGGTCGACTTCTTCGGACGCAAGGCAACCACCACCCCGGTGCCGGCGGTCCTTGCCATCACCAAAAACAGGCCGGTCGTTGTAGTCGCCTGCTGCAGGACCGCTGATTTCAGATTTGAAGGTTTTGTCTGCGACCCTATCTGGCCCCGGAAATTTGAGCATGAAAAAGACGAGATATACCGGATCACGCAGGAAGTAAACCACCAGATGGAATCAATTATCAGGAAATACCCGGAGCAGTATTTCTGGCTCCATAACCGCTGGAAGACCTATACAGGCACAAAAGAAGTGATGTCGTAGACAGACGGGACCCTTAATCACCACGACATGCAAATAAAAACAGACCTTTACAGGGAAGACCTCTTTGCAGCACGTGCCCGAGCCCTGGCAGCCTCTTTTTCGCGGTTCTTCGGCAGTGCGTTCGTCTCAAGCGAGCTCAGAAGTTTCCTGGAGACGGCCTCTACCTCCTTGACAGCCGAAAGGAACACCGCTTCGTTGGCCTTCGACGGCCTGTTGAAGCCGCTGACTTTTCGCACGAACTGTAGTGCGGCCCCATGAATCTCTTCTTCCGTAGCAGGCGGCTCGAAGTTAAAGAGGGTCCGGATATTTCTGCACATACACGCATTTCCTCCCCGGATCAAAGCTATCTGCCCAACCGGAAAAACTGCGGGACGTTTGAAATAAATATCTCCAGGATATCATGAGATCAATTTCCACCGATTAATTTGAGCCAGTTCGTATCCGCCTTTTTGATGTTACCGGGAATGTCTCTGCTCCATTTTTCATACGCTGCCTTGCTGCAATTCAGATAGAGCTTCCCGTTAACGATCGTCCATACTTCCGGATCGGTAACCGCCTTTCGCTCCTCTGTCAAGGCCCAGGCACAGTAACCGTCATATTGCGGGGCGTATTTCTCCGGGCTGGCCGCAAACAGCTCCCTGTTCTCAATGGACTGGAAATGCCACGTCATGTTATGCCACGGGAAGGTAAATGATGCCGTGCCTGTTATGGCCTTGCCGGCCTTGAAATATGCGACGGGATCATATCCCTTTATGGCGATATCATCCGCCAGTGACTTTCCTGCAGTTATAACGCCGACTCCTGCAGCCAGCAAAAATGAAAACGAGAAACTTATGAGAAACGTGTCGGTTAACCTCAATAATATCATTTAGGACTACCTCCCCCCATAAATTATTCCGATGTTCACCCGCGCCCTATTTCTTTTTCGTCTTTTTCTCCGCTGACCTCTCCACGGCAGTCAGAGCCCCTGACTCTTTTTTCTGAAGGGCTGAAGGGGCTTTTTTCTCAAGCGCAGAAGGTCCCTTTGTCTGGAGGGCAGTGCTGCCGCTGCGTTCTAAAACCCCAAGGACTGCACTCTCCCTGACCATGACCACCTTCTCATGGTCAACCGTAAATTCCCTGGCCATATACCTTTCATACAGTACGTTGTCTCCAGGCTTCAATGCAGCGGGCACAAATTTTTTCTTGTCCTTGGCATCCTTATCCTCTGCCTCATATATCCCGGCCCCCACAGACTCAACGATCCCCCACTGAGGCTTCTCTTTTGCAGCCTCGGGAATGAAAAGCCCTCCTGCCGTCCGCTCGTCGGAATCAACAACTTGTATGACCACCCAATCGTGTAATGGTGTTATTTTCATAGCCGCATCTCCTTTATGATGAATCTCTTTGCTTATAGTATATCAAAAACACCCCATCTCTTCCGGAAATGGAGAAGAGCCTGCCCTGCGCGGAGTCGAGGGGAGTTTCGAAGCGCAACGCAGCATACGGACTTTTTACAAACCCGTCCCATATTGAAAAGATTTTATCCAGTTTTCTATAATATGAGACGGCATGCGGTTAACGTAATGGCGTCTCTTCCTTCTTTGCAGGGCAGAGACGTTTTTTTGCCTGCATTCATACAAACGAGGTAACGGCAATGTGCAGACTGGCTGCGATAACGTCCAAGGAATTCATATCACCCATGGAACCTATCCTTGCCCTCGAGACGATGAAAGAGGGACACGATGGCTCCGGACTCGGACTGGTGCTCAAGGACCTGGGGGGCGAATTCGAGAAACTGAAGAAATACCCCGTCCTCTCCGGCATCTGCTCGAAAGACGGCAAGAAGACGCTCGATGACTATATGAAGAAGCACGGTTTCACACTCAAGCATGAGTGGAGGCCGAAGATAAAACCGGTTAAGGGCATTGTGCAGCGCGACCATTACTTCGCCCGCGCCTATGACTACCCGGCGGCATACAAGAGCAAGACCATGGCGGAAAAAGAAGAACTCCTGATGCAGACCCGCCTGGAGATCAGAAAAATCGGCGAGCCGAATGAGTCGATCTTTGCCTTCTCTTTTTATCCCGACGCCATCACGATAAAGGAAGTCGGAGACCCGCTTGAGGTTGCCCAATTTTTCGGCCTCGACAACGACAGTCTCAAGGCCCGCATCATCCTGGCCCAGGGACGTCAGAACACCAACTACGCGATCTATCTCTACGCCTGTCACCCGTTTTTCATTCAGGGGTACTGCTCGATGACAAACGGCGAAAACACGGCCTTTGTTCCGATCAGGGAGTTCCTCTCCAGCAGGGGCTTCCCGGGGTACATGGGCTACAACAGCGACAGCGAGGTTTTTACGCATATTCTTCACTACGCCACCAGACAGTTGGGCTTTCCGCTCCACTATTACAAAGATGTGATAACCCCGCTTAAGGCTCACGAGATCGAGGAAAGACCTGACAAGGAAGCCATTAGCATGATAAAGCAGTCGATGAGACAGCTCTGCATAGACGGGCCGAATATGGTCATCGGGTTCACCCCCGACGGAACTGTTTTCATGGTCCAGGACGCCAAGAAATTACGGCCAGGGGTTGTCGGCGGCGTCAAGGGGAAGTATGCCCTGATGTCTGAAGAATGCGGCGTTGACCGGGCAATTCCGAAAAGAGACAGGGCGAAGGACATCTTCCCGATGAAATACGACATGGTGATCATATCACCAAAGGCAGAGGAGGTACGGGTATGGAACCAGCTGCACGGTTAGACCATAATCATAAACTTTCACTCAGAGAATTACCCTATATTATCCGCTGGCGGGATGACCGTTGCACTCGGTGCGGCAAATGCACCGCAGTCTGCCCGGTCAAGGCGATCGTTCCGGCCGTCAAGGTCAAAAGATTCGTACATTCGGACAGCCCTATTCCAACACCCACAGCAAAGAGAATGACAGTCCATGTGGTAGAGCAGGTCACAGACATGGAGCGTTATTGCACCGGCTGCGGCACCTGTACACTAGTCTGTCCGAACGAGGCGATTGAACCGGAATTCAACCCCTCCAATAAACTGCTTCACTACAAAAACAAAGGCGGGGATGGATACAAAAGAGGCGGCAGAAGGAATGACCCCTCCATATCAACGCTTGACCGGCTGAAGTTCACCAGAATTTCGATGCTGACCGACCCGGCCCTGGATGCCGGCAGGCATGAATTCCGGATACGGACCCTGCTGGGAAGGATCATGTCACCCGAGGCCATGCCGCTGAAGGTGATCGACGGAAAGCTTTCTGTGGACAAGAGGGACATCTTCGTCCCGCCGGTCAGGGAGATCTACCCCATCATGATCGGAAGCATGTCAGTAGGCGCACTGTCACCTCCGATGTGGGAAGGGCTTGCCATGGGCGTGGCCTACCTCAATGAAGTCGAGGGCATGCCGGTGGTCATGTGTTCAGGCGAAGGCGGCATGCCGCCGAGACTGCTGCGGTCACGCTATCTGAAATATTTCATCATACAGATAGCCTCGGGATATTTTGGCTGGGACGAGATCGTCCGGGCTATTCCCCATATGGTTGAAGACCCTGCTGCCATAGAGATCAAATACGGACAGGGAGCTAAACCGGGCGATGGCGGACTCCTCATGGCCCAGAAGGTCCTGAAGCTGATTTCCAAAATCCGGGGCGTGCCTCAGTTTGTCGACCTGGCTTCACCGCCGACGCACCAGACTAAGTATTCGATCGAAGAGGCTGTCGCCAAGATGATCCAGTCGATGTCCATGGCCTGGGGCTTCAGGGTGCCGGTCTATCCGAAGATCTCGGGGAGCAAGACTGCCCGCGCCGTGCTGAATAACCTGGCGAGAAATCCCTACGCTGCAGGACTGAGCATTGACGGCGAGGACGGCGGAACCGGAGCTGCCTATAACGTCTCTATGGACAAGATGGGACATCCAATCGCCTCGAATCTCAGGGACTGTTATCTTGATCTTGTAAAACAGGGAAAACAGAACGAGCTGCCGCTGATAGCTGCAGGAGGTGTCGGCAAGAAAGGGAATCTGGCGGCCAATGCC
Organism: Thermodesulfovibrio sp.; assembly: GCA_013824615.1. GTDB lineage: Bacteria > Nitrospirota > Thermodesulfovibrionia > Thermodesulfovibrionales > UBA6898 > PALSA-1316. Next base: position 23,505 of record PNOC01000046.1, read on the forward strand.
GCAGCCCTGATCATGCTCGGGGCCTCAGCGGTTTCGATCGGTAAATATATAATGCAGACTGCATCAGATTGCTTCGGGGACGAGAACAACCGGTGCAACCTCTGCAATACGGGTCAATGCCCGCGCGGAATCACCACGCAGGATCCGAAGCTCTACCGCAGACTCGACCCTGACAAAGTGGCCGAACGCGTTGTAGAGGTCTTTAAATCAGCGGATGTCGAGCTGAAAAAGATCTTCGCGCCGATGGGAAGAAGCACTGAACTGCCGATCGGCATGTCTGACGGTCTGAGCATTGATGACAAGGCAATGGCAGAGAGGTTAGGTATAAGCTATGCGTGTTAAGAAAACTGTTATACAGAAGGGGGCAAGGGGCAAGGGGCAAGGGGCAAGTAACGCATCTGCTCAGAAAGAGGTCGCCGAAATCTCCTCAGCCGCAACAATCCGGGGCAGCATCAGGGGGCAGCGGGTACCTTCCCGTATTCTTGAGGAGCAGATCCAGGAGGCAGTGCAGCAGGGGGCGCAGGAACTGCATATTGTTGCCGACGGCCAGCACGGCATAGGCGGCAGGATCTGGCCAAGACAGCATAAAGTCACCATAACGGTCGAGGGACCGGTCGGGCAGCGTGTCGGCAGCATGGGCATGGAAGGCACCGAGATCATTGTAAAAAACAGCGTCTCTGATGATGCCGGCTGGATAAACTGCGGTGCAAAGATCACCATACTTGGCGATGTAACAAACGGAGCCTTCAACGCAGCTGCCCAGGGAATACTTTATGTCCAGGGAAGCGGCGGCGCACGCTGCGACACCATGACCAAACACAACCCGAGATTTGAACCGCCTCAGTCCTGGTATTTCAGAAATGTCGGTGACTCTTTTGCAGAGTTCAAGGCAGGCGGCATCTCGGTCATCTGCGGTGTGGACTCCCGCAACCCTGAAAATATCCTTGGCTACCGGCCCTGTGTCGGCATGGTCGGAGGCACCATCTATTTCCGCGGCCCAATCCAGGGGTACAGCGATAAAGACGTCAAACTTCTTGACCTGAGTGATCAGGATTGGGCATGGCTCACTGAAAACATGAAGCCCTATCTTGAGGCGATCGACAGGATGCCGTATTTCGATGAGCTTACGGGTTCCCGTGATTCATGGAAAAAGCTCATCTCCTACACACCGCAGGAGAAGAGGTCCCGGAAATGGTTCAAGATGACGGCTTCAGACTTCAGAAAGAACAACTGGGACAAGGAAGTTGGCCAGGGCGGCATCTTTGCAGAATACCTGGACCACGACCTGACGATATTACCCTATATAACTACCGGCAAAGAGCGTCGCAACAGGCCTGTCTGGGCAAATGAAAAGTATGCCCCCCCCTGCGCCTATGCCTGCCCGTCACAGATCCCGTCACACAAAAGGGCAACACTGATCAGACAGGGACTGCTGCAGGATTCGCTCGAACTCGTCCTGAGATACAGCCCTCTTCCGGCTACGGTCTGCGGCCAGATATGTCCGAACCCCTGCATGAAGAGCTGCTCACGGGGCCAGCTTGACAGACCGCTCGATATCGATAAACTGGGCAGTCTTGCCCTCGATCTTCCGGCGCCAAAGAAAGAGAAGGCTACCGGACACCGCGTTGCGGTGATAGGCGGCGGCCCGGGCGGCCTGAGTACTGCATGGCAGCTCGCGCTCAAAGGTCATTCAGTGGATCTCTACGAGGCCACCGGAAAACTCGGCGGCAAGATCGAACACTGCATCCCGCGGGAGCGCCTGCCCCATCAGATACTCGAAAAGGAACTCTCCCGCTTTGCAGAACTCGGGGTCAAGGTCCACCTGAATACGCCTGTAACCAAGGCACTGTTTGACGGACTCTATAAGGACAGCGAGATTGTCGTGATCGCTGTCGGCGCCCAGCAGCCCAGGAAGATACCCTTCCCCGGTTCTGAGGATATCATGACTGCCTATGATTTTCTGAAGGAGACGAACAGCGGCAGGATCCATGACCTCAACGGCAAGAAAGTGGTCGTCATCGGAGCCGGCAATGTGGGTATGGATGTGGCTTCTGAGGCATATAACTTCGGGGCTGAATCCGTGATTGCTGTGGATATCCAGAAGCCTGCAGCCTTCGGCAAAGAGGTCGAAACAGCCATGGCAAAGGGCACGCAGATCCTCTGGCCGAGGATAACGGACCGATACAGCAAAAGCGAAAGAAAGATCTATTTTAAAGATGGCTCGTCGCTTGAAGCTGATGTCGTCATCATCTCTGTCGGCGATGTGCCGATCCTGGATTTTCTGCCACCTTCGGTCAATACCGAACGCGGCTGGGTCCAGGTCAACAATATCAATCAGACCTCGGATGTAAAGGTCTTTGCAATCGGAGACGCCACCGGACTCGGCCTGGTAACCAACGCGATCGGACAGGGAAGGATTGTCGCCGAGACGGTCCATTACCAGATGATGCATGCGCCTCGTCAGCCTGAAGTCAAACAGATGATCCCGTATGAGCGCATCAAAAAAGAGTACTATGACGTCTGCGTCGGTGACTTCAGTCCTGAGCGTGAGGCGAACAAATGCATGTCCTGTGCCTCCTGCAGGGACTGCCATATGTGCGAAGCAACCTGCTACTGGGGAGCCATAACCAGAATTGAGGGTGAAGGCAAGAGCTTCGAGTATGTTGTCGATGAAGACAAGTGCATCGGCTGCGGCTTCTGCGCCGGCATCTGCCCCTGCGGCGTCTGGGAGATGACCGAAAATATTTAGGAGTTCAGTGTTCATAAAGGCAGTACAGGTCATTCTTCTTGGATATCTGTACTGCCTTTTTTTTGCCATGTCCCTGGCAGCCTGGATACTCCGTTACAACGCAATTACGGCTTGGCCGGAATCTTCTGCTAATGGCGCAATGTTCCTTTTGGAAAAAACTCGTTGCCATCTGCGACCATGCGCGATGTACCCCTCAAAACAAACGTTTCTCAAAGACGAGGCCAACGTTTAGTTCTCCCTAAACTTGACAGACTGGGACATCACCCGAAAAGTTTTCTTGCATCGACAAGTCCTCGCTGTTGGACATTCCGCCACAGTTATAATTCCATTTCTAATCCTCGCACCAGGACCTCTATTCAATCTGTGGTGTTCGTGTCGTAATTGCAAAGCGGGTGTCAGTGAGCTACCTTTGGCAAACCACCCATGATATACCGATCCCGCAATTGAGCCTTATTATCATGATATACGGAAAAGGGGGAATCCCTGTTTTCCGTAAAATCATTAAGTCACATCTTGTTGCAACGCTTCGGCTATACTACAATTGACCCATGGGGACTCAAACATGGAATCCGTATATTGATTGTATGAAAATAAAACATGATAGAACGATGACACGTGCTGCATAAACAACGAAAGGTGCTCTCGATATGATTAACCGGGTTAGATCGCTGGCGATACATTCAAGTATTATTTTTCTGTTCATTTTAGGTGGCTTTCCGTCCTCAATTTATTCTGTTGAAAATAGACCGTATACAGAACAGGTTTTGTCCGGCGAGCTGAAAAACGGGATTAGGGAAATCGAAGTTGGCGCCTATAAATATGGCTTTTATCCAAATCCGATAGTAGTGAAATATGGAGAAAAAGTAAAGCTGCTCATGACAGCTATGGATGTGCCGCATGGAATACATGTCCCTGAATTCAAAGTAAATCAGCCGTTGCCCAAAGGTGTGACGAAAACTATAGATTTTACGGCATCCCAAAAAGGACAATTCATGGTCCATTGCAGCGTCTATTGCGGACCTAATCATGGGAAACAGAAAACAAGATTGATTGTGAGATAACTATGAAGGGACTAACTCTCTATACCTACATGATTCTTTCTCTCAGTGTCCTTGTGCTTTCTAATTTACATCAGGATATCTTTACCTTAAGAGTGATAGAAGCAGTATTAATATCAGTATCTACAGCCGTGCTGCTGGACGGCATCATTATCTGGAAAAAGGAGGGCAAATTCAGATTTCCCGGTGGCGCCCTCATTTCCGGTTTGATTATTGCTGCGCTGTTAGAACCCGACCTAGAGAACAGGTTCATCTATTTAATTGCCCCGACACTTGCAATCCTCTCAAAACATCTCATACGGGTAGCCAACCGTAATCTGTTTAATCCTGCAGCCTTTGGATTATTAGCAACGGTGCTTTTATTGGATGGCTTGATAACCTGGTGGGCGGCAACCGCTTTTTATCTGGTCGTTCCACTTGGCCTCTTTATTGTCTATAAAATGAGAGGCTGGTATCTCATTTTGAGTTTTTTGCTCACGGTTGCCCCGCTATACGTTACCTACGGAATTATTAATCGGATTGATGTAACAGATAGTATCGGATTGATCAATGTGTTTTTCGTCCTGTTTATGCTCACTGAACACAAGTCTGCTCCGCTGTCAACAAAGGCAAAGGTAATCTATGGCATTTTTATAGGCATTTTGTCCTTTGTATTGCATTTTTATTATCCGCAAATAGACAATTCAATCGTTGCCCTCTTAATAGGGAATCTGAGCGCCCCTATAATTAATAAATGGGTTAAAACGGGCCGGCCTCGTCCTACTACTGCCGGAATCGCAAATCAAAATTACAAAGAAAACGTACAGCAAGCAAATCCAGTGGATGGCTAATAGCCACGGCTGATTTAGATCGTTATAAAGTACAACACGAACACTTGATTGACCTATCATTACCTATCATTTGTTTCAAAAAGAAACTCTCACCTGCAGTAGAAAAGATACACTATCAGGTACAGGAAGCAAAGGAGGACAATGCCCTCATCGCCAAAGCGTTCAGTAGTGGCTGAAGACGCAGAGTCAGCGTTCAGCTAGAAATGTGAATTAACGGTAGAAATGTTTGTGCAGGCCCTCAACTGTGTTGCTATTTCTCGTGCAGGTTA
>PNOC01000047.1 GCA_013824615.1 Thermodesulfovibrio sp.
CGCCCCGGGGTCCTTTAACATGCCATTGGCAACATTGTTAGTGACCACACCGCTGCCGGGCTTGGCACCCATCATGGCAGGCATGTCCTTGGCGCCGCGACCGTCCAGTTTCTTGCCCTTACTGCCCTTCTTGGCCACTTCATCGATAAAGACATCCTTGATTTCCGGGAATTTATTGGTCGGTGAACCGGAACTCTGCATGACGCCGCCTTCGGTTTCAATAGAACCGAGGATGCCGTTTAACGCATACACCGCCATTGCAGCATAGGTGCCTCTCGGGGTCATGGCTACACCCGGCCCCATGTATACGGCACAGGCAGAGCCTGCCTTACCCATGGCGCGGGCAACGCGTATGATCTGCTTCGCTGGTATAAGGGTAATTTTGGCTGCCCACTCCGGAGTCTTGTCTTTAAGTTCTATATTCCACCACTTCACCACACCGTGGGTCTGCTTCTCAACAAATGCAGTCTCATCAATAGTTGCACCTGCCTTGAACAGGTTCTTACCTTCTTTGAAATCGCCGACAAACTCCCTGCTCCACTGACCTTCGGTCATGATGACATGGGCCAGGGCCGCAGCGAGAGCGCCGTCCTCACCCGGTTTGATGGGGAGCCACTCATTTGCCTTGGCGGCCGATGCAGAGAGACGCGGATCAACGGCGATTACTGTTCCGCGATCGAAAATATCGCCAAATCGGCTTATGGCATTGGGCACCTGACGGTTGGAAGAGAGTGGGTCGCAGCCCCAGATTACCAGACAGGTGGTCTTTGCCAGATCATAGTCACGGTATCCGAAGAAACCCTGTGTATATCCCGGCCCCATCTTCTCGGCCTCGGCGCAAATGGCGCTGTGCGAGAAATAGTTGCCGGTACCATAGATTTTGGGCAGTGTTCCGTATAACAGATCTGTGGAGGTAGGAGAGTAACGACCACGGATGTAGGTCAGTTTTTCAGGTGTGCCGGCCTTGCGCAGTTCAATCATCCTGTCTGCGATCGTGTCAAGGGCCTCGTCCCAGGTGATCGGCACGAATTTGGGGTCAATGCCGCGACCTTTCAATGGGTTAGTGCGTTTCATCGGGACCTTAATCCGGTCAGGGTCGTAGGCCTGCTGGAGCATCAGGTGCCCGCGCGGGCAGCAGTAACCGCTGTTGGCCTTGCTGAGCTGATTGCCGCGCACCTTTACTACCCGGCCTTTCTGCACAAAAAATTCCACAGGACACCAGGCGGTGCATCCCTGACAGGTGGAGGGCATCCACTCTCCGGGGTCGGTACCTCCAATCGCCTTCTCATCCGCTTTGACTGCAGCAAATGCATTGAGCGAAGGACCTGCCAATGCCACCACTGCTCCGGCTGCAACGCCTGCCTTCAGAAAATCTCTTCTCTTAATCTTCATTCAATTACCTCCTTTGTTTATTACAAATATATAGAACTGGTTCTAACCTGTTTCAATAACCGCAAGACATTGCGGTGTCACAGAGCAAAGTATCCTATTTTTCAATATTCCCCGCCGGCTTATCATCGGCCAGCGCCTTTTTGAACCCTGATATTGCCTCTCCCAGGCCCTTGCCGAGCTGAGGAAGTTTCGTTGAGCCGAACAGCAGAACTGCAATGACCAGTATTATCGCCATCTCCGGCAGACCTAATCCAAACATGTTTCACCTCTTTTTGAAAAATTATATAGCCGATTACAGCAGCGTGCAACTCACCATATGAATATTCAGTTCATGCGCATAATATATAAAGCAACTTGTTTGCCACTTATAACTCGTTGAAATATAAGAATCTTATTTTGTGGAGTTGTTACCGAAAGGAAACGCTTTGAACGCGTGTAACGCTAACTATATGTTTTTACGAAGGAATAAAAGAAAAAACAAAAGGACTGTTTGTTACGATAACGTAACACTTTTCAGAGGACTGAATTTCTATTCGATCCGATATGCATGCATCTTTTCCCAGAGGTTCTTTCGGCTGATTCCGAGAAGTTCCGCCGCCTTTGTTCTGTTGCCCTGTGTTGTCTGAAGGACCCGCGTGATATGCCCCTTCTCCGCGTCCGCTGCCACGTCCGAAAGAGACAGGCTGCCCAATTTCAGTGAGCTATCCCCAATCATAAGAGACGGCAGCTCGTTCTTATTGATCACGTCAGTCGTGGAAAGCGTAACGCAGCGTTCAATAATATTTTCGAGCTCCCTGACATTGCCCGGATAATCATACGCCAGAAGCAGGTCGCCGGCCTCTTTGGAAAAGCGGACCTTCCTTGAAAGCCTGGTCCTGAATTTATCCATAAAAACCTCCAGGAGAGAGGGAATGTCCTCTTTTCTTTCTCTGAGCGGAGGGATGTTCAGCGGGATGACATTCAACCGATAAAAGAGATCCTCCCTGAAACGTCCAGCCTTCACTTCTTCCTCAAGATCTTTGTTCGTTGCAGTGATCAGCCGGACATCGACCCTGATACTCCCGGTTCCTCCGACCCGCTCAATTGTCTTCTCCTGCAGAACGCGGAGGAGCTTTGACTGTGCCTGAAGCGGCAGATCGCCGATTTCGTCGAGAAAAATGGTCCCTCCATGAGCAAGCTCGAACCTGCCCGGCCTTCGTTTTATAGCCCCGGTAAACGCCCCTCTTTCGTGGCCGAACAGTTCGCTTTCAACAAGGCCTTCAGGCAGTGCGGCACAGTTGATCTTGATCAACGGCTTGTCTTTTCGGGTACTCTGGTAGTGGATGGTGGTGGCAACGAGTTCCTTGCCTGTTCCGCTTTCTCCAAGGATTAATACTGTCGAATCCGTTGCAGAGACCTTTTCGATGAGGGAAAATACTTTTTTCATGCCGCTGCTCTCCCCGACGATATTTGGAGCAGCGTAGCACCTGTTCAGGTCCTTTTTAAGTCTGATATTCTCTTCCCTCAGTTTCTTCATGTCAAGCGCCCGGCTGACAAGCAACATAAATTCATCCAGGGCAAAGGGCTTTGTAATGTAATCAAAGGCGCCGAGTTTCATCGCCTCGACAGCGTCCTTAATGGTACCGTAGGCCGTCATCATGATTACCGGAGAATCATTCAGGTCGGTTATTTCCTTCACGATATCGAACCCGTCCATGTCAGGGAGTCTGACATCGGTGATGGCAAGATCAAAGGAGGTATTTCTGAAAACGTTCAGTGCGGCCGCTCCGGTCTCAAAAGACATGACGTCATACCCGACGCCTTTCAGGGCGTCCTCCAGGCTGATTCGCATAATCCTGTCGTCTTCTATAAGCAGTATTGTTTCTTTCATCCCGTCTGCTCCAGGGGAAATCTCATAACAAACGTGCTGCCTTTTCCGGGCTGGCTTTCCACTGAAATTTCACCATTGTACGTTCTCACGATCTCATAGGTCAACCAAAGCCCCAGACCTGTCCCCTCTCCGGTGGGCTTGGTGGTAAAAAAAGGATCGAAAATTCTGCCGACATTTTCGGCCTCAATGCCGCATCCGCTGTCCGCCACCTCGATGGTGATTCCGGAAGTATCCACCCGCCCCCTGACCTCAAGCGTGCCGCCTTCCGGCATGGCATGGACCGCATTGATAAAAAGATTCAGGAGCAGCTGCTGGAAGTCATGCACATCAAAGTTAATGCGCAGGTCATCAGAAACCTTACTGAGGAGTTCAATTTTTCCCTTCTTCATCTTATATTCCAGAAAAGAATAAACACTCTCCACGGAGTTTCTGACATTCACCTCTGCCGGGGTATGCTCTGCCTTGCGTGACATCCACAGAAGTTTGCTGACCGTTGTCTCTATTCTCTCCAGGCCCTCATTGAAAAGGTCCAGATATTTTTCCCTGAGTTCAGGCCTGTCTCCATTCTGCCTGAGCATCTGAAGGCAGTTGAACATGCCGCCGAGAGGATTGTTTATCTCATGGGCCACACCTGCGGCAAGTATTCCTACTGAGGCCAGTTTTTCCGACTGGACAAGTTTCTCATGGGTCTTCTTCAATTCTTCATTCGCCTGTCTGATCCTCTCGATCATGTTGTTGAAGCGCTCTCCAAGCACAGCCAGTTCATCGTGGCCTCTGACCTCGACTTTGAGGTCCAGATAGTCCCCCCTGGCCTCTTCCATCGTGGCTGCCAGTTGCGTTATCGGACTTATGAACCTCCGGCTCAGGAGCAGGATAACTGAAAAACCTGCTATCACAAGGGCGATGGTTAGTCCGACAATCTTTCTGATCGTGGCAAGTATTTCGTGTTCGACCTTTTCGAGGGATATCCCGAACTTGAGGGTGCCCCATCTCTTCTTGCCGATCGATAGCGGTACGCCGAAATCAAGGGTCTGATGTTCTTTGCCTGCAGCCTGCTGTATTATGGTTCTGTCGGCTGCAAGGGCCTTTCTTGTCAATGCGTCTGCATAGACCTTCCCGTATTCGGTGATGTCATTGTGGGATATGATCCTGCCCTCTTCGTCCAGAATGGCTATATACAGCAGGTCTGCATCCTGCCGGTTGAAGATCTCAAGGATGTAGTTGTCGAGAAGGCCCCCTTCTTCGACCAGGCCGAGCCGTTCATAAATCAGGTCATTGATAATCGGGATCGCAAGCGTTTCGCCGAGCAGTCTGCCCTGCTTTTCAACCTCTGCATAAAGGATATTCTTTTCCCGCTCAACCGCAAGATAACCGATAATGCTCATGACCGTGATAATCGCGCAGGTAGTGATCAGAATAAACTTATACTGAAGCCCGAGCCGGGAAAAGAACGCCGCAGCCCTGTTCATAATTTTATCTTCGGGTGACAGCCCCTGCCGCAGGTCTGCGGTACGACATTGATCTTAGTCCGTATATCTGCGTAGTCTTTGTCCGTTGCCTCGGTAAAGCCGCTTTTGAAATCCTCATCAAGGCGTTTCAGCACTTTCTTCCCTTCGCTGTTTTGAGGACTTAACGCAAGAAGCGCCTGTTTGATATTCTCGATAACTGAGAAGGGGGTTCCGGGAGCTGCTACGAGCGGGCCCGTGGGTATGAACTCCGATACCGCAATAGTTTCCAGTCCGAGCTTCACATATTTCCCGGCGACGGAATCGCGGACAGCGCCTGCTGCATATTGGCCCTTCAGGACAGCCTTTACCACAGAATCATGATAATCGAAATTCGCGTAGTTACCGAGATCGCTCAGGTGGATTCCTGCGTTTGCAAGCATATAACGGGGTATGAGGTTGCCCGAGGTGGATTTGGACGAAGCAAAGGCAACACTCTTTCCCTTTAGGTCCGAAAGACTGCGGAGCGGCGAATCCTTCTTCTTTATGATCACGGTCCTGTAGCGGGCAGTGCCGTCCCCACCTTTTGGTTTGAGGATGCTGATGGCGCCATATTTTGCATGGGCCTCAAGATAGGTCAGCGGCCCCAGCAGTGCCACATCCGTCTCACCCTTGCCGAGGGCATTGACAGTCTCCTCATAGTTTTTCTTCAGAACAAGTTCATAGGTGTAGGGCGTTTTTAATGCAAGATAATCAAGCAGGGGCTGGTACTTTTCATACATGATTCTCGGATTGTCCCTCGGGATGACACCGAAATAAACAACCTTCCTGTCTTTGATTTTTTCCGTGGCTCTTGAGTTTCCGGCGACTGCCTTCTCCATGGAACGGATAGAGTCGTAGTTTTTATCCGGCACTTCGACAAACCCGTCTATCATCATGGCATGAAGAATTGCCTTGCCCTTCGTGGTCTTCTGCATTGCAAGAAAGGCATCCCTCACCTTTTTCCTGAGGCCGGGGTCAATGTCTTTCGTCACTACCACCGGAGGAATGCCATAGGGAGGAGAGCGCTTGATGACCTTTGTCTGTTTTGCATACGGGGATCCGGTCTTCAGCATATGCTCGTAGACAATGCTTTCTACTGCAGCTCCGTCCACAATTTTTTTGGCTACCATCTCGACAGATTTATTGTGGCTGTAGCTGTAGAGGAAGCGGCCAAAGAACTTCTCAGAGGTCAGCCCCATTGACTTAAGCAGATATTCGGGATAGAGCTTGCCGGTATTTGATTTCGGGTCAGTAAAGCCAAAAACCTTGCCCTTCAGTTCGGGAAAGGCCTTTATCGGACTGTCATTATGAACAATAATATATGAGTGATACAGAGGTTTGCCGTCAACACTCGGGGCCACGAGAAGTTCGATGCCGAACTGCTCCCGATTTTTAACGTAGGGGGCTGAGCAGATAAAGGCTATTTTGACCTCCCCTTTTTCCAGGAGAGAGTCCATCTCGTCATACGTCCTTCTATGGACCATCAGCACCGGCTGTCCGATCTGCTCCCCGATGTAATCAATCACGTCCTGATAGTATTTGACCGCATCGACAGGAGTGATCATGGAGGCGACACCGATTTTGACCGGCGGTTCCTTCTGGGCGGGAGCCGGCACAGATACAATAAGGAGGGTCACAAGAACCAGACCGAAAAATGCGCAGAACCTGCTTATCAAAAATTCACCTGCCTTTTTTTGTATTATAAAAATACGGAAGATTTTGCACAAGCAACAGTCTTCTCCGGATCTCTTTTTGGTTCCATTTCCCGCCTCAAAAGACTATAATTGAGGCATGCGAGCCCTCGGGGAGAAGAAAACCGCTTTGGTGTCAGGCCACAGGTTGACCTATTACCGCACCGGCAGCGGTGAGACTGTCCTTCTTGTGCACGGCATTACAACCTACTCGTTTATCTGGCGGAATATTGTCCCGCTTCTCTCAGCCAGGTACGATGTCATCACAGTTGACCTGCTGGGCTGCGGGGACTCGGACATGCCTCTGGATGTATCGTATGCCATCAAAGACCATGCAGAGAGGCTTAAGGAGTTTGTTTCAGGCCTCGGCATTGAAAAGTTCCATTTTGTAGGGCATGATCTGGGCGGCGGCATGGGCCAGATCTTTGCCGTGCGCCATCCCGGGATGCTCTTCGACCTTGCTATGATCAATACGGTTGCCTACGATTACTGGCCGGTCCAGCCGATCATTGCGATGAGGACCCCCGTCATTCGCCAGTTCATGATCGCCGCCGTCGACCTGGGGGCCTTCAGTCTTATTGTAAAAAGAGGGATATATCATAAGGAACGCGTGACCGATGAGCTGATGGACCTCTTCATGAAACCCCTCAGAAAAAGCGGGGGCCGCAAGGCCTTTCTTCATTTTGCCAAGTGTCTGAATAATGTCAACCTGATGGAGATCGCCGATGATCTGAAGAAACTGGCGCTGCCGGTCCTGATCATCCGCGGCGATGCGGACCCCTACCTGGGTGCTACAATCGCAGAGAGACTTCATCGGGAGATTCCGGGAAGCAGGCTGGTCAGGATTGCGACCGGGGGCCACTGGATACAGGAAGACGAGCCGGAGCAGACCGCGCAGTCGCTCTTGGCTTTTTTTGAGGAGCGGCTTGCCTGATCCTGAGGATTCTGAACAGCAACTGAAAAAACTGCAGGAGACCATAAGGGTCCTTTCTCTTGAGAATGAGAGCCTTGCAGAACGTGCCGAGGATACCACACTTCTTGGCCTGATCGCTGAAAAAATTAGTCACTGTGAAGATGCCGGGGCAGTCATCGATACCGCTCTCGAGCAGATTTCCCTGCTGAAAGATATTCCTCTCTGCGCATGCTGCAGAGTCGTGGATGGTCAGCTCCGGGTCGGGAGTTCATTTGTCTCTTTTGCTGAAGCTGCGGTCACGAGTATCTCCCTTGTGCTGCCCGGGGATTTCAGATCATCTGGCACCGTTCTGCTCGCCGGGTCTGCACTGCATGCTGCCAGAGCAGCGATAGTGCTGCCGGCTGGCCGGTATGAGCCTGCAGCCCTGCTGCTTATTCCGTTTGAGAGCGCCGACTGCACCTGTAGTGTCTTTGTCTTTGCAGATGCCGCTGACAGTGGCCGCCTTGACTCTTGTCAGGTTATGCTCCTGCGCGTTGTGGAACTGTTGACGACCCGGATCGGCATTCTGCATCTGCTCGGGGAACTGCGGGAGGCAAAGGAGCATCTTGACCGCAAGGTAGAGCGGCGGACCAGCGAGCTTTCGGAGGCCTATCGTGAGCTTGAACAGGAAATGGCAGAACGTGTGACTGCGCAGGAGGCACTGCAGGAGAGTGAACGGTTACTGAATGAAACACAGGCAGTCGCAGGCCTGGGTACCTATGTCCTGGATGTCATTGCCGGCATATGGGAAAGCTCGAATGTTCTTGACAGCATTTTTGGGATAGATAAGAAGTTCGTCCGGTCATTGGAGGGCTGGGTTTTGCTGATACACCCTGATGACCGCGCAATGATGTTCGAATATTTTACTCAGGAAGTCGTTGGTAAGTGTTGTTCTTTCGACCGGGAATACAGGATCATGCGGCAGAACGACGGGGGAGTGCGATGGGTTCACGGACTGGGCAAACTCGATATCGATGAACAGAACAAGCCCGTCAGAATGGTCGGAACCATTCAGGATATCACCGTCAGGAAACAGGCTGAGCAGGCGCTCAGGGAGAGTGAAGAAAAATACCGGAGGCTTTTTGAAGATTCGAGAGATATGATTTTTATCTCGGCGTATGATGGCAGATTTATTGATATCAATTCTGCAGGAGTCAAGCTCCTGGGCTACCATTCAAAAGAGGCTCTGATGTCTGTTGCAATCCGCGACACCTATGCGCATCCCGCTGACCGGGAGCGCTTTCTCTCGCTCCTGGGTGAACATGATTATGTAGCCGATTTTGCAACAAAGCTGCTTCGGCAGGACGGACAACAGATAGAGGTTGCGATTTCTGCAACTGCAGTCAGGGATGATCAGGGAAAGGTTGTTGCCATACGCGGAATTATCAGGGATATCACCGAACACCAGAGACTCGAAGACCAGCTCAGGCAGTCACAGAAAATGGAATCCATCGGTACCCTTGCCGGTGGCGTGGCCCATGATTTCAATAATATTCTTACCGCTGTTATCGGGTACGGCCACCTTGCCCTGATGAAAATGTCAAAAGACGATCCGAATCGCCTGAATATCGAACAGATGCTTGAGGCCTCGGACAGGGCTGCGCATTTGACCAAGGATCTTCTCCTCTTCAGCAGAAAACAGATCATCGACAGAAAGCCTGTTGACCTGAACGAGATCATCAGAAAGACGGGAAAATTCCTGATGAGGGTCATCGGCGAGGATATCACGTTCAAGACCATCCTGCCTGAGGAAGAGATCCCTATTCTTGCTGATGCCCATCAGCTTGAGCAGGTTTTGATGAACCTCGCGACCAATGCCCGTGATGCCATGCCGAAGGGAGGGACCTTGACTGTTGCGACCGGGCAGATCAGGTTTGATGAGCATTTCATCACCCTCCATGGATACGGCAAGCCGGGCGTGTATGCAATGATAAGCGTTTCCGATACCGGGGAGGGCATGGATGAGCAGACCAGTCAAAAGATCTTCGAACCCTTTTTTACCACAAAAGAGGTGGGGAAAGGCACGGGGTTAGGTCTTGCGGTCGTTTACGGGATCATCAGACAGCATGACGGTTATATTAACGTATACAGCGAGCGGGGGATCGGCACTACCTTCAGGATATGCCTGCCGGTCACTGCATGTGGCCTGTCCGGGAAAATGACGAAGGCCCCGGAGGAAGAGCCTGCTGGAGGCAGGGAAACCATTCTTCTTGCTGAGGATAATGAGATTGTCAGGAACCTGACTGAAACAGTGCTGAAGGACTTTGGGTATGAGGTTATAACCGCGGTTGATGGTGAAGATGCGGTGCGTAAATACCTGGAACACAATGAGGACATAGACCTGCTTCTCTTTGACCTCATTATGCCCGGGAAGAGCGGCAAAGAGGCCTATGATGAGATAAGGAAGATGAGACCCGATATCAAAATACTCTTTGCAAGCGGCTATTCGCCTGATATTATCCGGGACAAGGCTGCGCTGCGAAACGGCGCGACTATTGTCTATAAACCGATATCCCCGCTCGAACTATTGAAATCGGTGAGAAGCGTGCTGGCCGGAGATTAGCATAACCCGTGAGGCTTCTGATGTAGTAGAGAGAAGTACTCAAAACCTCTTCCTTATGCTGCCGATTCGAAGCCGTCTCCAAATCCTTCATTGTGCTGAACCTGTCTGCCGCTTTTTTATGAAGAACTCTCCCAGGTCGTCCAGAAGTGAATAAACGACCGGGGTGGCGATGAGGGTGAGCAGGAGTGAGAGAGTCTGTCCCCCGATGACGACGATCGCAATTACCCGGCGTTCCTCGGCTCCGGGTCCGGTGCCGACTGCCAGGGGGATCATGCCGGCAACAAAGGTGAGGGTGGTCATGAGGATCGGCCTCAGCCGGTCCCGGTTGCCCTGCAGTATGGCAGCAGCACGTTCCATGCCCTCGGCCCGCAGGTTATTCATGTGATCGATCTGCAGTATGGCGTTCTTCTTCACCACGCCGAAGAGCACCAGGATGCCGAGCGCGGAATACAGGTTGAGCGTGTTACCCGTAAGCCAGAGCGAGAGCAGCGCAAAAGGGATTGTCAGCGGCAGAGACAGCAGGATGGTAAACGGATGGACCAGGTTTTCGAACTGCGAGGCAAGGATCATGTACATGAAGATTATCGAAAGGGCAAAGGCCCAGATGAATTCGCCAAAGGTTCGTTCGAGTTCGCGTCCGCGGCCGGAGACTGCAGTGGTGTAGGCAGAAGGGAGCTTCATCTCTGAGACAGCAGCCCTTAAGGCCTCCAGCCTGTCTGCCAGGCCATATCCCGGGGCCACCGATGCGCGTAGGCGGACTTCCCTCTGCCGGTTGAGGCGGTCGATACGGGAGGCGCTTTTTATCTGTTCGATGCGGGCCACGTTGTCAAGACGCACAAGACTGCCGTCGTCCCGGGAGACAAACAGCCGCCCTATGGTTGCGGGATTGGCGCGGTCCTCTCTTCGTAGTCGCAATTCAACGTCGTAATCCTCATTGACAACAGGGTCGCGAAAGCGTGAAACTTCCTGGTCGCCGCCAACCAGGAGTCTGATTGCTGTGCCTATCCGGCCGGGATCGACTCCGAGATCGTCGGCCCTCGCCCGGTCGAGCTGGATACGCAGTTCCGGTTTATCCAGCTTAAGCGTTGTGTCGGCGTCGATGATTCCAAGAGAATCGGCCCGGGTCCTCAGGGTTTCTGCATAGGTAAAAAGCGCGTTTAGATCAGGGCCCCGGAGCACGAAGTCTATTTCTGCGCTGCCGCCGCCGATATTGAACCCCGTCAGGTTACGGACCGAGATCCTCAGGTCCCTGAATTTTTTCAGCCGCTTTCTGACCTCCTTCATGATTTCGGCCTGGGAGACGAGCTGCCGGAAGGTCGCAAGAGGCCTGCCGGCCAGCGTGTTTTTTGCAAGCAGCCCAAGAGAAAAAACACGCTCTGCGTGGGGAGCGAGACGCACGTAGGTTCTGCCCTCGGTTACGCCGCCGATGAAGCCGCCCCCTGCCGTAGTCAGCACAATCTGCACTCCGGGCACATCACGGATCTCTTTGCCGATGGCGAGCATAATCTCGTCCATGGCGGCAAGGCTTGTTCCCTGCGGAGCAGTGACATTAACGTTGAACTCTCCTTCGTCTACATTGCCGGGCAGGTAGTCCAGTTTGAGTGCTTTATACAGCGGCACGGTCGATAGGATAACCAGCAAGGAGATCAACACCACCGGAAGCCGGTGTGCCATCGCAAAAGCCAGTACTCTGACATAACCTGCATCAAGCCTTCCGTAGAAGCCTCCCCGGGACCGCGCTTTAGACCCAGTTTTAGACCTAGGGTCTGCTGCGCCGGACCTTAAAAGTCGGGCGCTCATCATGGGAGTAAGTGTGAAGGATACAAGCAGGCTTACCATGACGGCCACGGCGGCGGTGATGCCGAACTGGTAGAGAAAGCGGCCTGAGACACTCGACATAAAAGAAACCGGTATAAAGATGACCACGAGGGAAAGCGTCGTCGCCATGACGGCGAGGCCGATGTCGGCGGTCGCCTCTTTTGCGGCCTCGAACGGCTTCATGCCCTTTTCCTCGATAAACCGGAATATGTTTTCGAGGACGACAATAGCGTCGTCGATCACGACCCCCACCATCAGCACCAGGGCGAGCATGGTCACACTGTTGAGAGTGAAGTCGAGTGCGTGCATCATGCCGAAGGTCGCAATGACCGAGGCCGGGATCGCCACGGCAGCAATCACGGTCGAGCGCCAGTTCCGCATGAAGGCAAGGACGACCAGGGAGGCAAGGATGCTGCCGAGGATCAGATGTACGTTGATTTCGTGCAGCGCTGCATAGATATAGCGCGACTGGTCCTGAATCACGGTCAGTTCAAGCCCGGACGGAAGTTCTGACATGGCGGCCTTGAGATTTTTCTTGACGCTTTCGATGACGGCAACGGTATTGGCTCCCGATTGTCTCCTGACCTCCAGGACCACCGTGGGAATGCCGTTCAGCCTTGCCGTGGAGCGCTGTTCTTTGGCGTCGTCCTTTGCCCATCCGATGTCACTGAGCCGGACCGGGGCGCCTTCGATAGTAGTTATTACCAGGTTGTTAAAGGCCCGGGCGTCTGCCAGCCGTCCGATGGTCCTGAGTGTCTCTTCTCGGGTACCCCCGGTAACGTTTCCTCCGGCCGAATCGGTGTTCTGCCTGATTATGGCGTCGCGCACCAGGGTGATCGGGAGCCGGTACGCTTCGAGCCGGTCCGCCTCCACCCAGACGTTCATGGCGCGGTTCAGACCACCGACAAGCTGGACATCTCCCACCCCCTCTGATCGCTCCAGCCGTACCTTGACGACCTTGTCAGCAAGTTCGGTCAACTCGCGGAGCGCACGTTCACCCGAGAGTGCCAGGGTGAGTACCGGTTGCGAGTCGTTGTCCGCCTTGGTGATGAGGGGCGGCGTTGCATCATCGGGCAAGTTTCTGAGCACGGTTGCGACCCGGTCCCGCACATCCTGGGTTGCTGTGTCTATATCGCGATTCAGATTGAAGGTAACGATGACAACAGACGTTCCCGGACCGGATATCGAGCGCAGTTCGTCGATGCCCTGGATGGTATTGACCGCTTCCTCTATCCGCTTTGAGATTTCGGTCTCAACCTCTTCAGTCGAGGCGCCGGGAAGTTGTGTCCGGATACTGACGGTCGGGAGATCAACAGAAGGGAACCGGTCCACTCCGAGGCGTGCATAGCTTGCGCCCCCCACGACACAGAGCGCCAGAATAAGCATTGCTGCAAAGATCGGCCGGCGTATGCAGATTTCAGCGAGTTTCTGCATAGCAGTTTTATTGTTTCACTGAGACAGGCTCTCCGCCGTTAAGATTGCCGGGTTCAGCCACGATCAGGTCGCCGGGGGCCACGCCTTCCAGGATCTCCACCCGGTTGCCTGTCCGGCTTCCGGTACGGATCCTGCGCTCTACAGCCAGTCCCTGCTTCTCTCCGATCACCTTTTCTATGCCGGCAAAGGTGACGATCGACGAGGCAGGCACGAGCAGGACCTGCCGATCAGCCTGGACAAGGATTTCGGCGGTGGCAAAGGAGCCGGCCCTGAGCCGGCCCTGAGCATTGTCCACTTCAGCTTCGACTGTCAGCGTCCGGTTCTGTTTTTCGATAACCGGGCTTACCCGGACCACGCGGCCTGTATTTTCTGTTGTGTCGCCTTCGACTCTGACCTTGACTGTCTGGCCGATTTTGACGGATGCGGCATCCCTCTCCGGCACCGAGACCTTCAGTCTCAGAGGATGAGTCCTGACAATAACGGTGACCGGCGAACCTGCTGCCAGATACTCACCGACCGAGGTTTTTTTATCCCTGACTGCACCGTTCATGGGGGCGTGCAGTGTTGCGTCTGCCAACTGCTGACGCGCCAGCGCCAGTTCGCTTTTTCGCTGCGCCAGAAGCGCCTGGCGGTCGCGGATCTCTTCAAGGCTTGCCTGATAGCGGCCTTCGGCAACGAGCAGCCGGGACACGGCCGCGTCCAGGTCCATCTTCGAGATATAATTTTTCTGAAGCAGAGAGGCGGCACGGTCGCGGTTCAGACGTGCCTCATCGAGGACCGCCCGCGCCTCCCTGACCGGTGCAGTCCTTTCAGGGTCTACCCGCTCGTCGGTACCTTCGGGGGAAAGTCCCAGCCGCGCCCTTGTCTGACGTAGTGCGGCCTCAGCCTGTTCGACCCTGAGCTGAAAGTCGGTTGGATCTAGTCGTGAAAGCACCTGGCCCTTACGCACGAGGCTGCCGAGGTCTACCGCAAGTTCGCTGACTCTTCCGGCCACTTTGAAGCTTGTAATCACCTCTTCATCAGCGGCGAGTGTGCCGGTAACCGTTACCGTGCGCGGCAGGCTTCCCTTTTCGACCGGGACCAGCCGAACAGCACGCGGTGCTTTGGCTTTGGGGGCTTCGGATGATTTTGTCTTGCTGCAGCCGGTAACGGTCAATCCGAGTGCCAGGACGGCTGAAAATATGACGAATATAAATTTATGCATGTTTCGTGTTATTTCGCGTTACTCTTCATATAGCATCCTGTTTATCATTTGTCCGCAAGTCCAAGCTGTTTCCGTATTAATTTACAAAGGCTGTCTTTAATCTCCGGATGCCGCGGGACAGGAGCTTTTTTGCCGCTTTTGGAATTCACAAAAATATCGTGATTTGAACCATGTCTTTTCAGATAACAGCTAACAGCCATTATCAGTCAACTCCCTGACAAATTCCTGTCGCTTCAAACCATAACCTCTATGTCCTTTTCTTGGGTCTTAACCCATAGAGGCTCCTCTTCTTCCATCATAAGCTTGTAGGCTTCCCGGACATTTTGTTCTAGTTCCGCCAGTGTTTCTCCCTGGCTGAATACGCCTGGAATTTCTTTTAGTCTACCCACATACCAACCGTCGTCAACCCAATATTCCAGCGTAAAATGTCTTAACATGTATCGAACCTCCCAATTTCTAGCTGTATTCTACCATCTTTCAGTCCGCACATCCCCGGGTCAAGCCCGAGGATGACGACTTCTGACTTAATATACAGAGTCTATTTAATGGTTATGCCCCAGGTGGCTGTCGGTTGCATTCAGGCTGCAGTAAATTTCATTATTGCAGCAGTCTGCGCACTCCATCTGTATCACGGCATGTTTGATCCCCTGGTGCGCCAGCAGGTGTTCGATCTGCTTTCTGATAATGTCAGCCTCGCTTATTTTCTGGTCATGGACCTGCACATGCCCTGAAAAGGCCGGTATCCCATGACCGATGGACCAGATATGCACGTCATGGACATTCCGCACCTCCGGTATGTCGGCTATCGCCTTTGCGAGGTCCTCCGGATGAAAACCGCTGGGGCTCAGGTCCAGGAGTATCCAGAGGGCCTCTTTGATGACGCGGCTTCCGCCGATGATGATCATGCAGCCGACGATGCCGCTGGCTATGGTGTCGGCAAGCACCCAGCCTGTGAACTTGATTATCAACCCGGCCACAATAACGCCGGCTGAAGATATCGTATCCCCCAGTACGTGAAGCCAGGCACTCTTCATGTTCAGGTCATGGTGCTTATGTCCGAGTATCCAGGCCATGATGAGGTTGCCGACAAGTCCTGCTGCTGCAATGGTAAGCATGACGGAGGAGTTGATTTCAGGCGGAGACTGAAAACGCTTATACGCCTCAATAAAAATGAACAGGGCGATGATGACCAGGCTGATGCCGTTGATAAGGGCCGCAAGCAGGCCGATCCGCTGATAACCATAGGTCGCCTTGTAGTCGGAAGGTCGTCGCATGATGAGCAGGGCGATAAGACTCAGGCCAAGCGCAAAGGCATCGGTAAGGACATGCCCTGCATCGCTCAGGAGGGAAAGACTGTGACTGAGAAGACCGCCGAAGACCTCAGCGACGAAGATAATCAGCGTGACGACCAGGCTCCAGCCGAGGCGTTTTATTGAGGTATTGTCCATCGTATCAATATAATAGCGCAGTGCCCCACTGTGTAGGCAAACATTGGGGGGTCGGTCCCATAACTGAAGACGAGAAAATCGGGAGCGCCCTGAAGGCGCTCCCGTAATGTCCCTCCGAAAATCTACCCGGTTTTTCTTAAGAAGAGCAGCCGCATCCCCCGCTGCTCACGGCGCTGCCAACAGCGGATGGAGCTATGCCCTCGGCAAATTTATCCATCTTTGCTGCAGCACCCTTCCTTACCATTTTAGCTACCTCAATAGCCTCTTTGACTTCCTGCTCGTTGGCGCCGTTCTCCATCGCCTTGTCGACATGGTACTGCAGGCAAGGCTGACAATTTGCAGTAACTGAGGCCCCGATTGCAATTAACTCTTTGATTCGTTCTTCAAGCTTCATGGCGTATCACCTCCTTTCTGTCACTATAGACGTGTCGCAGCAAGAAAAGGATACACCACATTACTAAAGGAGTCTTATTAACTCATTTTTCCGATCACAGGCAAATTCGTTCTGCTCATTCCGGTAGAAGTCGCATTGCAGAGACAATTTTTGTTTCAATTCCTGCCTTGCCCGATGAAGTCTGATTTTCACGGTTTCAATACTTGCCCCGGTTATTTCGGCAATTTCCTTATTTGAAAAGCCCTCCAGTTCACTGAGTGATAGTGCCACCCGATAATTTTCAGGAAGAGTTTCAACGACATTCCTGATGCAATGGTTCATTTCCTTTTGTATCACTGCCTGCTCGGGGGATGCCGCCTGCTCCACGGCCCACTCTGCTTCTTCTGTTGAATCGTATAAATCGTCGCCTAATACCGTATTCCTGCCGGACTTATTACGCAATCTGTCCAGTGCCGTATTGGTTGCGATTCTGAAGAGCCAGGTAGAAACCTGTGATTTGCCCTCAAAACGATGCAGCGCACGGCTTGCCTTAAGAAAAACCTCCTGTGTCAGATCTTCAGCTTCACTTTCACCAACAAGCCGCGTCAGATAACGGCGGATTTTATCGTAGAAGGCGTTGTATATATCCTGAAACTCACGATCAACTTCGGTATGTATTGTATTCATATGCCTGCCTCCTACCAGTTTGTTATACCTAAATAGAGACCCGCAGCAACAAGCACTGCACCGCTGAACCGCTTGGAATACAGGGAAAAATTCTTAATGCCCTGCGAACGTACCATGCTCTCTGTAAATCCGATTGAGAGTCCGGCGATGAATATAAGCGCGCAATGCCCAAGTGCGTACATAAAAAGAAGTGATCCGCCGTATACCATATCGCCCTGTGTCGAGACATAGGCAAGGATGACCGCCAGTACCGGAGTTGCGCAGGGAGAGGAGACCGTCCCGGTCAGCATACCAAGCAGAAAAGCCCCGAGGAGTCCCTTTGTTTTGACCGTTTTTGTTTCCTGAAAGGGAAGGGGGACCGAGATGGCCCCCATAAGCTGGAGGCCCATCACTGTGGCTATGACTGCAAGCCCGATATAAAGCCACCTTCCCGCAAATCCAAGAAACTGGCCCATGACTGAAGCAGCAGCGCCAAGCAGGGTAAAGGTGATCGAGAGCCCAAGGACGAATACGAGAGAAAAAAGGGCTGCCTTCTTCCTGTTTCCTTCTGAATAACCGCCGACATAACCGATTATCAAAGGAATGGCTGCCAGCACGCAGGGGCTTGCCGCTGATATAAGTCCGCCGACAAATACGGCAGCAAATGCAAGTCCGGGCTGGTTCTGGATAATCTGTTGTATGTTATTGAAAATGGCTTCCATATCAGCAGCAATCGCTTTTTTTGCTCTCACCGCTGCAGTCACAGGAAGGCTCCCCGCCGCTTATCAGGCTGTTGATTATGGCGGCAGCACAGCCGACGCCCTTGTCTACGTTAAGCGCCCCGAAGGCGCAATTGCCTGCACAGGCCCCGCATTCCATGCAGCGGTCCCTGTCCAGAATCACCGCTTTTTTGTTTTCCAGGGCGAAGACTTCATGCGGACATACCTCAAGGCATATTCCACAGCCGACACACCGGTCGGGAAAGAACTCAAGACTTGCTACGTTTGAAAGATATTTCATAGAAGCCCCCATGCACCGAGTTTGAAGACGAGCAAAAGAACCAGGGACACCACAATCCCTGCAATATACAAAGGGATGGCTATCTTCAATTCCTTCCTGACCCCGGACATTCCGGTGAACGTGGTCGCCCCGGTAAACTGCAGCGCGATATAAGAACTGGCCAGGGGGAAAAACAGATAGGTAAAAATGAGCAAAACCGTATTCATCTGACTGAATAGTGCAGTAAATTTTAGAGAGAAAATGACAAGAAGCGTCCCTGTCAGCCATCCCTTGATCGCAAACGACCTGAAAGGAATATACGGAAGAAGGGCAGGGGTTATCAGACCGCCGGCAAGTACAGATATAAGACCAAGCAGGAGAAAAGGCAGCCCGTCGACCAGTGCCTCTCTGAAATAAATGCCCGCAGGCTGCAACCCGAATATGGCCAGCATTGCCAGGGAATATGCAGGATAGTACTGCTTCATTGCAGGATTAATTTCCATCGGCGTCAGAATCAGCCTGTCGATTAAGGGAAACGTTATCGTCCGCATCTCTTTTGTGGCTTTGTATCCTGCTGAGATGTACCTGCTTATATCTTTAGCCTTCACCGGTCCATAACAGACCGTAAACCCCGACGACTTCCTCACCTGGTGGGCGCTGATCCCCGGGGCCCCGAGTTGTGGGACGATTATCTTCCGGTGGTTAACGACGCTGTCGAGCCTGGTGCTGAAGATGGACCGTATCAATTCATCTGTTCCGAATGTGCCTTTTCCCGCTGCGCACCAGACATTAATGCCTTTTGTGTCCAGAACCAGGACCCATACGTGCAGCCCTTTTAATGCCTCTCTGAGGGCATCGAAGCTGAGTTTGTAATTGGCGCTTATGAGGACCGCAGAGTTTTTATCAGGCTCGCCGACAGCATAGAGTCCGGGATTTACCGCATAGTTGTTTCTGAATGCGCTGGTCCTGCATTTTACGTGTTCCCAGAAATCAGACATAGTAAGATCTGTCGATACTATAGAAATCGGGCCTGCCTCTGTAGTGAGAGTTCCGGTCACCCATGCAGGACGGCCCTGTTTTCCGGGTGGCAAGCTGGTATTGCCAGACATCTCACCCGGCTCTTGCAGCGCGCCCTGTGCCGGCCCGCAACAGGCCGTTGTCTTTTCCTTCAGAGCCGGTTTCATAAACTTCAGTTCCGCCACCCTATCTCCCCTCTCTGAGTT
Organism: Thermodesulfovibrio sp.; assembly: GCA_013824615.1. Classification (GTDB taxonomy): domain Bacteria; phylum Nitrospirota; class Thermodesulfovibrionia; order Thermodesulfovibrionales; family UBA6898; genus PALSA-1316. The sequence goes on from PNOC01000047.1 coordinate 19,121, forward strand.
TCCCGGCAAAGTATGCAGGCAACCCGCTTTCGATTATTGCTGCGGCGGTTTTTTCGAGAGCATATGAAACTCTTATAAAGTCCGCCCTCACATCGCCTCCGCTTATCTCTATCAGGGTAGCGCAGGTTCTTATATCCCCGTCTTTCGGCTTCCCGACGCTCCCGGCATTTATAAATACTTTGCCGTCAAGGTCTTTGCGATATGGCCTGTGCGTGTGTCCGTAAATAAGCAGATCTGCGTCAACTTTTTCAGCCATTTCCGTGAAGAACTTTTCAGGTCTGTCCTCGTACCAGTAGAGGTTGTTCTTTTTCGGACTCGCATGAAAGATGATTATCTTCTTGCCATCGATCATAAGCCGGATTTCAAATGGGAGCTTCTCCATATATTTTTTGCTCTTTTGTGAGGTGTGTTTCTTCGTCCACTCGAAGCCCAAGGTTGCCATTTCAGACTGAAAAGGGTCTTCATATCTGCATCCGCAATGCTCGCGATCATTGGCAACCGTCTCGTCGTAATTTCCCTGGACGCCCTCAATGTCATGCTCAATAAGGAAATCTACCACCTCATTTACGAACGGGGCATAGCCGCCGAGGTCACCGAGGTGATAAATCTTGTCAGCGCCCCTCTCCTGTGCCGCCTTGTGAGCCGACTTCAGTGCTTCGATATTTCCGTGAATGTCGCCCAAAATTGCAATTTTCATAAGAGCATCTCCTCTTTTGCCTTGTCCGCGACACGGCGGACATCTCCGAGGCATCACCGTCCGAGAGGATGGTTAACCGTGCAGTTGCAGGCACCCTGCTTTTTCTCGTTTATTATCCTCTGAAGGATGAGAGAGGTCCCCTTGTTTTCCAGGACATCTCTGCTAATATCCTCTTCCGTGTATCCGAAACAGTAACAGATGAGGTTCTTTTCCATGATATACCCTTTATATACCACCCTTCTTCAGTACCGGCTCTATTTCTTCATAGGCGAAATAGCCTATATGGCGATGAAACTCTTTGCCGGTTTTGTCGAGGAATACCTGGGTCGGTATCATGGTAGCGCCGAACTTTCTGGCGTTCTCCCTTTCTTTTCGAACATCAACAAAGATAACTTCTATCTTTCCCTTATAATTTGTCCTCAGCTTCTCCATGACCGGCTTCATCTGTTCGCACGGGATGCAGCCAATCGAGCCGAGTTCGAGCATGACAATCTTGCCGTCTTTTTTTGCATTATTCAATACATCATCAATGCCTGCTGCACTGCCATGTCCGCAGAGCATAAGAACAAATATGGAAATTGCAGCGCCTGTAATTATTTTCATCATTCTGCATGCCTCCTGATATGGTTATAGACCTGTTGTCGTCTTTACCCTGCAATATCCGATGCTGAAATACTTTTTCTGGAAATAGAGCGCCACATTCACCAGGCCTATCAGGACCGGCACCTCGACCAGCGGGCCTATTACCGCTGCAAAGGCAGCGCCTGAGTTTATCCCGAATACGGCGACGGCGACCGCTATGGCAAGTTCGAAGTTGTTGCTCGCTGCCGTGAAGGAAAGCGTTGCTGTCTTGGCATAGTCAGCGCCGATCTTTTTTCCCATATAAAAAGAGACCAGGAACATGACAACAAAATAGATAAGGAGCGGTATCGCAATGCGTATGACATCAAACGGCAGCCTGACAATATAATTGCCTTTCAGGGAGAACATGACAAGGATGGTGAAGAGCAGGAAGATAAGGGTTATCGGACTTATCTTCGGGATAAAGCTCTTCTCGTACCACTCCCTGCTCTTGACTTTAAGCAGGACGAAGCGGGTGATCATGCCTGCCAGAAACGGTATGCCCAGATAGATAAAGACGCTCTCAGCGATCTGCCCCATTGTTATGTTTACTACCACGCCCTTCAGCCCCAGCCATGCCGGCAGTACGGTAATGAAGATATAGGCATAGACCGAAAAGAAGAGCACCTGGAATATGGAGTTGAAGGCGACAAGCCCCGCTGCATACTCGGTGTCGCCGCAGGCAAGGTCATTCCATACGATCACCATGGCGATGCAACGGGCAAGTCCTATCATAATAAGTCCGACCATGTATTCCGGATACCCTGCAAGGAAGGTTATGGCCAGCAGGAACATCAGGACAGGACCTATGACCCAGTTCTGCACGAGAGAAAGCAGAAGGATCTTCTTGTTCCTGAAGACCTCTCCCAGTTCCTCGTATTTCACTTTTGCCAGGGGAGGGTACATCATGAGAATAAGTCCGATGGCGATCGGGATATTGGTCGTGCCGACCTGAAACTGGTTGATGAACCCCTCGGTCCCTGGAACGAAGTATCCAAGTCCGACACCAAGGGCCATTGCGCCAAATATCCAGAGGGTAAGATAGCGGTCGAGGAAAGAAAGTTTTTTGCCGGTTTTTTCTGTCATGGTTATCCTCCGCAACATCTTTTATTGTCTTTAAGGGGAACAACATTTCCTTTTGAAGTCTTGCACTGCAGAAAATTATCAAGTCTTTTTCTGTCGTCGGCAATCATGTCCGGAGAAATTCTTTCGAGTACTGACAGGAGCAAAAAGCGCCTGAAGAAATCCGATTCGTCGAGGCTGTAGTGGGTCCAGCGGCCCTGCTTTCTGTCTTTGATAAATCCGGCTTCTTTCAGCGTGTTCAGATGAAAAGAGATTTTGGGCTGGCTCATGTCCAGGGCAGAGACAATATCGCAGACGCAGAGTTCACCGCCCTCCAGGAGTTTGATTATCCTGAGCCTTATCTCTTCGGAAAGTGCCTTTAGCATGCTGAGCAGATCCTGCATGATCAGGCCTCTTCTTTGAGCAGGGACTTTACTTTTTCAAGAGACGGCAGCGGCTTTCCCGTATGTTTGAGTTTGCCGTTGACCACGAGCCCCGGGGTCGACATGGTGTATTTCATGATCTCCTGAAGGTCAGAAACCTTTTCGATCTTGGCTGAAGTAAATTCGGGGCCAAGTTCCTCAACTGCTTTTTTTGTAAGCTGCTCCAGCGTATGACAATTTGCACAGCCCGGGCCCAATACTTTAATTTCCATGGTATCCTCCTATAAAATTGCGTTAAACAGATAGCCGACCGCGATGATGGTTACGGTCATGATTCCGACAAACACGGCAAGCAGCTGTATTTTCAATACCTTCCTCAGGATGATCATTTCCGGCAGGGACAGGGCCGTCACTGCCATCATAAAGGCGAGAACTGTTCCCATGCTCATGCCCTTCTCCATCAGGGCGTAAACGATCGGGATCACCCCTGCTGCATTGGAGTAGAGCGGGACTCCAAGTGCCACGGCTATCGGCACGGCAAAGGGATTCTGAGGCCCGGCATACCTCACCAGGAAGTCCTGCGGCACATAGCCATGGATAAAACCCCCGATGCCAATGGCGACGATAACATACAGCCACACCTTTTTCAGTATATCTGCCGTGCTCCATTTTGCCCCGGCCAGCCTTTCCCTGAAAGTCGGTTCTGATAGAGTCTGTCCTTCACCCAGGCGGATCTGGAAGACGTATTCCTCAACCCATTTTTCGAGCTTCAGTCCGCCGATTGTCATCCCTCCCAGGATCGCCACCAGCAGCCCGGTCCCGATATAAATCGCGGTCACCTTCCATCCGAAGAGACCCCAGAGCAACACAATAGCCACTTCGTTCACCATCGGGGAAGAGATCAAAAATGAAAAAGTAACTCCCAGGGGCACCCCTGCCTCGACGAACCCGATGAAGAGAGGAACGGCAGAGCAGGAGCAGAAGGGCGTGACAATGCCGAGGAGCGCAGCAAGAATGTTTCCGGCAAACTTTCTCTTCCGGGCCAGAAGTTTTCTGGTCTTCTCAGGCGGGAAATAGCTCCTGATAACAGATATGACAAAAATGATGACTGTAAGGAGCAGGAATATCTTAATGGTATCGTAAATAAAAAAATTGAGAGCATCCCCAAGCCGGGAGCCTTGAGCAAGACCGGCAAAGTCATATGTCACATAGGATGCAAAGTCTTTCAGCATGGCAAGCCTCCTGAGGCGCAATCTATTTATATATCAACATAAGTTGATGTATAAGTCAAGAGATCAATGATAATATATTGGTTTTAAAGCTCACACCCAAAGAAGGCATAACATGTAATTTATATATTATCAGAGATCTCTCCTTAATTAGAGTAAGTGTATAAAGTAAGGTTTGTCATCCTCGGGCTTGACCCGGGGATCCAGAAAAGATTGAAAACAATGGATTCTCGCCCCGGCGAGTCGCTGAGGAGACCCGCCTTCGCGAGAATGACGGCTAGAAAAACAAGATGACAATTTATGCACAGACACTAGTTAAGGAGGAGTCTTTCGGAGGAAGGGAGTGTATTAATCTGACAACAAGAATTCTCTTGACAACACATGCAAACATGCTTATATTACAATTAAAGAATATATAAACAGGAGGAAAAGTGCTGACTGCAGGGGACAGAATAGAGCTTTTAAAGATCATCGCCCATCCGGTACGGGTCAAAATTCTTGAAGAACTTATCACAGGGGTTAAGTGTGTCAGTGACTTCGAGGATTTTCTTGAGATAAGCCAGCCGAATGTCTCCCAGCACCTGTCGCTGCTGAGACGCTACGGCGTGGTTGATTTCTATGTCGACGGGCGGCTCAAGTGTTATTTCCTCAGGGACCCCATGATCCCTGATCTCATTGCGGTGATCAACAGAGAATATAAGGAACTTCTCCCTGCTCCTGCCTGCTGCCCGGTCACCAAAAAGGGAAAATATCCAGGCAAGCGGGAAGGACGGAGGGCGCCCCGGACGTCAGTTGCTGCCTGTCCATAAACGAAAATAATAAGGAGGAACAGCATGAAAAAAAATATCATTACGCTTTACATGAATGACCCTATGGGAAAACGTTGACAACAGAACCTTGAAGCAGCCAGGCTGGCTGAAAAGGAACTTGGAGCAACCGTCGTCATTATCAGCAAGTCCTCGCAGGAGTACCTTGCCGAGAGCAACCCTCCCCCCTGCCCATCAGTAGTTGTTGGTTCTACTTTTGTTGTCAAAGACGGCACCATCAACTATGAGGAACTGAAGACTGCGTTAAGCAGGTAAGAACATGCAAATTTCATCTGATAACAGGTTATCTATCTAGGGAATTCCTGGGGGAAGTCCAAATAAAGAAGGAGGTTTTATGAGGAAAAGATTTACCGTACTGTTTATGGCGCTCATTCTAGCACTGAGCTCATTTACCGGACTTTATGCCGAAGAAAAAGCAAAAACTGCGGGTCAACTTATCAGAGAGGCAAAAGCGCAGATCAAGGAAGTATCTGTGCAGGATGTAAAAAAAATGATGGACAACAAGGAAAAAGTGGTCTTCCTTGATGTCAGGGACAAGGAAGAATACGACAAAGGGCACCTTCCGGGTGCCATTCATATGTCGCGCGGTCTGCTTGACTTCCACATACAGGAACTTATTGAAGACAGGGATACAAAGATAGTAACCATATGAATGTTCGACAAGAGGTCGCCGTTGGCGGCCAGGTCGCTGAATGTTCTTGGCTATAAAAACGCAGTTAATATGGATGGTGGAATGAAGGCCTGGGAAGCCGCCGGGTATCCCCTGGAAAAGCCGCAACCAAAGAAATAACCATGGACTCCCCCAGGGGTTCATCAGACAAGCAGGCTTAAAACACTAAGGAGGCCATATGGGAAAGACATTGACGCTGTATGTTTCAACATCGCCATACTCGTACGAAAATACTCTGACCACGGCCCGCATTGCCGAGTCTGCCCTGAACAAAGGTCATGCGGTGAACCTCATTGCCTCTGCTGACGGGGTTTACTGCTTTCTGAAGAGACAGAAGGCAAAAGGCATAACCAATGCAGAAGAGGAATTTTCCCGTCTGATCGGAAAAGGTCTGAAAGTCTATCTCTGAGGAGGGTGCGTGAACTTTCGCCGTGCGGCGAAGGACGACTACCTTGACGGTGCAGAGCAGGGCTCGCTCAAGGGCCTTTTTCAGACGATGGACGAAAGCGACATCTGGCTTAATATCGGAGCATAGGAGGATACCATGGGACATATAGCGATGATACTGCGAAAACCGCCGTATGGCGATATAAATGCTGCTGAAGCGGTAAGGCATGCCCTCGGTGCGGCATCAGGCGAATGGAACGTGTCGCTCATTCTGGTGGACGGCGGTGTGCTCTTAGCCAAAAAGGGCCAGGACGATACCGGGACCGGCTTTACAAATCTTGAAATCACCTTGCAGGACTGCATTGATATGGGCGTGGCTGTCTATGTTGACAACCTGTCTTTGATAGAACAGTCAGTAAGGCAGGATGAGCTTCCTGTCGGGGTGCAGATCAAGAATGAATCAGACATAGCCTCAATTTTGAAAGCCGCTGACAAGGCTATGCTTTTTTAACACCTGATTATGAAACGGAAAGGAGAAAGTACATGCTGGTAATTGTAAGGAGCGCACCAGACACAGCTGAGGGAAAACGGGGTGTCAAGCTTGCCCGCGACATGGACGCTGACGTCGTACTCCTCCAAAATGGAGTTTATTTTATGCAGGCAACACATCTTGACGACCTGGGCTTTTGCAATACCGCCTATCTGCTTTCAGATGACCGGAAACTGCGAGGCCTGGGGCCGGTCGGATCAGACCGGCGCGCGAAAGAGATCACCTATGATGGACTTGTGGACCTGATGACTGAAAGCAATAACGTTGTTGGCATGTTCTAAAAATACAATAAAAGGGGCGTAACATGGCAAAAATATCTGTTTTAGGGAGTTCATTCGGAGGCCTTACTGCTGCCTTTGAGCTGAAAAGGCTTCTTGGCAAGGATGCTGATGTCACTGTTGTCAGCGATGATGACCGGTTCGTATTTCTTCCATCGCTTCCCTGGCTTATCATGGGATGGAGAAAACCGTCTGATATATCGCTGCGTGTTCCTGAGATCCTTAAATCCAAAGGAATTCAGTTTGTCCATGAGGCGGTGCTCAATGTCGATCCTGATTCCTCGAAGGTGCGGACTGCAACAAAGGAAATAGCATACGATTATCTTGTTGTTTCTACAGGCCCCTATCTGTCTTTTGAGGAGATACCGGGCCTTGGCCCAGACAAAGGGTATACCGACTGTACGTTCACACTCGATCATGGGACAAAAACACAGAAGAGCCTCGAAAAGGTATTCGAATCCCCCGGTCCTATTGTGCTCGGCTCCTCACAAATGGTGAGCTGTTTCGGCCCGTCGTATGAACTGGCCTTTGAAATCGACTCGGAGCTCAGGCGGAGGAAGATGCGCCATAAAGTGCCGATCATCTACCTTACCTCAGAACCATATCTCGGCCACATGGGCGTCGGCGGCCTGGGTAATTCAAAGAGATTCTTCGAGGATGAGTTTGCCATCAGAGATATCAAGCCTATGGTCAATCAGGCGATTGAAGAAGTGACGCCCGGAGAAATCAAACTGAAGGACGGGACAAAGATACCCTTCAAGATGGCCATGATAGCCCCGCCTTTTAAAGGCGTGCCGGCCGTAGCGCCCCTGGGTAACCCACGCGGGTTCATCCCGGCTGACAAGAACTACCGGCACCCGAAACATAAGAATATTTTTACCATCGGGGTTGCGATGGCGATAGCACCGCCTGAGGTGACGCCGGTGCCGACCGGGGTGCCCAAGACCGGCTTTATGACGGTAAAGATGGCAAAGACTGCGGCAGCGACGATATATTCTGATATCAAAGGCTCAACGCCTCCTCCCATGGATGAATTAAGTGTTGTCTGTCTGATGGATATGGGGAATACGGCTGCACTGATGAAGGCCTCTCCTGTGCTGCCGCCAAGGCAGAGTTCCTACACCAAAAAGGGCATCTGGGCAAAGTGGATGAAGGTCGGTTTTGAGAAATATTTCCTGTGGAAAATGAAAAACGGCATCAGCAATCTGCCGTAATGGAGGATACCTGTGCGTAAGTTTTCACTTGTTGAGTTTTCTGTAGAACATCCGAAGCTGGTTGTGGTCCTGACCGTACTCATCACCATGCTTTTCATGACACAGTTCCCGAAGATCCGGATCGACACCAACCCAAAGAGCATGCTGCCTGCGACGTCCGACGTCAGGGTCTGGAATGATGAGGTGGAAAAGACCTTCGGCCTTTATGAGGACATGATCGCCCTTGGCATCGTTAATGAAAAGGGGATACTCAACAAAGATACCCTTGCTTCCATTCAGAGGATCACGGATGAAGTACTGAAACTCAAAGGTGTTGCTGCACGTGACGTGTCGAGCTTTACAACCATCGATAACGTGACCGCTGAAAACCAGACCCTGACTGTTGAACCTTTAATGACAAAGGTTCCTGAAGACACGGCAGGTCTTGAACACCTCAGAAAAATGCTCCAGGAAAACCCTCTCTTCCTGAATCGTATCATTTCGAAAGACGGGAAGACGACCGCTATCTACGTCCCGCTGGAAAAAGGCTCTAACGGCAAGGAGATTGCCGACAGAATACGGCAGATCGTCAGGAAAGAAAAGGGAGATGAAAAGTATTACGTGGCAGGTGATCCTGTGGCAAGGGATACTTTCGGAGCCGAGATGTTCAAGCTCATGGCTATATTCGCGCCGATTGCCGGTATGGTCATGCTCTTTGTCAGGTATCTCATGTTCAAGGATCTCTTCCTTTCTATAACGC
>PNOC01000048.1 GCA_013824615.1 Thermodesulfovibrio sp.
GGGTTCGCAGTTCAAGATGGATGGGGATGTCAAAGGCAGCGGAAAATCCGAAGTGCCAACGTCTGAGGTCATCGAGGAGAAAATCAAGAATGAAATCAGTTCAAAGCTCTCCGATGTTCAGGACCAGATCATGGTTGATCTTTTTGAAGGAGGAGTCAGGATACAACTGGTGGACAAGGATGGACAGTCCCTTTTTCCTGTCGGTGCCGCGGAGCCGAGTGCTAAGGCAAAGAAGATCCTTGTCGTTATTGCAGAAAATATAAAATCGCTCGGCAATAAGATTGCGATTGAAGGCCACACGGATGCCCTGAATTATTCGACAACCCGCTATACCAACTGGGAGCTTTCGACAGAGCGGGCCTCCGCAGCCAGAAAAGAACTCGAAAAAAGCGGACTTGATCCGGACAAACTGGTGATGGTAGCCGGATATGCCTCTACAGCGCCGCTTATCAAAGATAACCCCAATGACCCGCGCAACAGACGTATAAGCATAATCCTTCTGAATAATAAGCCTGCCGCCGCCCCCGCCGGCGCTCAGCAGGCTCCTCCACAGGAGGGGGCGCAGCAGTCGCCGGGTACCCCGGCCCCCCCCCCGCCAGCTCATTAATCTGTTAAAGCAGTCTTACTGTTTTGCAGCTGAAAGTACCGGGTGGTCTCTTCTGTTTTTTGCCCAACAGGCTTCGCTGCTCTCACTGCAGGCCGGTTTTTCTTCGCCGTAACTGATGACCTCAACTCTGCTTGCCAAAATCCCGAGAGCCACCAGATACTCCTTCACTGCCTTGGACCTTCTGTCTCCGAGTGCAAGGTTGTATTCATTGGTCCCGCGCTCATCGCAATGCCCTTCAATGGTGACCGTTAGAGAGTTGTTTTTTGTCAGCAGGTCGGAGAGCATCCTTGTTTTGGTCCTTGCGTCATCCGAGAGAGTATACTTGTCGTAGTCAAAATAGATATCCTGCAGTCTGGATTGCAGTTCCTTCACATAAGCCGGGACGGTATCCTTCTGATCTTTATCAAGGGAGGTTATTGACTCAGTCGGTATTTTCTTCCCTGAGTCGGCAGCTTTATCGGTGCTTTTTCCTGAGTCGGTCGATGCCTTTACAGAAGACGAATCGATTGTTGATACTTTTTTCTGGGAACAGCCCCCTGAAATTACCAGGAGCATGGCCAGCATTACTGCGGTAAGAATTCTGTTCATCTGGTGGTTCCTTTCTTTGTTCTGAGTTGATGTATCCCCTGCAGTTTTGCTGAAGGGCGCCTTTACTTTCTTGAAATGGTTTCCCTATTTCAGTTTTGCCATAAGGTCTGTTTCGTCTCCAAAAATCTCAAGTTCCCTGCGTGACAGCAGATGAAGGATTTCTTCCCGGGATCCTCCTTTTATAATGGACAATACCTGATCATCTTTGAAAAGTCTGAGCAGTTTAGCCTGAATTCTCAGAAATCTCCTCTCACTCCGGGGAAAAATAAAAACAAGGGTATCGACGCGCTCCTTGTCGAGGGATTCAAAGGGAATCGGTTTCTCAAGAAAACAGAGCGCTATGTAGGACAGTGCAGTGAATCTGCTGAAATGCCGCGGATGGGGCATGGCAATTTCATTCCCAACAGCCGTAGGACAGAGTTGCTCCCGTTCCATGATGGAATCAAAGAACCGCCGTGTATCGGCCTGGGGGACCGTTTTTCCAATCAGGTCGAGAGAAGCGCGGATGGCTTTTTCCTTCGTCTCTCCCTGGATGCCCCGGTATATGCCTCCTCTGCGTATAAACTCAGATATGGATATGGTTTCTTCATCTTGACTGGTCAACTCATCAGCGACGGTCTTCACGGTAAACTGCCCGGCATCAGCAAGCCAGGACTTTATATGTTTCCGGTCGAAGCGCCACTGGCCGCCCACCCGGTAAAAAGGTATTGTCTCATTCCTGATCATCCGGTATACGGTCTTTTCGGATACATTCAGCATTTTTGCTACATCTTTAACACTCAGATGCATTTGTCTTTATTTGTCCTCTTTTGTCTCATATTGGCCTGATTATATATATTTACTGCTTATCCTGTCAACAGTGCGCATGCAGCGAGCAAAATCGCGAAGATACAGCAGTTGACAAAGAATCGGGTAATGCCCGATAATGAAAGTCGTTATGATATTTTCCCCCGGTGAAATTGCCTCAGCCTCTATCCTCCTGCTTATGGTGTTTGCGTTGCTGGCCGGTCTGCTCGGCCGGTCCCAGGGGGTGCTGATAGTCTTCTTTTCCCTGGTAGCGACGCTGGCCTCTGCTCTGACAACCGCGGCAGGAGTCATGACAGTATGGCGCGGGACTTCGGAACAGTTTGTCCTGTTGATAGGGCTGCCGGATCTTCCCTTTCATCTGCGGCTTGACCCCCTTGCCGGGTTCTTTTTAACGGTCATCGGGCTGCTTTCTGTCTTTGTTTCTATTTATTCTGCCGGATACCTGAAGGGGTTTGCCGGGCAGCGTCCGGTGACGAGGCTCGTAGTATTTTACTGCCTGTTTCTGGCCGGCATGTTCATGGTGGTCCTTGCCGACGATGCCCTGTTTTTTCTTATCTCATGGGAGGTTATGGCCGCAGCTTCCTATTTTCTGGTCATGTTTGAGGACGAACGTGCCGAGAACCGCCGGGCGGCGCTTCTCTATCTGGTCGTTGCTCATGTCGGGGCCATTGCGATCCTGCTGTCTTTCGGTGTAATGGCGGGCCTTGCTACGGGGTTCGAGAGCTTTAGCGGATACACCTTTGATGCCATGCGTCAGGCCACATTCCCTGTTGCCGGTGCGACGGCGGCTTTTTTGCTGGCTTTTTTCGGTTTTGCAGCAAAGGCGGGTATGGTTCCCCTTCACGTCTGGCTGCCGGAGGCGCACCCTGTAGCTCCGTCAAACATCTCTGCCCTCATGAGCGGGGTGATGCTCAAGACCGCTATCTACGGCATAATCCGCATAACCTTCGATCTCCTCCGGGTTTTCCCCTGGTGGTGGGGGGCGATTGTTCTTTTCCTTGGTATTGTTTCCGCGGTCATGGGTATTCTCTATGCTGTCATGGAGAAGGACCTTAAGCGCCTCCTGGCCTATTCCTCGGTCGAAAATATTGGTATTATTCTGGTCGGTATAGGGCTGTCGATGGTATTTTCTTCCTTCAAACTGCCGGTGCTTGCGGCGCTCGCGATGACCGCAGCTCTCTATCATGTCTTGAACCATGCGATGTTCAAGGGACTGCTGTTTATGGGGGCGGGAGCGGTACTCCATGCTACTCATGAAAGGAATATGGAACATATGGGCGGGCTTATTCACCGGATGCCCTGGACAGCAGCTCTTTTTCTTGTCGGCTGTGTTTCCATATCTGCTCTGCCACCCTTTAATGGTTTTGTTTCCGAGTGGCTGTTGTTCCAGGCCTTTCTGCTGTCTCCATCGCTTCCGAGTCCTCTGATGAAATTGTTTATGCCTCTGGCGGCAGCGCTGCTCGCGCTTACTGCTGCACTGGCTGCAGCCACCTTTGTGAAGGCCTTCGGCGTCAGCTTCCTCGGACAGTGGAGGGGACAGCGGCAGCATACGGTCCATGAAGCTGACTGGTCCATGCGGTCCGGCATGATCCTGGCCGCTGCAGCCTGTCTGTTTCTTGGGGTCTTTCCGACGGTCCTGATTGACTGGATGGACATTGTCCCCGAACAGCTGGTTGGGGGCAGGCTTTCAATGTCTGCCACTGCCAGTGGCTGGCTGTGGTTGACCCCGGTTGCTTCGGAGAGGGCATCATATTCAGGAATCCTTGTTTTTATCGCTGCCATTGTGGTGTATGGCCTGGTTTATATAGTCCTGCATGTCAAGCCCGGGAGGATACACCGGGGACCAGTATGGGACTGCGGCTTTGAGAGGCTGACGAGCAGGATGCAGTATAACGCGACCTCTTTTGCTATGCCTCTGCGGAGAGTGTTCGGGTTTGTCGTGAATATCAAGGAGTCGGTGACACTTGTCCCCCAGTCGGCCCATGCAGCTTTTCCGAAAAGGCTGCAGTACCACCTGAGGATCAGAGACCATGTTTGGAACGTACTCTACACGCCAATTGCCGGAGCCAGCTTCTGGCTGGCGAGGAAGGTCGGCAGACTGCAGCAGGGGCGGATACAGTCATACCTTATATACTCCTTCCTCACGATCCTCGTCCTGCTGTTTCTGACGGTGCTATGATGCTGGGCCGGCTCGTCACAGAGTTGCTTCAGGTAGCACTTCTTGTCGGAGCGGCCCCTCTTTTTGTCGGATGGGTCAGGATGCTGAAGTGCTGGACGCAGGGCCGTACTTCAGCAAGCCTGCTGCAGCCATACCGTGACCTGGCCAAGCTCTTTTCGAAAGATGTGGTCCTGGCTGAAAATGCGTCCTGGATATTCCGCTTTACCCCCTATCTGGTCTTCGGGACAACCATCATTGCCGGTGCTGTGGTCCCTATGCTCACGATAAACCTGCCGCTGGCTCCGATAGCCGATGTTATTGTCCTGGTCGGGCTTTTTGCCATAGCACGGTTTTTTACCGCGCTGGCAGGAATGGATATCGGCACTGCTTTTGGCGGCATGGGATCAAGCAGGGAGATGATGGTGGCCTCGCTTGCCGAACCTGCCATGCTGATGGCTATCTTTACGGTATCGCTGGCCAATAAATCGACATCCCTTTCTCATATTGCCGAGGTGATGTACAGCGGGCAGTCGCTGCTGAAGCCGTCGCTGGCCTTTGCCTTTATTGCCTTTATCCTTATCACCCTTGCCGAAACCGGCCGCATTCCGGTTGATAATCCCTCGACACATCTTGAGTTGACGATGCTGCACGAGGCTATGGTGCTGGAGTACTCAGGCAGGCACCTGGCCCTCATCGAATGGGCGGGGATGATGAAGCTCTTTCTTTTCATGGCCCTGGGAAGTGCATTGTTTTTTCCATGGGGCATTGCCATCTCAGATGGTCCGCTGGAGATAGCGGGTGCGGGTATTATTATTTTAGCCAAGCTTGCTGCCTCGGGGATTGTCCTCGTAGTGATCGAAACAGGGCTTGCAAAGATGCGACTTTTCAGATTAACGGAGTTTCTGGGCTCGGCCTTTCTGATGGCGACGCTCGGCATGCTCTCATTCTTTATACTGGAGTGACATGAACTTACAGATCGCGGCACAGATAAACAGCTTTCTTGCAGCCTTTGTGCTTCTCACTGCATTCGCGATGCTTGTCCAGAAGAGGATTTACAGCCTTATCCACATTTTTGCGTGGCAGGGGCTTCTGCTTTCAATTAACACCGCTATTGTCGGGTATGTGGCGAACAAGCACCACCTCTATATATCCTCCATCATGACGCTCTCACTCAAGGTCTTTGTCCTGCCATATATCCTCCACGTCCTCGTCGTGCGTCTCAAGATCCGCAAGGAGGTGGAGACGCTGGTGAATATCCCTATGACGATGCTTATCGGGCTGGCTCTGGTCATATTTTCGTATCATCTGATGGCCCCGGTCAGCGAGCTTTCGCACCTCATAACAAAGTCGACGTTGGCGATCGCCCTGGCGACAGTCCTGATAGGGCTGCTGATGATGATTACGAGGAAGCATGCAGTCACCCAGATTATTGGTTTTCTTGCCATGGAAAACGGGCTTTTTTTTGCTGCGACGAGTGCGACCTACGGCATGCCGCTCGTGGTTGAACTCGGCGTGGCACTTGACGTCTTAATTGCCGCCTTTATCTTCGGGATTTTCTTTTTCCATATCCATACGACCTTTGACAGCCTTGATGTCGAGCAGATGGCGAAACTCAAGGAAGGGGATTAGCAGGCAATGACACTCCTTATCCTGCTCGGGGTTCCGCTGGTTGCGGCGCTTATCCTCGCTTTTGTTGGTGAGAGAAAACTGGCCCCTGAGATCAATATCTTCGGTTCTGCGGCCACCTGTGCTGCAGGCTTCATGCTTGCACTGCAGGTCTATGAGCAGGGTCCGATGATGGCGGGAGGTAAATTCTTTTTTGTCGACGCCTTCAATGTCTACCTGGCTGTCCTGACTTCCTTTGTCTCGATGACCACGGCGGTTTTCAGCCGCCGGTATATGAGACGTGAAGTGGAGCACGGGCGTGTTGGACACGTCCAGATGCGTTTCTATCATGCCATGTTCCAGCTGTTCATTTTTGCCATGCTTCTCTGTCTTTTGACGAATAACATCGGTGTTTTATGGATAGCGATGGAACTGGCGACGCTCTCGACGGTCCTTCTCGTTTCGCTCTACCGCACGCCGACAGCGATCGAGGCGGCCTGGAAGTATTTCATCCTCTGCGGTGTAGGGATATCCCAGGCGCTTTTTGGTACGGTGCTTTTATACTTTGCTGCCGAGAAGGTTTTGGGCGAGGGCGGTGAGGCCCTCCTCTGGACAAACCTCAGCCAGGTGAGCGGACAACTGGAACCCACGGTCCTGTCTCTGGCTTTTGTGTTCCTTATGGTCGGCTATGGGACAAAAGTCGGACTTGTCCCGCTTCATAACTGGCTGCCGGATGCGCATAGTGAGGGTCCGACGCCGATCTCGGCAGTGCTCTCAGGCCTTCTGCTCAATATCGCGCTCTACGCCCTTGTCAGATGCAAGGTGCTTGTTGACGGCGCGACGCACTCTCACCAGGCAGGTAATATCATGATGGGGTTCGGCCTTCTCTCGGTCCTTGTGGCTGCGTTTTCGCTTCTCAGGCAGAAGGACATCAAGCGCATGTTTTCATATTCATCGATCGAACATATGGGTATTACCACCTTTGCCTTCGGCCTGGGCGGCCCCATAGCGACTTTCGGGGCTCTGCTGCATATGCTGGTGCACAGCCTCGCAAAATCTGCTATTTTCTTTACCGTGGGGCATGCCTCCCAGATGCACAGGACCCAGGACATGGACAAGATCAGGGGCCTTTTCAAGGGCAATCCTCTGGTCGGATGGGGGATGATGTTCGGGGTCATGGCGATCGTGGGTATGCCGCCGTTTGGCATATTTACGAGCGAGTTTCTTATCCTTACCGCAACGATCAAAGATGCGCCTCTGCTCACTCCTTTTCTCCTGCTCGGGCTCGGCGTGGCCTTTGCCGGTCTCTTCAGAAAAGTGCAGCAGATGGTTTCCGGCGATATTCCTGACAACCAGCGGTCGCTGAAGGTCGCGCATCTTCCGGTACTGCTTCATATGGGGCTTGTCCTCATCATTGGGCTTTACCTGCCTGATTTTCTGAGCCGATGGTTCCATACAGCCGTGGAGTTGTTGAAATGAGCATGCTGGCAAAGGCACTGACAGCAGCTTTCGGCGAAGAACTTATGCTTGATACGCGGCAGCTCCCGTCAACCGTCGTCTGCTGCACTCTGCCGAGAGAAAAATTTGCAGAGGCCGCAAAAATATTGAAGAAGGCCTATGCCCTCCTGGCCGCGGAGTGGGCAGTGGACGAGACTCCTTTCGGTAGGGGTTTTGCTGTTTGCGCCTGTTTCCGCTGGGGACGGGAATACCTGATCGTCAAGTCAGAACTGTCGGCTGACGATCCCTCGTTTCCGAGCCTCACAAAGAAGTTCCTGCCTGCCTACCGTTTTGAGCGGCAGATGCAGAGCCTTATGGGAGTTACTCCCATGGGGCATCCTGATATGCGGCCGTGGATTAAATTTGAGGACTGGCCGCAGGATGCCTATCCGCTCAGAAAATCCTTTGATGCAACGAAGTCGATGCCTAGGGTTGCTGGTGATTATCAATGGGCCCGGGCAGAAGGAGAGGGCGTCTATGAGATACCGGTCGGACCGGTGCATGCCGGCATAATTGAACCGGGACATTTCAGATTTCAGGCGGTAGGAGAGATGATCGTCAACCTTGAAGAGCGGCTCGGGTATGTTCACAAGGGGACTGAAAAGAGGTTTGAAGCGCTTTCGTGGAAAGACGGGGCGAAACTGGCTGGCCGTGTATCCGGGGACACAACCGTTGCTCACAGCATTGCGTATTCAATGGCCGTGGAGTCGATGACGGGCTGCAGAGTCCCTGAAAGGGCGCACTGGCTCAGGGCGATTTTTCTTGAGCGGGAGCGGATTGCGAACCATCTCGGCGACATAGGGGCGATCTGTAACGATGCTGCCTTTGCCTTTATGCTGTATCAGTGCAGCCGTCTCAGGGAGCTGGTATTGAGGATGAACAACAGGCTTTTCGGCCATAGGTTCATTATGGACAAGGTTTTCCCCGGCGGCGTCGGCGTTGATATAGATAACTCAGGCAGGAGCGATATGCAGGCAGAGCTTGAGGCCCTGTCGAGCGATTTTGAAAAGCTGGTTGTCATTTATGACGAAAACGCTTCTCTGGAAGACAGGGTCAGGGAGACCGGAATACTCAAGCCTGAACAGGCGCGTGAACTCTGTGTGGTCGGTATTGTGGCGCGCGCCAGCGGGATGAATCTTGACTGCCGCATCTTCAACCCGTTTCCTCCGTATGACCAGTATGACCGGATTGAACTGGATGTCCCGGTCAAGATTACGGGTGATGTCCATGCACGGACCTATGTGAGGGTCGAAGAGGTGCGCGAATCGATCCGTATCATCCGCTATATACTGGAGAACCTGCCTGAGGGGCCGATAGTTATTGCACCCGGCATACCGGAGTCTGATACCAGCGGCTTTGCAGCCGTCGAGGGCTGGAGAGGCGAAATAATCTACTGGCTCCAGGCCGGCCCGGCCGGGGAGATAAACCGCTGCATGGTCAGGGACCCCTCCAGTCTTAACTGGCTGGGGCTTGAACAGGCGATTCCGGGGAATATCGTCCCTGATTTTCCACTCTGCAACAAGAGCTTCAATCAATCATACTCGGGGCATGACCTGTGATACGGATCCTGCGCCAGATATTCCGGACCGGCATTGTCACGGAGCCGCTTCCCCCTGCTGTTGAGGAGGAGATCAGGCAGACCGGCAGCCGGCTTGAAGAGGCGATCATCAAACACTTCCGCAGAAGCCTGACGATCCGTCAGGTCGATGCAGGCTCCTGCAACGGTTGCGAGCTTGAGATCCATGCCATCAACAATTCTTTTTACAACTGCGAACGGTTCGGCGTCCACTTTACCGCTTCGCCGAGGTTTGCCGATATGCTCCTGGTAACCGGACCGGTAGCGAGGAATATGGAGATAGCCCTCAGGAGAACGTACAACGCAACGCCGACCCCCAAACTGGTTGTTGCGGTGGGAGACTGCGGCTGCAACGGCGGCATGTTTGGCGAAAGCTATGCCTCGCTCGGCGGCATCGACAAGGTTATCCCGGTGGATGTATATGTACCGGGCTGTCCGCCGACCCCTCTGGCATTGCTGAACGGAATACTCACTGCTGTCGACGGCTATCCGGACAAGAGAAAATAGACTTAACCTTTCAGGTATATTGCACCGGACAGAAATACCTCAAAAATTCTGCTATGACAACAGGAC
This sequence comes from Thermodesulfovibrio sp., assembly GCA_013824615.1. Classification (GTDB taxonomy): domain Bacteria; phylum Nitrospirota; class Thermodesulfovibrionia; order Thermodesulfovibrionales; family UBA6898; genus PALSA-1316. Next base: position 9,412 of record PNOC01000048.1, read on the forward strand.
AGATTATTATTCACGTGAACGAAGGCACAAGGGCGTCTGATTTTCAAAAAGAAAGTTGGCAGGCTTTTTCCCTGGCTTGAAGGTGTTGCAGGCAGACTTTTTTCGCCATTCCTGCCCGGTGCAATTTAAGGCCTTAATCTGGTTGAAAGGGTTTATCTAGTAAGGTCTGAAGAGGGGCTTGTCATTTTTCGGCTTATCGGGCTTCTTTTCTTTTTTTGGGTCTTTTGATGCGCACATGCTGCAGCGTGTCTTGCTGCAGTATTGACAGAAGCTGCAGTCAGGGCAGGGGTTCTTCTTCAGGAATTTCAGTTCGCTCATGCTATTACTATAAATCCGGCGGCCTGCTTGAAGCAAACATGAATACAATGGTATAACAGATGCTTGCGGATGTTACTTTCAGGAGGGGTTAAGCTATGCATATTGGAGTGATCGGAACCGGGTATGTCGGGCTGGTGACAGGGGCCTGTTTTGCCGAATTCGGCATCTTTGTTACCTGCATTGATAAGGATGAAGCAAAGATCAAGGCGCTGAAGAAGGGGGCTATCCCCTTTTATGAACCCGGCCTGGAAGCCCTTGTTCAGAAGAACGTCAAGAACGGGCGCCTTAAATTCTCTACAAAAATCGCCGATGCCGTGGACTCATCCCTGGCTATCTTTATTGCTGTTGGTACTCCACCACGGGGAGACGGGTCTGCTGACATGCGGTATGTGGAGCAGGTTGCCGATGAGATTGCACGGCATATCAAAGACTACAAGGTGATCGTAACGAAAAGCACGGTGCCGGTCGGCACCGGTGCCCGGCTGAGGGAGATCATCTCAAAACGCCTGAAGGAGCAGACGGACTTCGATATCGTCTCAAATCCGGAGTTCCTCAGGGAAGGCTCTGCGATAGAGGATTTTATGCGTCCCAACCGGGTGGTGCTCGGGTCAACCAGTCATCAGGCCGTTGCAATTATGAAGGACCTCTACCGGCCGCTCTATCTCCTGGAAACACCCTTCGTGGTCACGACTGTCGAGACAGCTGAGCTGATAAAATATGCCTCTAACTCGTTTCTCGCGGTCAAGATATCTTTTATCAATGAGCTGTCGCAGCTCTGTGAAAAGGTAGGGGCTGACGTTAAGATGGTCGCCAGGGGTATGGGACTCGACCAGAGGATCGGTTCGAAGTTCCTGCATACCGGGCCGGGCTATGGCGGGTCCTGCTTTCCCAAGGACACCAGGGCGCTGCTGACTATTGCTTCTGAACAGGGGGTGGATCTTGGGATCGTCAGTGCCGCGGTCAATGCCAATGAGTACCAGAAGGACCGCATTGTCGAGAAGATACGCTCAGGGATGGGCACGCTGAAAGGCAAGACCGTAGCAATATTGGGGCTTGCCTTCAAGCCGAACACGAACGACATGCGCGAGGCCCCGGCGGTACATGTTATCGAAAAACTGCTGAAGGAGAAGGCTGTAATCCGTGCCTTTGATCCCGCTGCAATGGATGATGCAAAGGCCATCCTGGGCAGGAAGATAAAGTATGCGGCAAACAGTTATGACTGCGTAAAAGGCGCTGACGCAGTCGTGATCATGACCGAGTGGAACGAGTTCCGGAATCTCGATCTGGCCAAGATCAAGAAGCTCCTCAAAATGCCGATATTCTTCGATCTGAGGAATATCTACGAGCCGGAGAAGATGAAAAAACTCGGCTTCAAATACTTCTGCGTCGGAAGAGGTTGACGGGAGCTGTCTAATCCTTTATTATTTAAGTCCAATCAGAGTCGCTGCATGAAGTAAGAAGTTGTCATCCTCGGGCTTGACCCGGGGATCCAGAGTTTTTGGTTTATTACTGTCTACGGGCGATTAGCTCAGCGGGAGAGCACTCCCTTCACACGGGAGGGGTCACTGGTTCAATCCCAGTATCGCCCACCATAACTTGTTGATTTGTGCTGGGGTCATGCTGAGGATTTCTCAGGCGCAGGCTGGTTTGCAGAATGTTCAAATCGCGACATCCAGGTAACGAGGGGGTATGGAATGAACTATCGCATCATGTCAAAACACTTTTTTGCCATTGTATTGGTCATTTTGTGTGCTCTTCCTCAGCTTTCTGAAGCAGCGTTAACTAATTCGTGCTACGACCGGGTCAGGCTCGGACTGCCGCCTTCTAACTGGGTGCCTGCTGCCTCCATTCAGTCTGCATATACTGCACTCAATGATCTCGAATACATCGAACTTGTGGGTATGACTTTCATCGAAAACCTTGTCTTTGATACCGCTAAGTCCTTCACCCTCTCTGGCGGATATGCCTGCGACTATCTGTCTATTTCCGATTTGTCGGATATAAACGGATCACTGACTGTTGCCGGCGGCGCAGTAGTCATCGATAAGATTGTCATAGATGGCTGCCCTTCGGGTTTCGGTCATTGCAGTATCATTGAAATCGGCTGCCAGACTGATATCGCAACTGATCTTAACAACTGCGGAGGGTGTGGTCTTATCTGCTCAATAGAAAACGGTACAGGCGCCTGCGTCGGAGGGGTCTGCACACTGGGCTCGTGCAATGCAGGATTCTTTGACATTGACGGTCTCGCCAATACCGGATGCGAAGTTACGTTCCCCGCCGCACCGGGTGAGCTTGTTGCCACAGATATTTCGGGCACACAGATAGACCTGTCCTGGGCGGACAATTCCGACAACGAGACAGGATTCAGGATCGAGCGCGGCACGGACGGCATCAATTTTCTGCCGATTGGAACAGTTGGAGAGAATATTACCACGTTCAGCGACAATACGTTATCGCCCGTGACAAAGTCTTATTACCGGGTGACTGCATATAACGTAGCCGGCGCGTTGTATTCGAACACTGCCAACGCGACGACATGGTGCACCACAGACATTCAGTGTGCAGACCCCAAAGTCTGCACGACTGATGTGTGCGACACGGTAACGCATCGCTGCACGAACACGCAGTGGCCGGTGATGACACACTGCGGAACCACATGTGGTGGAGGCGTCTGCACTGATTGGGGGTGCGATCCTATAGGGGAATGTTCCATTGTAATCGGGTCCTATTTCTCTTGTCCGATGCTTTACACCTGGAACGGCCTGGATTTTGCTTTTGAGTCTGACATGTACCCTTCGGGATATCTTGGCCTGAAGCTCGGCAATGGCTATCGCAAGCCCGACCCCTATGATACCTATCTCCTGAGCCAGCCGCTTATTGAAAACAACGGCCAGCTCAACCTCCGCATTGTTGAGGAACTCGACGAAATTGACTACCTCGACGAAGTGCGCCTGTTTGCAGTTGACATTCCCGAGAACCGGTCTCTCGTTGCCTGGGCCAACAAGGGCTCGGGCTACGTTGCGCCCGATCAGCGTCTTGTCACTGTGGACTCAGTGCGGAGGATTCCTGTCTCGGCTGTCAGACTAGCAACCGGAACCGACATATCAACTGAACTCTCGGCTTCGGATGGTAGTACTGTTGTTCTTTCCGAGGACATGAACGCACCTTACTGGAATTCGATCGAGGTTGATTTCGGGGACCTCTCAGGCTCCTCTGTGATCAAGCTTGTCGTGGACGGGCGCTCCCGCTTCCCCACTACTGCGGCAGGCAAGCTCTGGCAGCAGACGAACAACCCGAGCGGCCAGGCCACAAGAATTGAGGTGCTTGACAGTAATGGCAACTGGGTCGAAGTGCCAAAAAATGTAGCGACGCTCGTTAAACCAAAGGAGTTCCCGCGGCCGATGGCGATAGACATTACCAATATCTTCCTGACCAGCAACTACCGCATGCGGTTGAGCTGGTTCTATAAGACCTCTCTGGATGCACTCTGGGTGGATACCACGCCGAACCTGCCGGTGACAGTAACCGAGGCCGCGCTCACAAAAGCTGAACTCAGGCGTCACGGATTCTCAGGCTATACCGGCGGAGATCTGCGCATCTACCAGTATTCTCAGCCCGGGCCAGTCGGCTGGCCCCTTGGGCCGGGCTCTTATACGAAATACGGTGAAGTGACGGCACTGCTTGGGCTGACCGACGATAAGTTCGTCATCTTCGGAGCAGGCGATGAGGTGGCGATGGACTTCCAGAATATCCCGACGCCACCTGCAACCGGCTACCGCCGCTTATACGCTTTTCAGTCGTCCGGTTACTACAAGGAGAATATTCCGAATCCGGAGGTGCCGTTTACTGTGAGTCCGCTGCCGTTCCTGGGTATGTCCAACTTCCCGTACCCTGCCTCAGAGCAGTATCCGGCTGATGAGGAACATCAGACATATTGGTCCATCTGGAACACCCGCACCGCACCATGACATGTGCGGGTGTCCCGGAGGAGTAAGCGTGACTTGTCGGTTGATTCTGGGATACAGGACATGGCTTAAATACGAAACTGGTAAGGCATAATAACTGGTTCAATCCCAGTATCGCCCACCATAACTTGTTGCTTTATAAGGATTTAACTGAGGACGTAAACTAGTCATTCGCATTCAACCCCCTAATGGCAGCTCATTGAATAAGTATTCGAATAATGTTATAAATAATGCACTTATCCAAAGTAAGAATAATGTAGGTCGAGGTGAGGATATGTCAGCAGTCATTTGCGGTCCAGATAGTATTGACAGGGCAAAGTTGCTAACAGTTATTGCGATTATCCTCTTAATCACCGGTATTGCAGATTTTGCCGGAGCAGGTCTATCGCCTAATACGAATGAGTACACTGCTGATGGTGGCATGTTTTTAGCGCCTAGAATAACAACTCAAATTCTCCCTGACTCAGCACAACCCGACCAACAGTCAAATGCCGTAATCAGCCCTCTTGCGGCTCCACCATTTAGTTATGTAAATGTTCTTGGCAGTTCCTTTACTGCCCGCGACAGCGGAACTGTTATCACCTATGCCTCTAATGGGTGCATATCTCTTACCAGCGGCGATCGAGTAACTGCAAGATTGGATCTTCCCGATGCCGCGGTCATCAAGTATGTCAGGATATATTACAACGACACCGATGCCGTATTAGATCTACAGACATGGCTTACCACCTACGACCCTGGTGTTACCAGTGTCGATCTGACTACCGTAAGCTCTTCAGGAAGTGCCGGTTACGGCTTCGCAATCAGCCCGGAAATCACGGCTACAGTCGCCAATACTAGTAATGCGTATGTACTGATCGCGTTCCTGCCGAACTCGGCAACCCTTAGGTTTTGCGGTGCGCGTGTTGCCTATTATCCTCCCCCCTACTTAATTATATACTGAGAAGCTTTTTTGTCAGTAACTTCAAGTCATATACGTGGGGGCTATCGGTTACTGTAACGTTGTGGAGTGAAAGTGGAACTCCTCGATGCAGCTGAATACAATCATCCCTGGAAAGGATTGGACTTTCGAAGCACCCTTATTCAAAGACAACATCTGTTTCTGCTGTTTTCTCCAGAAAATCGGCAAAGTCCCTGTACGCTTTTGCCTTTGCCTGCAGCTGCATTCCCAGAAACTCAGGGATCCTTTTCACTTTATCCAGGCAATCATCGCAAACCTCACCAATCTCCTGTTCCCCTGCAGATAAAACAAAAAAAGGCTCCTTTTTTTCCAGCTGCGAGACACTGCCACAGAAAAAACAGAGAGTATCAACTGAAAAATCGGCGCTTACTTTGCGGATCGTTGTTGTCAAATACGCCTGCCTGAAGGTGCTGCTTTTCTGAGTACTGATGATTTCAGCAGGGCAATATCCTGTTCGATCGCTGCTATCTGGCTGAGAGTATTGTAGGCTGTTTTTAATGCTGCCTGTTTCATGTTCGTACTTTAGCATATCAATAATATGATGTAAAGGCAGGAGGCATCAAAAAGGCGCGCCTTTTTTGACTGTTTGAACCAATGAATAGGGACATATGTCTGCTCGACTTCACTGAGGGCATGCCGTATAATAAATGCAGTCAGAAGGAGAATCTATGGGTAATGAATTGCTTGCAAAAACCGATTTCTTACGTGCAGTTTTCGATGCTATACCCTCCATGCTCTTGATTGTAGACGCTGATGTCAGGATACTGCATCTCAACGCCGCCGCGTCTATCGGGCTTGGTCTGGATCTGAAAATGGTTCGGAAGAAAAGGGGAGGGGAGGTGCTGCATTGCATCCATGCACATGAAGTCCCTGAGGGATGCGGAAAGGCGCCCGCTTGCACCGACTGTCTTATCAGAAGCTCGGTCGGACAGGCAATGCGGGGGAATAAAACTTACCGGAAAAGAACACGGATGCAGCTTCTCAACGACGGCATCAAGACGGACCTGCATATTCTGCTGACAGCGTCACCGTTTGAATACGAAGGCGCCCGATATGTCCTGATGGCAGTGGAGGATGTCAGCGACCTGATTCAACTGAAAAACCTTCTGCCTATCTGCATGTTCTGTAAAAAAATAAGGGATGACGAAGGATACTGGAATGAAGTTTCTCATTATCTCATGTCACATCTTGATGTCGAGTTTTCCCATGGACTATGTCAGGAGTGTCTCGAAAAACATTACCCGAAGTAGGGACAATGACCGGTTTTATTAGGCTGCTTCAGGGGATTAACAAAAAGTTTAAGCTTGTTTCGTTCTCTTTCTCTTTTCAATCTGCCTGTCCTGTATGCCTGAAAGTGTAATCAGAGAAAATGAAGCTCCGCAAAAACACATAAACATATCCCACTGCGTGTCCCACTGGTCACCCTGGGTGCCAAGGAAGTCCTCGGCAGCCTGACCAAGGGCAACGGCAGCGGCCCACTCAATCAGTTCATACCATGCGCTGATAGTCATGGCAACACACAAAGACAGAAATGCAGCCATGCGTCTGTTGACTATATAACCACCCCTTATGAAAATCTCTCTCGCCACCATGGCAGGTACGAGCCCCTGGAAGAAGTGTCCAATCCTGTCGTAAGGATTTCTTCCCAGTGAAAATATATCCTGGAGCCAGTATCCCAACGGAACGCGGGCGTACGTATATGCGCCGCCGCTGATCAGTACAAGGGCGTGCAGGAATATGAGGAAATAAAGAAGTGACGTCAGAGGAAATTTCCTGTATGTTGCTATCAGGACTGGCGCTGCTATTAAGACAGGGGCAACTTCCATGAGCCATGTAGCATGGTCATAGGGCCTGATTCCGGTAAGTATAAGAAGGCTGCCGGTTATGACCAACAGTCCGGTGAGATATCGTTCCCGTGTCATAAATGCTCCTTTAGTGAAATTCCGTCAATGCTTATTGTCTCAAGTCCTGCAGCAGCCGCAGGAACTCTGTCGACTCCGAAAGTATACGGCGGGCCGCAGTGCGAAGACTGTCCACTTCCTCGGGGGGCAGGGTGAACGATGTTGAAAGCCTTTTGAAATACCAGCGCTCTGCTTCGTCAGTAAGGGCATCAAAATTGACCTCTACCATATAGAACTCTATATCTCCGCAGGAGCCCGGCTCCGTCGAAACTGTTCTCCCGCTGCAGCGCCCTGCGCGGACCTGGCCGGCCCATTCTTTCAGGTTTTCTTTCAGGAGCGCTATCGTCTCAACATTGTACCGCTCAATAGCTATCGTGGCATAGGATTCAAGCATTGCGGCAAAGGCCGGAGGGCTTTCCATCCTGTCTAAAGCTGAATCCGGCTGGGTTTCTGCATTGACTACCATAAATACGACTTTTCTGACATTCTCATGATGGGTATTCCTGATTGTTTTCCAGAAATCTCCTCTGAAGACGATCCTGTCGACGATTGCCCGCAGACCGAGGTTGTCCGCAACCCCTCCGTCTATAAGGTGGAGATAGGGTTTCTTTTCAGAATCCAGATACGGCTTTATGTTGTTATTCACGAGGTAGAACCGTCGGTCCGATATATTATTTTCCCGCAGAACGCGGGTGATGGGTTCCGGCATTGCGTAATTGCAGCTGCCGCCGTAATTGCGCACGGTCAGGGGGCTCAGGACTATGGGAACCGCGGATGACGCGGCAACGGCCCTGGCCACCGGGAAATTCGTAAGGTCGGAGCAGATGATATCAAACATATCCTGGGTAAATCCGACCCGCACACCGTGGGTCATGTCGGTGGCATTGATGATTATCATCGGACCCTTCCGGGCTGCGATGTCGCCAATGGTGCCTCCATCGAAGATATGCCGGTCATAATATTCCGCTGCAAGATCGCTGCGGTCGAAATAGGGCGAAAGAAGCCTGGCCGCGTTGACCGGGCTAAAGAGCCTCCAAAGGAGCTCTCCCTGAACATTTTTCTTCAGGAACTTTTCTTCAAAATCCCTGAAGATTCTATCCCCGAAAAGGCCGTAATAACCCGCGGTGAAGCTCCCCCCGGAAACGCTCGATATCGTGTCCACCTCGTCCAGCAGCCTCCGGCTCTTTCCCTCTTTCTTTATCTCAGTATCTGCGAGAGTTTCAAGCACGCCGTATGAAAAGGCGGCAGCCCTCGTTCCCCCGCCCGAGAAGGTGAGAAAGAAAAGCATATCATCAGATTTACCAGGCAATCGCATGCTCTTTGCACGGTACCCGGCATCCGGATTATATGCCTTGAGTGGTTCATTAACAGGATAATGGGCGCAGCCGGCAAGAAGAAGGGTAACAAGGAGCACGACAGACAGCAGGCATATGCTCCCGCTGTGCAGCGTATGTTCCATAGGGGGAAAAAACAGTCTTTTCACGATATGCTGTTCCGCTGATGCACCGTGATATGGCCAATGATCATTATCACAAGTATAACAAATGATATAATAAGCGCGGCAATGGAATAGTTTGGGTTGATTGCAGAAGGGACGTAAAAAACGTATACCATCGATCATTACACGGCCGGCCGGGACAATAATTTTAACCTGATCCGCTTTGTCGCGGCTTCAACAGTACTTTTCAGCCATAGTTTTCCCCTGGCAATCGGTCCTCTTGCGGTTGAACCCCAGCTGCAGGCCCTTGGCACCTCGTTTGGCGGGATTGCTGTTGACATTTTTTTTATAGTGAGCGGTTTTCTGGTGACTGCAAGTCTCTTGAACCGGCGGAGTATGCCGGCATTTATCTGGGCCAGAGCCGTCCGCATCTATCCTGCACTGGTGTCGTCGGTCCTCCTGACCGTTCTGCTTATCGGCCTGTTTATTACTACCGTCTCCCCCTACAGCTATTTTTTCAGCATGGAGACCCTCAGTTTCATAGGCAAGAACTCAAGCATCATGTTCGGCTCTTTTGATCATCTTCCCGGGGCATTCAAGGCAACTCCGTTTAAGAACGCGGTCAACGGCTCTCTCTGGACATTGCCGTGGGAGATACGTATGTATGGTATCCTGGCCTTATTGGGGGCCCTTGCATACTCCTGGAAAATCCTTAAGGAGGAAGGTCTGAAATATCTGGTGGTGGCAATAGCGGTATGCTCCGTCGCTGCCTTCATATGGAACCATTTTTCTCCTTTTGCCTCGAACCGCAAACTGGTGCTCGCCCTGCGGCTCCTGCCTATGTTCTTTATGGGGGCGTCGCTGTGTGTCTTGAGAACGAGGATCTTTCTGTCGCACAGGCTGACTGCTCTCGTGGTGTCGGTCCTTGTTGTAAGTTCAGTCAGTCATAAAGTTTTTTTTGTCGTCTATACACTGTGTATTGCGTATCTTGTCGTCTACGCAGCCTATGTTCCGGCAGGACTGATCAGGCGCTTTAATAATGCCGGGGACTATTCGTACGGTATTTATATCTATGCATATCCTGTTCAGCAATCGGTTGCAACGCTGGTGCCCGGGATTTCAGTGGCAGCAATGTTCTGCTATTCCTTTGTGGTCACTTTTATGTTTGCCTTTTTTTCGTGGCATGTCATAGAAAAGAGGATGCTGGCCTTGAAAAAGGGAGAGTTGGGAGGGCCGTTTGGCCGGCTGTTCAATCAAATCGGAATATTTAAAAGTATCAAGGGCTCGTATTAATGATCCGCCTTATTGGGCCACTGGAATTTGTACTGGCAGGATTTCCTTTATCAGTCCGGTTATATAGGCTGTTGCATCTGATCTTTGCTCATAGGAGTGCTCTTTGTCGCTTTGTCGTTTTACCTGATGCGTCTCCATATCTATGGTGATCACTTCAACACGGTAAAGGGCGTCTTTCATGACAACGCCATACGCCCACAGCAGGCCATCAGCGTCTTTGCCGATAGTTCCCCTGCTGACAGGTTTCTTGAATTCGTGCCTGATTATGTCTTCAACAGAGAAATGAGACTTCTTTTTCATTAATTATCCAAACAGCCTAACTGAAGTATATCCTCTACCATTTTGTCGGCAGTGTATTGTCCGCTATTGAGCGCACTGAGAGCCGCGGACATGAAGGCTATCTGTCTATAAACAGGCCCGGCATTTCCAACCCAATCTTCAACAATTTCCTTCGTAATATCGTGCTTTGCTGCCTGTGCCTTATTGGTCAAGGCTATACAGAGGTTATTCAGGCTGGACATTTCTACTCCGTTATCTCTCATACTGCTATTATACCATGCGGGGCCGGCGGGGCTCTCCAAAAATCGCTGCAGTTGATTATTCTGAGGGACTCACGGCAGCAGTCACTGAGGATTAGCTGCCTTTTTTTTAAAAACCCGGCTCACTTTCTGGCAGAGAATATCAGGACTGAACGGCTTGACAATATAATCGGTGACGCCCAACTTCATCACCTCCATTATGGATTCTCCATCGTCTTTTGCCGTTATCATAATGAAGGGTACTGCTTTCATATGAGATTCTTCCCGCAGCCAGCGTAACAGGTCATTGCCATTAAGGCCCGGCATTTCCCAGTCGCACAAAATAAGCTCAAAATGGTCACCATCCAGAAGCTTCTTTCTGGCTTCTTCCCCGTTGGTTGCCATGACTGTTTCAATAAATTCAAACTCGTCGCCGAGGGATTCCCGTATGATATCCCTCATCAGCGAGGAGTCATCAGCGATTAATACTCTAATTTTATTCATATGATTATACCTTCGGCTCCCGGGACACTTGTTGCTATTATACAACTTTTGATATACGGTTGCTCCGGCTGAAGCATTGGATCTGGCAGAGGATGTTCCACAGGATATCGATTCTAAGGGATGCACAAGATAACGAGGGTTGGCTATGAATTTCAGCAGGGGGAAGTGAAAGGCAAAAAAATACCCTGGGCCTGGGTATGCTTAGACTTTTTTAAAATTGGATGCTTCGGCAGATGCTTTAGGCTTCATCCCGACTGCTGGAAGCTTGCTCACCACATCTTGCTCCCGCTTCCTAACCCAATTACTTAGTTCTAAGTCTTAACCCATCCCAAGGCATTTGCTCCCACTACTTTAAAAAGTGGCGATTGCTCATTCTCAGCTCTCGGCGATTCTAAATCCTGATACATTGAGACATACAGCCTGAAACTTTTACATCTCTACGTTACGTCCTATGAATCATAACCTTTCTGCCGAGTCCGAGAAGAGCAACGCAACCACTTTGTCCGCTCTTCTTAATTTCACTATGCTCCTTTTCTGCCGACTTGTCAAATTAATAATATTAAATAAAATTAAATCTTCCAAAATAAAGTCCGGTCGGCCGCTGTTCAAACGGGGCAGTTATGGTCACAGACCTCAGTAGTAGGCACGGGAGGGTTTTCTGAAAAAAGGCATAAGTAAAATTCCGGCTATAAATCCCCCGATGTGGCCCCACCATGCCACACCGCCCCCTGATGCCGGCAGCACCTGGGCAATCGTGCCCGAAAAAAGCTGGATCAGGAACCACCAGCCCAGGAAAAAAAATGCCGGCAGCTCAACAAACCACGGAAATATAAAGATAGGAATCAGCGTCAGAATTCTTGCCCGCGGAAACAGGACGTAGTAGGCTCCCATAACACCGGCTATAGCCCCGGATGCCCCTATCACAGGCATGGAGGAGCGTGGACTGAAGTAAATATAAAATATGCTGGCCAGTATTCCCGTCAACAGGTAAAAACCAAGAAATCCGCAATGTCCCATACGGTCCTCCACCTTGCTGCCGAATATCCGGAGAAACCACATGTTCCCCAGGAAATGCAGCCAGCCCCCGTGAAGGAACATTGTGGTAACGAATGAGAGATAATCTATCAGCGGCAGACTGTGGCGCGGTCCGGCATATTCCACCGGCACGACGCCAAAGTAATATATAAACGCTTCCAGCAGCTCTTTCGGGAGGCTGGTTTCAAAAAGAAAAACTATCCCGCACAGAACTATCAGCAGCCATGTTGTGGCCGGGAAGGTCCTGTTAGGAACAGTATCTTTTATCGGTAACATATCGTTACAGCCACCTCTTTTAAGTTCAATTTCCGGACAGACGCTCTCTTTTTCAGGTGAACCAACTCTTTAATTATAGCCGGGCGATTTTGTTTTGAACAGACAGCATGGTATGCAGCCCTGTAAAGCATGACCGGGCTTAGCCGGTTTAGTGGTATAGAAAAAAAGTGTTATAGTAAAAAAGGTATCTACATCTCTCTTATCAGGTATATGGAAAACAAACACAATATCGAAGGAATATTTGAATCCGAAGACCAGCGTGCGCAGATTGTGCAGATTGTGCGCAGCCGCAGGATATGCTATGACTTCGAGCCATACAATTACGTGACGAAGCAGGGGCAGCTTATGCAGATAGGATATCAGCTTAATATCTACGGCACCTTTCCGGCATCTGATACCAGCGCCTCCGGGGATGATCCCGAATTCTATCTCGTTCTGCGCGATGTAAGGCGGGTGGCTGCGGTCATACTGGGCGCATGTAATCCTCTGCATATGTGTGAGGATTCCTTTGAGGATGCCACTTCTGTCAGCTATGCGCATGAAAGAAATATGCGTCCTGACGTAACTGTCCACGTTCCAATATTTGACCGTCAGCATTTCGGGCAGCCGGTTGACCGTCTTGTTGAAGAAACCATACAGCAGGTAGAGAAACTCCTGAAAGCGGCCGGTGTGCAAAAAAAACATTGGGAAGATTAACCGTTGCACAGAAAAACCGGTAAAAACTCCGGAGGGGGAGTTCTGGTTTAGCATCTCTGTTCCCCCTCTGCAGCGGTTTGTAAGGGGCAGCGTATGAAGCTCGAAGATAGCATTTTTATCAACCGTTCGGCTAAGACTGTCTGGGCTTTTCTTGAAGACCCTGCTAATATGCCGCTTTGGAACCCAAAGGTAAAACACGTATCTCCAGCGTCCTTCTCGGTCCCCCGGCAGGGCTATCGGTATGCCATCACCTATCAGATGCACGAAAAAGCCAGGGCGACAGAGTTTCTGGCGGAGTATGTCCATTTTGAGCCTTACGTGAAGCTGGTCATACGCCACACAGGAAGCCTTGCTCCTCAGAACAGAATTATCGAGGAGATTTATGAATTATCAGAGCGTGACGGGGGAACTCTGCTGAGCCAAACCATCCGGATAGAAAATTCGGGTATCAATATATTTTTCAGGTTCGTGATCTGGATTATTCAACGGTGGGGCAAGCCCGTTGGCAAGCCATATTTCGAAACCCTTCGGGATTTAATCGAGACCGGCAGAGATAATCATACTAGCTTGTCTACATAGAGACCGGTGTTTTTGGTGCTGTTGAGACTTTCGTATGCTCTCCTTACCCGGCTGAATAACTGTTCATTGCTCTGAAATATGCTCTTGTCGAAACTATAAACAGGAGATATGACGGCGGGCGGTTCCGCATTGCTGTTGAGAGCATAGCGGGACAGGGAGTGCAATACACTTGGATTTTCATTGAAACGGTTTTTTTCTTCCGGCAGCTGGGTGGAATTGTACCGCAGGGCAGGCGGGTTCTGCAGAGGTTCCCGATTGCTGGCCTTTTCCGCATTATTATCAGTCCGCTCCTCGTAGAGATAGAGTGGGATAACTGAGCTTGATAGATTGGTTATTCTCATTGTTTGGGAATAACCATATCAAGAAAAATGCCAGCTGCTTACCTGCTGATATCAAAGGATAATTCAGAACAGGCCTTCGTGAAACCTATGGGATTTACCCCTCATGTGTGGTACGGGAACCATAAAACGAGCTTTCAGGCGAGATTGTATTCCTTGATCTTAATCAGGAGCGTTTTATAGTTAATCTGCAGCAGGGAGGCAGCTTTAGATTTATTGCCTCTGGTTAATTCGAGGGTTTTGCCTATTGCCTTTCTCTCAACATCTTTGACAGCCAGGGTGGTAAGTTCTTTAAGCGGCAACAGGTTGAAAGGTTCGGTACTTACCGGAGAATCAGAGAGTAAAAGTTCCATGTCTCCGGGTTTAATGGCATGGGCGCCGGACATAAGCACGGCCCTTCTCATAACAATGTTTCTCAATTCCCTGACATTGCCGGGCCACGGATACCTTTTGAGGACATCAAATATCTCTTCCCCGAATTTCTTTACCGGGGCATTCAGCTTGACTTCTGCTTCAGCGAGAAATTTCTGAGCAAGAAAAGGGATGTCCTCAACTCTCTCTCTCAGCGGAGGAATGGTTATAATAAATTCACTCAGACGATAAAACAGGTCTTTCCTGAGACTCTTTCCTTCCAGCGCTTCTTTTATTTCCCGGTTCGTTGCGCAGATGATGCGAACATCCAGGTCTTTTGTTTCAGAACTCCCCAACGGATGAAATTTCTTTTCCTCGATGACGGTAAGAAATCTGCTCTGCGCATAGGGGGTCATGTTTTCCAGCTCATCAATAAACATGGTCCCGCCGTTGGCCGCCAACTCGAATATACCCTTTTTTCTTCTGTCGGCTCCGGTGAATGCACCCTTTTCATAGCCGAATAATTCACTTTCCAGAAGGGTCTCCGGTATGGTCCCCATATCAATCTTTATGAACGGATTCTGCGCCCGCGGACTTAACTTGTGGATCAGACTGGCAATAAATGACTTCCCTGCTCCCGTCTCCCCCTGGAGCAAAACCGTAAAATCCGTCTTTGCAATGCGGCGTATCTGATCGATGATCTCTCTCATTTTGCTGCTTGTGCCCAGCAACAGTTCGAGAGAAAGATCAGTTTCCATATCAGGGACTCTCTGCCTGTTCTCAGGAGTGCCGGGGTCAGGGGCCTGAATCGGTCCTGACGCCGGCAACCGCTTCTTCTCGGCCAGTTCCAACGCTTTCAGGCGTTCCCGCAATTCCTTTAGTTCGCTCAGCAGATCTCCGCTGTCCATATAATCTCCTGCTGTATCGTTTATATGCATTATATTATAATGACAGATGAAAGCATAAAAGTAACACGTGCTTCCAGTGCTGGACACTCAACGGCTGCGGGGTTGGTATGAATGACATGAATAAGACTAAAGAAGAGCTTATTTCTGAACTGGAGGCGCTGCGCAGGCAGATCGCAGAACTGAAGGATGCCGGTTTTGAACATCAGCAGGAAAAAGTGGACGGCCGGCAGGCATTTATCGAAATCGAAAAACGCTATGAGCAACTGCTGTCAGCCGAAGCACGGCTGATCCAGGCCGAGAAAATGGCATCTCTGGGTGTATTGTCGGCAGGAGTTGCCCATGAAATAAAAAACCCCCTGGCCATCATACTTCAGGGGATAGAGGTTCTGGAAATCTCCTCTTTGACGGCAGATGCGATCGATGTCCTGGCTATGATGAAAGATGCGGTTTTCAGGGCAAGCAAAATAACCAAGGACATGCTGACTTTTTCAAGGGAAAGCACACTTACCCATGAAGAAGTAGACCTGTCGGGTATCATTGATGAAACCTTCTCCTTTGTCGATCATATATTCAGCCTGAAACAGATACGGATAGCCAGAAGCCTGATGCCTGATCTGCCGAAGGTAAGCGTTGATCCCAATCAGATGAAACAGGTCTTCATCAATCTGCTCACCAATGCGGCCGAGGCAATGCCTGAGGGTGGGACGATCACGGTTGCGGCAGAAAGCACCCATAATATCCAGAACAGGAAGATTATCAGGATTCTCATTACCGATACCGGTCACGGTATTTCTGCCGAAGACAGGCAAAGAGTCTTCGATCCGTTTTATACTACCAGAAAAAAATCAGGCGGGACCGGGTTGGGTCTCTCGGTTGTTAAAGGCATCATAGAAAAACATGAGGGTGAGATAAAAATAGAAAATGAAGCTGGCGGGGGCACACGGGTAATTATCGAACTGCCCTGTTATGTGCGTGAAACAAAACAGGAGGCTGCAGAGTGAAAAAGAAAATATTACTGGTTGACGACGAAAAAAACTTTTGCACGCTCTTGAAAATGAACCTTGAAAAAAGGGGGCCTTTTGAAGTCCTGACAACAAGCAATCCCCAGGAGGTGCTGAAACTTGCGAAGGCAAACAAGCCGGACCTTATCCTGCTGGATATTCTGATGCCTGAAATGGATGGCATGACCCTGGCCGCGGCACTGAAGGGGGATGAAGATACAAAGCAGATCATGATAGCATTTCTCACAGCCCTCGTAAATGAAGAAGATGTCAGGGATATGAAGGGCAAAACAGGAGCCAACTATTTTTTTTCCAAGCTCGGCACGACCGAAGAACTTATGAAAGCCATATCCGGTATATTGCTGTAGCAGGCTGTTGAAAGACGCAGTTTTTCAACAGCCTGCTAATAAATTAGGATGTGTGGTAGCATTAAAGAAAAGGGGGCACCATGTCGAGTACCCTGAATGGATCAGGAAATACGAAGAACATACCACCCATAGTTCGGCCCAGGCTTTCCAGCAACAGTATAAAGTCGGGACAAACGCAAACGAAATTCGGACAGCACCTGTCTGATTCTGTACAGGCGCTAAAAAACGCGGCTGCCCCAAAGCTTGAACCGATTCAGGAAAATTCACTCCGCATAAAAGGGACTTCATCCGCTATAGCGGAAAATGCTGAAAAGAGTTTCAGCGATATTCTAAAAGTTGTTTTGAAGCATGAAGGCAGAGGCTACGTAAAGCTCGACGCCATGCGTGAATCGTCGAAAATGGGAATACTTCAGTCAACCGCCAGAGAAAACGGGTACGCAGGAGACATCAAGGATCTTACCAGTGCAGATGCCGAGAAGATTTATTATAAAATCTGGCAGAAGTCGGGCGCAGCCAAACTTCCTTATCCGCTCAATATGATCCACTTCGATACCTATGTCAATAGTCCTGCAGCCGCCAGAAAGATTCTCGCGAAGTCTGATGGGAATATTGACACATATCTTGATATGAGGTCACAGAGATACCGGCGTCTCGTAACCGCTCGTCCGGAGAAATATGCCAGATATTTGAAAGGCTGGATGAACAGGATCAGTCATTTAAAACAGATGGCGACCGATGAATATGCAAGAACGAATGAAGTCAGGACCGGTAAAGCGGTCAGGGGGCTGCCTGGATAAAGGATTGGTTTTTTCTGTGAAACAAGCTCTTCTTCCCTTATTCTTAAAGCGATAGCCCTTCTATTAAAACAGAAGATACTCTATTTCTTCAGCAGCGTTCCCAAAGCCATAAGAACAACTCCATCTGCCAGGAAGACAAGATTCAGCACGGCACTCACTGCATGGAGCCTTCCGAATTTCGCCCGCATCGGGTCATCGGCAGCTGTTGTTTCGAAGGACCGCACCGCCTGCTTCACCTCCTGTATCTGCGGATAAAGGCCGCCCCTGACATACAGTGAAATGCAGAGTGCTAAAACAGTGAGACCCAGAGATACCTTGAAGGCAGCCGGTGTCAGAACCGGCTGGGCTGCAAAGAGCAGCAGCAGTGCGAGAGCAGCGATGACTATGGTAAAAATAAAATAGGTCGGGAAGAGGCTACCAACAATCTCTCCAGCCCTGTCTCTGCCGTATGTCCTGAAAATTACCGGCGTGACCACAAAGGTAAAGATAAAAACGCCTCCTGTCCAGAGGCCCAGGATGAGAATATATAAAAAGTAGCTGAAATTTTTCATAAGTGTATTCTACCTTAAAATTTTCTTCATAAGAAAACCGCCGGTACACCGCCCAGACTGACAAACCCGATAGTATACACATTTTTCCAGAAAAAAGAACCTGTCAGTTCTGACAGGTGACAGGCTCGCATAAAATCATTAATATTGATCCGTATAACTTGTCAAACGCATAAATAGTCTTTACAAGGGGGTCTTTGGTCGTGGGGAATATGATTGATTGGCGGGCGCATTACTTTATTGCCCTGCTCATTCTGATTCTTATTATCAGTTATGGAGACAGCGCTGACGGAGCTGCATTGTCGGGAAGTCTGCCCTACAGACATCTGAACTACGCCACCAGAGAGCCCTCTGCAGGACCGGCCATACGGCCTGCATATAAAGGAGGCAGTACGAAGGCGGTCACCCCTGAGGATACCAGGGATATAAACGAGGCTCAGGTGTCAGCGGGTATAGCCGCACGAGCCGAGGCGCTTACGTGGAGCCCGGTGCTGATGTATGAATATGTGATGAACAATATCGAGACCGAGTGGTACTGGGG
>PNOC01000049.1 GCA_013824615.1 Thermodesulfovibrio sp.
TTTAGCGCTCTATTACAACACCGGGTCAAGCAATACCGCCATCGGGGATGAAGCGCTCTATTACAACACCGGGTCAAGCAATACCGCCATCGGGTTTGCAGCGCTCTATTTCAACACACGTGGAACAGGCAATACCGCAATTGGGAGTGGTGCGCTTCCATCCAACGGCACTGGGGATAACAATACCGCTATAGGATATCATGCCAACGTATTAGACAACCTGAATAACGCAACGGCAATAGGAGCAAATGCTGAAGCAACTATCTCAGGCAGCGTTGTGTTCGGCGACAACCAGGTATCGTGGATAGGCGGGCATTCAATGTGGAACAATACCTCAGACATCCGCGAAAAGAAAGACATTCAAGCCATCACAGTCGGACTTGATTTCATCAAAGCCCTGAAGCCTGTTGAGTTCAGGATGAAGACTGGAAACAACAGGATAAATTTCGGATTTATTGCCCAGGACATAGAAGAATTGATTGGAACGGAACATAATATTCTTGGTATCGGCGGTGATAAAGAACGCACCTTGTCGCTTGCGTATACAGGGTTTATTGCGCCTATGGTGAAGGCGATGCAGGAGAAACAGCAGATAATTGACAACCTCAATAATGTAATTGACGGCCTCAATGATGCAATGGCAAAGCAGGATGATGACATGAGTCAGATGCGTAAGGAACTGGATGAGTTGAAGGCATTAGTTTTAAGTAAGGTCAAATAGGTAAAACGAGGCAAAAGGAGGAGCATTATGGATGGTAAAATGACAAATCGTATCAGAATACCCCTCTCCCAGCCTCTCCCCCAAGGGGCGAGGGGGAAGAAAGTTTCCCTCCCTTGAGGGGAGGGATTAAGGGAGGGTGATGCTTTCATGCCCATTTGTGAGCCTGGCTCAGGGTGACCGGTCATGGTGAGCCCTTCGGTGAACTCTGGACAGGCTATGTCGAACCATGGATTCCCGACAGGCCCAGTTATTTATCTGGACAGATAGCTGTTCTTTACGGACGTTCGACGTTGACCTGTTCTGTCAGGAGCCGCCGGTAATAGAAATTCTGGCCATAAAGCACACTGACCGGATTATGTCCGGTAACGCGGTCCTTGGTGATAAGTGTCGTGACCGGAGCGTCCGAGTGTTTGGTGAAAAGCATATCATGGCCGACGCAGAGTCCGACGATAATGTTCATATCGGTGCCGGCGCTGTTCAGCAGCCGGGCCTGGGCAATGGGGTTGCAGGCTGGCTCAAAGGTATGGGGCCGCACCTTATCCTCCTCTGTTATGCCGAGCTTGAGTTTGTCGATACTGCCGCTCTTGCAGCAGACAGAAAGCGGGGTGAACCCCTGGGCGGACAGGATTTTAGACAGACGGTCGGTCTCATCGAGTAGTCCTATGCAGGTGGCTATGCCTATTTTTGAATAACCCATAAGCTTTGCAAAGGCAATAGTGTCCTCAACCCTGGTCCAGCGCGCACGAATAGCGGTGCTGCCGGGCTGATGCTCGTAGCAGAGCCCTTCGACCTGTGTTGCTACCCGGGCCATTTTCGCCTCCTGAGTGTCACCGGTGTAACAATCGAAGCTCTCCTGTATTTCGGCCATATGCTCCTGTGACGGGCAGTATCCCGGCTTCGCAGGCCTGTTTTCGGCGTCTGCGCTCCAGCAGTTCGTCCTTGCTGTTTTCTGCCATACGGCACCGCAGCTGCTGCAACTGAATTCTTTCATATAGTCAGCTCCTTTTCATACCATTTTTGAGGACCGTACTCTGTCCTTCCAGACTGAAGGGATTGCTCAGGACTCAGATGAAACCCTGCTTTCCGTTACCTATTATACTATCGTTTATCGACCTATTTCATCAGAGATTTCATGTTTGAGAGCGGCGCTGGAGCTGTGCAGCGCAACAGGCTGGAGGGTTGTCAAAGGGAAGGAATTGCGAGTTTTGTCATCGGGTTTACAGTGCGAGAGGTTGCCGGTTAAAAAAAAGGACCCATTCAGTGAATGGATCCATTTTTTACTTTGTTTGTTGTCCCCCCGGCAGTCAGAAAGCCTGGCTGCCGGGGACTTGCGACTACTATTTCTTAGTCGTTGTGGTCGTCTCCATTTCTGTCCTTCGCAACAGTGAAATGGGTTGTCCAGCTGTAATAGTCTTCATCATTGTCGTCTGATTTCACAACAAGGACAAGGGCATAATATCCTGGAGGGAAAGCCCCTTTATAAAGCTGCTCGTTAACTCCTGTAACATTTGTCTTCCAGAAAGACAGTCTCCTGAATTTCTTTGAAGAGGAATTGCGGTCATCCCCTCGCTGTGCGACAGCGTTCGATGAAAGAGATTCCCTCTCTATTTCGCCCACCGTATCAGAGAGCTTCTTCACCTCATAGTTTCTATCCAGGTAGTAAAGATCCTCGGAGTCAATAGCCGGTGCATAAAGGAAGAAGGAGACAGTTGCCGGCTTTTCAAAGGGACCAATATTAACCTTCAAATCGATGGTATTTCCCCCTGTGGCGATAGGGCCGACACCGATAGGTTTTGCCTGTTCCGGATCATTGCTGACCACAGGATCTGCCACTGCATCGTAGGAGAATTTTTCCTCAGAGGTCGGCAGAGGCATTGCGCCGGTCGGCGGCGTCACCGGCGGTACATAGGTGCAGGCCTGGCTCACTACCGGGTTTCCACCGGTGCATCCTGTCGGTGAACTGGAAGCGACGGTTCTGGTCTGGGTGCTGTTGGACTGACATGCGCCCCATGCTGAATACGTAAAAGATGTGCACGCGTTAACAGGCGGAACATAATTGCAGATCTGTGTTAACAGCGGGCTGCCGCCGGTGCAACCTGCCGGCATGCTGGAAGCGACGGTTCTGGTCTGAGTGTTGTTTGACTGACATGCGTTCCATGCCGAATAGGTAAAGGATGTGCATGCCGATACCGGCGGGACATAGGTGCAGGCCTGGGTCAGCTGAGCAGCGGGCGGATTTCCCGTGCATCCGGCAGGCAATTTCGTCGCAACGGTCCTGGTCTGGGTATTGTTAGACTGACAAGCGGACCATGCTGAGTAGGTAAACGAACTGCATGCTGCAGGCGGCGGTGGAGTCGGTTTGCTTGCCGGATCGCCGGGGTTTGTCCCGGCGTTAATCTCTGCGAGGTTGGTAGCGCCATCGCCGTCTGAATCCAGATTTGCGATCGCGCTGAAATTATGGCCCGAGCCATATGCCGCGCCGTAAGGATTGCGGGACGGGACGCTCGTGTGGCAAAGCGAGCAACTGAACGAGTCCGATGTCGATGCCGGATACGTGCTGCTGAAGCTGCTTAGGTACGACGACACTGCAAAGGCATTGCCGAAGGCCCCTATGACAAAGGCCACTGTCAGCAAGATAACAAGATACTTTCTGTTCATACTTCCTCCTGAAAAGGTATTTAATGATTGAGTCCGCTTATGCAGACCCTTCAAGGTTATTAATGATTGAGTTCTCTTGAGAGCACTCTTTCCCGAGACTGGTTTAACGCCTGCTAAATTATTAAAGTTAATTAATATAGTGTTTTATATGTTTAGTCTACTTTACCGGATGGTTCCTCTGCAGTCCAGTTAAGTTTTATTCATAACAGATGGACGGCGCGTATGGTTCTGATAAGGATTCCTCAACGGCCGATCTCCTGACACGGCTGAGGGGGCTCATAGAAATAATGGTTTGACTGCGTGATATGAGATATGACGTAGCTCATATACAACGAGTCTGTTTCGGATTACAATAAAGCTATGTTAAAAGATGGATGTCCAGGAAGCGCTGAAATAAGAAATCCGTATCCCGAGGAACTGGAATGTCTCTGGTGTTCGACAAAGAATGAGATCTGGTCGGATGAGCCCGACATGAACTGCAAGAACTGCGGCAAACAGATAAGCCGGGATATGGCCTCATCGTGCATCCAGTGGTGTCCTGCGGCCAGGGAGTGTGTCGGTGCAGAGAAGTATGAGCGACTGATGAAGGCCCTGAACAAGTCGGGATAGTAAACAGTTTGAGCTAAAAGAAAAAGCCCCTTCCTGAGAAGGGGCTTTTTTGTGCCTTAACGACGATATCCTTATGTTAAGGAAGATTGTTTTAGGCTCTGTTTACCCTGACAGCCTTGGGGCCCTTGGGGCCGTCCTCTACTTCAAAGGTCACTTCCTGACCTTCAGCAAGTGTCTTGAAGCCGTCTGACTGGATTTCTGAATAGTGGACGAATACATCTCCGCCGCCATCCTTTGTAATGAAACCAAAACCCTTGGCCTCATTAAACCACTTTACTGTTCCCTTCTCCATGCTGCTGACCTCCTGAAAAAAAGTTTAGAGTGTTTCAGCGCCTGTCCATAAAAAAAGCCGCAAAGCTCAAAGTCTTTGCAGCTGATCATTACGACAAAAACTTCTGAAACTATATTTTTATATCATAGCGAATAGAAAAAAGCAAGCAATTTCAGGTTGCGGCATTTCCGGTATAATAAGACCTTATGGCAGGGATTGAAGAAGACATTCTGCAGTCGGAAGGCCGGGTCAACGCACGGAGGTGGCTTGTCATCCTCGTACTGCTCTGTGCGGTGCTGGGTGGCGGAGGCGGCTTTGTCTACTGGACGCTGCTCGATCTGCCAAAGGTGAACGCCATAGAGGAGTACGTCCCGAGCGAATCTTCCAAGGTCTTTTCGAGTGACGGGAAACTTCTGGCCGAATTTTATTATGAGCGCCGAACCTTTGTGCCCCACTATAAAATTCCTGAGCATGTCAAGAAAGCCTTTGTGGCGATCGAGGATGCACGCTTTTACCACCATCCGGGGGTGGATCTCATCGGGATTGCCCGTGCGCTTGTCCATGATCTGCGTGCCGGCGGCATGGTTCAGGGCGGTTCGACGATTACTCAGCAGCTGGCGAAGATGCTTTTTCTCAAACCTGAAAAATCGATCACCCGCAAGATCAAGGAGGCGGCGATCTCGATCCAGATAGAAAAACGGTATACCAAGGACGAAATCCTCGGCATATATCTTAACCAGACATATTTCGGGACGCGGTCCTTTGGGATCGAGGCCGCGAGCCAGACGTATTTCGGGAAATCGGTCAATGAGCTGACTGTGGGTGAGGCTGCCCTCCTGGCGTCGCTTCCGAAGGCCCCCTCCCAGTACTCACCGTTCAGGAACCCTGACAGGGCAAAGGAGCGTCGCTCCATGGTCCTGGCTGCTGAACTCAAGCACAAGTTTATTACCGGGGAACAGTATCAGAAAGCCCTGGCCGAGCCTGTTCCGACCAAACCGCATTTCAGAAAATACGAGGCCCCTTACTTTGTCGAGATCCTGCGCCAGAAACTGGAGCATAAATATGGCCCGGAACTTTATACTGCCGGATACAGGATATATGCCTCGATTGATTTGAGACTTCAGAAAATAGCGGAAGAGGCGCTTGAAAACGGGATTTTCAGTATCGAAAAGAGGGTGAAGCCCGGAATGCAGGCGTCGCTGGTTGCCGTTGACCTCAGAACAGGGCATATCAGGGCCATGGTCGGTGGTTTTGATTTCTGGGACAACCAGTTCAATCGGGCTACTCAGGCCACGAGACAGCCGGGATCTGCGTTTAAGCCGTTTGTCTATGTCACGGCGCTTGAAGACGGGATGACTGCCGAGGACATGGTTGTCGACAGCCCGATCTCATTCAAAGGTGCCCGTCCGGGGCAGATGTGGACCCCGAAAAATTATGACGGTAAATATAACGGGGCAGTGACGCTGAAGACGGCGCTCTCGAGGTCCCTGAATGCGGCCACGGTCAGACTTGCCAGCAGAGTCGGACTCGACAGTGTGATCCTTACCGCCCGCAGGCTCGGGCTGACGACCGAAATACAGCCCTATATGCCGATCGTTCTTGGAGCGTCGGACGTGACGCTTATCGAGATGGTCAGTGCCTATTCAGCCTTTGCAACCGGCAAAAAAGCCGCTCTTATCCCCTATGAGCGCATAGAGAACCGGGACGGTATTGTGATTGAGGAGGTTCGGCCCCAGCTTGAAGATATCCTTGAGGAAGGGGTGGTCTCTGAGCTCAAAAAGATGCTCAGAGCGGTCGTCACCGAGGGCACTGCCGTAAGAGCAAAATCGCTCGGCCGGGTAGTATACGGCAAGACCGGCACCACCAATGACTACACCGATGCCTGGTTCGTGGGCTTTGACGACCGCCTGGCGGTTGGCGTCTGGGTCGGTAGGGACGACCATACTCCGATCGGCCGGAAGGAGACCGGTGCCTCTGCCGCTCTGCCGATATGGATAGACTTCATGAAAGAGGCTGAATAGCACCTTTGAATAAGACGGTAAGAGTACAATTTTTTCCCAAATCCCCGGGCCAACCACCTGGCTTACCCGGGAGCTGAATTCAGCGGTCTGCCCCTTTTGTCTTTGCCTTGGTGCCAGAGCGGTCTTTTCCCTCTGCTGCGGACTGCTCATAAATGGCAATTCGTGCTTTAATCTCACGGACTGACTCCCGGCCTATCCGGAGCGCTTCATCTCTCAGGACGGACCCGACGCTTTTTTCAATATCCATCCCTTCGGCATAATCAAAGATGAGATAGGTGATGTCAGCCAGCCTGTCGCCGACCGCTTTTCTGGCCTGCTGATCGCGGATAAGGGCAACGATAGTATGGCAGTGCTCTGTCAGGTTGGTCAGATAGGCACGCCACATGTTTTTTTCGACCGGATTAAGTGCTGTATCATCGAGCAAAGAGGGCAGGGTGACTATGCTGGTATCTTCCAAAGCGATGGCAGACATTTCTGTTGCTGCATGCAGTTTCCTGTTTTCTTCATCGAACGCATATGAAAAATCATACTGGAAGGACAGGGTTGCGCTCCAGTCGACCCTGCAGGGCTGCCGCCCTGTTCTATCCTTATTGTAGGGCCCGCTCTCCCCGACCGCCCGTACTATCTCCGAAAAAGTCCTGCCCGAGACAGGATAATATTCGTATTCAGTATCGTGGAGAAGTTCGACCCCGTCCGGCCTGGCCCGGTGCGCCTGCCTGCGTGTGACGGCCGCGGTTGTGACAGGGCTGATAATGCGGCCTTCACTGTCTAAAGAAAGGGACAGGCTGGCGGCATAAACCGGGTCCCCAAAAAGAAGCAGAAAAATGGTGACTCTGAAAAGACTGGGAACGAGCCGGGGTTGCCACCGGGAAAAAAACAGTCTGCTCATCATAAACTAAGGATACTCTTCTTGCCGTCCGAAATCAAATCAGAGGGGGGCCTTTATCCGGCCTTTCATGACAGGTCTGGAGGTGCTGAGCAGGTAAAAGTCCGGCCAATCTGGTAAAATAGCGCTGACAAGCCACCATGGAAGATCTCTACAACATTAAATTGCCGGTTTTCGAAGGACCGATGGACCTTCTCCTGCACCTGATCAGGGAGAATAAGGTCGACATCTATGATATTCCTATCGCGTTCATTACGCATCAGTATCTGGAGTATCTTGATATGATGCGCGATCTTAATCTCGAACTGGCCGGAGATTTCCTGGTCATGGCGGCGACGCTGATCCATATAAAGTCGCGGATGCTTTTGCCGGTTGAAGAAATAACGGAAGAAGAACATATGGAGGACCCGCGGCTTGAGCTTGTGCAGCGGCTTCTCGAATATCAGTCATATAAGGATGCGGCCTCGATCCTCAGGGAGAAGGAAGACGATGCCCTGAAATTCTATAAAAGACCGCCGTTTGAAGATGAAGGTGAGGTCGAGCAGGAGCAGGAGCCGTACCTCTTTGATGTCTCAATTTACGATCTTCTGGCCGCTTTCAGAAAGATGCTTGAGGCAGCCCCCCCTGAAGTCCGTATGATTACGCGGGAGACCCTGACGGTCAAGGACAGGATGTCGACCATTGTCGAGATGATCGAGCATGCCGACAGCATCCGGTTCGAAGAGGTTTTTAAAGATAATGTGACCAGGACCCAGATGATCGTTACCTTCCTTGCGATGCTCGAACTCCTGCGGCTCGGACTGGTGCGCGTTTATCAGGAAAAAGAGTTTGGTTCCATCTGGATGATCAATCCGCAGCGGCAGGAAGAGGCCCCGGCTGCGCCAGAGCCGTCGCCGGCCTAAGTGGTGTCTGGTCATAAATAAGTAAGGTTTGTCATCCCCGGGTCAAGCCCGAGGATGACAAACCTTACTTTATACACAGACTCTAGTTATAGTGCCCCCGGCGGTTTTGCATCAAGGATCTCCCTGATTCTGCCGGCAAGTTTTTCCGGCGATAGTGGTTTCTGCATAAAGGTATTTTTGGATTCAAGTATTCCATGGCGAAGAATTTTTTCGTCTGCATATCCCGACATAAAAAGAACTCGTATATCCGGCCGTAGCGCCTTTACGGTATCAGCCAGTTCCTTGCCATTCATGCCCGGCATAATCACATCGGTAAGCAGCAGGTCGATCTTGTCCTGGTAGGCTTCAATAAATGTTAAGGCAGCTTTTCCGTCCGGAGCGCTGAAGATCCTGTATCCCAGCGGTTCAAGGGTGTCGCTGATCAGGCTTCGGATAGAGGGTTCGTCTTCAGCAACGAAAAGGGTCTCTGTACCGCGGGGCAGGGGCAGTGGCTGACTGAGCTGCTCATCCGTGGCTTCCTCCGCGGTTGCCGGCAGACAGACCGTAAACGATGTGCCCTTTCCCGGCTCGCTCTTCAGCAGGATATTGCCGTTGTGCTGTTTCACGATGCCGTAGACCGTGGCAAGCCCAAGCCCGGTCCCTTTGCCTTTCTCCTTGGTGGTGAAGAAAGGCTCGAAGATCTTCTCGTGTATCTCCTTCGGCATTCCGATGCCGGTATCGGTGACTTCGAGCACTACGTAGTCTCCGGAAGGCATGTCAGGATATTCCTCCCGGTTGTCTTCATTGATCAACAGGTCTGCGGTGGTTATGGTGAGGCGGCCTCCAAGCGGCATGGCATCCCGGGCGTTGACAGAAAGATTCAGGAGTATCTGCTCGATCTGGACAGTATCCGCCAGGACATTATGCAGCCGCTGACTGACCTGCAATGCCAGCATAACATCTTCGCCGATTAATCGGATAAGCATCCGGGATACGTTTTCGACAAGACTGCTCAGATTGACCGGCTTCAGTTCCAGTACCTGTTTTCGGCTAAAGGCCAGCAGTTGTTTGGTCAGATCAGCAGCGCGGTATCCCGAGTCCCTGATGATGCGGATATGTTCAAGGGTTGGGCTGTCCTGCGGAAGCCTGTTAAGCGCGATTTCGCTATACCCAATGATGGCAGACAGAATATTATTGAAGTCATGGGCAATCCCCCCGGCCAGCCGTCCGACAGAATCCATCTTCTGGATCTGCAGGAGCTGTGTCTGCAGCCTCTTCTGTTCTGAGATATCGCGTACCACATGAATAAGTCCAATGACAGTTCCCTGTTCGTTAAATCTGGGGAGTGCCTTGATATCCAGATATTTTTTAAGGTGAGGTTCGTAGACCTCAGCGCTTGTTGGTATGCCTGTCTGAAGCGTCTGGCAGCTCGGACACTCATTGGGCGGTTGCGAGGCCCCGTGGTAGCATTCAAAGCACTTCGGCGAGGCGGGTCCAGGTCCGGAAAAGGCAAGAAGTTCTCTTGCTGCCTTGTTAATACGGGTTATTGTATACTCTCGGTCATGGATCGTGATAGCGTCGCTGATGATATCGAAGGTTTCACTCCAGTCGTCCGATACCCTCTTTAACTCCTCCTGTATGCGCTGCCGTGCCTGAATCTCTGCAGTAAGGTGCGCGATCGCCTTGTTGAGTTTTGACGTCTTTTCCTCGACGAGATCATTCAAATGCTCTGCATGCTGCTTCAGATCGAACTGGAGCGAGAGTTCGTGGAGCAGATTCTGGTGGCTGAGGTATCTCAGCGCCAGCATTGCCCCGAAAATCGAGACTATGAAGAAGTTGGCGGTGAAGAATTCACGTCCATGCGTTATGGCGTCGAAGGTCAGAATCGGGAGCAGATAGATAAGATAGATGGTTACAGCGTTCAGCAGGTGATAGAGAATAGAGGCCGGAAGGAAGCTGAAGACGCAGATGCCTAACATGATCTGGCCGGGATAGTAGATTGACGTATGTCCTCCCAGTTGCAGGACCATCAGTTCTATCGCCCCGGCCGATACCACAACTGCAAAATAGCCTATTGTCTTGATCTGGATTTTGCTGTTAAATTTTTTTGAAAGTGGGATGCAGGAAACAAGAATAGTTGCCACGAAGACCCGATATGCAAGAAAACGCCAGTAATTCTCAGGAGTTGCAACATAGTCCAGAAAACTGAGCAGAAGGAACAGGATGCTGCCGACGACGAGTAAGCGGGCTAACCATGTCCGGAGAAGCTCATCCAGGCTTTCGCTGATATATTGGTCTTTGTCGCTGACCTGATGTTCCCCGCTCATCGACTTCATTATAGAATTATTCCCATATTCCTGCAATAGCCCAGACAACATGGCCAGACACATGGCTTGGCTGCTTGATTTTAAAAGAGATATGGTGGTAATTTATACGTTATGGCCAAAGACTATAAAGATACACTCAATCTGCCCCAGACCGACTTTCCGATGAAGGCGAACCTTGCCCAGCGCGAGCCAGAGATGCTCAAGGCCTGGGAAGATGCCGGCATGTACGAAAAGATGCAACAGAAGAACCGGGTGACCGGGAAAAAATATATCCTCCATGACGGGCCACCCTATGCAAATGGGCATATTCATATGGGCCACGCACTTAATAAAATACTTAAAGATATAATAGTTAAGTATAAGTCAATGAACGGTTTTTATTCTCCTTATATCCCTGGGTGGGACTGCCACGGCCTGCCGATAGAGCTGCAGGTTGACAAGAACCTCGGCGACAAAAAAGAGGGTGTTGCTATCATCGAAAAACGACGGCTCTGCAGGGAGTACGCGGCGGAATTTGTCGATATCCAGCGCGAGGAGTTCAAGAGGCTTGGTGTTTTTGGAGACTGGGCAAGGCCGTACCTGACCCTGACCTATGGGTATGAGGCGTCGATCGTCCGGGAATTCAATAAGTTCGTGACGAACGGCTATGCCTACAAGGGTAAGAAGCCTGTTCACTGGTGTCCGTCCTGTGTAACGGCTCTTGCCGAGGCAGAGGTGGAGTATGCCGACAAGGAATCTCCATCTGTTTTTGTTAAGTTTGAGGTAGACCAGGAAAATAAAGAGAAATATCTCCCGGAGCTGACAGGAAAAAAAGTATCCGTCGTGATCTGGACCACGACCCCATGGACGCTTCCGGCAAATCTTGCCGTGGCGTTTCATCCTGAACTGGCATATGCTGCGGTTGAGTTGAATAATGAGCAGAATAATGAAGTTCTGCTTGTCGCTGAGGGTCGCGTAGTACCGCTGAAGGAGCGCATCGGGCTGGATGGGACCATCCTGCTGACCGTCATGGGCAGCAGTCTTGAAGGTATGCTCGTGCAGCATCCGTTTATTGAACGGACGTCAAGGGCAGTCCTCGGTGACTTTGTTTCGCTTGAGGAGGGCACGGGTGTTGTGCATATTGCCCCGGGACATGGTGAGGATGACTATGAGGTCGGCCTGAAATACGGACTCGACATCTATGCTCCGGTCGATGACCGCGGGAAGTTTACGAAACATGCCGGTGAACTTGAAGGCCAGTTTGTTTTTAAGGCGAACGCTGTGATTATCGGGATGCTCACGGACAGAAATGCCCTGATAAAGGAAGAGAAGATCAGCCATTCCTACCCCCACTGCTGGCGCTGTAAAAAGCCGGTTATTTTCAGGGCGACGGAACAGTGGTTCATCTCTGTGGCACACAACGACCTCCGGAAAAAATGTCTGGAAGAAATAGAACGTGTCAACTGGGTGCCGAAATGGGGCAGGGAGAGGATCCAGGGCATGTTGACGAACCGGCCTGATTGGTGCGTCTCCCGTCAGCGGAGCTGGGGGGTGCCGATCACCGTGCTGCGCTGCAAGAATTGCGAGGAGTTTGTGAAGGATCCTGCTGTTCTGGAAGGTATAGCAAAACAGGTAGATGAGCTGGGGGCAGACGTCTGGTATATGAAGAAGGCAGAGGAATTTATACCGGCCGGATACGCGTGCAGCAAATGCGGACATACAGAGTTTCAGAAAGAAATGGATATCCTCGACGTCTGGTTCGACTCGGGCGTCAGCCACGCTGCGGTGGTTGAGGCAGATGAACGGCTGTCATGGCCTGCGGATCTTTACCTTGAGGGCAGCGATCAGCACCGCGGATGGTTTCAGAGTTCGCTGCTTGCGTCAGTCGGCACACGCGGTTCTGCCCCATACCAGACTGTCCTGACACACGGGTTTGTGGTCGACGGGTCAGGCAAGAAGATGTCGAAGTCCCTGGGCAATGTCATCGCACCCCAGGAGATCATCAAGGGCTACGGCGGAGAAATTCTCCGGATCTGGGTCTCTGCCGAAGACTACAAGGACGATATCCGGATATCCAAGGAGATTCTGAACCGGCTGACCGAGGCCTACCGCAAGATAAGAAATACCTGCAGGTTTCTCCTCGGCAATACGAATGATTTCGACGGCGGTGATTATGGCGACCGCTTGCAGGAGATCGACCGCTGGGCAATGAACAGCCTGCAGAAGCTTATCAAGAAAGTGACGAGGGCCTATGAAAACTTCGATTTTCACGAGGTCTTTCATAGCATCCATAACTTCTGCGTTGTAGATATGAGCTCTGTGTATCTCGATATCCTGAAGGACCGGCTCTATACGGCAAAGACCGATTCAGTCGAGAGGCGTGCGAGCCAGTGGGTGCTGACCGAGGTGCTTTCGACCCTTACGCGGCTGATGGCCCCGGTGCTTTCGTTTACTGCTGACGAAGTCTGGAAATATATATCCAGGGGGCAGGCCGGACCGGAGTCTGTGTTCTTGTCCGTATTCCCTGTGGTGAATGAAAAATTTGTGGATACAGAACTTGAAGAGCGCTGGAAGAGGCTCCTCGAACTCAGAGACGATGTGAACAAGGCCCTTGAAATCAAGAGGGCCGAGAAGTTTATCGGCAACCCGCTGGAGGCGAAGGTGGTGCTCTCTTTGCCTGAACCATACCGTGAACTGGGCGAGTCATATGCAGAGTTCCTTCCGACCTTTTTTCTCGTCTCCGGGGTAATGCTCAGCGCGGAGAAGCTGGTGTCAGCCCATGAGGGCAGTACGGTAGAAGGACTTCAGGTGCTTGTCGAGAGGGCCTCCGGCAGTAAATGCCAGCGCTGTTGGAACTGGAGCGAAAAAGTAGGAACGTTTGCCGACGAGCCTGAACTCTGTGACCGCTGCCACGCAGTTGTGACGTAACCAGCAGTATTAATTCCCCTCATTCATCGGTATGAAGGACAATGGATGGGTTAGTATCCCTGATAAGCGGGGCACCGGGAAAAGATAGTTACTATCAGCCAATGGTGTCGAGCAGTTTCTTCGAAGACTTTACGAAACAGACTCCCTCTGGCATCAGACAGTTGCCTGCCTTTTTCTGGCCAGGGGCATCCGGCGGAATATCAATAGCAGCAATTATACGACGAGCTTCATCTAAGAGTATTCTGAAGGGTTCGGTGAGTTCTGATAATTCTTTTGCTTGTTCCGCTTCGACCAGGGCGATACCTTCTTTCATTCTTAGGGCGGTATTTGCGAAGGCCCTGCAGTTGCCGCAGAGGGGATCCCCTTTCTGGGTATGAAGCACCCCTGAGATAAAGGAATAGAAACGTACGTGGCTATGGATATCTGACATGAAATCTCCCTTGTCTTGAAACGAGAAGCACTGGGACTATTGCAAAGCTTTGAATTGCTGGCGGACCTCTTTCATCCTGCCGCAGGTGTAATCTCCTTCCGGACATGCGCCCTTTAAACAGGATGGTCCGGCCTTTGCAAATAGTATCGGGGCAAGCTCCCTCACGAGTTTAAGCATTTCTATCGCCATCGCCCTGATTTCCCATTGGGCCCGATTACAGCACCTCTGCTGAAAGAAATGCAGTAATTCGCGCGCATTCATCGTAACCATAATCTTTGTCTCACAGGCGTTAGGGAGAACAAACCGGGCATCCTGGTTGGCCGCCTCTCCTTTGATTCCCTTCTCATGCAGCCTTTGGACTATATGATTATACGCTTTTTGGGTTTTTGCCATGACATCTTTAAAGTAGCGTTCAAGCTCTTTGTCGCCCTTTATTGTCTCTGGGATTACGTAATCGAATCCCGCCTCTTCGCTGACATAGCGCTGCGACTGTTGCGAGTAGCTCGCCAGCCTGTGGCGTACCAGCTGGTGAGAACATGCCCTTGAAATACCTTCAATTGCAAACGTAAAGGAGGCATGCTCAAGGGGACTCATATGTCCCATCTTTGTCAGCTTCTCAACAAACTGCTTCTGATCCTTTGCCTCAATTCTTTCCTTTAAAGATTCAATGCCCGACGGGCTGTAACAGAGCTTTGCGGCCATTGCAATGGTCTCTTCCGGGTTCGGGGTGTGCCTGATCAATAGTACCTTCAGCCTTGATTCCATATAAAATGAATTCTCCTTGGACCAGTTCCTACAGGATCTTTCCGATAAGGACTTCGTCGATATACTTCTGGCCCATACGGATCCTCTTCTGGCGTTTGCCTTCCTCCACAAACCCGGCCCTCTCAAACAGATGGAGGGAGCGTTTGTTGGTGGTAAAGATATTCGCCTCCAGTTTCTTAAACCCGTGTTCCTTTGCCCACTCGCCTGTGTAGTTTAACATCTGAGTGCCTATACCCAATCCCCGGTATTCCGGTTTGATATGGAGACCGATATTCATGATATGTGCTGTTTCAGGCCTCCTGCCTTCGTCCATCTGTATGGCCGAGAGAGCCCCGACCGCCGTCTTTCCTGATACGGCCACAATCAGCAGATTCTTGTCAAAATTCATATTGCAGATATACGTCTTGACCGAATCGGGCTTAGTCCCGTAATATTCCATCAGCACATAACTGCGGTCAGGAGCGTTCGTCTTGATAACGCTGATGATGTCTTCAGCATCCGGGCAACCGGCCAGTCTGAGCACGACCATTTCACCGTTTTTTGCGATAAACTTCAGAACATCTTCCTCTGTCATGTCAGCCTCCCCCTGCGTATTCTTTTCCTGATTATAACGGTTATTCTGACCTCATGCAACTTCTCCACCGTATAATTCTTGTACGTTCAAGGCTCAGAGAAATTCAGATCAAAAGCCAATCACCGCGTTGCAAGGCCATCCATTCTGCCTCCGGGTCTTCACCCGGGTTCTTTGCCTGGGGGGAAAAGGGCTGCTATCTTCTTCTCCAGAAGCTCTGAGGTAAACGGTTTCAAGATATAATCACGTACGCCTATTTTTATTGCATCTGCAACGTGATCTTCTTCCCCTTCTGTGGTGACCATGAGTATCAGAATATCCTTCAATGCCGCATCGCTTTTTATGATTCTGATCAACGACAGGCCGTCAAGATTAGGCATGTTCCAGTCAGTTATCAGCAGATCATACCTGTCCTGTTTCAGTTTTGCCAGGGCCTGAACGCCGTCGCTGGATTCCGCGATACTTAAGAACCCGAGATCCTTGAGTATGGCCCTTACCGTAGACCGCATTGACTGGCAATCATCAACAATCAGTACTTTCAGATTTTTGTTGATCTGCATCTGCCCGTCCTTTCATGTATAGTCTGTATGTTAAGAATAACGTTGCGGCGACTGTAAAGCAAGCGGACGAAAACAGGCCACAATTCACAAACAATCCTGCGGCTGTTCAAGTATACGGACTACGGCAGATCCTATCCCAACTTCGTGAGGAGACTCAGGTCTTGCCTGAATCAGAGCCCGGCTTCTTCAGAAATGACGTCAGAACTATTGCGATGCCTGCGGCTGCGGCCGCCATGATAAAACTTGACGAAAAACTGCCGGTCTTTTCCGCAAGCAGACCGGCCACTGCCGGTCCCGCGATCTGGCCGAACCCGAAGATGAAGGTGACCAGGCCGAAGGCCTTTGCCGCCTTCTGTGCTCCGACGTAATCACCGACTGCTGCAGCCATAATCGAGGGTATGCTCCAGGCTACGATGCCGAAGAAGAAGATCGAGAGATAGAGAAAAATCCCGGGCAGGCCTGAGGCCACAAGCAGATACGAGATCATCTGAAAGGTAAAAACAATGATCAGGCCCGCCTTCCGGCTGAGTCTGTCTGAGAGTGTCCCGAAGACCGGTCCGGAAAAGAGGCTGAGGAAGCCGACCATGGACCAGAAGTTGCCGGCCAGTGATTCTGAAAAGCCCCGTTCCCTGACCAGGGTCGTCACGATAAAGGTGGCGTAGATGACATAGGTATAGCCAAAGAGGAAATAGATCAGACCGAGGAAATAGATCATCTTCTCACGGTAGACACTGCCGGTCTGTCGGCGGGGCCGCGCCGGCTTTCCTGGTCCTCCGGTTTCAGCCCCGAGCGGCTGAAGTCCCTTGTCTTCAGGCCTGTTCCTGATCAGCAGGACACTGAGACATGCGATGGCTATGACTATCGTACTGAGGATCATCCAGTTTGTCCTCCAGCCTTCCGGTCCCTGGAGGGAGTTTACGAAAGGGATGAGACGGCCCGAAATAATGATCGCAAACCCGCTGCCGATAACAATGAAGCCTGCTGCCCGCCCCCGTCTGGTGTTCGAAAACCACGCGGAGACCAGGCCCATGACTGTGACATTTGCCGCGCCGCTTCCGATGCCGGTCACCATATAGAGGAAGAGGACCTGCTGAAAGCTGGCCGCCTGGCTGACGAGTGCCATGGATATGCCGACAAGCAGCAGTGAAAGAAATATAAGTCTGCGGGCGCCGATCTCTGAGGACCAGTGACCGCTGATCAGGACCGAGGCCAGGTACCCGATGAAGTTGGCTGTGCTGATGAATCCCATCTGGGCATAGGTCAGTTTCAGCGTGACCGCCATGGACGGCAGCAGCATGCCGATCGCAAAACGGCCGAAACCGAGGCAGGCGCAGATGCTGAGCATGCCGGTAAAGACGATGACCCAACCATAGTGCATCCCGGTATTTTTCGGCTGATATTCCATGCGTGACACTATACCATTTTTAGCGTTGAATCTGGTTGGGATTTATACAGAGCACGCACTGTTGTTTCTTCCGAAGAATGCCCGTTGCCCGGCAGGACATATACTTTGCAGAAAAGTTGCCTGAGGACAGCTCATTTGATTTCATGATTTGTACAGTTATTGAATGCCTGAATTCAGGAACTGTGTCAAAAAATGAGGAAAAAAGCCACAAACGGCACAGTTTTTCATTTCTTGATAATAAAGTAACAGTATGTCCATTATGGAGGTAAATTCACTGTAACCCACTAATTTATATAGTAATTAAATCAGAATTGCCACGAGGTTTATTTGTTGGCATATATTTTGCAATATTTATTTCAGAGGTAAACACGAAAATGGACAGGGCAAAAATGAGAATGCTGGTTTCGATCCTGATGGATTCGCCTTTGTATATGACGATGAACCATGAGGAGAGAATAGCTCTTTTGTTCAGATTGCTAAAAGAATATCCTTCTCTCAATAATCCTCTGAACTAAAACCCGGCAGCTGCCCCGTTTAAGGTTGTGCAATTTCCGAGAGCATCCAGGGGTTGTTGCCCACAGGCCGGGTAAAGGTCCAGTACTCTTCGAACTTGACCGGCTCCGTTTTGCTGCCGGAGATAACCGTCCCGGTTGTGTCGTCTGTTGTATAATCGAGGAGATTGGCATAAAAACGTACCGTGACGAAGTCTTTCCCGAACTCCTGCCAGATCTCCACAGGCTCAACCTGCCTGACCGCAATATTTTCCAGCCGGTTAATCTTTTTTCCTTTGAGATGCGAATCGATATCCTCTTTGAAAATTCCCCTCATTTCATCGGTCAGCAGGCCGGTCATGGCAGAAATATCCCTGTTCATCCACGCCCCCTGGATTTTGAAGAATGTGTCCGTGGCTGTATCATTAAATCGGGCAATATCAAAGGAGGGGTCCATCTGCCTGATGTGAGCTAACCCCTCATCAAGGCTGTCTGCTGCAGCGCCGGGAAACGGGTTCCCTGAGTTCCCCTCCTGGGGGATAGAACCTGTTTCATAGCTTCCCAATGAAGACGGCGCCTGCTGATAAGCCATCCGCTGTTCCCGGTTCCGTTTGACCATCCGGTAAATGAAATAGCCGATTCCCGCGACCAGGATGATCTCAAAAAGGCCGATGCCGCCACCCCCGAATCCGCTGCCGGTACCACCAAACCCCAGGCTTCTGAAGAGCATGCCGCCGATTAGCCCTCCGACAATGCCGCCACCTATGCTGCGCAGTAATCCTCCGCCGGGCTGCGCCGGCTGTGGGGAAACAGGGGCTGCCTGCTGTCTCGATGGAGTGGGTTGTGGATTCGACTGGGTTGGAGAAGAATAACTCCTTGATCCCCTGCTTCCGGAGGAGCGCCCGCCTCCTGCCCTTGCATGCGCATTAAGCTCAAAGACCGTTACGCTAAAAAGTACCATAATAGAAACGATTGCCAAAAACTTGACTGCAGATGTCTTCATATCTTCGTTACTCCATTCATTTTTTCAGGGATTATTATTTCTTGTTTTTAATGAATAGATAGTTAGTCATGATCAGCAGGAGCATGGATAGTATCATTCATTAAGAATCCTGAGCGTATATTAGTATATATCGGTTCACCAAAAACAATACAGTAATTAAGGAGATGGTTATGAAATTGAAGCAGTATCTTAAGAACATATCGGAGCGGGTTTTCTTGGTTTTGGATGCTGCCTGTGCTACTATTTGAATATAAATATGTGTGAGGAGGCTCAACAGTGTTCAAGGAATTCAGGGAGTTTGCGGTCAAGGGGAATGTGGTGGATATGGCAGTTGGTATTATCATTGGGGCTGCCTTCGGCACCATCGTAAAGTCACTGGTCGATGACCTTATTATGCCGCCAATCGGCCTGCTGATGGGGAAGGTTGATTTTGCAAACCTCTTCGTTCTTCTGAAGGACGGGAAGACCGCAGGGCCGTACCTCTCGCTGGCAGATGCAAAGGCGGCAGCAGCGGTGACCCTCAATTATGGTATGTTCATCAATACGATTGTCAGTTTCCTCATCGTCGCCTTCTCTGTATTCCTCATTGTACGGTATATCAACAGGCTCAGGCGTGAGCAGGAGACACCTCCGGCCCCTCCGGCAACCAGGGACTGTCCTTTCTGTCTGTCTGCCATTGCGCTGAAGGCGATCAAATGTCCGCACTGCACTGCTGATATAAAATAGAAAAGATCCCATGCCGGTACGTGACATGAACCTCCGCAATCCGCTTGTCAGACGGATTATCTACGGGCTTGTCATAGGACTGGTCTGCTTTGCAATAGTCGGATTTTTCATCCTGCCGCCTGTCCTCAAATCGATACTGGTGAAAAATCTCTCCGGGAAGCTTCATCGTACGGTTACAATCGGCAAGATCTCGGTCAATCCCTTTGTCCTTTCTGTTGACCTTGAGGGCATTCGTATCAGTGAACGGGGAAGCCAAATTGGAAACACGGGGGACTTTGTTTCGTGTGATCGGCTTCACCTGAACCTTGAGGCTGTCTCCGTGGTGAAACGGGGCCTCATCATGAGGGAGATCCGGATCGTGAACCCCTCGGTCAGGATAAGCAGGGACAAAGAGACGCATTATAACTTCTCTGACCTTATCGAAGGGGAGAAGACGCAGGAGCCGCCAGTCCCAGGATCCGGTTCAGGAGGATTCCGATTTTCTCTGAACAATATCGAGATCCAGAACGGCAGCATCGACTTTAAGGACGGTCCGAAGCATACAGACCATAAGGTCCGTGAGCTTAATGTGCGCATACCGTTTCTCTCAAATCTTCCCTACTATCTTGATGCGTATGTCAAACCCTCTTTTGAATCTAAGGTAAACGACCGGCGGGTTGCCCTTGCCGGGGTAACCAAGCCGTTCAAAGATTCCCTGGAGACGTCAATTAATATCGACATCAGGGAACTTGACATTCCCTACTATCTTGCCTATCTGCCGGTAGACCTGGATTTCAAAATAGCATCCGCACTGTTGAATACAAAGGTTGTCTTTGCCTTTGTCCAGAACGGCAGCACTCGTCCGACCATGACCCTGTCGGGGGATATTGACTTAACGAAGGTACGGATCACCGATCGCGCGGGCGAACTCCTGACAGATCTTCCTGCCATTCGCCTGTCAGTAAAGAGTGCTGACCTCGCCTCGCGTGAGGTTCAGCTGACACGTCTCGGGATCGAATCGCCGGAGATCAATCTTATAAGAAAAAAAGACGGTACCATGAATATTGACGCCCTGAAGCCCAAAGAGGCTCCTGAGGCCAGCAAGGCAAAACCAGCAGAGGGGCCGGCGTTTACCCTTGATATCGACGAGATACGACTCGCAGGGGGAAAGGTCTCGTTTGCCGACTTGTCAACCCAGGTTGCCTTTAAGACTTCGATATCGCCGATCGAGATATCACTTGACCATTTCAGCACAAAGAAGGACAAAAAGACGAACGTTATCTTTGCGGCAAAGACCGAGTCGGGGGAAGAGGTGAAGGTAACCGGAGAGATGTCTCTCGAGCCTCTGACAGCTGACGGACGTGCGGAGGCTGTCCATATTCCGCTTAAAAAATACGCCCCTTACTATGCT
Organism: Thermodesulfovibrio sp.; assembly: GCA_013824615.1. Taxonomy (GTDB): domain Bacteria; phylum Nitrospirota; class Thermodesulfovibrionia; order Thermodesulfovibrionales; family UBA6898; genus PALSA-1316. The sequence continues at coordinate 20,623 of PNOC01000049.1, forward strand.
GAACGTCTGCTGTTTTCTATAGAAGATGCGGTCCTCGACCTATCAGGCCAATACAGTTTCGCAAAAAAAGAGAGCGCGGTGGATCCCGTCATCCGGTTTGCTGAAATAAATGCAACCCTCAAAAATATGAAACTCCGCAAGAGGGATGAAAAGGAAGATTTTCTGAAACTTCCCGAGTTTTCAGTCAGTGGCGGGTCGGTCGATATTGGCCAGAGGGAGATTATGCTGGACAAGATAGCCTCACGCTCGGGCGTTATCGTTGCAAAACGTTCTGCTGATGGGACGATGAGCCTTCAGAATCTGTTGGCCCCGGAACCTGTGGCTTCTTCCCCAAAGGCAGTGGGCATGAAAAGCAGCCCACGTTCTCTTCCAGAAAAGGAATGGCAGTATACGGTCAAGAGTCTGAAGTTTGATAACTTTGCGGTAAATTATTTTGATCATGTTCCCGCAGATCCGGTAGTTCTGAACGCCGAGCGGATCATGATCACGGCCGGCCGGCTCTCTAACCGTAAAGGGAGCATCGGCAATGCCTCTCTGTCACTGCTTATGGGAAAGAAGGGATCATTATCAGCGAGTGGTTCCCTCGGCATTAACCCTCTTTCTTCGAAGATGCAGGTGTCAATCAGGAATATAGAACTGTTCCCGGTCCAGTCATATGTCACCGACCGGACGAATGTTATCATCACGGACGGTGCGATATCTGCTACGGGTACTGCTTCTGTTTTACGGACAGGGGATGGAATCATGAAGGCAGGATACCTCGGAGAGGTCTCGGTTTCCAGCTTCAGGACTGTCGACTCGATTAATACTGATGAGCTCATTTCCTGGAACAACCTTAATATAAGCGGGATCGATGCAGGCTATAACCCCACGCAGTGGCATATCAGGGATATTGCCCTTACTGATTTCTACACGCGGCTTATTATTAATCCCAATGGCAGCCTGAATCTTCAGGAGGTGATGAAGCAACAGCCGGCTGCCGCTGAGACATCCACCGGGCTCCCGGTATCCGCAGCCACCGCAGTTCCAGCCCCGGCATCAGCATCCCCGGCAGCCAACCCGGGCATCAACCCAGGCATCAACAATGAGAAGGGCATAAAATCTGCCAGGATCGACACCATAACCCTGCAGGGAGGGACGGTCCAGTTTTCGGATTTTTATATAAAGCCGAATTATTCTGCCCGCCTTGTGGAACTCGGAGGGAGGATCAGCGGTCTTTCGTCTGCAGAAAATGTCATGGGTGATCTGGATCTGCGGGGGAAGCTCGATAACTATGCCCCGCTAGAGATAACCGGAAAGATCAACCCGCTCCGTGACGATCTTTTTGTAGATCTGAAGGCAGTGGTCAAGGATGTGGACCTCAGCCCGGTGACCCCGTATTCAGGCAGGTATGCCGGCTATACTATCCAGAAGGGAAAGCTCTCACTCGACCTTCACTATCATATCGAGAATAAGAAACTCGATGCCGATAACAGGATTTTTCTTGACCAGTTTACGTTCGGGGATCAGGTCGAGAGCCCGGATGCAACGAAATTACCGGTCAAGCTTGCTATCGCACTCCTGAAGAACAGAAAGGGTGAGATCAAGCTCGACATTCCGGTAAGCGGATATATCAATGACCCGAAGTTCAGTATCGGAAGGATCGTCCTCAAGATAATTCTCAATCTCCTGGTAAAGGCGGCAACCTCGCCCTTCGCGCTTCTCGGAGCAGTCTTTGGCGGAGGCGAGGAACTCAGCTTTATAGACTTTGATGCAGGAAGTTATGCTGTCAGTGAACCGGCAGCCCGGAAGCTCGATACCCTGATCAAGGCCCTCCAGGACCGGCCTGCGCTTAAGCTTGAAATTGAGGGCCACGTTGACCTTGAGAAGGACAGGGAAGGGCTGATCAGGACGACGTTCATGCGCAAACTGAAGGCGCAGAAACTCAAGGATATGGTCAAAAAGGGGCAGGCGGTCCCCCCGGTGGATACGCTGACCATTGACCCGGCTGAATATCCTGTTTATCTTAAGGCAGCTTATAAAGAAGAGAAATTTCCTAAGCCGCGGAATATAATAGGTATGGCAAAGGACCTGCCGGGCCTGGAGATGGAGAAGCTGATGCTGGCACATGTCGGGATTACAGAGAACGAGCTCAGGCAGCTTGCACGGGAGCGTGCGCTTAAGGTGGAAGAATACCTTATGAAGTCGAAGCTGATAGAGCGGGAGCGTATATTCCTTGTTGAGCCCAAGACACTACAGCCTGAGAATAAAGAGAAAATGAAGGAGAGCCGTGTCGATTTCCGGCTGAAGTAAGCTATGCACGATAAAAAATTCCGGGTATTTATGGGGTGTCTGCTGTTGAACCTTTCTTTCTTCGTCCTCATGTTTGTGCATGCAGCTTACAGCAGAAATGAGCTCAGTCCGGCACTGGCAGAAAAATCGGCTATGGTAAAAGAGTACGGCCTTACGGATCTCTGCCTGTTCACGGATGCACGTTATACAAGACATCCTTCAATGGCAGACCTTAATACCCCGTTTCAGGATTATCCCCTGTCATTTGAGCATTTTCCTTCAGGCTCTCTCATTCCGCCTCCTCCGCATCTGGTTTCGCGGGGACTGTCCAATGATCTGGTTCGAGATCCGGCCCATGCGTTGGATTAGCCGGCAGAAGAACTTCATCGGCCTGACGCTCAACTTTCTTATGAGAAGAAAGGGAAAGCATACTGCGCTATTTGTGGTGTATACCCTGATTGTTTTTTTACTGTCGTCGGTACTCTTCTTTACCCATGCAGTCAAGAAAGAGGCTTCTCTTGTTCTTGAGGATGCTCCCGAGATTATTGTGCAGCGTCTGGTTGCCGGCAGGCACGACCTGATGCCTGAAAAGGCAATAGAAAAAATCAGGGGGATCACCGGGGTGGATACGGTGAGGGGGCGGCTCTGGGGATATTATTATGATCCTGTATTTCGTGCCAATTATACTATGGTTGTGCCGCCGGACTTCAAATACGGTGAGGGGAACCTTGCTGTGGGAGGCGGGGTTTCCCGCAGCAGTATTGTTTCAGAAGGGGGCATTATACCGATAAAAAACCATGAGGGGATCATAGTCATGCTTACGATAAAGAAGATTCTCTCCTCGGATTCTGAACTGGTCTCTTCTGACCTGGTCCTTATTTCAGAGACTGATTTCAGAAATATTTTCGGTGTCCGCAAAGGTCTGGTCACGGACCTTGCGGTCAGCGTGCGCAACCCGAAAGAGATTGCTACCATAGCCAACAAGATAACAAAACTTTTTCCTGATGCAAGGCCGATAACGCGCAGTGAGATTCTGAGGACCTATGACGCGGTATTTAACTGGCGGGGGGGGATCATGCTCCTGATACTCTCGGCGTGTGTTATCTCTTTTATGATCTTCAGCTGGGACAAGGCGGCAGGCCTCAGCGCCGGGGAAAAGAAAGAGATCGGCATACTGAAGGCGACCGGGTGGGAGACTTCGGATGTTATCCTTCTGAAATTCTGGGAGGGCATGGTCATGTCGCTGACCTCTTTTTTGTCGGGTGTGGTCCTCGCCTATCTCCACGTCTTCTTCACCTCATCTGTGCTCTTCAGCCCGGTACTGAAGGGCTGGTCAGTGCTTTACCCGGAGTTCAGGCTGGTGCCGTTTATCGATGCCTACCAGGTAGCTGCTGTTTTTTGCCTGACGGTCCTTCCGTATACAGCCGCCACGATCATTCCTGCCTGGAAGGCAGCCAATACTGATCCTGATGCCGTGATGAGAGCATAAGGCCCTTCAGACCGTGTATCTTGAGAGTATTGCTTCAGCAGCAGCCTGCTGCGAAAGCTCGGAATTCCAGTAAGCAAGAAGTTTTTTTCCTGCAGGGATATTTCTGATCAAATAGGGATTGCCGAACGCGACAAAGAGGCTGGTGACTGGTTTGACTGCTTCAACAGATTCCCGGAGCCAGTCGCCCGTCAAGCCCTTCCATGCCCGTGTCTCGGAAAAAACAGCGGTGATAACCGTTTTCCCCTCTGAGGTCATTGCTGCGATGCTTTGCAGGCTCTGTCTCTGAGGCTGAAGCTCGATGCAGGCCAGGTTCGGAAGTCTTTCCCTCAGTGCTTTAATAAAGTGTTTTCCCTGTTTTTCCTTTTCATCTGTAAGAATTATCAGTACCGGGGACGGCCTTACAAGGAAATCCTTCGGAAGAGACATGGCCCTGGCGGTCAGGGAACGGGATAACTCCAGATGTTCCTCAAAGCGAGGCAGCTTCCTGTCCGGAAATCTCAACAAGCCCCGGCGGAATTCAGTCAGCCTGAGGTTATGGGGTGGATATTTTTTTTGTTTCAGGTACGCTGCCACACGTTCCGCATGCAGGGGATGCAGGATTATATCAACGCCGGCCCGAAGCGCGCGGTAAGAAGCCTCTTCTTCAGTAAAGCCGCTGAGCCCCCCCATGTTCATGGCATCGGTAATGAGTAGTCCCTTATAATGCAGCGTATTCCTTATATACGCAACAACTTTGCGGGAAAGCGATACCGGAGTCCCTGAAGAGTCGAGTGCAGGCACATCGAGATGTCCGAGCATCAGCATGGCAACCTCTGCAGCCACAGCCTTTCGGAAAGGCCGTAGTTCAGACCGGAGAAGGCTGGCCAAAGACCGCGGTATCGACGGCAGACTGATATGGGAATCGACTGCAGTATTTCCGTGTCCGGGGAAATGTTTTCCGCAGGCTGCGATGCCATTTTTCTGAAGGGCCAGAATCATCTCTTCCCCGAAGTAAGATACCGTGCCGCTGTCCTCGCCAAAGGACCGGACCCCTATAATAGGATTGTCAGGGTTAGTGTTGATATCCAGAACAGGAGCCAGTATCGTGTTTATGCCTGCATAACGGGCCTCCTCAGCCAGGGCCTTAAACGACTGCCTGAGCATTTTCAGCTTGTCACGTCCTATCTGTCTGCTGCCTGACGCCTGTTGCCCGAGACCTGCAGTTTTTTCCGCCATTGCCTTTGCCAGAGCCATGGCTGGCGGGAAGAGGGTTCCGCCTTTTAATTGCTGTCCGAGCCCGCGCTCAAGATCCGAGGCGATGATGAGCGGCAGCTCTGAGTCCTCCTGCAGCTGTCTGATATGTTGGCGCACTTCTTTCAGCCGCCCGCCAAAGACGATGAAACCGGCAATACCTCTTTTAACGAGAGTGAGATGGCTGGAGAACTCTTGTTTGATATTGTCCCCGTTCAGCCGGGGGATGATGGATTGGTAATAGTTCTGCACGTGTTCTGAAATGTACCGCGAATGTCAGAGCCCTGTCAAGCAATAAAACTGTCACCGGATGCTGTTCTCGTCGGTCCTTGACAAAGAATCTATGGTTTGTATAGGCTCATTATTGAAATGTGCAGCCCTGTGTCCGGTTTTCTGTCTGCGTGCCATATCAGACCTGGCTGCTCAGGCTGTTGCTGAACAGGAATTATTGTTTTGTGGAGGTTCATATGAACAGAGTTATTTGTCTTATTGTGCTTGCCATAGCGTTATTTCCCGGGGGAGTATTGGCCGGAGAGACACGCTATGAAAAGCATATCGCCCGGGGGATTGCGGCGATGGAACAGCAGCGGTATCAGGAGGCAGCGGAAGAGTTCAGGTCTGCGCTGACCGAGCGGCCTGCTGACCGGACAGCGACTCTTTACCTTGGAACGTCAATGAGCAGGTCAGGCGATGCCGGTGCAGCTTCGGTACTGAAAAAAGCCTATGATCTGGATCCGCAGGATCCGCGGGCAAACCTTGAAATGGGAATCTATGATTACCGCAGAGCTGGGTATCAGGCCGGTGCTGAATATTTCGAACGCACGATACAGCTTGCGCCGAAGTCGGAGCTTGCGGAAAAGGCAGAGGAGTACCTGAAGGCGGGGAAGAAGGGCGGGGGCAAACCCTGGTCCGCAGGTTTTCAGGCAGGCATCCAGTATGACAGCAATGTGGTCCTCAGTGGTATCGACGGCCTGCTGCCCCAGGGGATTTCGCATAAGGCTGACTGGCGGCTGGTGTTTAATCTCAAGGCCCGGTATATGCTTGTCCGGCAGCAGCACGGGGAGGTCTGGGTTGGGTACAGCGGCTATCAAAGCCTGCATAACCGGCTGCAGAAGTTCAATCTGGCCCAGCAGCAGCTGGAGGCAGGCGCCGGATATATTTTGTCGTCTGTGTTGGCGCTGCGCGCCTCGTATGTCTATGAATACGATCTGGTAGGCGGCGATGATTTTAATGCAGCGCACCTGTTCAGCCCTTCGCTGATCATTAGCGAAGGCAAGGGACTTTCGACGCTACTTTCCTATAGCTACCGGAAAAACCATTATTTCAACTCTGAGCTCTTCAGTGAAAACCATGACCGGTCGGGCTCGACCAACAGCTTTGGACTTTTCCAGAATGTACGTATCCTGGAGACGCTGCAGGTCAGGGCAGGATATCTGCATGTGGTGGAATCGACAGGGAAAGATTACTGGGACTATCGGGGCGATCAGGGAACGCTGGATATACGGTTGGCCCTGCCGCAGAAGGCCGCGCTTACTATCGGTTGCGCTTATGAAAAGAGAGACTACAG
>PNOC01000050.1 GCA_013824615.1 Thermodesulfovibrio sp.
GGGTCAAACCTTCATTCTTCATTTATACTGCCCGATGGTTTCAATCGGCAATCCTCAGCTTTTCACTGATTGCCTCATTGTTGGTTATCAGGTGAACCCGCCTCATGTCGGGGCAAGCCGGAGCCCATGTATAATTATCCAATAATGTCTCCTGACGAAGTGTCATGATTACACTAAACATGGTGTTAGATAGGCACTAAGGAGGTTGTTATGACAGTCACTTGCAAATACCCCCGGGGAACTCCTGATCGCATTGTATCTTGACTTTATTGCATAAATAGCTATATATTTGGAACTAGCACTTCCAATTATGGACCATTAATGGAAACTATAAGAAGATTTCTTAAAGCCGAAACCCAGAGTTTTTTTCTGCTCGGACCCAGAGGAACAGGAAAATCCACCTTCATGAAGAAGGAATTTCCGGAAGCCCTCTATCTGGACCTTCTCCTTCCCGACGTCTTCAGAAATTACACTGCATATCCAGAACGGCTGAGAGAACTGGTTCACGCCCATAAGGGGAATAAGACGGTTGTAGTGGATGAAGTACAGAAGGCACCGCAGCTTTTGGAAGTGGTACACAGCTTGATAGAGGAAAAGCAGGGAGTTCAGTTTATTCTTACTGGCTCAAGTGCCCGTAAGCTCAGAAAAGCCGGCGTAAACCTTCTGGCCGGTCGGGCACTGATGAAACACATGCATCCATTTATGGCCGCAGAACTCAAAGAACTCTTTGATCTGGACAAAGCCTTGCAAGTCGGAATGCTTCCACTGGTCCTGAACAGCTCAGAACCCACGGCATCTCTTCAGGCATATGTGGATCTTTACCTGAGAGAAGAAGTACAGATGGAAGGTCTAACAAGGAATATCGGTAATTTTTCCCGTTTTCTCGAAACGGTGAGTTTCTCGCATGGCGCTATTCTGAATATGAGCAAAGTAGCACGCGAATGCCAGATAGAGCGAAAAGTGGTGGAAGGCTATATAGGTATTCTGGAAGACCTGCTTTTGGCGTACAGAATCCCGGTCTTCACCAGGCGAGCGAAACGTGCGACCGCATCGCACCCGAAGTTCTATTTTTTCGATGCCGGGATTTATAACAGTCTGAGGCCATCAGGTCCTCTGGACCGTTCAGAAGAAATATTGGGAGCAGCACTGGAGGGACTGTTGGCCCAGCATCTCCGGGCTTGGATTGATTATTTTCATCCGGGAACCCAACTCTTCTTCTGGAGAACCAGTGCCGGATCTGAAATCGATTTCGTGGTATATGGAAAGAACATTTTCTGGGCAGTTGAAGTGAAGAACTCGGCAACAATACATCCTCAAGACCTCCGTGCGCTCAAGGCGTTTGGAGATGACTACCCCGAAGCAAAGAGGTTTCTCATATACAGAGGAAAGGAAAGATTGAGGAGAGATGGCATTGCCATTGAACCAGTGGCTGAATTCCTGCTTCGCTTAAATGAATCGGAAACGGGCAATCCGCTATAGCGGTTTTCGATCAGATACCGGAGCGCTAAATCCTCGTCGAAAAATGCCACACCCGGTTGCAAAGCTTCTCCCGATTGCTATCAAACTATAATACTCTTCGCTGGCGCGCCAGGCCCCGGCGGCATTATTTCGTTACAACAACGATCCCCGAGTCCGTGACCAGGCACCCTCTCCTGCGGTCCTCCTCGTGGTTATAGCCTATTTCCATGCCCTCGGGAATCTCGATATTTTCATCAATAATAGCCTTCCGGATTTTTGCATGCCTGCCGATCTGGACATTTTCGAAGAGTATGGAATCTTCTATGCTGGCATAACTGTTCACCCTGCAGTTCGGCCCGAGAATTGACCGCCGAACCGTCCCGCCACTGGTTATGCAGCCCCCGCAGACGAGCGAGTCAAGGTTCTGCCCCCTGCGGCCCTCATCGTCAAAGACCGTTTTTGCGGGAGGCAGATTTCCCTGGTTCGTCAGTATGGGCCATTTGGCATTATAGAGGTTCAGGTGAGGACTTGTCTTTATGAGATCCATATTGGACTCATAATAAGATTCGATCGTACCGACGTCCTTCCAGTACCCCCGCTCATTCGGTTCCATTCCCGGAATATCGTTGTCAAAAAAACTGTAGGCAAATACCTTGTCACCGTTCTTCAGCATCATCGGAATTATATGCTGTCCGAAATCAAGGTCATCATAGAGCTTCTTGCCTTCTTTCAGGACCTCGATCAGCTTCCTCGTCGAAAAAATATAATTGCCCATCGAAGCAAAACAGGTCTCCCTGCCGGGAATCCGGGGCGGGTTCTCCGGCTTTTCCATGAATGACGTGACCCGCAGGTTGTCGTCAACACAAAGCACACCGAAACGCGAGGCCTCTTCAGGCGTAACTTCAATCGACGCAATGGATATATCGGCCTTGTTCATGCTGTGATAGACCATCATGTGTGAAATATCCATCTTGTAAATATGGTCCCCGCCGAATATGGCGACATACTCTGCGCCGGAGGACTCAATAAATCTGAGGTTCTGCAATATCGCGTCCGCAGTCCCCTTGAACCACCGCTCGCTCATACTGTTCGTCTCCGGAGATATCGTGTCATAGTACTCGCCCAGCCCGGTCCACTTACCCCATGACTCCTTGATATGTTTGTTAAGAGAGTAGGCGTGATACTGGGTCAGAATGAACACCTTTTTGATCCCGGAATTGAACAGATTGCTTAATACAAAATCGATAATTTTGTATTTTCCGCCAAAAGGGACCGCCGGTTTTGAACGGTAGGTCGTAATCGGGGCGAGCCTCTCACCCTTGCCGCCGGCAAGGACCATGGCGATCGTATTTCTTGATATGTTTCCTACGGTATACATTTCTCAGCCCCCTTTCCGTCCCATCCTATCATATTTCATACCTCATGTGAAGACCTCTGCGAATACTTCACAAACAAATTTCCTGCGGTCACTCCTGCCGGTCAGCATACATCTTTCTGACTTCTTCAGTATAAAGGTCTCCCCTGCCCTTTTCATGAGCCCCCTCGCGAACAGCCGTCCCATTTTTCTCATAGAGAAACAGCGGCCGGTCGAGCTTCAGGCCCGGCTTCCCGTCCTTCACCGCCTCGAGCATGAAAATCTTTGAGACTGAACTGATATCATTATGGACAAACCTGAGCCGCTTCGGCTCCAGATTATGCTGCCGGAGAACATCGAGCACCTCAAGGAGCCGGTCAGGATGGAAGATCATAAAAAAACGGCCCTTCCCCTTCAGGAGATACGAAGCAGACGCTGCAAGTTCCGGAAGCTTAATCTTCAGTTCATGTCTGGCTATCGCCTTTTCTTCACCAGTGCTCAGGCGACCGGTGGTTGGTTTCCTGAAAGGCGGGTTCGAAACTACGAGGTCACAGGTATGCGGGCCGAGCAGGCTGCGCAGGTCTTTTATATCGGCGTTCATCAGCGACACTCTCTCCGCAAGACCGTTCAGGCTGATATTTTTTTCGGCCAGACGCGAAAGTGATTTCTGGAGTTCGACCAGAAGCACTGTTGACTTCGGGTACTTTTTTGCAATCAGCAGACCGATAATCCCGGAGCCTGTTCCGAGATCAACCGCATGATTGACATGCTTCATATTCACGAAGGCATACAGCAGGAGCGCATCAACCGAGAAACGGTAACCGTCTTTGTGCTGATAGAGCTTTATATCGCGTATCCAGTCGAGCGTTGTTTCCATAATCACCTCTCTGCAGCATCAAGCTGCTCCAGCAGAGCAGACAATTCGTCCATGGAGTCGATGATGAAATCAGCCTCCCGGAGCGTGTCCGCTGCCCTGAACCCGTATGAAACCGCAACAGTCCTGACCCCGGCCGCCTTTCCTGCCTGGATGTCAAAACTGCTGTCGCCGACGATGACCGACTCCGCAGGCCTTATCGCGAGGGACTCCATCACACGCAAGAGCGGCATGGGTGAAGGCTTCTTCTCATCCAGACTGTCACCACCCAGGACCAGGTCGAGGTGCTGCAGCAGTTCAAGGTCAGCCAGAATCCTCCTTGAAAGAGACTCCAGCTTGTTCGAGATGACCGCCTTGCGCCGGTCTGAAAGTTTTTCGATCGCCCGGACAACGCCTGGATAGGGGCGCGTTTCAATTGTCAGATGCGCGGAATAGTAATCGAGAAATCGCGCAAGCACCTCGTCCCGCCTCATCAGTTCGTCACTGCCGACCACCTTTTCTATCAGCCTGGTCACCCCTTCGCCGACGAGACTGATCGTCTGCCCCACCGTCAGGGCCGGAACACCGCAGGGCAACAGCGCATGGTTGAGAGCGTTCGTTATGTCAACACCTGAATCGACCAGTGTTCCGTCAAGGTCAAACATGATCAGTTTTATCATCCAGCCTCCTGAAAACATATGGATAATACCACAAAAACAGGCCTGTATTAGCGTTAATTAATGTTTACTTCTATATTTTATTCACAGAAGTGATTAATGCCTTTTTTTGCTCCAATCAGTCATTAAGTTTCCCGATACGCTTATTGCTATATCTTATTGTTTAGAATTTTATTGACTTTGCATTTTAGATCGTTTATCCTGTAAAAAGGATTTTTTAGGTCCCGGGAATGCACCCGGCAATTTCAGCTGGACATTCATGGTACGGCATGATATTTATTAAGTACATTAACCCGAGAAAAAGGAGAACGTTATGAAGTCATCGCGGATCGTAGCAGTTCTGGCTTTGGCCGTATGCTGTTTCGTTCTTGCAGCGGGTCTTGCTGCAGCAGAAGAAAAACTCAGCCTCACAGGAAAAATCAAGGGCTATGACCTTGAAGCAAAGACAGTAACAATTGCAGCCGGGGATGGAAAAGAGATGACTTTTACCATCAAAAGCGACAAGGCCCTCCAGAAGCTCGACGATCGTCTTTTCAAAGGCGATGAGGTCAAAATCAGATATATTATCAAAGATGGCACAAATCTCATTAAAGACAACAATGACCTGAAAGGTACAAAGCCGGGTTGTTAAGCGGTTAAATAATCGCGCCACAATAGGCTGCTATATTAATATTTAAGATGTTCTAAGGTGTTCTATAAACACCAAAATTCATGAAGGAGGAAAAGGTATGAGAGTATTGTTTGCAGTAATCCTGAGCATGGCGCTTCTTCTGCCGCTGCCGGTCCTTGCGGCCGACCAGTCTGACCTGATGCAGAAAATTGACAACCTGACCAAGGAACTTGAGGCACTGAAGAAACAGGTGAGCGAAGTCAAAAAAGAGGTAAAAGAAGAAAAGGCAATAACAGCGGACAAGAAACCCGAAAAGTCATGGCTGGAACTGGGCGGAGACTATCGCTTCCGGGTCGACTCGATGAGGGGCAAAACTCATGATTACATGCAGTACAATCCGGGAGCAGTCTATTCTGTTCCGAACTTCCCGGCCCCGGGCATGACCATGGGCTTCCACTCACAGGGAGTTCCGGGCTACACCGCAAAGAATGAGACGCTGCTGACCAACCGTTTCGGCCTGAACGTCAGGGCCAATGCAACAGAAGATGTTACCGTCAAGGCTCGACTGCTGATGTACAAGGTCTGGGGTCATGAAACCACAAACCCTGTTGCGGGCAATTTCTTTGCTGATAGAGCCTTTGGTGCCTTTGACGGCGTTATTGGACATGTACCGTCCGACAATGCACTCAGGGTTGATCAGGCCTTTGCAACCTGGTCTAATATAGGCGGAGCCCCGGTATGGTTCTCGGTCGGAAGAAGACCTTCCACCGGAGGGGTGCCGACCAACCTGCGCCAGAACACTGAAAAAATCGGCAATGCAGGCATCCCCGGCCTTCTGGTCGACTATGCGTTCGACGGTCTGACCTTCGGTGTAGCCCCTGATATCGACGCCCTTCCCGGCGCCTATGCCAAGCTCTGCTACGGCAGGGGGTTTGACAGCGGGTTTAATACCCCGGCCAACACGCTTAAAGACACTGACTTCCTGGGCCTGCAGCTGGTGCCTGTGGACACGGACAACCTCCATGCTGAACTCCAGTGGCAGAGAGGCTTTAATATCTTCAACGTGCCCTCTGACGGCGTAAACTTCATGGGTATGCAGCTGCCGGTGCAGCAGAATATGGGCGATATTGACTGGTTCGGCGGCGTTGTCCTCGGCAGAGTGCCGAAACTCGGTGCAGGAGAGCTCACACTCTTTGCTTCCGCTACCATGAGCCGGACCTCTCCGAACACCAATACCTTTGCACTGCCGTTCTATCAGGTCAATGGCAGCCCCTTTAATGCTGCAGGGTTCGGTTTGATGTATGATGACGATCCGATGACCCCGGAAATAGATAAAAAGAGCCATAACGGATATGCCTTCTATCTGGGAGCGCGTTATGACTTCAACAACACCGGCACAAAAATCGGCCTGGAGTATAACCATGGCTCACAGTACTGGATAGGCATGCTGCCTGCAGCTGACGACCTCTGGACGAGCAAGCTCGGCACACGCGGCGATGTCTATGAAGCCTATATTATCCAGGAGTTGAAGCAGAAGCTCATTTCGAAGAAAGGCAAGGCCTTCTTCAGGCTTGGCTATCAGTATTACAACTTCGAATATACCGGCAGCAATAATTGGGTCGGAGCACCGAAGAAGATCAGCAGCCTCAATACCATGGATCCTTCAGGGACCCAGTTGATGGCTCCGGTAAAGACCGCTCACGACATTTATTTCTCGTTTGATGTAACATTCTGATTTTACGTTTAAAAAGGAGGGGTAACCGCCCCTCCTTTTTTTTTGCCTGAAAATGGCAAAACACTTGCTATAATAAGAGAAAGAAGACGATCTGAAGCGAGGGGCTCACATTTTATAATCACCGGCGGCTAACCGGAACCAGGACATGGAATGGCAAACAACGAAGAACAATAAGGAGAGAAGAATGAAAAAAACAAAAATTTTGGTTATTCTTGGCATTCTTTGCATCTGTCTTGCAATGGTCTCCGGCATGGCCTTTGCCGAAGAGAAGCTTATGGTCAAGGGAAAGATCAAAAACTACAACCTCGCAACAAAAACGCTTATCCTTTCTGCCGACGATGGCAAAGATATGACCTTTATCGTAGAGCATGACGGCGCTCTGAAAAAACTTGACTCCCGGCTCGAAAAGGGTGATGAAGTTAAGGTCAAATACACGGTTGATAAAGGCAAGAACCTCATCAAGGGGTATAACGATCTCAGAGGAACAAAACCCGGCTGTTGAGACAGCTATAACACCATCGGCAAAGAGGATGGCTGCACCCCCTCTTTTTCCTCAACGGGCAGGCCGCAAAAGCAGTATAATGATGTGTAACCAGACAGGGAGGCCTCACCATGAAGAAGATAATCATCGCCGTCGACCTCGGCCATTTCAAGGCATACAGCGTCACCAAAGCACCCCTTGAGAGTACCAGGGTAACCCTTATAGAAAGTTACGACTCGCCGGCGGGACACGGCAAAATATCGGATAAACTCAGCGACAAGACCGGAAGGTTCGGAAGTGTTGGAGGCAGAAACAGCAAGTCCACCGGATCGGGAGAAGAGCATAACGCGGCCCTCGAAAACTCGCGGCGTCTGGCAAAACTGATGGCCAGGGAAATCAACGCCATCATTAAACGGAACAATTGTGACAGCTGGTTCCTCGCAGCCGTCAAGAAGATCAATGCGCTGGTAGTTGAGAACCTGACTCCTGCAGTAAAAGCCAAGCTCGAACGAAATATTCTTTCGGACCTTACCAAGACTGATAAGTCTGAAATTCTGCACCACTTTTACTAGCATGCTTATAGGAGTCCCGAAGGAACTGAAGAAAGAGGAGTACCGGGTTGCAATAACACCCGCCGGAGTCAGGGAACTGAAAAGGGACGGGCACACCGTCCTTGTCGAAGAAGGCTCCGGCGAAGGGAGCGGGTTCCCGGACGCGGCATATCTTGAAGAAGGCGCAGAAATTGTCAGCTCCGGCCTGCTTTATGAAAAGGCTGAACTCATCATCAAGGTCAAAGAACCGCTCTCCTCTGAATTTGGTCTTCTGCGCGACGGTCAGGCCCTCTTCACCTACCTGCATCTGGCACCCAACAAGGCGCTGACCGATCTTCTGCTTCAGAAGAAAATCACCGCCATAGGGTATGAAACAGTCGAACGGCATGGCGGCCTGCCCCTGCTTGCTCCCATGAGCGAGATAGCCGGCCGGATGGCACCTCTGGTGGGTTCTTTCTATCTCCAGAAGATTCATGGCGGCACCGGAGTGCTGGCATCGGGGGTCACCGGGGTAGAACCCGCAAGGGCGGTCATTCTGGGTGCAGGGGTAGTCGGAAGCAACGCTGCCCGCATATGTGTCGGACTCGGTATGGACACCACGGTCATGAACAGAGGCATGGAAAAACTCCAGAAGATCGATGATCTTTTTCAGGGCCGCGTCAAGACTCGTCCGGCTGAGAGATCTTTTATCGAGGATATCCTGCCCCATGCAGATCTCGTCATCGGCGCGGCCCTCGTCCCCGGAGGAAAAACCCCGGTTCTGGTCTCAAAAGATATGCTTGGCCTCATGAAAAAAGGAGCGGTTATTGTAGATGTTTCGGTAGATCAGGGAGGATGCATCGAAACTTCTCAACCGACAACCCATGACGCTCCGGTGTACAGGATAGACGGCGTTATTCATTACGCAGTAGCCAACATGCCCGGGGCCTATCCCCGGACCTCAACCCTGGCCCTGACAAATGCAACCCTGCCCTATATTCGGATACTGGCAAACAAGGGCATCAGGACCGCCCTCAGCGAGAATGCCGAACTCATAAGCGGCCTCAACACCGCGCAGGGGAAGATCATACATCCCGGGCTGGCAGCTTCTCTCGGGGTGACACCCGGAATCCTGGAATAAGTCCGCGCATAAAAACCCGCGTCAGTGTTAAAATGAAACGGTGAAGGTTGAAAATGACATTCAGTTCACCCCTGATAATCCGGCCAATATACTGAAGGCGATGGAGAACCACAAAAATGTCCTGATCAGGGGCATTCAGGGCGTCGGAAAAATAACGAATACCATGAAGGCCGTCAAGGACAATCCAAATGTCTATTATGTCGGCAACCCGGTAGATTATGAGGGGAAAAGAAGACCAGGGAGCTACGAAAAATATCAGCAGTACATCAGTTCCCTGAAGCCTGACCTGACCCTGGTGGATAATGTTTCGTCGCTGTTCAGCATATCTTCCACCATAACGCTTATCATCGACGAGATATACGGCAGAAGCGCCGAGCAGATGGGCCAGATTACTCAACTTCTGGACATGCCGAATGTCAAGATAATCCAGATTGTCGGCTGCATGAAGTATATGGGAAGGCTGATCGAAAAAATGGATATTATTATCGACCTGCATCATGATACCGCTTTTATCGTTGATAAGGCACTTGCCGTTGCCATCTGCAACACTCTCGGGAGGAAAGACCCGGGCCCTCTCAGTTAGGGCCCGTGGTTATTAACGCTTAATCCCCGGAGTAAGCCCGAAGACATCAGCCTTTTTGTCTGTGGCAGGTTCTACGTGGACTGATTCTTTTCTTCCATCCTGGCTTTCAGAATATCGCCAAGACTTCCGAAGCCCCCTGTGGACCTCTCAACCTTCTTGGCTGACTCCACATATTCGTCATACTCGGCCTGAGCAGTTTTGTCCTGCAAAGCCTTCAGGCTGAGCCGGATCTTGCTGGAGGCTGTATCCACCTCGGTTACCACCGTCTGTACCGCCATGCCGGAGGGAAAGATCTTCTTCAGGTCTGTCCCGGCAGGAGTCCCGGTTTCCGCATTCGGAACAAGGCCCGACAGGCCGCTCTTCATCTTCACGAAGATACCGAAGGGCATAACTTTGTCGACAACGCCGTCAAGCAGTTCTCCGACATTGGGGAGCACAATCTTTTTAGGTTCGACCTTCGGCTGCAGCGAAAGCGAAATCTTCCGGCTCACGGGATCAACACCCAGAACGTAGGCCTCAACCACCTGCCCGGCCTCAACCACCTCTTTCGGATGGTTAATCCTTCTGCCTGCGCCGAGGTTCGAGATATGAATAAGTCCTTCAATCCCCGGTTCCAGCCTCACAAACGCGCCAAAGGCAGTAAGGCGGGTAATGGTTCCCGGAATCCGGCTGTCCACAATGTAGCGCTCTGCCACAGAAGTCCAGGGGTCCGGCTGCATCGCCTTTAAACTGAGTGTGAGACGGTTCTTTTCCCAGTCGAGCGATATGATCTTCACCGTAATCTTCTGTCCCACCGTCAGGACGTCCGCAGGCTTCCCGACACGTTCCCAGGCTAGTTCGCTCACCGGGACGAGACCTTCGACCCCGCCGATGTCTACAAACGCACCAAACTTCTGAAGAGATACGACTGTTGCCGGGATCTCCATTCCGACAGAAAGAGAGGTCTTGAGTACCTCGAGTTTGTCCTGTCTTTCGCGATCAAGCACAGCCCTTCTCGAAACGATTACATTTTTACCGTTTTCACCGAATTCAATGACCTTAAACGGAAAGGTACTTCCAAGATAGATACCGCCTTCCCGGCCGCCTTTCAGGTCGATCTGGGAAAAAGGGCAGAAGCACCGCACACCGCCCACGGTAACCTCAAAGCCGCCCTTGACCTCGCGGCGGACATCTCCGTTTACCGGAACTCCCGCCTCGAAGGCATCCCTGATAGCATTGAGGCTTATAGCTGAATAACCGCCGACAAGCGTTGTCATTTTTCTGACCCCGTTTTGTACCGCGACAAAAAAGGCCTCAATAGTATCTCCGGACTTGACGGTAAGGTTGCCGTCCTTGTCGGTAAGCTCAGCGCTGTCAATAACCCCTTCACTCTTTCCACCAAGATCGATATACACCAGGTCTCCTGATATACTGACCACATCCGCCTTAACCCGCTGTCCCGGGGAAAGCCGTTCAGTCTGCCGGCTGCTTTTTTCGAGCAGTTCAGCAAAGCTCTCCATGGATTCCGGAGCGTCGGCAGGTGCGGCGCTATCAGTCATATCTTTTGTATGTTCATCTGTCATTGTTCAATACCTCACTGTACGTTAAAGTCTTATTTGCTCAGCGACACCCGGGGAGACACAGCCTATCCTGGAGAGTGATGAACAAACGAAGTCTTTAAGTTTATAAGATTTGAGGCAGGTACGTCAATCTTTGACTCAAAAATAAATTTCCGACAATGCCGAACCACCACGATAAACAGCCGCAATCCCTCCGGGGCCCTGTACGGGGCAACGGCCCGAAAGCGCCCTTTTTATGGATATTTCCTCCGGCTTTTGGTTAAAATAAAACATACAAATTCCTTACCGTAAGGGAGTATTCTCTTGAATATACACATAAAGAATATCAGGGAGAATGAGTGCGTCTGCGATGCCCTGATACTGCCGGCAGTCGAAGGCATTTCCGTTAACCTTAAAGCCCTCGGGGCCTCTGTCACCGCTCTTATGAAAAGAATCTCTGCAGCTGAGTTTCAGGGAAAGAAGAATGAACTTCTGCTCATCCCCGCCCCCGCTGACATCAGACCAAAAAGAATACTGCTGGTCGGCCTGGGGAAGAAGGAAGCCGTGAACCCTGAAACTGTCAGGCAGGCGGGAGGCAAAGCGCTCGGACTCCTCCGCAATTCCGGCATCAGCACGGCAGCGCTTTCCGCAGCAATGTTATCCGATCTCGCCCTGTCCCCTGCGTATTTTATCGAGGGGGGACTCCTCGGCCTTTATACCTATGACTGTTACAAAAAAGAGAAAGAGACCAGGACGGTTCGTGCCATTACTGTCCTGACCAGCCCATCGAAGTCTCTGGATGATCAGCTGAGGACCGCAGAGGCCCTGGCTTCGGGCGTCTGCTTTGCACGGGATCTGGTGAATGCACCGTCCAATGATATGACTCCGTCGGACATGGCAAAGGCAGCCCTTTCGCTTAAGGGGAAAAATATGGTTGTCCGGGTGCTCGAGAAAAAAGCCTGCGAAAAACTGGGAATGGGGTCCTATCTGTCAGTCTCAAAAGGTTCTGCAGAACCTCCCAAATTTATCATACTTGAATACAACGGGGCAGCCAAACCGCCGGTTGTCCTGATCGGTAAATCCGTAACCTTTGACAGTGGCGGCATTAATATCAAGCCGTCGGACGGACTGGAAAAAATGAAATATGATATGGCAGGTGGCGCGGCGGTTCTCGGTATCATGAAGGCTGCCGCCGCACTGCAATTGCCGGTCAACCTGATAGGTATCCTGCCGGCTACAGAAAACCTGCCGGGAGGTCATGCAACGCGACCGGGTGATATCGTTACTTCGATTGACGGCAGAACCATAGAAATCATCAACACTGATGCAGAAGGCAGGCTGACCCTTGCGGATGCCCTCGGATTTGCAAAAAAATATAAACCGTCCGCAGTCATCGATATTGCGACCCTCACCGGGGCCTGTTCCATCGCCCTCGGGAATGAGACCATCGCCCTGATGGGGACCGACCGCTCCCTGGTCTCGGCCTTCAGGCAGTCTGCCGACTTCACCAACGAAAAGGTATGGGAGATGCCGCTCTATGATGAATACCTGGAATATCTGAAAAGCGATGTGGCAGATATCAAAAATATAGGCGGCAGAACCGGATCGCTGGTGACTTCAGCCTGTTTTCTGAAAGAATTCGCCGGGGAACTGCCGTGGGTACATCTCGATATTGCCGGGACTGCCTGGACAGAAAAAGACAGACCCTATACACCGAAGGGTGCCTCGGGCGTCGGAGTCCGCCTGATATTTGATCTGCTTCTGAGATTAAAGGGAAAAGCAGCATGATTCTGTTCAGGATACTGCTTGCGGCTTCTTTTATCCTGGTCCCCTCCGTGGTCTTTGCCTGGGGACCGCTGACACATATCTATCTGGGCAATGAACTCTTTTCTCTGAGTCCGCTGCTGCCAGCCGCCGTGCTTGAGATTATCCGGCGCTTTCGCAAGGACTTTATCTACGGTAACCTTATGGCCGATATCATCATCGGCAAGAAATATCTGCCTGACGACAAGAGTTCACACAGCTGGGAAGTGGCCTTTGACCTCCACCGGGCGGCCTTCACCGACCAGCAGAAGGCTTTTGTCTACGGGTATATGAGTCACCTGGCAGCTGACACCGTGGCCCATAACATTTATACCCTGGATAAGAAAAACCTGGGACACACGGTCATGGAGATGAAGGCCGACTGCATCATCGACAAAAAATACTGGATACAGGCGGTGGCTATCGACCGGAGCGTCCAGGTCCGGAACGACCTGTTCCTGGAGCATTCACTGGACAGGCTGCTTTTCTCCTTCAAGACCAACAAGCGCATCTTCAAGGGAATGGTGCTGCTCTCGGTCTTCAACCAGGAAAGGATAGGCAGCTTCATCGATAGAAAACTGGTCACCTCATTCCCCGACCGCGAAGCTATCGAAAACCTGCACCAGGAATCCCTCAACAGCATTCTCGATCTGTTCCAGAATTGGGAAGAGTCAGAGGTTGTCAGGACAAACCCCAGCGGGCCTGTCTGTAAAGGCCGGTTGGCTAAGACTTTTCTGGCCGATCTTTCTCCCTATCGTCGCAGAATGGAGCTCTGAGCTATTTTCAATACCACACTCCCTGAGGCTGGCAGCATCCTTGTCCTCGCCCCGCATCCTGACGATGAGGCCTTGGGCTGCGGGGGAACCATATCTCTGCTGACTGCCCGGGGAATCACCATTACCGTCTGCCATGTGACTACCGGCGAAAGGCTGCACGGGGCGCCCTCCCCCGCAGTTGCTGCGGCACGAGCCGCTGAGGCACAAACAGTCTCGAAGCTTCTCGGTTGCAGGGAATGCCTTTTCCTGGATTTTCCGGATGGGGATATTCGTGGACAGGCTGAGGATATCTCCCGCGAAGTTGGAGGCATCATCACCCGACTGAGACCTGACCTGGTGTTTGCCCCCTCCCCGCTTGACCACCATGCCGACCATCTGGCACTGGCGCATATAGCACTGGCGCTGTCTGCAGAAATGAAAGGGCCGCAATTCGTACTCTATGAAGTATACTCGACCATCCGGTTTAACTGCCTGGTGGACATAACCGAAGTCATACAGAAAAAACAAAAAGCAATTTCAGAATATCGCAGCAGTCTTTATGGTAAACCGGAACTGTATGTCCATGCTGCGCTCGGGCTGAATGCCCACCGGTCAATCTTCACACAGAGGCAGGGCTACTTTGAAGCCTTCTATGTCGTCGCACAAAACAGTCAGCCCCGGGTCGTCCTCGATTATCTGACCTACAGAACCTGAAAATATCAGACAGACACGACGCCTGACAGAAACTCAACTCCACAATTCTCTAGGGCCTGGCACCGAATAGTCCCCTTCTCGGAGGTCTGACCGGCTGAGTCGCGGGTTTGGTTTCGGGATGATGCTCCGACTGCGGCGTTACTGTTGGATGGGCAGATGGCGGGAAGGCCGAGGGTGTTTTAGACGGCGGATGAACGGAAGCACCCGGTGTGGCCGCTGCCGAACCGGAACCCTCACGGACTTTCCCCCGGTCAGCCAGATGTACTACCATAGTCTCCTCACCCCTGAGCATTACGACCTTGTCCACATCAACGTCTTTCAGAATGAATCCGCTCAGGGAGTCCCCCTGTCTCAGTGTTGTTACCCGCTTGCCGCGCCCCTGGGTAGTTTTTGGAGCCTTCTTATCCTCCATATAGGCCACAGAGAACTCTTCTGTTTCCATGGTCCCATAGAGGACAAAATCGGGCTTGGGCAGCGGCGGGGCCTCCACCTTGGGAACCGGGATCTTCCGCTCAGGATGGAAAAGGTTCTGATCCCCTATAACAACATAATCAAAAGGAGAAGGGCTCTTGGCGTCAGCAACCTTGCCCTTTGCCAATTCCGCAACAGCCCGCTTTTTGACTTCCGGAGGCGTATATGACGCCCCGCCGCCGAAAAAAGGAAGCACGACGGTCTTCAGGAGATATGCCAGGGCAATGACCAGAACCAGGTTAAGCAGACTTATGTTCTTGAGCAGATATCTCAGTCTCGCCATATCATTTTCCGCTTCCGCCGGTGAGGGCAAGGACATCCAGCTTCACCGTCAGGTCCTTGGGGTCCTTCAGGTTCCGGGTGCGGGCATCGAACTCCTTCACCACCAGAAAGGGGGTCCGGGTCTCGATCGAGTAGAGAATATCGCCCAGAGCGCGTGTATCAGGAAGTACCGCATCCATACTGACGCTGATGATCTTGAATTTGCCAAGGTCCTCAGGTTTCCCCACACGCTCGCTGGAGATTGATCCGCCACGATTGACAATAATCCCCTTGAGGGTCTCCTGCAATATTGCGGCAGAAAGAGACGGGGTCTGGCCTTCGATCAGCTTTGATTTGTCCGCCAGCCGCTCTTCCTTGAGTGCCGCCAGCTTTTTCTCGAGCACCGGTTTTTCAGCAATCAGCGTGACATATTTGTCAAGCAGCTTTGCCTTGACCGCCTGGTCGTCCTTTATGGCAGAAAGGTCTCCCTGCACCCGCAGATAGCCGTAGTTGTATATACCGTATCCCGCAAGCATCAGTATCATAGGTATTCCAAGTAACAACGTTCTGCTTTTTTTCACTTTTTTACCGGTTCTCCTTTCGGCGGTGCCGGCGGCCCCGAAGGTGTCGGTTCAATCTTTTTTGCACCCTCAATCTCCATCTTGATAACAAATCTGTCTGAATTCATTTTGGCATCCCTGAACGTGGGAGAGGAAAACTCGACCTTTCTGAAATAGGCCGACGCCTCCAGTTTCGGGAGCAGTTCATTTGCAGAGGTGGCATACCCTTCAATATCTGCCGTAGTCTCGGTAATCTTAAGCCGGGTTATCCAGGCGGTCTTTGGCAGGACCGTCGTAATCTCTCTTACAATATTCAGGGAAAGCGGTTCGGGCTTCCTGAAACTGCTGACCGTATCAATCTCTGCCTGCAGGGTTTCGATATCCTTCTGAAGCGCCTCGACCTTTTTCACTTCTTCCTTCCGTGACGAAATCCCGGAAGCAATGTCCTGCAGACGCTTTTTTTCAACCTTGAGCGGCGTTGCCACATACAGAGCCGCCACAGCCAGGATGCCGAGCAGGAGCAGGAGGGTCAGTACAAAAGGGGTCTTCTGCCTTACCACCATCCCCTTTCTCAAAAGGTTGAACTGCCGGTCCTCCGGCTGCAGTGAACGATACAAACCGGCCACGGCGGCGTAAGGGATATCTTTGCGAGGACCCGAAAATCTCAGCCCCAGGTCGGTCTCACCCAGAAACCGCAGCGGAAGCGGCAGGTGTATCTTCAGCAGTTCTTTGAATGAGGAACTCCTCTCCTTCAGGAGAACCACTGCGTCCGGAGATGCGGTGTGCGACGACTCTGCGACTGACTTGAGTTCCGCAGCAATGAGGTCGGCATGCTCCCTCTCGTCAGTCCCGGCAAAACTGCCCGAGAAGATCGTGTTCACAGCCCCTCCCGAATGCACCGCTCCCTCATATCCAAACTGGTCCACCTTGAGGAAAAGGCTGTCCCGTCTGCTCCCGGCACGATGCCCCAGCTGCAGCATTGCCTCCAGGTCAACCATGAGCCTGCTCACCCTGATCCCTTTTTCATTCAGAGCGAGGAGATACGGCGACAGAACATCCATCCGGGCTGCCATGACCAGGATCAGAAGCTTCCCGCCGCTTTCCCTGATGATCTTGAAATCATAATAGGCCTCTTCAGCCGGAAACGGCGTTACCCGGTCCATCTCGTAATTCATAACATCAGCAAGACTCTCTCTGACGGTAGAGGGAAATTCAACAGTCTTGATAATCGTCCACGCCTTCGGAATGGTCAGCGTTATATCAGAACGTGAGGCTCCCAGTTCACTGAGAGCAAGGGATATGGATGATGCCAGCTCATCCGGTTGAGGATATTTTGAAGCATCGGAGAGATACTCTCGCACCCCCTTAACCGCAACAAAAGAAAGAACCTTAGACCCAAAGGCAACAGAAACGCTCCCCCTGTCCATTGCAGCAGTGACATTTGCCTGCGGAAATACCAGCTCATCCGCCGGACTGAAGAGCAGGACCCTTCGCACCGGGGCCATCAGTGCCGAAAATTTCAGAGCAACGTCCGCAGTCAGCGCCGCCATGCTAAAGATCGTCGGCATTCCCTGCTTCCATCCCTGTCAAAGGGCTCTTATAATAAAGATATTTAATTTTATTGTTTGCTTCAAGCATAATTGTCGCCCTTATCCCGAATCCGGCCTTGTCTGTGCCCTGATATCCGAAGGCCTCCACCGTAAACACCTGGGTCTCCAGGGCATCGGCATACTTGGAGACGGCTGCATAGACCCCGCCCAGTATCTCCTGGGCACCGAGGGAAGGCTGGGCGCTCCTGTTGGTGATCAGGGCATCCGCCAGTTCGGCAGTCATGCCGGGTATTGCCAGCAATACCTCGCGCGGCGCCGCGTTAAGGTTAATCTTTCCGGATTTTCCGTTCACCGTAAGGATATCGATAAGCCCCCTTCCGCCCCCGCCATACAAAAGTTCTCCGGTAACACCCTTCACCAGCAGCAGCTCCTCCATGGTCTCGAAATCGGCATTCCTCGCCTTATAGGGGCTCTTCAAAGACATGTAATAATCACTTTCCGCCCCGTGAAGACGGTGAAGGTCATCCGGGTCCCGCCAGTCCTGAATCGAATCAACAATGATGTCAGCGTCTTCCTCTTTCAGTCCTCTGTTCAGCAGGATATTCTTTAATAGTAACTCAGGTGTTTTGTTAATGTCTACCTTGCCTGACTCGTCGATAATACTGACGGTGTAATGCCCGTTTTCCGTCTGGACCGTATGCGGTGAGGCATCCAGACGCCAGACCTCCTGACCCTCCACCGGTGGCAGGGACTTATTCTGGTTCCGGTAGAGGACCTCCATCACCGCGCGCTGAATCCCGGCCTCGGCCAGGAATTTCTGTATAACCGCGTTTCTGAAGGCCAGTGTCCCTAACGCCTCGGTCCTTGTCAGATAGGAAAAAGAGAGCACGATCACCATCAGAATCATCAGCACCCATAACACCATGAGCAGGGCAATACCCCGCGATGAGCACAGCGGCTTCAGCAGAGCCTTGACCTCTACTTTTGTTTTCTGCATGACTACTTGCCCCCCTTGGGGGGAGGAATGACGGTGCCTGCCGGAGCAGCAGCCTGAGACAGGGGAAGCGCAGCTGTCCACATCGGAATGATCATCGAAAAATCCTTCTTGTCCACAACCATATGCAGGAGCATCTTCTCGGGGACCGAAGTCTTATCGGTCCAGCGGTCCGTCCACGAGCCCTTTTCATCGGTGGGACCCTTATAAAAATATTCAAAGTATATTTCGTCGAAGCCGGTCAGAAGCCTGGCCTCCCTCAGACTCTCCATGCCGATCGTCTTTTCGGTTGCCATTATTGTCTTTTTATTATTGCCATCAGTTTCAACCCTGTAGGTAACCACCGCATAACCCTTTTCCCTACCCCATATGGAATAGTTTGTCGAAAGCGTCACCAACTCTCTTTCACCGACAAAATAGAACTTCTTTTCGGCATCGTCGGTATAAGTGAGCGGCACCTGGGACTGAATTTGGGCGTTGATAATGCTGACCGAACCCCTGAGCCTTTCGAGATATTCAGTTCGCTTCTCTCCGGACTCAACCGAATGGTATGCCAGACGCATGGCGCCGGCGATGATCAGAACAATGAGGGCGATGATCGAAAAAGAAATAAGCAGTTCCAGGAGGGTAAACCCTTTGTCCGAACGACAATACGCCCCCGTCCTGCCGGGAATCCGGCTTCTCGTCCCGCCCCTGTCAGATCTGCTGTGCAGGATCTTATGCCTGGTCCTGTA
The DNA here is from genome assembly GCA_013824615.1 of Thermodesulfovibrio sp. Classification (GTDB taxonomy): domain Bacteria; phylum Nitrospirota; class Thermodesulfovibrionia; order Thermodesulfovibrionales; family UBA6898; genus PALSA-1316. Next base: position 18,803 of record PNOC01000050.1, read on the forward strand.
TGAGGCCATATCCGGTGTCATACTTTTTTGTTCACCAGCTTCAGCGTCTTCAGTTTCAGCGAACGGTCCTTTATCCCCCGGGTCCAGCTGACGGTAAGACTGACCTCAAGAAGTTCCACCTGAAGCTTGTCGGTACGATCTGTGTCAGACTTCTTTATCTGCCCTTCAAACCGGTAACCATCGGCTGACGTTTCCTGCCAGGACTTCTCCGCTATGTCTTCATCATCAAGTATCTCCCTCATCTTTGCCTCAGCTTTCACCACTGCTTCCACATAATCAACCGAGGCAGCAATCCCCCTCAGGCCCGAGGAAAAAAGCTCAAAGACCGCCACCAGTGCAATGCTGAGTACTGCCATCGCAATCAGGACCTCCAGGAGCGTAAAGCCTGAAGGCTTTAAGGCCCTCCTCATGGCCGCGCTTCCCTGACTACGGCAGCCCCGACAACAGGATCAATAACAATGCTGACCATTCTTTTGTCGTTCCAGAGTACGATAGTCCCTCCATCGGAACTGCCGGAGGGACTGAAGTGAAAGGCATACTGACCTTCAGTTACCTCCTGGGAAAAAGGGTCAAGAACCTTCAGCCGGACATTAGGGGGCAACGGCTTCAACTCCCTGCCCGTGATACCGTATTTTCCGGTCTCCAGGTCTATAGTCACCGACTGCGCGGCACCGTTAATCTGGGCCAGTGCCCGGGCGTGCCTGACGGACGAGGAGATGTCCCTGACCGCGGCATTGAACTTTCCGGCCGGTAATGAATTAACAAAGAAAACAGCGGAAATGCCAAATATCAGCGAAATAAGGAACATGACGATGATGAGTTCAAGGAGAGTAAACCCGTGGTTTTGGCGCGGACTGAACGTCCTGGAAACGGCTTTTTTTTCCTCCCGCTCTGCGGACAGCATACCCCGTCCGCCCTTAGAACGGTAGATTCGTGATACTGAATATCGCCATAAGCATCGACATGACAATAAAGCCGATCACAAGTCCCATGCCGAGGATAAGTGCCGGCTCTAGAAAGCTGATAAACCGTTTAATAGCCGTCCTGAGGCTTTTTTCGTACGTCGAGGCGACTTTCAGGAGCATCACGTCAAGCTGTCCGGTCTCTTCCCCAACCTTGATCATCGAAAGCGCCAGGGCCGGCAGCACGTTGCTGTTCGCCAGCGGAACCGCAATCCCCTTGCCTTCTTTGGCCCCTTTGGTCACGGCATCTATCGAAGCGGCAATGACCCGGTTATTGATAATATCCTTCGAGTTGTTCAGGGCCTGCAGCAGCGGCACCCCACTCTGCAGGAGCGTCCCGAGCGTACGGGTAAAACGCGCAGTCTCGATCTTCCGGATCAGGTCTCCCATCAGCCGCAATTTGAAAGCATCCCAGCGGTACCTGCCTTCCTCGGTGCGGATATAATTCCTCATGACCACCCCAAGACCGGCCATACCACCAATCACCATCCACCAGTAATATTTGAACGCATTGCTTATGCCGATGATGATCTGGGTCGGCAAAGGCATCGTCGAACCCATCTCGGCAAAGATGATAGAAAACTTCGGCAGCACATAGACGAGCAGTACGATTATGGACATACCGCCGGTCCCCAGCAGGATGACCGGGTAAATCAGCGCCGAGAAAAGATGGTCTTTCAGCTCCTTGGCTGATTCAAGAAACTCGTTCAGTTTTTCGAGGACCACATCGAGAACGCCGCCTGCCTCACCCGCCCTGATCATATTGACATAAAGCTTCGGAAAGGTCTTAGGATGTTTCACCAGGGCATCGGAGAAGGCACTTCCCTCCCGTATCGATTTCAGGATCGACTTGATAATGCCCTTCATCTCAGGGCTCTCGGATATCTCGGTGAGGATGTTCAGGCTACGGTCGAGGGGCAGTCCGGCACCGAGCAGTGCGGAGAGTTCACTGGTAAAAGTCAGGATGTCCCCCTTCCCCGAGCGGGAGAAGAAACCTGCCCTGGGCCCACTGCCGGGGGCGGCAACCTTTAGCGGGATAACGCCGGAATTCCGCAGCCTCTCGACGGCTGTATGCTCATCAGACGCCTCAATGACACCCTCGACAATCGTCCCGTCAGGGGTGGTCGCCTTGTAAGAGAAAACTGCCATCCGCTATGTTTCCTGTGTTACCCTGAGCACTTCGCTGAGTGTCGTAAGCCCCGCCTTTACTTTTTCAGCCCCGTCCTCAAGCAGGGTCCGCATGCCGTTTTTCCGCGCCAACTCACGGATCTGGTTCGAGTCGGAGTCCTTCAGTATCATCTTTCTGATATCGTCATCAATAGTAAGCAGTTCAAAAATACCGGCCCTTCCATAATAGCCGGTGTGTGCACAGCGCTCGCATCCCGCACCTTTATACAACGTGACGTCCGTGTCAAAGCCGAGTTTCGCGAGCCCTTCCCGGTCAGCAGACGAGCTGTCAGGTTCCTTGCACGACTCGCAGATATACCGCACCAGTCTCTGGGCAAGGATGCCCCGGATCGTGGAAGACAGGAGAAAGTTTTCGACCCCCATATCCAGGAGCCGCGTAATAGAACTGGGCGCATCATTCGTATGCAGGGTCGAAAAAACCATATGCCCGGTCAGCGCCGACTGGATGGCGATCTCGGCCGTCTCCAGATCCCTGATCTCACCGATCATGATAATATCAGGGTCCTGCCGCACAATGTGCCGCAGGGTGCTGGCAAAGGTGAGTCCTATCTGGGCCTTTACCTGTATCTGGTTAACCCCCTTCAGCTGATATTCTATAGGGTCCTCCACGGTAATGATCTTCTTGTCCGGTGAGTTGATCTTATCGAGTGCGCCATACAGCGTGGTGGTCTTGCCGCTGCCGGTAGGGCCGGTCACCAGGAAGATACCGTTGGGCTTCCGGATCAGCTGATCAAAAACCGTAAGGGTCTCGACCGGAAACCCGAGTTTGTGCAGATCAATGACAATCCCCTCTTTCTGGAGTATCCTCATAACCACGCTCTCGCCATGGAGAATCGGTATCGTGGACACCCTCAGGTCGACCTCTATTGCACCGACCTTCAGCCTGATACGTCCATCCTGGGGCAGCCGTCTCTCGGCAATATTCAGTTTCGCCATGATCTTGATCCTCGAGACAATTGCCGCCTGGAGCTTCTTCGGGACCGACTCGGTCTCATGCAGGACACCGTCAATCCGGTAGCGCACCCTCAGTTCATCTTCAAAGGGTTCTATATGTATATCACTCGCCCTGCTTTCCACGGCGCGCGTGATGAGCAGGTTTACCAGCCGGATAATAGGGGCCTCAGACGCAAGGTCCTTCAGGTGGCCGACGTCCTCTTCCTCCTCCCGGATCGCACTGCCCCCCTTCTCGCCCATGTCCTCAACGATCTTGTTGATATTCTGGGTTTCCTGCCCGTAAAACTTCGTAATGTAATCGCTCAGCATCCTGGCTTCGCCGGCATAGACGATAATATCAGCCGCGGTGGCCACCCGGAGCGCATCGACGACCTGGCGGTTCTCAGGTTCTGCCATCACCACTTTCAGGATATTATTTTTAAGTTCGAGAGGCACGACAAGGTTCTCCCGGATGAATCTTGAGGAAATATTTCCCAGCACAAACGGTACCTTCGGCATCTGGTCCGCAGGGAGAAAAGACCTGCCCGCTTCAACGGTTTCTATGAGTTCTGACATGCTGAATTATACCATACGACCCGCGGGTTTGAAAAAACAGAGCCTCACTGCAGCTGAGTCTGTGTAAACAAAACAGTCTTCGCTTTCACTCTTGCGGTATAATAGTACTGTTTTTCTTAATTTTGGAGCAGGAATTTTATATGATAAGCGTTATCATACCAACATACAATGCCGCATTGCAGCTGGAAACCCTCCTGAAAAGTCTGCAGCAGCAGACCCTTCCCTGCGAAATCATTGTCATAGACTCAGGCTCCACTGACCGTACTCCCGCCATAGCCGGGCAGCGGGGAGCCACGGTAAGGGTCATAGACAAAGATGACTTCGGACACGGCCGCACGCGGACGCTCGCCGGAAAGCTGGCACAGGGGGACATTCTCGTCTACCTGACGCAGGATGCGCTCCCGGTCAATACCACCTCACTGGAAAGACTGCTGGCGCCTCTTGCAGATACAACGATTGGCGCTGTCTATGGCAGGCAACTGCCCCGGCCCGGAGCCGCGCTGTTGAGCTCTCACCTGAGGCTGTTCAATTATCCGGAGGTCTCCTACGTCAGGACGCTCCAGGACAGAAAACAATACGGGATCAAAACCCCGTTCCTCTCAAACTCATTTGCCGCCTACAGAAAAGCCTGTCTTGATGAGATCGGGTGGTTCAGCGAAAAGGTGATCATGGGAGAAGACACGCTGGCAGGAGCCAGGCTCCTGCTGGCAGGCTATCGCCTGGCCTACACTGCGGAGGCGGCAGTATATCACTCGCATGATTATACCCTGCTGCAGGACTTCCGCCGCGCCTTTGATATCGGCGTATTCCATCGGAGCGAAGACTGGCTCATCTCCGAGTTCGGCAGCGCGGGCAGCGAAGGTCTGGCATACCTGAAATCAGCGGTGACGCACCTGTCGGAGAAGCGGAAATACCACCGGCTCCCGGAGTTGCTGGTCCGGACTGCACTGAAATTCACGGGGTATACTCTCGGCAGGAGGTCCCGGCACCTCCCTGTCTCTGCCCTGCAACACTTCAGCATGCACCGTGACTGGTGGGACTGAACGCTGCTCGAAAGTACTTGCTGATAGGGGACTCACTATTTAGCAACTTTCAGCTATAATATCCGCTATGAAAGATCCGAACAAAAAAACCACGGCAGCAAAGAAAATAAAGACCGTCAGGCAGACACGGCCGGGATGGGATGCTTACTTCATAAATATCGCCAAAGCAGTCTCGGAACGAGCAACCTGCCTGAGAAGAAGATACGGCGCAGTGATAACCAAAAATCATGTGATCGTCAGCACCGGCTATAACGGGGCTCCCGCAGGAATGAAAGACTGCCTTGATGCCGCGAAGTGTACCAGAAAGGAACTTCAGATCCCCCACGGTGAACGCTACGAGCTCTGCCATAGTGTGCATGCCGAGGCGAACGCAATCATCCGTGCGTCGGCAGACGAGCTGAGCGGGGCGACGATCTATATTTCAGGCGCTGACGCCGGCTCAGGGGAATGCCTCTCTGAGCCCTGTATGATGTGTAAACGCATGATCCTGAATGCCGGCATCGCTAAAGTGGTCCATTCGGACGGCGAGGGCGGCTTTTACGCAATCACCCCCAAAGACTGGCTGAAGACACGGGTCTGAGCAGAACCTGATCCGGCAGCCTGCACTGTCCGGTTGTCTACATAAAAGAACTTCTGGATAAACCAAAACCCATATAGACCGCTACACTGCCGGCAACCAGATAGGCAAAGGATCTAAGTTTCGTCACTGACCCATCTCTCCGGGCCAAAGACAGTATCCCCGATATACAGGCAACTGCCCCGACCAGGATAAGGTTAATACCCAAGACCAGACTGAAAATATTGGTAAGAGAACCCATACGATAAGCATACCAGATTTTTCACCCGCGCAGGAGAACTGAGATCCTGAAACTTTGAACCTCCGCTATATTTTCGATATAATTCCCCTGTATAATCAATCATTGACAATGAATACTTGCACTGAAAAGGTTTTCTTCGATGCTCGAAAAAAACATCTCTCCACATAAGGGCTTCTGGCGCTGGGAGGTCGGCATACTGGCGATATGTGTCTTTGGGCTGATATCCATGGGCCTCATCCTCGGCATTAATTATATCTGGGAACAGCAGGTGCGGGACTTCGCGCTTGTTGATACGGTAACTGACCTGCGAAAGGACCTTACCACCCACCACCTGAGGGTCGAGGAATACATGAACGGCGATACCTCGATTAATTTGGAGGCGACCCGTGATATCTTTATGGGGGTAAAGAAACTGGCCCGGGCACTGCTGACCGGCGGACAGGTGCAGACAGGTTTTTCTATAGCTCCGGTGGAGGACCCGGCCCTGCGCAAACAGGCTGAAGAGATCAATCTCCTTATGAATAAGCTCGAGGAGAAGCTGCTTCTAAGACTGAGGGAGAAACATCCGGCGAATGCGGGAACTCACCATGCCGCTGAATATCATCAGCTCTTCGATGAGATTATCGTGAGGGCCGGGAATATCGAGGATGTCATGGAAAGAGACATTATTACGGCCATGGCCGAATTCAGGAAGCTCTACCGTATTGTCCTTGTGGTCTGGGCAGGAATCATCATCGGAGCGGTAGTCATCTTCAGCCTTCTCTCAAATAAGCGGCAGCGCTCAGAACATGAGCTTCAGGCGGTTCAGGAAAAATACCGGTCTCTGGTTGATTCCACAGAAGACTCCATATATCTTGTCGACGAGGCCTGCAATTATCTCTTTATGAACAGAAAGCACCGCAAGAGACTTGGGCTGGAGGACGTGTCTCTTTCCGGAAAGAGTTATGAAGATATCCATACCCCCGAGGAGACCGAGGAATTCAAAAAGAGGATTGACCAGGTCTGCAGAACAGGCAGCTCCTCTCAGTACGAGCATCAGAGCCTGAGGGATGGCAGATACTTCATCCAGACGTTCAGCCCGGTAACGAATGCCGAAGGAGCTATAACCGCAGTCACGGTTGTCTCCAAGAACATCTCCGACCGCAGGCAGATGGAGAACGAACTCCGAGCCCTCTCACTGACCGACGAACTGACCGGGCTTTATAACCGGCGGGGTTTTCTTACCCTTGCTGAGCAGCAGTTACGGATCGCCGGCCGTCTCAATAAGAAGCTGTATCTTCTTGCCGCAGACCTGGATGACCTGAAGATTATCAACGATACCTTCGGCCACCAGGAAGGGGATTCTGCCCTGGTGGAGACGGCGAATATACTCAGGGACAATTTCCGGGAATCTGACATTATTGCCCGCATCGGGGGCGATGAATTCGTGGTCATGCCGATCGAGATGACCGATGACAGGTCAGAGGTTATCCTGGGTCGTCTCAGCCAGGGGTTTGAAAAAAATAATCAGAAAAACAGTCTGCGCTACCGGATATCAATCAGCGTAGGCGTCGCCTGGTATGACCCTGAACAGCCTGGTTCAATCGATCAATTGCTGGCTGCAGCAGACAATGCGATGTACGAGCAGAAAAAACTCAGGAAGCTCATGCCGGCGCAGTCTCGTAGTGAGCCGGCCCCGGATGGACCGTCCTGATCAAAGAGACATCAAATATTTCGTCACCGGGGATATCCCTGTTGATGTAGCCGAGCCGCCTCAGACAGCCGACAAAAGCTAAGGTCGATTTCATGTAATCTTCAGACAGATCAGCACAGTATTTCGGTGACAGCTGCAGGGTCTCCAGGACAAAGCCGGCCTCGATAAACCCGATAAAATCGGCTATGATCTCAGCCGCCCTGACCGGGCACTGCCGCAGAAACTCTGTTGCCTCTTCATGGAGGCCGAGAAACTGCAGAATAACGTCCCGCTCTTTCTTCAGAAAGTCCCTTCCGGCAACAATACCATAACTCGGATTATGGGGCCAGATCCGTGACGCGGGGCAGAGCAGTTTGAACCCGGCATAGTGGCGCAGGGCAACCCCAAGGGCCGGCGTGCCCATCGCAGCATCGATAAGGCCCTTGACTGCAGCTTCGGTGATCTGGTCTGCCCAGGCAAAGTTGCGCACTGTCACAACATCCCTTAATCCGGAACACTCAAGGAGTTCAGACAGAATGACATCATGAATCGATCCCTTTCCCGGAACCCCGATAGTCAGTCCACGAAACTGATGCAGATCTTTGTGAGGGTCAGGAGTCCCGGAAAAAGCGCTCAGCGAACTGCTGCCGCTGATGATCGTCCCTTCCATATGGCCACCGGCAATACAGGTTAGCGGCACTCCCCGGTCTATGCCGATGATTGCGGGAGGAAGT
>PNOC01000051.1 GCA_013824615.1 Thermodesulfovibrio sp.
AGCGACCGGCACGGTGGCGGCCAACACGGCATCATGGAACACGGTGATGAACTGCGCAGGCTGCCATGGTAACGGCACTGCAGATGGCCGTCCGAGCTATGCAAGCGGTACGCCGAAGGCGAACAGCCATACGGCCTCCTCGACGCATAATGCTCAGCCTTGCCAGGTTTGTCACTTCACGGTTACCGCTAACGGTACGACGATCAGTACGTTCAGCAATCACGTGAACAAGGTCTACAACGTGGCACCGTGGGGTTCTGTATCCTTCGCGTACACCTACAGCGCAACCGGCGGAAGCTGCTCTTCGATCTCATGCCACGGTGGCACGGGCGGCGTATGGGGCAGCTCAGGTTCAGTATCCCTTGGCTGTAACGGCTGCCATGACTACGATACCACCGGCGGTGGAACTGCCTGGGGCAAGAGTGGCCAGGCCATTGAAGGCTTCGGTGCACATGCATCGCATATAGAGCACCTGAAGCAGTGGTACAGCACCGGAGTACTTGATCCGAGCGGCCAGACCTTCGGCGCAGGAACACCTGGCATTATCTGCGGTACCTGCCACACGAATACTCTCACCGGTAACCACACCACCGGCGGCGGCGGAAGTCGCGTGATCAACTTCGGCGACGGCACCAGGGCAAGACCGTTCGGTACAAGCTGGCCGACATACAGAGGCGCAAGTGGTACCTCATCCTCGGCAGCACCGAAGACCTGTTCGAATATAGATTGCCACTTTAAGGCAACTCCATATTGGAACACGTTCTAACGGGGGCCATGATGATAATGTATAATAGATATATGAAAATTGAACATACGAAAAGTGAGGTGAGATCAGCATGGGAGAGATAATTGTGAGAAAGGTTAGGGCAATGAACTGGAAGGCAAAGATCGGCATCGTGCTGGTCTTCACGCTGATATTCAGTGCCTTCATGCATCAGGGCTGGAGAAAGCCGGCTACAGTTTCTGCCGCTGTCGGCACATCGTCCGCATGGTCGCTACAGTATTCAGCGGCAGCGTTTCCGAATGGCACCATTAACGCAAGTTATGCAATAGGTGCCGGTTCTAATCGCGTACTGCTCGTAGCAATATCCTCGTTTATGACAGCAGCCGGGACAGAAACTATTGCGGTTGGCGGGGTCTCCTACGGTGGGCAGAATATGACGCTTGCCTCCGGGGATTCCGGAACCACTGCCATGCAGCATACCTATATATATTATCTGAATGAAGCAGGTATTCAGGCTGCACAGTCCGCAGCCAATACCAATCTCAATGTTACCATTACCGGTACGCAGACGTCAGCCAGGAACTTCGTGTATGCAGCTGTTTATAACACTGTTGATCAGGCGTCAATATATACGAGCACGAAGAATTATAACGGGGCATCGTGGGCTACTACAAACGTTGGGCCATTTGCCACCTGGCTTACCATTGGGGCGACTGATCAGGCTGCACAGGTTATCGCAATTCAGAGATCGGCCACAGGCACCGCAGCACGTACAATAACAACCTGGGCGCCAAGTTGGGGTTCACTTTCGGGCAAGGGCATTGCAGCTTATGCATGGTCATCGTCCCCAGGGGCATATGTTCCTTCAATATATGTCGTAGAGAGAGCTGTTCCCGTTGCAAGCACCAGAGATAATTCTGGACATGTTGCAAGCAATACAGCATATTCTGCTTTAAGTGCAATAAGTCTAAAGGAAAACACCTGCACCGACACTGACGTTGCCACTCTTACAACGACCAATCCCCCCAGCAGTTCAACTGTGGCCGGCTCCATTACGATTCAGGCCCAGGTTGGTGTCGAGGCAACCCCTGCAGGAATGACCGGTATGAATGTTGATATTGCCGGTGCTGGTGCTTGTAATGTTACCAATGGCGTTATGACCTGGAATGCAGGAAGTAGTAGGTGGGAATATGTCTGGAATACGTCGACCTGCGGGACAGGCGCCCCGGTTACCGGCGTGACTATAGATGTTGGAGGCACAGATCCTGACTGCGGTGCTACGGTAGCTGCAGCCCAGATAACGAATGTGACGATCGATAACAGTAAAGTGTTTACCATCACTGCATGTAATGGTTGTCATGGCAATTCTCCTGTGGATAGGGCAGGAGGAGTGAGAGATGCAACTACCGGTCAGTTCCCCGGTTCCCATAATCAGCATGGTGGAACAGCGTATATCGGATTTATATCGTGCACTGATTGCCATGTTGATAATACAACTAACATGAGGCACCGCAATGCCAAGGTTGAATTCACCACCAACTTCGGTGGTGCAACCGGTGGAACCTACTCGAAGGCAAATGCATCAGCCTGGTTTTCGCAGTCCAACGCTGCTTTTACCCCTGGTACCTGCAGCAATGTCTACTGCCATAGCGGTGGTACCGGCGGTACGCTGAACACTGGCGAAAACAGGGCAGTAGCCCCGAATACCTCACCGGCCTGGAGCAGTGTGATGAGCAGCTGTAATACATGCCACGGCGTAGGTCAGGCTGACGGCGCACCGAGTTACACCAACTGGACAACAAAGGCGAACAGCCATATCGTATCCAGCGCCCATAATGCCCAGACCTGTAACACATGTCATTTTGCAACAACTACCACAGGCACCAGCATAACCTCATTCAGTAACCATGCTAACAGGCTTTACGATGTTGCGCCCTGGGGCTCAGCATCATTTACTTATACGTATAACGTCAGAGGTGGCACTTGCGCAACTATTTCGTGCCACGGCGGCACGAGTGCAGTATGGGGCAGTTCAGGGTCTACAAGCTTCGACTGCGTCGGCTGTCACAGTTCTTCAGTCGCAGCGCCCTGGGCCTCGACCAGGTCAGGCGGTACGGTTACAACCCGTGATGCCGTATCCACTGAGTTCGGACTGGCCTGGGGGCACAGATCATCTGGCAAGCCCACAGTTACAAAGTATGACTGCATAGTCTGTCATCTCGAAGGCGATATGTCGACGGGTGCCAGATGGATGACGCTGCATGCCAATGGTTATATCGATCTTCGCGATCCGGATGGTGCGGGTCAGGTGCCGATCAAGGATATGTCAGGTGCTGATTTCAGATTTGTAAAATACGCGACTTCTTATGCAGCTGGTGCGCGGTGGAGCACGTATAATACAACGAATAACATAGACAATGTCGTGACGCAGAAGATGTGTATTGCCTGTCATGACTCTAACGGAGCCACCAATACCACGGCGCTCACACCTACCGGAACCTGGTGGAACCCATTTGACGGGACAAGCCTTGGCACCATGTATACAACTATGAGCGGCGCTGTAATAGGTGGTGGCCTGATTGATGTTCAAAAGCAGTTCTGGGTCAGCAACTCCTCGCGCCATCCAGTTGCTGCGCCGAACTTAAGGGCATATCCCTATCAGAACAGACTTGCTGCTCCGTATGACGGCATATGGACCAGCAGAAACGCTAATACGATGGCTACTAATACTGCTTCACCCAGAGTCAAGGCGAAAAGCGTGACCATGGTCTGTGACGACTGTCATAACGCGCCGACGCCGAAGACGACCAGAACCGTCACGGCACATGGCTGGCAGACAGGCTATCGCGGTTCCTATTTTGTGGCTTCACCCACGTTATGCCTTACCTGCCATATTGCAAGCGGAGCGAACACGTATCCTGATACTGGCGCCACGCAGCAGCATGGTACCGGTTCGGCCTTCTTCTCGGCGCAGGCTGGTGATGAGGACCGTCCGGCATCTGCGATGACACGTTGCAACTTCTGCCACTTCAGCACGCCTAACTCGTATGACGCAACAAAGAGGCCGAGATACGCACAGGATGTCCACGGCTTTAACGAGATTTACGGGACAGCGGGAGGCTGGCAGGGCGGAAATGCGAACACTATGCGTCCTGTTGCATTTATGCGTAATGCCTGGACGACGCAGGGTGCCTGGAATTCGTTACAGGGCAGCTGGGCAAAAGGCTTCTCCCCTAGGCCGTATGCAGCACCGGGGATAACAGCTGGCCAGGCTACATGTGGTGGGACCTTTGCCTTCTACGTTGGGAATACGGGTCTCAGTTGCGGCAGTAACGGTCATACAAATTATCTGCCCGGAGGTTCGTTCTAAATAAGAGCCGCTGAATTTGATGTGATAGAAAGCCCCACCTGACAAGGGTGGGGCTTTTTTTCTGTCAGTTAAAGTAGAGGGAATTGGATTTTTCTTCGTTGTCATATTAAAATATTCCATGGTTATTCTCCGTCGAAGTGTATATACGATAATGATTTTTGAGAGGTGATTTATGATTTATATGAAAATTGTTCGTACAGGTATCCTTGCCATGCTGGCATTATTTTTATACGGTTGTAACACTGACAGAACATCCAGGGAAGGCGAGAAGAAGCCGTCTGCCTCATCAGGGGCTCCTAAAGTGGGTGAGCAGAAAACGACTGATTCAGCGCAGTCTAATGAGCCTCCGGCAAGCCCGCAGGCCTCAGGGGCGCCGATGTCGTCATCACGAAAGTTGGCAGCTGTGCCGGCAGCCTCCTTGGCGACACTCAAGCAAGTCGGCGGGGTGCATGGCAGCCCAACGGCACAATTTGCGACACAGGGGCCGGGGGTGGCATATGTAGAGCCCGTAGAAGGAAAATTCCGGGTGGTTCATAACGGGAAGCCAGGGAAAGTATATCGTGCCATCAACCAGTTGATTATCAGTAGTGATGGAAAACGTGTTGCCTATGTGGCCAGCATCGACGAAAAAATCAGAAAGACTGTCATCGATGGGAGAGAGGGCTATGAGTTCGGGGCAGATGACAACCACTGGTTCACCCCTGACGGGAAGCTGTATGTCTCAACCACCACAGAGGGCGACGCTAAATATATTGTGATCGAGAATAAAATCAGTCGCGATTATCGCATTGTGCAGGTCCCGGTGTTAAGCGCCGATTCCGGCCATATGGGATTTACAGTCAAGACATCTGGCGGGACAGCAAATCAGTTTATCATCAGCGATATGAAACTGCAGAATAAGACTGTATTTGATTCCTGCGGTGAGTATATTCACCCAAGCGATGATGGGTCGCGTGTTGCAGTGGGCTGTCTGAACGGAGAGCAAACCATCGTAAAAGTTATAGATTTTTCGAAACGCCGGGTTGTTGAAGAGAGCAGGTACAGCGGCACTATAACGCATATGAAGTTTTCGATGTACAACAATGCCCTTTCCTATACATACTTCAACGATAAGAACCAGCGATTTGTTGTCTATAACGGCAAGGAAGAGAAGATTCCGGATATGGATGAATTCATGACTGATCCCGTTGTACTTGCTGCCCCGCAGTCTGTAGCTGTTGTTATCGGTGATGTTTATACTGTTCGTCTTTATCGGGCATTTCAGAAAAAAAATAAGCACGGGAAGTTTTACGGCTATATATCGGATTTAATAGGGAGCCGTGACGGTCGCCACTATGCATTCGTTGCAGTTGCTCCCGGAGAAGAGAACCAGTTTATTGTCGTCGATGGACGCGAGGGCGTAAAGTTCGACAAGATTGTTTCCCCTGTATTCAGTCCTGATGGTAACTATCTGCTGTATCGTGCGAGAGAGGCGGGAAAACGCTTTGTAGTCGTATCGGATCTGAAGGGAAAAATTGTACGGCGGCACCCGGCTTACGATATGGTTTTTCAGCCTGTCTTTGCAGCAGATGGCAAATCTGTTTCGTATGGTGTTCTTGACGGCAATGAGTTCTGGCGGAAAGTGGAGATATTGGATAAATAGCTGCTAATGAGCAACAGCCTGTGCCCGGAAGCCTGACAATGGATGTTTTTTTTAATCTACTGCGATTGACTGAATCATATTCTGGCCGGGATAGTCACAAACTATGATATTGCAAAAATTATATAAATTCCTCTCTTCGTATAAGCTGGCCATGGCGCTGCTGGTCATCATTCTGGCCTGCTGTGTTGTGGGTGTTACGGTCTGGCGAGAGGCTGAAGCAGGACGGATTATCTTTGGGACGCTCTGGTTTAATGGACTTCTCGTCCTGCTGGTGGTCAATGTCGCCTGCTGCTTTTTCCCGAGGATGTGGGGACGGCGAATGACATTGGTTTCCTTTGGCATGATCCTGTTTCATCTCAGCTTCGTTGCTATTCTGGGAGGAATCATTTATAACAGCCTTTTCTATTTTCGGGGGATTATAAGACTGACCGAGGGTGAGGTTATTCCGAGTAGTGAGATGCAAAGTTATGATGCCATTGACAAGGGGCGTTTTTTCAGTTTTTCTCGTTTAAATGGTGAAACGACGCTTATTAAAATGCATACTGGCTATAAAGTTAAGGGAGAAGACAAGCGTGCTGCTTATGAGGTGGCAGTCGGAGAGGCGAATAACAGAACGCACGGTATTCTTTATATTACGAATAAATTAACGCACCGCGGTGTGGACTATTTCAACGATAAGGAAGGGTATTCACTGTTGGTGATACTCTCGGACAAACAGGGGCAGGAGTTGCACGGCGCCCATATCCCGCTGCAGAGCCTGGTTTTGGGAAAAGATCACGTTGAATATTCTACCGGCTATAAAGATAATGGTGTGGTAAAAAAAGATGTTGTCCCATTCCCGGGTCTGCCCGAGCGTCCTCTTTTTGCCCTGAAGACGGAATACCTGCCGTCGAAGCTTAAAGAGCGCGGCGGTGAAGTCATGTTTCAGCTGCTTTCACTTGATGAGAATGGCAGCCCCGTTCGTGACAGGCCGTTAGCTGAAGGCAAGGCAGGTGTCGGTGAAGCCTTTGCTGCCGGTGAGTATCTTTTGACTGCGAAAGAGGTACGGTATTGGGTCGGGATGATGGTGCGCTACGAACCTGGTCAGCCGATAGTGCTGGCAAGTCTATGGGCCGGTCTTGCCGGGATGATCATCACGTTCATCGGCAGGATGAGGCAAAGCAGGAAGTAGCAAATAAGTAAAAAAGCATTCAGCAGTCAGCTTTCAGCAATCAGCGGTTAAAAAAGTGCTATCAGCCCGGCGAGTTTATGGCATTTAATAAAAAAAGCAGAGAATACGTTGCCGGTTTTCAGTAGTCAGTCCCTGGTTGTCAGTGATCAGTTCAGGCGGAAAGCTGATTGCTGATTCAATGACAGAATACGAGTAGGTATGCTTAAATATGACTAATGCTTATGTGAGGTGACTATATGAAAACAGAATACATATTCTTCTGGACTGCGGTGGCGTTGTATGGAGTCAGTACCTTCAGCTATATCTTCGGGCTCATAGCCAGGTACGAAAAGCTCTTTACTGTCGGTCTTTATAGTGCCCTGGGAGGTTTTCTGCCGCATACCCTCGCTATTGCTGTCCGCTGGAAGACAGGGGGCATTGAGCCTTTTATCACTATCTCAGAGTCGATCACTTTTGGTGCCTTTGTGGCGGTTCTTATCTTCCTGGTCTTCCAATTCTCGACAAAAAAGGTTAAGCCCCTCGGCGTGCTGATCATGCCGGTCACTTTTGTCCTTCTGGGCTGGGCAGGGACACTGATGAAGGACGTGGCGACGCAGATCGCCCCTGCTTTGCAGAGTTGGTGGCTCTGGGTTCATATCATCGGTGCGACCTCAGGCTTTGGTTCGGTGTTGGCTGCTGCGGGGTTGGGCTTGATGTATCTGCTTAAAGAGAAAAAACCTGGTGGGATATACGATAAATTACCTGAGCTTCAGGATCTCGATAACCTCAGTTACCGGTTTATTGCCGGAGGCTTCATTATGTACGGGCTCATGATCATCTCCGGTGCTTACTGGTCGAATACCGTAAAAGGCAATTACTGGAACTGGGACCCGGTCGAGGTCTGGTCTCTTATATCCTGGCTTATATATGGTATCTATCTGCATCTGCGCATTACGTTCGCCTGGCGCGGCAGCAAGCTTGCCTGGTACGCACTGATTGCGCTGGTGGTCATGATCGTCAGCTACTGGGGTGTGCCTTTTTCTATGGAGACCTTCCATAGCGGCTTCCGCATCGAACATTGATAGCTGAATGCTGATGGCTGACAGCTGTTCATCATGAAACTCTGCATCATCTTTCCCCCGTTGCCTTTTGGCTGGACGCCAGTCGCGCCGCCGAGTCTCGAGTATCTGGCTGCGCTAACCCGCAGGGCGGATCCTGACATTGAAATCGAACTGATCAGCGCCAGTGCTGACCCCGAGGCTATTGAACGGTTGGAGTGCGACCTTGCGGCGATAAGCATTCTGACCCCGACTGCTGTTGGCGGGTACAAGATTGCTGAAAAACTGCGGGCGAGGGGGATCAAGGTAGTCTTCGGCAATATGCATGCCTCTGCCATGCCTGAAGAGGCCAAGTCCCACGGAGACGCGGTCGTAATCGGCGAGGCAGAGTCGGTCTGGCCTGAGGTGCTCCGTGATTTTCGCAGCGGCCAGTTAAAACCATTTTACCGCGGCGAGCAGATTGCCCTCGATGATCTTCCTACCCCTCTCTATGGAATGCTGCAGGGCAAACGCAGGCATCAGTTCCGGATAGTGAACACCTCACGGGGATGTCCCTACAACTGTACCTTCTGCTCTGTCAAACCGTTCTATGGTGCGAAGATACGTTTCCGGCCGATCGACCATGTCGTTCGGGATGTGGCAGCGATTCCTGAGAAGATGTATATCAACGGTGATGAGAACATATGGTGGACCGGCAAGGCGCAGCGTGCGATTGATCTGTTCACGGCATTGAAGGGAAGCGGCAAGAGGTGGATGGGCTTCGGCAGCCTCGGTCCTGTGCTGTCAAAGGAGGGGTCGCGCATGCTGAATGCGGCCCGCGAAAGCGGCATGCTCTCCCTCTGGGTCGGCTGGGATGCGATCTCTGACGAAGGCCTGAAGGAATATGCTGCGGATGGGAAGATCGGAGTTGACCGGGAGGCAGCGCTTCGCACGCTCAGGGACCATGGTATTGATGTATCGCTCTTTTATATGCTGGGTGCACGCAAAGATTCCCTGGATGATTTCAAACGTTCCATAGAGATCGCTGACCGGTTGGGAGTCAGTATGCATCCCTCTTTGGTGGTGCCCTATCCGGGCACAAAGCTCAGGGAGCAGTATGAACCGTATCTATACAAGGATCTGGGCTGGGAATTCTATAATGGGGCCTATGCGCTTTTTGAGCATCCTGACCCGGCCATGACGCCTGAAGTTCGCGAGGAGCTTTTTTTTGGAACTTCGCTCGAACTCCTGAGTCTCGGCAGGGTTCTGCGTCACATGAAGAATGTGCCTCTGCAGGGGTTTCCGCATGCTCATATTCTATCCCTTATGTCTCAGATTCCTGTCCGGCAGGGCATGAAGATCGCCTATGAGAAATGGAAGGCAGAGAAAAATGAAGTAAATGAAAAGAGGCGCTGCAAACTGCCTTGAATTTAGGCAGTTCTGCCCTATTATTGAGCAATATGACTGCCCTGAAGCTGGGGATGGTCCGGCCATATTAATGTAACGCATTGATTTTTAACCAATTTTATTTGCCTTTGTTTCTTCTGCCTGGGGCATCTTTTTTGCTTAATATGTTATTTAGATATTTTTTTATGCTCCGGCGTGCCTGGAGACGATTAGGAGAGTGTTTAACTGTTAGCTGAAAACTGATAGCCGACCAAGGAGGCCGATTCCCATGCCTAAAATACCTACATGTACCATGAATGCCTCACAAATCGCAGCAGAACGTCACCATCTCACCGAGGACGTCCTTAAATTCATTGAGGCCGGTGTGGACGCTGAGATCTCTGACGCTGTGTTCAACGATTATTCGCTCAGGATGTTTCATCTTCAGTACGCTGCGAATCCTATTTTTCATGAGTTTTGCGAGGCCAAGAAGGTGAGGCCGGGTGATATCGATCGTTGGGAAGATGTTCCGATGGTGTATAACGATGTTTTCAAGACCCATCTTGTTGCATCTTTTCCGCTGGAGCAGTCGGTGATGGCCTGCCTCACCGGTGGAACAACCAGCCTTACCCAGAGAGGCCGCATCTTCCGCGATGAGGACGGCAAGAGGCTTGTCTTTGCTGCCAACAAAATGATGACCGCTTCCTATCTTTTTCCTGATTTCGAGGAGGGCAAGCGCTGCCGCATTCTTATTCTTGCACCGAGCCCTGAAATGGCGCCTTCGATGGGCATGGCGATCGGCATGGACCAGACACGCCGTGCCTTTGGAACACCGGACAGCCAGTTCCTTCTTGGCAAGTCCGGTATTCATATTAATAAGCTGCTCAAGGCCCTTCGCGAAGCAGAAGCTACCGGAGTGCCTATTGCGCTTATAGGCGCGACTTCGGCCTACGTCTATTTTTTCCAGGCCTGCCGCCGCAAAAAAATGAAATTCTGTCTTCCCCCCGGCAGCCGCATATGTGACGGAGGCGGGTACCGCAACCGGTTCGGAGTTGTAACACGCGATGATTATTATGCGATGGTCCAGGAGATTCTAGGGATCCCGGAGCACTACTGCGTGAACGTCTTAGGTGAAGCCGAGACTGCCACCAATCTGTTTGATGATGCGCTGCGCAGGCATGTGAAGGGTCTGCCAAAGCGTGCGCGCACGAGGCCGGTCCCGCCGTGGTCGCGTGTTCTGTGCATGAGCATTGACGAGCTCAAGCCTCTGCCTGACGGACAGGTCGGACTCTTTGCTCACTGGGACCTGGCCAATATTCCGACGGTTCTTGCGGTGATTACGGATAACCTCGGTTATATGACTGATAACGGGAAAGGCTGCGAGATGGTGGGTCGTGCCAAGATCGAAAACGGCAAGGTTTCACCCCTGCCGGATGAGAATGCAGGAAGTCCGATGGGCGACTCTGCGGTATTCCGGATGCTCGAGAGATATGTGAACTTCTCGATCGAACTGAAGATGGCTATGGCCAAGGACCCGAAGATCTCCCCGAGCATCCGTGAGGAGATTGAGGCCAGACCAGGCTCGGTGGCCTCCTGCCCGCAGGTGGTGGATGAGATCCTTGTGGCGCAGGCCGATGAAGAGGCCGCACAGTTGAGAGATGATGCCTTGAATACATTCAAGGACCAGACCGACCGGCCGCTCGACTGGTATAAGGACGAGGCCGGAAAACAGGAGTTGAAAGACCATCCGGCCGGACTCAGGTCAGAGAAACAGGCAAAACAGAAAGGAAAAAAAGAACAGTAGATTGTTTCAGCGCCATTTCCCAACGCCGTTTCATTGTATGATATTAGAAGAAGGCAGACTATGCAAAAAGCATTGACCATTTTTATAGGCTTTATCCATGACTTCGCGGCCGGTTGCTGGGCTGCGACGGTGCTGGCGGTCTATTGGCTTGAGCGGTCCGCCGGAGATGCACCTCAGTTGGGAGAATCCCTCGGAAAACTCCAGCAGGAGTTTTTCTTCATCGGGCTGGCCTGCATCGTCGTTGTTTTTGCTGCAGGAGCCGGCAGGACTTTTACGTATGCTCATATCGGCAGTGTCTACGGCGAGGACTCTGAAAAACTCCGGCGTAGAATGCTCATCATCAAACATGTCCTGCTGCTCATCGTCTTCGGCGCAGGCACCTTGTGGCAGTACAGTATTGCTTTTTTTTAGTATGTGGCGATACAGCGGATAAAAAAAAGATTGCATCGGGTTAAGGTTTCATGTATATTAGCCGATATATATCTAATTGTAATTATGTAATCAATTGATAATTAACAAATAAATACCTATATTTAAGGAGGGCTTTTGGGATGAACGTTTTGAGAAAACAGTCAGGTTTTACGCTTATTGAAGTTATTGTTGTTGCCGGTATTATCGCAGTTCTCGCAGGTATCTTAGTTCCGATTATTTTCAAAGAGATCGACGAGTCGAAGAAGACCAGAGCTATGGCGGATGCAAAGTCGATTTCAACTGCATTAATGGTTTTAAAGAAGGATACTGGACAGTGGCCTATCAGCGATACCTGTACAAATACAATTACTATGCTAGCGGGAGCCGGATTAGATCCTACCGCCTTTGCGGGTGGATGGGATCCCAGTTCAAAGAATACGATTGGGAATTATATTACTACCGACGATAATGGGTGCTGGCCCGGGACTTGGAAAGGCCCTTATATGGCGACAGTAACGCAGGATCCGTGGGGGAATGCTTATGTTATAAATGCTGCTGATTTTCTGACTGCAAACCCTGTCTGGGTTTTATCTGCCGGACCGGATGGGAAAATAGACACAGCTACTAATTCTGCCGCACTGGTAGGCGACGATATCGGAATTCAGCTGAAGTAATAGTATTTAGAATATACCCATAAAAAAGGAGAGCCGACCTCTGGCTCTCCTTTTTTATTTTATTCGGCAGACAGACCCATCATGAGCTTTTCTTCCCTTGATGTTTGGTATTGAAATTGCTTAAAATACCAACATTATGAAAAAAATCAATAAAGTTATGCTTATTACTCCTCCGTATCACGCCGGTGTTGTGGAATCGGCCGGTGTCTGGCTGAACGTGGGCTTTGTCTATATCGCGGGAAGCCTCAGGGCTGCGGGATATAACCCAATATATTATGATGCCATGAGCCACTGGCATAAGCTCGAAACGATCGGAAAGCGGATAGAAGCAGAAAAGCCTGACGTTGTGGCAACGACCGCGTTTACTGCAGGGATTGTAGATGCGCTTAAAGTGCTGAAGCTCGCGAAGGAGATAAACCCTAACGTCATCACGGTTATCGGTAATGTGCATCCCACGTTCTGCTACGAAGAGCTATTCAGGGACCATGCTGCTACGATTGATTATATTGTCAGGGGTGAAGGAGAGGAAACTCTGGTAGACCTTCTGGACACTCTTAACGCAGAGGGCGATATTTCGAAGGTAAATAGCATTGTTTATGTTGCAGACGGAAAACCTGTCGTTACCCCGTCGCGCGGATATATCAAAGATCTGGATGCCCTGCCACTTGCCTGGGACCTGGTGGACTGGCCGATCTATACGTACCGGACAATGGAGAACTCCCGTCTGGCCATAGTCAGTTCTTCCCGGGGGTGCAGTCAGCAGTGCAGCTTCTGTTCCCAGCAGCTTTTCTGGAAACGGAGCTGGCGGGGCAGGAGTCCTGAGAACTTCGTTGGAGAGCTCGAATTTTTGAGAGATACTTACGGTGTGAACGTGGTCATGATCTCTGATGAGACGCCCACTCTTGAGCGGGAGAGATGGGAAAAGATTCTCGACCTTCTGATAGAGCGTAATGTCGGCACCAAGATCCTTATGGAGACGAGGGTGGATGATATCCTCCGCGATGAGGACATTATGTGGAAGTACCAGAAGGCGAATATTGATCATATCTATGTCGGGGTTGAGGCTACGACACAGGAAGCGCTCGACATCTTTAAGAAGGATATCAAGGTGGAGCAGTCCAAAAAGGCGCTTGATCTGATTAATAAACATAATATCGTGTCTGAGACCTCGTTTGTGCTGGGTATGCCGGACGATACCGCTGAGAAGATCAGGAACACCGTAGAGCTGGCCAAGTTCTATAACCCTGACCTGGCGTTCTTTCTTGCCATAGCTCCCTGGCCGTATTCCGAGATATATCCGCTTCTGAAACCGTATGTAGCAGTCTTTGATTACAGCAAATATAATCTTGTTGAGCCGGTGGTGAAGCCGAAAGATATGACGCTTGACGAGGTGCGCCACGAGCTGGGACAGGCCTCGAAGAATTTTTATATGGACAAGCTTATGAACCTGGATAAGATGAGCCCGGAAAAAAGGGAGTTCATGATCAAGGTGACGAAGATCATTGCAAACAACTCCTATCTCAAGGAACATATGCAGGGTGAAATGCCGGAGGCGATGAAGAAGATTTTCAGCCGCTTCGGGATAACAGAGGAGGCAGGCGCACCGGAAAGGTCTTGATTCTCCGGCCTGCCCGCAGAAGTGCCTTGAGAATTAGCTTTTTCTGTCTGATATACGCAGCAGCGTGAATGCCAGATTAATACAAAGGCAGCTATGGGTCCCGGTGCTTCTCCTCTTTGCTGCGCTGGGGTTCCTGATTTATTCAAATGTCCTGGTTGACGGGATCTTTGTCTTTGACGATTTTGAATATATCGTCGACAACCCGATGCTGAAAAGTCTTTCTGTCTTCTCCCACATTAACGACCCCCGGCATATCGGTTATCTCAGTTTTGCCCTGAACTATGCCATGGGTGGCGAAGACCCCTATGGGTTCCATTTTATCAACATCGTGATCCATATCCTGAACGCGGTTCAGGTTTTTGCCATTGTCAGTATTCTGCTTCATATCCTGCGCTTTGAAGAGGCCCGTCCGGAGTTGCGGCAGGGGGCAGCTTTCTTTGCAGGACTGCTTTTTCTGGTGCATCCGGTGGAGACCCAGGCTGTTGCCTACATTACGCAGCGCTTCACCTCCCTGACCGCTTTTTTCTACCTCTTCAGCGTCATGTCGTATCTCTATGCGCGTCGCAGGATCGAGGAGGACCGGGGGGCGTTTCTCTCCTACCTGTTATATGCAGCCGGGATACTGAGCTGTATTTTAGCGATGAAGACAAAGGAGATAGCCTTCACCATACCCTTTATTATCGCTATTCTCGAATATATGCTCTTCAGGGACTCGGCCCTTTCACACCGGAGATTTACCTATCTCATCCCCTATATGGCCACTCTGGTCATTATTCCCTTCTCGCTCCTCGGACCTGAATACGGACTGATCGGGTATGGCTCCGGGGTGGATGAAATCACCAGGAGAGACAAGATATTCGACCTGTATCAGCGGTCGACCTACGAGTATCTGATCAACCAGTTCAGGGTAATCGTTATCTATCTCAGGCTGCTGGTGCTGCCGGTGAATCAGCTTGCGGTCTATGACCTGACAGCTTCACGTTCATTGTTCGATATGAGGGTCCTGGGGTCTCTGCTGCTCCTGCTCGTGCTTGCCGGGGCAGCGGTCTACTGCTGGCTGAAATCATTAAAGGCCGATGCGGACAATGTTCCGGTCTACCGCATGGTCTCCATAGGCATCATCTGGTTTTTTGTAACTCTCTCGATTGAGTCGTCGTTTATTCCGATTAAAGATATTATCTTTGAACACCGGGTCTACCTTCCGAGCGTCGGTTTTTTTGCCGTTTTCTCGGTGCTGTGTATCCGCGGGGCTGCCCATTTTTTTCAGGGAAGATCACTGTATATTAAGGCAGCAGCTGTTATGCTCGCTATTGTAATCCCCCTGTCGATTGCAACCTACCAGAGAAACTTTGTCTGGACAGACGAGGTTATTTTCTGGGACGATATTGTGCAGAAGACCGGCAAGGCGATCGGCTACAATAACCGCGGGAATGCCTATGCCAAAAAAGGCATGTTCGAGCTGGCACTGAAGGACCTCGATAAGACTATCACTTTTTTTCCAAGGGCGGATGATGCCATGGCCTGGGAGAACACTGATTTTACTCCGAACAATATATCGAAGACCTATTCGGCGCGGGCTAACATCTATGCGGCAATGGGGGATACCGAGCGTGCCAAGGCAGATTTCGAGATGTCCAGAAGGGTCATGTTCGGCCGCTGATGACCGGAGAAGAGCCTATGAAGAAGCTATTTGACCGGTCACGACTCAAGATTAGGCCTCTGCAGGACCGGATTCATGATCTTGGTCATGCAGTCATCAGGCCGCTGGAGCCGGTCCCTGCCTGTCCGGCATCGCTGAGCGCTGTGGCTGACCGCGTTATTGCCGGGAGGCGCAGGGGGAGCGCTGTGGTGATGATGGTCGGCGGTCATGTTGTCCGGTCAGGGGTGCAGCGCTATATAATCGACCTTCTCGAAAAAGGCTATATCACCTGTCTGGCGATGAACGGCTCTGTCATGATCCATGATTATGAGTTTGCCTTGATTGGCGCGACGACCGAGAGTGTGGCGCGGTATATACGGGAGGGCCGGTTCGGCCTCTGGGAAGAGACCGGCCGCATCAACGACATTGTGAATGCTGCCTATGCCAAAGAGGTTGCAGAGGCCGGCATGGGATCGGCTGTGGGCCGTGCCATCCATGAAGGCAATTATCCGCATAAGGAAATAAGCATACTGGCTGCCTGCTATCGCCTGGGAATTCCGGCGACAGTACATGTCGGCATCGGCTATGACATAATTCACGAGCATCCGAACTTTGACGGCGCGGCTGCAGGCGCAACTTCTTATCACGATTTTCTGCTGTTTGCGAAAGTGCTGGGCAGTCTTGAAGGCGGGGTGGTGATGAACTTCGGCAGTGCGGTGATGGGCCCGGAGGTCTATCTGAAGGCCCTGAGCATGGCCCGGAATACTGCGCTGCAGGAAGGGCAGGAGATACGTCACTTTACGACCCTTGTCTGTGATCTCTACCCGCTCCCGGAAGACCTTTGCCAGGAACCTGCCAAAGACGATCCGGCCTATTACTTCAGGCCGTGGAAGACGATGTTGCTCAGGACGGTCGCTGACGGCGGGGAGAGTTTTTATGTCAGGGGCAGACATGCCGAGACAATACCGGCCCTCTGGACCGCACTGACGAGTCGGCCTGGCGAAAACAGGCCTAATAACCTTGCAAGTTCAAATCCCTGAAAGTTATTATAAAAAATGAAGATTTTACCCCTTGAAGAACTGGGCGGACACCTGAAGACGCTCAGGGCAAAAGGCCTGAGGATAGTACTCTGCCACGGCTGCTTTGACCTGATGCATCCCGGCCACATCAAGTATTTTCAGGCCTCCAAAAAGATGGGTGATATTCTGGTGGTGACCGTTACTCCTGATATATACGTGGACAAGGGACCGGGCCGTCCTGCCTTTAATCAGGAATTGCGGACTGAATCCATTGCAGCGCTCGAGTGTGTGGACTTTGTGGCGATAAACCTCTGGCAGACGGCGGAGGAGACGCTGCGGCTGCTCAGGCCTGATATTTATGTGAAGGGGCAGGAGTTTGAAAAACTCGAGGACAAGACCGGAAAGATTCAGCGCGAGTATGACGTGGTGAAGGAAATAGGCGCTGAGATACGCTTTACGCACGAGATCGTCTTTTCCTCAACCCAGCTACTGAAGACCTATTTCTCTGCACCTGGTGCGGTGCCGGCTCAGGCTTCTCAGGCAGCGCCAGCCGGTAGCAACTCATGAACCGCGCTATCCGGGACAAGATTCTTACCCTTATCGACATGGTAAAGGTCGTGGAAGACCTTCGCAAACAGGGGAAGGTGATCGTCCAGAGTCACGGTGTTTTTGACCTTATTCACCCCGGCATCATCACCCATCTTGAGCTGGCCAGAAAACAGGGGGACGTCCTCGTGGTGACGGTCATCCGGGACAAGGATGTCCGGAGAGGTCCGGGCCGGCCTATCTTTCCTGACAAATTACGTGTCGAGAACGTTGCCGCTCTCGAACTGGTCGATTATGTCTGTGCTGTGGACGATGAGATCCCCTTTGAGTCTGTCAGGGTGCTGAACCCTGATATCCTTGCAAAAGGGCAGGCATACAAGGAACGCGACAGAAAGGTCCACGAAAAGATATTCGAAGAGGAGAAGGAGTTTTATCTCGGCAAGAGCAGGGTCCATGAGACCGGCGGGTTCTCGTTCAGTTCGTCCCATATCATCAACAATTTTCTGGATATCTATCCTGAAGAGACAAAAACTTTTCTCCGCGGGTTTTCGCAAAAATACAACTTTGAAGATGTCACCGCTGCGCTGAACAGTCTGAAGCAGCTGAAGGTGCTTCTGATCGGCGACGGGATTATCGACGAGTATCACTACTGCTCAGCCATGGGCAAGTCAGCCAAGTCCCACCTGGTGGTGAGCAAGTATCTGACGCATGAGGTTTTTTATGGCGGGGCCTTTGCCATTGCCAACCATATGGCCGGCCTTTGCAATACCGTGCACCTGGTGACGATGCTCGGCAGGACAGATTCTAAGGAGCATGCCATTGCGAATAACCTCAAGAGCAATGTGACGCCGAAGTTCTTTCACCGTGATGACGGTCCGACGATTGTGAAAAAACGGTATGTCGATCAGTACCTCAACCAGAAGATCTTTGAAGTGAACTATCTCAATGATGACTTTATAAAGGACGAATGTGAGCAGTCGGTGATCGACTATCTCAGGGCGGTTGCCGGGGAATATGACCTGGTGCTGGTTTCGGACTTTGGGCATGGGCTGATCACCCGGAGGATCATCGAGACCATTCAGAAGCACGCCCGGAGGTATGCGGTTAATACACAAACGAATGCTGCCAATGCCGGGTATAACCTCATCACCAAGTATCACCGGCCATTTTTTGTCTGTCTCGATGAACCTGAGATCAAGCTGGCGGCCCAGGAGCGGCACGGGAATATCGAAGAGATTGCCCGTTCGATAAAAGAGGCTATCCAGGCAGAAAACCTGATCGTGACCCTCGGGAAAAAAGGATCGATCGGTATCAACAGAGACAATGAGGTAAACCGCACTCCGATCTTTTCCTCGAAGGTGGTCGATACGATCGGCGCGGGGGACGCATTCTTTGCCTTTACCGCTCCCTGCTTTGCCCAGGGGCTCCCTCTGGACATGGTATCTTTTATCGGGAATGCGGTAGGTGCTCTTGCGGTCCAGATCGTCGGGAACAAAAAATCGGTAGAGAAGTATGAGCTCTTCGAGTTCATCGGTACAATTCTCAAATAAGGGGCATCGACTACGTGGGAGACGGCGCGGCAGGGTATTACAACAGGCTTTTTGAAATTTCAGCGAAGATCAGGGTGACGGACAAGGCAGGTACAGTCTTCTCGTTTGATGAGGGCATTTCAAAAGCGATCAGCCTGGTCCGGTCGCTTGCTCCGGACCGCAAGATCATTTTTATCGGCAACGGCGGCAGCGCTGCAATATCGAGCCACATGTCGGTGGATTTCTGGAAGAACGGCGGCATTCGCGCGATAGCCTTCAATGACAGTTCACTGTTGACCTGCATCGGCAATGACTACGGCTATCCTCATGTTTTTGAAAAACCGGTCGAGATGTTTGCCGACCAGGGAGATATTCTGCTTGCGATCAGCAGTTCAGGCAGGTCTGAGAATATCCTGAAGGGCGTCCGGGCCGCGAGGGCCAAAGGCTGCAAAGTCCTGACGCTGTCGGGCTTTGAGAGTGACAACCCGCTATCCTCCCTGGGGGATTACAATTTCTACGTGCCTTCAAAGTCGTACGGTCCGGTAGAGATCCTGCACCATTCGGTCTGCCACTGCCTCCTCGATACAATCATGGGAATAGCGCATGGATGAATTCCGCATAGACAGCCATAAACTTATCTTTCATCCCCGGGAACTGTCTCAATGGCTTGCGGGCGAGGAGGTCTATCCGATCTACCTGGAGATATCACCGTCCGGCGCCTGCAATCACCGGTGCACCTTCTGTGCCCTGGATTTCATGGAATACAAGCCCAGGTTCCTGGATACCGCTATCCTTAAAGAGCGGCTCACGGAGATGGGAAAGCTCGGGGTCAAAAGCGTTATGTACGGCGGGGAGGGCGAGCCCTTTCTGCATAAGGACATCGGCGACATTATCGTCCATACGAAGGAGTCCGGGATTGATGTCGGGATAACCACGAACGGCGTGCTGCTGGCACAGCCCCTTGCAGAGAAGATACTCGGCAGCACCTCGTGGATAAAGGTGAGCATGAACGCCGGGACCCCTGAGACCTATGCCAAAGTCCATCGCACTCAGCCTGAGGATTTTCACCGGCTGGTCAGGAACCTGACCGGTGCGGTCGCGCTGCAGTCAGACCTGGGGACGTCCTGCACCATCGGTGCACAGACCGTGCTGCTGCCCGAAAATGCGGCAGAGGTCGAGACGCTTGCCTCGGTGGTCAAGGAGATCGGTCTGCGGTATCTCGTGGTGAAACCGTACTCCCAGCATCATAAGAGCTATACTAGTGAATACAGCAGTGTTGATTATGACGCCTTCAATCACCTGAAAGATAAACTTGCCGTGTTCAACGACAGCACCTTCAGCGTTATATTCAGGGAAAAGACGATGAAGAAGATGAAGCGGGTTGTGCGCGGGTATGAGCGCTGCCTTGCACTTCCGTTCTGGTCATACATTGATTCCGGCGGCAATGTCTGGGGTTGTAGCGCCTACCTTGGAGACGAGGCCTTCCGGTTCGGCAGCATCCACGAGAATACGTTTAAAGATATCTGGCTGGGCGACCGCCGCCGCGCCTGCATGCAGCGGGTGGCCACGGAACTGGACCCTGAAGGCTGCAGGATGAACTGCAGGATGGATGAAATCAACCTGTATCTCTGGGAGCTGACACATCCGTCAGCGCATGTGAACTTTATATGACAGCACATACCGATATATCGGCCGAAGTCCTTAAGAGGCTTTATGAGACGATGCTGCGGATACGGCTTTTTGAGGACAGGGTTGCGGTGCTCTATCCTGAACAGCTGGTAAAGTGTCCGGTGCACCTCTGCATTGGACAGGAGGCGATAGCTGCAGGAGTCTGCGCACACCTGGCAAAGAGCGACTATATCTTCAGCACCCACCGTTCGCACGGCCATTGCATTGCCAAAGGGATGGACCTCAGGCCTATGGCAGCGGAACTGTATGGCAAGACAACCGGCTGTGCACATGGTCGAGGCGGGTCTATGCACCTGGTCGACACGGAAAACGGCATTCCCGGGACAACGGCTATTGTGGGCGGCTGTATCCCGCTTGCTGTCGGTGCTGCACTGACCGCCCGGAAGATGAAGAATGGGAGGGTCTCTGTCGCTTTTTTCGGTGACGGCGCTTCGGACGAGGGTGTTTTCCAGGAGAGCCTCAATTATGCATCCCTCATGAAGCTTCCGGTTGTCTTTGTCTGCGAAAACAATTTTTACGCTACGAACTCTCCCCAGAAGGCCCGGCAGCCCGAGGTGAATATTGTCGAGAGGGCCTCGGGGTTTGGTATCCCCGGTGAACTGGCAGACGGCAATGATGTACTGGCAGTTTACCGGACCGCTCAGAAGGCGGTTGAGCGGGCACGGGAAGGCGGAGGCCCGACCCTCCTGGAATACCGGACCTACCGCTGGAAAGGGCATGTCGGTCCGCTTGCCGATATAGAGATCGGCTGCCGTCCTGCTGACGAACATGAGGCGTGGCTGAAGAAATGCCCGGTCGACCTGTACGGCAGGTATTTGCAGGAGAACGACGTTATGTCCGACCAGGATATCGAGGCGATGCTGGCACGGGTGGAAAAAGATATTGACGAGGCTATCGCCTTTGGAAAGGCCGGACAGGAACCTGCCGGGACGGATCTTTATGATTATGTCTACTAACATTGAGGCGGAAGGGTAATATGCCCTGGACAAAGATACAGGCAGATGATTCCCGCAAACAGGTCTCCTTTGGCGGTCCGGCTTCAGCCGGCCTGAGAGAGCTCTCCTATCGGGACGCGATCAGGGAGGCGATGTCCCAGGCACTTGAGACCGACCCGGCCGTATTTCTTATCGGGGAAGGCATCGACGACCCCGGCGGAGTATTCGGGACAACGGTCGGCCTGAAGGACCGCTTCGGGGCCGAGCGGGTGATGGACAGCCCTATTGCCGAGAACGGCATGACCGGAGTTGCGATCGGCGCGGCCATAACCGGCATGCGCCCGGTCTTTATCCATATGCGGGTTGATTTTCTCCCGATGTGCATGGACCAGATCATCAATCATGCAGCCAAATGGAGCTATATGACCGGCGGAAAGGTGAAGGTCCCGCTTACCATACGGGCGGTCATCGGCAGGGGTTGGGGATCTGCGGCGCAGCATTCCCAGAGTCTGCAGGCGCTTTTTGCGCATATACCGGGTCTGAGGGTGATCATGCCTGCTACACCCTATGATGCCAAGGGAATGATCCTCGGCAGCATCGCCGGTAATGCTCCGACCATCTGCATCGAGCACCGGTGGCTCTATGACATGAAGGGCAATGTCCCCGAAGAGCCGTACGTGATCCATCCGGGCATCGGCGCTGTCAGAAGAGAAGGCAGGGATGTGACGATTGTGGCCACCTCGTACATGGTCTATGAGGCGCTCCGTGCTGCAGAAGAACTCGAAAAAGAAGGCATCAGCATTGAGGTTGTGGATCTCCGCTCTGTCCTGCCGATGGATGAAGACCTGATTGTCGAGTCTGTCAGAAAGACCGGGAGGCTCATTGCGGCAGACACCGGCTGGAAGCATTGCGGTGTCTCTGCTGAGATTGCGGCTGTTGCGGCTGAAAAAGCCCATGCGGCGCTGAAGGCCCCGGTGCGGAGGCTCTGCCTGCCCTTTGTCCCGGCGCCTGCCTGTCAGTCGCTCGAAAAGGCTTATTTCCCGACGCATGCCGATATCATCAGCGCTGTCCGCGGGATTTTATGACGCAGTACAGGCTGAGTGTCATCATGCCCTCGCTGAACGAGGCGAAGAATATAACGAATGCGGTGCAGAATGTGATCAGCAGCTTCGACCGGGACAAGGTCAACGGCGAGATTGTGATCGTCAACGACGGCAGCACGGATGAGACCGGGCGGATAGGGGAGGAACTCAGTAATAAATATTCTTTTATCCGTGTGGTACACCATCAGAGCCCACAGGGCATAGGCGCTTCCTTCTGGGACGGGGTCTGGCAGTCCTCCGGCGAGATGGTCACCATGATCCCGGGAGACGGGGAGAACGATGCGGCCGAGACCATACGGTATCTCCCGCTGATGGACCACGTCGATATTCTGATACCGTTTGTTTATAATAAAAACGTGAGATCTTCCGGCCGCCGTCTGCTGTCATCGCTTTACCGGGGTATCATCAATATCTCATTCGGCATGACTCTTAATTATATGAACGGGACCGTGATCTACCGCAAATGCATCCTGGAAGGGCTCACCTTCAGATCGAAGGGGTTCTTTTACCAGACCGAACTCCTGATAAAGACGATCAGGGACGGGTACCTCTTTGCCGAGGTACCATATTCGCTCAGTATGCGCACAGGAGGAGAATCAAAGGCGACGACGCTTCGGTCGCTGATAAAGGTTATGAGTAATTTTATTTCCATCTTTTCTGATGTTTACTTCGGCGAAAGCAAGAAGAGGCCGATGGCTCCGGATTCAATCACCGCGGCGCGCTGGAAGGCGATCCAGTCATGACAGTGTCCGGCGAAGAGCGGATCATCCTCGATGGCCATAAGCTTGCCTGGCACCGCGAACGGGTCGAGGCCTGGCTGCGCGGCGAGCGCATTGCACCGATAACGATCGACTGCTCACTGACCCGCGCCTGCGGCTATAAATGCGTCTACTGCTATGGCCAGCTCCAGGCGAACGATGAAAAGCGGATGACGAAAGAGGTCATCTTCCGCTTTCTTGATGATGCTGCAGAGATCGGGGTGAAGGCGATCAGCTTTGTGAGCGACGGGGAGAGCACCTGTTCACCGCATCTCTACGACGCCATCCTGCGTGGGAAAAATAACGGTCTTGATATGGCGCTCGGCACGAACGGCTTTCTGTTGAAGGACGAACGGCTCGACGATATCCTCCCGGCGCTGACCTACCTGAGATTCAATATATCTGCGGCAGAGCCGGCCCGCTATGCCGGCATTCACGGCTGTCCCGAGGCTGCCTATCACAAGGTGCTGGCGACGATAGAGAAAGCAGTGGCGATCAAAAAGGCCCGTGGCCTGGAGGTGACGATAGGTCTCCAGATGGTCCTCCTGCCTGAATTTGCCGACCAGATCATTCCGCTGGCCAGACTAGGCAGAGAGCTTGGTGTGGATTACCTGGTGATCAAGCACTGCAGTGATGACGAAAACGCAAGCCTCGGAGTTGACTATGAAAAGTATAATGACCTCGTCGATCTTCTGAAAGAGGCTGAGACCTATACCACGGCAGACTATCTGGTCAGGGCAAAATGGTCCAAGATCCTTAGCGGCGGGAAACGCTGCTATACCCAGTGCTATGGTCCGCCGTTTATCATGCAGCTCTCCGGGTCAGGTTTGGTGGCGCCCTGCGGCATGCTCTTCAACACCAAGTACAGCCGATATCATATCGGCAATATAGCGGACACCTCGTTTAAAGAACTCTGGGAAGGTGAGCGCTACTGGGAGGTGATCAATCTCATAGCCTCTGAGAAATTCAATGCCCAGAATATGTGCGGCTCGCTCTGTCTGCAGCACAAGGTGAACGAGTTTCTGTGGGAACTCAAGCATGGCAGAGCATCACTGGATGCCCCGCTGTCAGCGCCTCCCATGCACTGCAATTTCATATAGATGACTTCCGGCATCCCATTGCAGCCAGAAGAACTCCTGTCCCGCCTGAAGCGCACGAACCCGTGGCATATTGCGCTCGGCTGTTTTCTTTTCGTTCTGCTCATTTTTATCGCGGTCCGTGCTTCTGACAAATACCGCTGGAGCGACTGGGGTTTTGGCGATGCGCAGACCATGCTCTCTCTGAAACAGTGGGAAGAAGGCGGCTGGTTTGCCAACTACTTTCTGTTCGCGCCCCAGGGGTATGCGAAGGTCTGTCAGCTTTTTGATGACCCTCAGCTAAGGCATCATGCCCACGGCACCTGCCCGGGCAGTTCCCCCAGAATCGGCCCGCGCTTTCTCTATACCCATTATCCGGCCGGGTATCTGGTGCCCTATGCCGTGCTCTTCCGGGTCGGACTTGATAGTCTTTTTGCCGTCCGGATGCTTTCGGTCCTCTTTTCGATCGCTGCCCTGGTACTCATGTACGTGGTTTTTGCTAAGATCACTAATCCGGGGGTCTCTTTTATTGCGGTCCTGTTCTATGGCTTGACCCCGACGTTTCTGGGATACGCCGATACACTGGCCAACCAGCCGCTTGACGATCTGCTGCGGTTCGGCTTTATGCTGGCGATCGTTATGTCGACGAGGGCCGAATCTGAACTGCACAGGCATCGCTGGCTGATCACTGCCTGGGTTGCCGAATTTATGCTGTCGCTTTCCTCTTTCGATTCGGTCTTTTTTCTCTATGTCTGGCTCGTCGGCTGGGATATCATCGACCGCCAGGGCTTCAGGCTAAAACGATACCTGCTCTTCAGCCTCGCTCCGCTGACGGCGCACGGACTTCAGTTTATGCAGAATGTCTGGTATCTGGGCTGGCAGGATGCGGCTATTGATATCAAGGATGCCTTCCTGCTGAAGAACGCTGCCGATGCCAGCTACAATTCCGGTCAGGGCCGACTGGATGTTATTTTTGGAACGCTTCCTATCCTTTTTGGAAATCTTTACAGTCCATTGACGTTTATTGCGATCCTGGCGGGTATGTACCTGGTGTATGCGTTGCTGCTCAGGAACACTGATGACCGGACGATGCCGTCTGTTCTTCTTCTTCTCCTCCTGTTCGTCTGCGGCATGGCCTTTGTTCTGATCCTTCCCCATGCGGCCCGCATGCCCTATGAGTCACGCCAGATGATCCCGTTTGTTGCCCTGCTGGTCGGCGGGGTTACCTATTCCTTTGGCTGGGAGTTCCGCAGGAGTCTGCTGCCGGGTGCAGAGGGTCCTTCGTCGCGGCTTGAAACCATACGGAAGTTTGCCCGCCCGTTGTATCTGCTGCTGTCGGCCGTGGTTATTCTTGTCTTCTGGTACCGCTTCATGCTGAATGAACGCGAGCCGGTCTACTATATCCCTGATGAGCAGACCGATGCCCGGTTTGCCTATGAAATCGAAACTATGAATAAATTCGATCTTATGCGATACCGCAATCTGCGCGCTGATGTGCTCGTGGCCGAGGAACTCAGGAGATTGAAGACCACCTATGAGCCGGTCATCTTCAGTATAAACGGCTTCCAGATGTTCTGGGACCCGAAGTATGTGCCCGGATATCCCCAGATTATGCCTATCACTGAATATTATACCGGCAGCCGACCGGTGCTCTGCTTTGATACCAGACAGGGGCTTGTTGATGATCTGATCACCCTCATAGGGAAAAGTCCGTCCAGATTCACTCCGCTGCTGGTTTCGACCGATGCCGGCACACTGCGGGAGATTGCCGATGAACTCAGCCGGCGGGGTTTTCTGTCCGGATTTCCTTCCGGGGTTCTCAGCGTCAGGGACAAAGCTGTCCTTGACCTGACGGAATATATCAGATGGAGAGTTGACCAGAAATAAATCGACTGTCTTGATTGCAAGTCTTTTCGCTACCCTGCTTTACGTCATATTCAGTATGAATTATCATCCCCGACCGAATCAAGAGATCCAGTTTTTTATAATAATAAATTGATTAGGTTTCTGTTTTTTCAGGAATACTGCGTACGGGTAGTTGAATTTAGAGAAATGTAGCGATTTTTCGCATTCCTGCGAACACATTTGCAGAGATGCAGTGGTCTTCCGAGTAGTTATTA
>PNOC01000052.1 GCA_013824615.1 Thermodesulfovibrio sp.
GCCCCAGGATGAAATATATCTTATTTATCAGAACTGATCTTATATCTTTGAGCATGGGGCGTAACCTGAATTGCTTCTTTACTCCCGCGCTTCCTGCATTTTGCGGAAGAGTTCTGTCGTTGCCTTGACGTAGCCTTCGAGGCTGCCGCAGTCGTATCGTATTCCCCTGAATTTGTAGGCGATGACCATTCCGTTTTTTGCCTGGGTCTGGAGCGCATCGGTGATCTGAATCTCCCCGTTCTTTCCGGGCTTGGTCTCGCGAAGGATATCGAAAATGTCCGGGGTGAGGATATAGCGACCAATGACCGCAAGGTTGGTAGGAGCGTTTTCAGGGGCGGGCTTTTCGACCATGGATTTGACGATATAAACGCCGTCGGCGATATTGTCTCCCTCGATAATACCGTACCGGTCCGTTTCCTGAGGGTCGACCTCTTCTATGGCGAATATGGAACAACGGTATTTGTGATAGAGGGCGACCATCTGTGAGAGCACGCCCTCACCCTCACCTATGCAGAGGTCGTCGGCGAGCACTACACCGAAGGGCGCCTGTCCGATCAGCGTCTCGCCGGTCAGTATGGCATGGCCCAGACCGTTCATCTCGATCTGCCGGGTGTAGGAGAAGGTGCAGGTGTTTATGATATGCCTGATGTCGGCAAGCGCCTGCTCCTTGTCCGTGCCCTTTATCTGGTGTTCAAGCTCGTAGCTGATGTCAAAATGGTCCTCGATCGCACGCTTGCCGCGGCCGGTTACGATCGCCATTTCGGTGAGGCCGGCCTCCATCGCCTCCTCCACCCCGTACTGGATCAACGGCTTGGACAATACCGGAAGCATCTCCTTCGGCATGGCCTTGGTGGCCGGCAGAAAGCGGGTGCCATAACCGGCAGCCGGAAAAAGACATTTTTTAATCATAAAAGACCTCCGTGTTCGTAGCTCACCAGATATGCTGCTATTGCATCCTGGGCCATTTCTCTTGCCGCTTGCATATCCTCACCATACGTGATGCATCCCGGAAGAGAAGGAACAATAACGGTATACCCACCCTCGGGTTCTGGCCTGAAAATAATCCTGAAAGATGCTTTCTTTGATTTCACAATTTACTCCTATCTTTTCAGTTAGTCTTTATGAATCCAACAGGTTTATGCATATCAAGCGCTCAATATACAGCCTGATCTATGTAATCCATGGCAATATTATACCAGAATCCCTTCACAGCCGCTTTGAGCAATGAACAACCCCGCAGCAAGCTGACGGGGTATCACGAATATCCCCGCCCTTGAGGGGAGGGGACTAAGGGGAGGGTGAAAAAAATCACCAATCACCCCCTCCCTCGCCCTCCCCCCTCAAGGTGGAGGGTAATATAAAACAAAGCCGAAGCGAGCTCCGGGGAATTAGACCCAAGAGATTAAATACGCTCCTCCTGGATTCCCCGGTCAAGCCGTGGAATGACAAACAAAAAAAGATACTTGTTCCTTTGCCGGCCTGTTTTCGCCTGCCAGTTTGCTGCCTGCCAGCATGTATAAGCTCTTTCTTCCCTATTCCTTTTCCTCTATCCCCTTCCACTCCATGAAGGCCTTGAGGACTTCCTGTGCCTCGGGGGTATTCGGGGTTATGCCGGAGACCACTTTTGGATCGGGGGTGACACTCCAGGCGATGTCGAGGGCCCTGAAGAGATAGCTGCTGTAGAGACGCTGGACGTACCAATGCGGACGGCGCTGAATTATGTCTGCCTTCTGCGGCAGGTCCTCCAGGATATAGCTTTCGTCGAGGGCCGCGATCATTCTGGCCTGCTCCAGGGCATCGCCTTTTCTCCCGGTCTGCAGGTAGCGCGTGGCGACGGCATTCCTCACGCCGACACTCACCGGGAAGGCTGCGACAGCCTTCTGATATTCATCCTCTGCACTTGGGGTGTCCTTCAGCACGGTGTCGTAGTGGTGGCCCAGGGCCAGGTGAAAGTCCGCGTTTGCCGGTTCAAGGGTGATCGCTCTTTGCAGATAATAAAAAGTCTTTTCAAAGGCCAGATGTTTCGGGACAGCGTTTGGAGGCAGCGGAGCGCCGAGAAGTTCCATAGCCTCTGCCCATCTGCCGAGGCGGCTGTAGAGTTCTGAAAGCGCCTTGGGATAGAGGGCCCGCGAGGGCGAAAAACTATGGGCCGTCTCAAGGGAGCGGATTGCCGCCAGAAAGTCCGGCAGGGTCTCCGGCAGGAGCGGCTTGACGTCAAGGCCTTCGGTTGCAGGATCGTCAAGGAGCCCTGAAACCCGCCCATAGTAATGGTCCGCAATCAGCACCCTTGCAGGAAAGGAGAGAAGCGCGAGGAAGAGCAGGGCAACTAACATGAGACGGAAAAAATAGCCTGCAGAGAATAACTCCCCCTTCCCCCTCTTAAGGTAAGAGGGGGTGCCGAAGGCGGGGGCGTTATTTCCGGAATGCTGATAAACCTGCTCTTCCTTCTTTTCCCTCACATTGAACACCGCTGCATAGGTAAGCGCAGCGATTACGGTCAGCAGCAGCGCATTTGCCGGGATATGCAGATTGAAGTCAGTAAAGCTGTGGACTGCCATGGCGATGCAGGAACTGAGACCCCCGGCGCCGATGCATTTGGCGAAAAGGCCCCGTTTTCTGAGCCATTTTCTATAGACAGAGAAAAAGAAGACAAGCGCCAGGCTGACGATAATAGTGAAGCCGGTCAGGCCGGTGTCGGTCAGAAGTTCGACATAGTCATTATGCGCGTGGTCAAACAGGGCCAGAGGATATCTCGTTTGATAGCGCATGAACGTATTTTCGAAGGTGCCGAGGCCGCTGCCGAAAAAAACATAATCTTTCAGAATATTGAGGGAGTCCTGCCAGACGATCAGCCGGGATATCTGGCTCTCTTTCTCAAGGGCCTCAAACCGGTTTTCGAGCTGGTCCCAGGCTGCAAACACGATCACCACCGCTATGACCACGGCCAGCAGTCCCAGCAGAAGAGCCCTGTTTTTGAGGGTCCTTCTCTTTTGGGTTATCCAGACGAAAAAGAGGAAGGATATCCCGAAGCCGGCAATGCCGCCGCGGGAGAGGGTCATAAAGAGGCAGGCTGACATGACCAGCACGGACAGAAAGATCAGGGAAAAGCGCACCAGGTTTTCACTGGCCATAAAGCGCGCCAGCCTGCGGACGAAGGGCACGCCGGGAAGCGTGTTGGCATCAGGAGCGGAATAGATGAGCAGGCCGAGCGCAAGCGGAATGACCATTTCCATATATCCTGCAAAGTGATTGCGGTTTATATACGGCCCCCAGATGCCTGCCCCGGACCGCAGATATTCCTCAACCGGGTAGAACCAGAATATCCGGCCATTCCAGGTGACCTTCTGGATAACGGCAAACAGGGCCAGAGAAATACCGATATACAGAATAGTCTTCACCAGGGAATGCAGCTGAACCCTGGTCCTGTAGTGGCTGATGATGACATAAAACACCGCAGCATACGACAGGAGTTTCAGAAGTTCCTGTACCGTGACATACGGAATGGTGCTGACCGGCAGGAGACTGTCCCCGGCAAGATAGCCGAATTTTTTATAGGTTGCCAAAGAGAGCGGAGAAATCACCCGAAGCAGACCCTCAGGCAGCGGCAGCAACTGAAAGAGGACGAGGAGGAGAAAAGAAAAAAAGAGAAAGACTGAGGCCCGTACCGGTCCCTTCTCTCTGGATCCCCCGATCGAGTCGGGGGATGACAGGCTATTTTTCTGAGCAGCTGCAGAGTTACCATCACCAGACACCTGCTTGCTATTTCCGGATTTAATTTCTTCTGATTCTCTTGCCCCATATATGTCATTCTCCGGCTTGCCTGCCCGCCGGATTGTTGGAGGGACCTCGGAATCCAGCGCTTCCCGGCTGTTTATGTTTTTCGCCAGCTCTAAAAAAAGCAGCGAAAAGGCCAGGAGCTCCATCACGGCGACGGACCAGTGCTGGACCGTGCCAAAGGCGAGCGGGGTGAAGATCAGAAGAAGGACAATGCCTTTTTCGACAGCACGATCAGCCAGCGATCTTGTGATGCCGGTCTGGGGGCTGTCAGTCCGGCTCACCTGAAGATTCCGCGGACAAAGCGCTGAAACAAGGATGGGGGCCGGACCTCTTCGGGAAGAGCATGCTCCAGCGGCTGAATAACCATCCGCCGTCTTCCAGCAAGGATCGCCTCGGGAACAGTGGTGACCATGGTCACCGCCCTCTCCTCTCCGACAAGATCTGCCGCCAGGGCGACTGCTTTTGACAGGGCCACCGGCCTGTCGTCAAGGTTGTGGCCATCCGAGGCGATGACATGCGCCAGGTTATGCCTGAGCAGATAACCGCTGAAATCCCGTGCCTGCGGCCCCAGCCCCCCGGTAAGGCTCGCGGCGGTAATCTGGAGCAGGACACCCCTTCGCACCAGAGGAAAGAGGACTTCAGGATGGTTTGCAAACCAGGCATTTCGCTCAGGATGGGCTATGACTGGTATCAGGCCGGAATCGAGAAAGGATGCAAGAAAAGCCTCGGAGTTTGCCGGAATGGCATGGGGGCGGAACTCCACCAGAAAGTATATACCCTGGTTGAGCATTAACGGCCCGCCTGCCTCCAGAACAGAAGGCAGTTCAGGAAAGACCGCAACCTCGGCCCCGGGGAGGATCTGCAGATCGAGCCCCTCCGCTGCAACTGCGGTGTTGAGCAGACTTAAGGTTTTGAGGACCTCAGGACCAGACCATTCGTACGCACCGGGTTTGTAATGGGGCGTGGCGACGATCGTCCGTATACCATCCGCGGCTGCGGCCCGGCAGAGCGCCAGGGACTCCTCCAGAGTCTCCGGACCGTCGTCGAGGCCGGGGAGGATATGGCAGTGTATATCAATCATGACGGGTTTGTAAAAAGCTCGTATGCTGCGTTGCTCTTCAAAACTCGCATTGCCCTACTTCTTCTTTTTCTTCTTCTTTTCACCCCGTTTATCCGAATAGTAGTACGAATAATAGGGGTAGTAATAGTAGGACCTTCTGGTGGTATCAACCTTGTTGAGGACGACGCCGAGGATTTTGGCGCCCACTCCCTGGAGGGACTGGACTGCCTGCTGTATGGTATTCCGGGGTGTCTTGCCGCCCCAGATGACCATGACAACCCCATCGGCCAGGCGGGAGAGAACAAGTGAATCGGAAAAGGCCAGCAGCGGCGGGGAATCGATGATTATCCGGTCATACCTGCCGCGGAGATGTGAGATGAATTCGCGCATGCGTTCCGAACCCAGAAGCTCGGAGGGGTTCGGGGCGAGCGTGCCGCCGGTAATGATGTCGAGATTCTGATGCTTTTCAACGGTCTTGATCGCCTCGGAAAGACGTTTCGGGTCGATGATCACATCGCTGATGCCGACCGGGTTGCTGGTGCCGAAGAGTTCGTGGAGGTTATGACGACGCATGTCTACGTCCACGATCAGGACCTTCTCTCCCATCTGGGCCATGGCGACCGCAAGATTGGCAGCCGTCGTGGTCTTGCCTTCGTTCGGGGTGGAACTGGTCACCAGGATC
This sequence comes from Thermodesulfovibrio sp., assembly GCA_013824615.1. GTDB lineage: Bacteria > Nitrospirota > Thermodesulfovibrionia > Thermodesulfovibrionales > UBA6898 > PALSA-1316. Next base: position 5,520 of record PNOC01000052.1, read on the forward strand.
ACCTTCAGCGGGTTGTCTGTCGAGGAGAGCATAAGCCCGGTCCTGATGGTACGATAGGCCTCGGCCGTAGCAGACTTGGGATCGGACGTGACAAAGATCGGTCCCTTGGTCTCTTCGGTCAGGGGCACAACGTCCAGAAACGGCAGTTCGAGGTTCTTGTCCACATCCTCCGCAGTCTTGAGGGTGTCGTCCATATACTCGGTAAAGAAGGCGGCAAAGACGCCGCCGAAGAGCCCGACCAGCATCGCAAGGATGAGGTTCAACACCCTTTTAGGCTTAACAGGGTCTTTTGGGATAACCGCATAATCAACGATCTGGGTATTCGAGACGCTCATACCGCCTGAAAGCGAGGCCTCCTGAAGTTTTTTCAGGAGGAGTTCGTAGAACTGCTTGTTGCTGCCGGATTCACCGGCGATCACATTAAAGTCGATCGCCTTGCGGGTAAGGCCGAGTACTTCCTGCTTCTGCTGTTCCATGGCGCGCCTGAGGGAAGTCTCCCTGCTCTGGGCTACTTCGAACTCTGCCTTGGCCGCGTTCAGCATCTTGCGGGCCTCGCTGATGATATTTTTCTGGAGCATATCGAGCTGGGACTGGGCTTTGATGATCTGGGGGTGTCTTCCCCCGAATTTTTCAGAGAGTTCAGAGAGCTGTCTTCTGGCGGTCAGTTCTTCAGTGCGGAGGGTCTGAATCACGAGGTTGTTCATGATATCCGGCACGGTCGCCAGAAGCTCCGGGCGGTCTATGACTGACTTTATCTGGTTATATTTTATCTCGGCTTCATGCCGCTTGCCTTCGGTCTGGACGAGCTGGGTCATCAGTTCCTGGAGCTTCTGGTTCAGGACATTTTCCTTGGTCTCGAAGGAGACAATGCCTTTGCCCTCTTTATACTGCTGAAGCATCTTTTCGGTGTCTTCGACCTTGCCCTTGGACTCGACCAGCCGGGAAGAAAGCCACTCTGCCGCATCGCGGTACGGCCTGACCCGGATGTCGAGGTTATGCTCGATAAAGGTCTCGGCGACGCCGTTCGCCATGATTGCAGAAACAGAAGCGTCATCAGCAAAATAGGAAACCTTGAGTAAATTATTCTGCTTACCGATGGTAAGATCTACATTTTCGAGTACGATCTCTGTAAGATCGGAATCCAATTCAGCTTTGAATTTATAATCCGGAAACGGGCTGACCGGTTTAGCCTTTTCCGGGAAGAAGCCCTTTATTGTTTTGGAGACTTTAGACAGAACACCGTTGATTTTCTTTTCCTTTAGGTCCATGAAATAGGGGTTCTTCTCGAGCTGGAGCTTCCGCACAACCCTGTCGGCAAAGGCCCGGCTACGTACAATCTCTTTCTGTGTATTGTAATACTCGGAAGAATCCTTCATCTGGATCACGGCATTGCCGCCTTCGGCAAAATTGAGGGTCTGATTTTTTTCGAGGTCAAAAAGCACCTGGACCACCCCCTCATAAACCGTAGTCGCCACCAATGAATAGATGGCAACAATACCGACGACAACGGCAAAAAATATTACGGCTATGTGGCGTCTCTTCTGCAGCACCCGCCAGTAGTCGAGCAGGTGAATCTCTTCGTTTGCTTTCATATAATTAAACCCCTCCTGTGCATTCTACGATAAAATTCTTTCGACCTGTTGTTCCCAGGCCTGACCCCTGGCTGCTTTTTTATACCGTCATTCCACGGCTTGACCGGGGAATCCAGAGGTATTGTTTCCTCATGTTTTGTCTAAGGCTGGATCCCCCGATCAAGTCGGGGGATGACACTTCCTTTTTTTATGTCTTACTTTATGTCCGGATTCCCGCTTAAAGCTTGCTTGAGCTTGCCGCCTGCTTTAGCTTGCCAGCTTGTATTCGCTTGTATTCGCTCGCCTAGAAAAAGCTCTCCGGTACGACGATGACGTCGTCGGGCATGACGAGGTCTTCCATTTTGGCGCTGATTTCAGACTCGCCTTTTTCAGATTTGCGGATGATATTCGTCCTGCCCTTCCAGGCCTTCTGGGTAAACCCGCCGGCAAGGGTTATGGATCTCAATACCGTGAGACCCTTGGTTATCTTATAGGCCCCGGGAGTCTTGACCTCGCCCGTAACATAGACAAAAGCGGCCCTCGGCACATAGATGCTGTCGCCGTCCAGCACCATGATATTGGCGGCGATATCACCTTTTTCGAGGAGCTTGACGAGGTCGACGGTGAGCGTGACGTCATCACCGCGTCCGCCTTCGGGCTTAAGGATCTTGCGCTGGATCACCAGCGTCTCGGCACCGTTTGCCGTGATGCCGCCGGCATTGGATATGACCTCCATCAGCGTGGCATTGCCGCGCAGTTCGATCAGGCCGGGCTTGGTGAATTCACCGAGGGTGGTGACCTTCTTGGATTTATATTCAGTGATGAAGACCGAGACCTGGGGTTTTTTTATAAACCCGTTCGAGAGAAGACCTGCGATCTTTTTCTGGACTTCGGCTGAGGAGAGGCCGGTCACCGTCACCTCGCCGATAAGCGGAAACGTAATCCTGCCGTCTCCGCCGACGCGCGGCTCACTGGTGAGATCGGGGTTATCGTAGACGGTTATCTTAAGCAGATCACCCTCCCCGATCAGATAGTCCTGGGCCAGGACGATAACCGGAAAGAGAAACATACTCACCAGTGATACGGCGATCATAACAGCCCACAGGGGCCGGAAAGATTCCGGTGATCCCGGGCAAGCCGGAATGACCTGTAACGGTAACTGAAAAAACTTCTTAATCATATTAGAAATGTTTTGCATCTTTGCTGTATATCCTCCTTTGCTGCGATGTTAACACCGACGGAATCGAAGGCGGGGTCTTTGCCCTCACCACGGTCATCTCATTGTCGCCCAGCCTGACCTGACCTACGACCAGCAGCGAACTGTTTTTCACGCTCACCCCGCGGTCAAGAACCGCAACAGCAGTTTCATCAGTCGACGCTTGAATGACCAGGTCGGCATAAGAAAAGGAAACCACTGCGTGAGAGGTCTCAACGGTGAAGGAGGCCTTCTTCTGCTGTTTGTGGATAATGAAGCGTGCCATCCCCTCTATTACCTTTACAACAGCCGTTCTCCTGCTTTCCCCGGCATCGAAGGCATACTGATTCAGTCTTATGGAAGTCAGAGACGAGATATTCACAACGGAATCGTCTGTCAGGACCATCTGGGCTCCTGATTCCCTGCCTGACTGCAGAATATCACCGACATACACCATATCACCAACACGCACCGGGAGGATCTTCTCAGCTCCCGGCCTCCTGATGCCCACTTCACCCCTCACCACGGTTATTCTGCCCGGGCCCTCTCCCGCCGCCGACAGATCCTGATTCAGACAACCGAAAAACAGAAAAAAAAACAGCAGCAGTCCTTTAACAAACTTCCGCATTAACAGTATCTGGCAGCCTCCACATGAAATCTCTTTTTGTCTGGATCCCCCGGTCCCTCCAGCAATCCGGCGGGCAGGCAGGCCGGAGGATGACAATATCTTTTCAGCCTGCTGCCGGTATTCGCTTGTCTGAGCTTGCCGGCTGGTATTCGCCTGTTTCCCCGTCTCAGAACGAGGCGTTCATCATCAGGGTAACGGTGTTCTCTTTAGCACTGTAGATATCGATATTAGAATCCTTGTTCCGGTAGTTGTATTCGAGTACAAATTCGAGCCACCGTCTCATGATATAGCGGAGCCCCATACCTGCGGTGAGCGTATTGTCCTTCCTGAGCTGTGTATCGCCGGGGATAATATCTGAATATTTGTCCTGACCATAGGAAGCCTTGGCCACCAGTGCCAGCCTCTGCAGGAACTTGTGGGTAACTTCACCGTACAGCCCGGTGGTGATATAGTAGCGCGTGCCGAGCAGACTCGCCTCATTCACTTCCCTCTTGCCAATCAGCTTGAGAGAGGTATAGTCGGAAAAATTGTGGGTTATGTCGGCAGACGCTGTCCAGGTCTTCAGGTCATCTTTTGAAGAATCATTAAAGTTCTTCCGAAGAAAACCACCAGCCAGACTTCCCCTGGACTTGCCGGTAATGTCCCAGGAAAGGCCGATGAGGGCAGCCTGCATCTTGTTGTCAAGGCCGACTGTCCTGTCATCGAAGCGCACACTCTTATAGTTATACTGTATAAAGGCCGAGGTCTTCGGCATCAGGCGGTAGTAGAGATAGGCTGAAATGAGGTCTTCACTCCTGCTTCTGAAGGTGCTGGTTTTGAAGTCCCAGTCGGTCCTCGAATAGTCCAGCTGGATCTTTGACACGTCGGCAAGGAGATAGGTCAGCGAGGCGGCGGCTGTGTTGCTATCGAACTTCTCGATCGTGCCTGAGGAGGACGAACCCCGGGGTTCATGGCCCTTGATGAATGTGTCAGAGGCCTTCAGATTAATCTGGCTGCCGAACATGAAATTCGCGGTGCCGTTTACAAAATAATCATCCGTATTCTCGGAAGAAAACTTCGCATACCTGGTGAGTGAGGTATTGGCGGCAAGCGAAAGGGTATGATTTCTGACCGGAAGCTGCAGGTAAATTCCCGGGTTCAGCACCATGATAAAATCGTGCTCCTTATTTGTCGAAGTCGAAAAGATGTTATCGCTGTAGGTCTCTTTGATTGAAACGTATGGGTGCACCTCAACAGGGCCGAGCTTTAAGGGACCTGTCTCTCTTCTGCTGCCGAGAGGTTTTTCGAGTTCGGCTGCAGGTGCTATCTCTGCAGCGGATGCAAGGACCGGCAGGAGAAGCATCATCAGACCAAAGAAAGAACCAAGTGCCCCGTTATATTTATTTCTATTTTTTTTCATATCGTTATCGTCTCTCCCCATTTAAAAAATATCTGATAGTTGCTTTAACGTCTCTGCAGATTCGGATTAGTCGGGCTTGCGGGCTTTGTCGGGTTAACAGGGGCACCGCCGCCACCACCGCCGATGGGGGCAGATGCAGCAGGGGCATACGTTATCGGACCGGCAGCTGGGGCAGGCGCGGAATAGCCCAGTGCCGGAGCATCCGGGGTCGAAGCGGCAGACGAGGCTGACGCAAGGGCTTTTACTGAATCTGCGTCAGCGCCACCGGCAGTAGCGGCGCTCAGAATATCAGAGGTGCTTACCCCTCCGTTCTGGGCAGCCTGCACTATGCACGTCAGTGATCCGGAACCACTCACCTTTACTGCAGCAGTAATAGTTTCTGAAACAACAGCCTTGGAACCCGCACCGCTGGATGAACCAGACACTGCGGCGGTCACAAAAGCGCAGGCGTCCACCCCATCTTTAGCAAGAACTGAGACCAGCTCTGACACTGAGATACCCTGTGCAATGGCATCCTTCATTATCTGCGCAAGAGGCTTTTTTGCGGCAAGGTCAGCCTTGATCTTTGCCTTCTGATCTGCAGTCATGCCGGCGGCTGCGGAAGCCAGGGGGGCTGCAATCAGGCAGAACGAAAAAACCAGCAATACTAAGTACATGCTCAACCTGAAAAAACCGGATCCGAAAGTCTGCGACTGCGAAGATAATGGTGTCATTGTTCCCTCCCAGGTAATAATACATAATGAAATTTCATCCAATCCCGAAGCGTAAGTATTTTAGATAAATAATTCATTGATGTCAATAGTGAAAAAAGTGTAGTGGGGCGCGAAGACAAGCCGGCAAGCTGGTATGCGCCGGAGAGGCGAAGCCTGTTGTTCTAAATTTATTTGACTTTTTGTTTACATTTGCAGTACATTATCTAATCTAATTTTCGAGGAAGGTGTTTCAATAGCGATGAAGACTCTGTTTGCTAAAAAGAATGAAGTAGAACACAAATGGTATGTTGTTGATGCAAAGGATGCTGTGCTCGGCAGAATTGCCACGAAGATTGCAACCTATATCAGGGGCAAACACAAGGCAATTTTCACCCCGAATACAGACACCGGCGATTTTATCATCGTCATTAATGCCGATAAGATTAAACTGACCGGCAATAAGCTTACCGACAAAGTCTACTATCACCACACCGGCTACGTCGGCGGCATCAAGGGTAATACGGCACAGGAACTCCTGAACAAAAAACCGGAGAAGATCATTGAGAAGGCTGTCTGGGGCATGCTCCCGAAAAACAGGCTCGGTCGCGCCATGATCAAAAAGCTTAAGGTATACAGCGGTCCTGACCATCCGCATCAGGCGCAGAGCCCTGAAGTATTGCAATAATATAAAAGGAATAAAGGAGTTTATCGTATATGGCAGAGATTAAGTACAGCGCAACAGGACGGAGAAAGACTTCCATAGCCCAGGTCGTTATGGCCTCAGGCACAGGAAAGATCGAGGTCAACAAGAAATCGATTGACACCTATTTCCCGAGGGAGACGCTCCGCATGATTATCCGTCAACCGATCGATCTCGTCGGCGCAACCGGCAAGCATGATGTGACTGCCAAAGTGACCGGCGGCGGACCTACAGGCCAGGCCGGAGCAATCAGGCTCGGCATTTCACGCGCCCTGACCAAGATGGATGCAGACATGAGAGGCAAGCTGAAGAAGGAAGGTTTCCTCACCAGAGACCCCAGAGAAGTTGAAAGAAAGAAATACGGTCTCAAGGGTGCAAGAAAGCGCTTCCAGTTCTCGAAGAGATAATTCGCAGCTTTTCTATATATAGTCAGCATGAAAAGGGCTCGTGTATCACGAGCCCTTTTTTTTATTAAAAGGACCTGCAGACGCAAAAACTGTTTTCGTTCTGTCATCCTCCGACGTGCTCGGGGGATCCACAGTTTGAAGCTGCTACGCATACAGAGAAGCTATACCACTGGATTCCCCGGTCAAGCCGTGGAATGACAGACAAAAGAAATCACGCAAGACTGGAGGATATAAAATGACAAGAGTAGCAATATGCGGGGCAAGCGGGTATACAGGGATTGAACTCCTGAGGATACTGGCGAACCATCCTAAGGTAAAGGTATCTGCGGCAACGTCCGAAAAGTCGGCCGGCAGGAAAGTTACTGCACTATTCCCTCATCTCGACAGCTTTGACAAGCTGGTTTATGAGCCTATGGACAGGGAGAAGCTTCTGAAAAAAGCGGACCTTTTCTTCCTGGCCCTGCCGCACGGGGCATCCCAGGAGGCAGTGGACTTCTTCTTCAGAAACAATAAAGCGGTAATCGATCTTTCTGCAGACTACCGGATCTCTGACAGGAAGACCTACGAGCAGTGGTACGGCCTGCCGCATACCCGGGCTGCTGCCCTGAAGGCTGCGGTCTACGGGCTTCCCGAAATTTACAGGGCAAAGATCAGGAAAGCACGGCTGATCGCAAACCCCGGCTGCTATCCGACCAGCGCGATACTCGGGCTTATGCCGGCACTGAAGAACCGGATAGTCGAGCCCTTGTCAATCATTATTGACTCCAAATCAGGCACTACCGGGGCCGGACGGAAGGCGGACCTGTCTGTCTCGTTCTGCGAGGTGAATGAAGGCTTCAAGGCCTATGGCATAGGTATGCACCGGCATACACCGGAGATCGAACAGGAACTCTCAGGGCTTGCAAAGAAAAAGATCACGGTGAACTTTACCCCGCACCTGCTGCCGGTTGACAGGGGGATATTGACCACGATCTATGCGCCGCTCCGGAAGAAAGTGACTCAGGAACAAGTCCTTGAGGCCTATAAACAGGCGTATAAGAGCGAGCCGTTTGTGCGGGTGCTGGAGTCGGGCGTCTACCCGAATATCAAGAACGTCAGGGGCACGAATTTCTGTCATATCGGAGTGAAGCTGGTCGAGCGGACGAATACGCTGATTATCGTCTCGGCAATCGACAACCTGGTAAAGGGGGCCTCAGGACAGGCTGTGCATAATATGAACCTCATGCTTGGGTTCGAGGAGACCGAAGGCCTCAGAAACCTGGCACTGTTTCCGTAGGGAATTAAAGCAATACCACTGGATTCCCCGGTCAAGCCGTGGAATGACGACGTAATATATACGATGATACATAAACTCAATCTGTCATCCTCGGGCTTGACCCGGGGATCCAGGTAAGTCGGAGCATAACAGATAAGCAAGGGCAAGCGAATACAAGCTGGCAAGCCTTTAAGCTTGATTGCAAATATCGCATGACCGTCATTCCACGGCTTGACCGGGGAATCCATAATCTTTGTTGTTATTCTTTACTTGCTGCACAACAACATACATAAGGAGCGTTACAGAATGAAAAACATGTTACCGAAGGGCTATTTATTTTCTACCGTCGAGGCGGCGGTGAAGAAGCCGGGCAGGCAGGATATAGCACTGATCGTTTCGGCAGTCGAGGCTGATATGGCCGGTACTTTTACCACCAATACGGTGAAGGCGGCACCGGTGAAGCTCTGCATCAGGAAAATCGCCAGCGGCACGGGACAGGCGATTGTCGTCAATAGCGGCAACGCAAACGCCTGCACCGGGCAGCAGGGGATGAAGGACGCCCGGGAGATGGTCAGTATCGTCTCGAAAGAGGCCGGCCTTGACCAGGACCTGGTCTATATTTCTTCAACCGGCGTCATCGGCACACCGCTGCCGATGGAGCGGATCAGGCAGCCGCTGAAGACTTTGGCAAAGAAGATCGGCACGGCAACGCTCGATGAGGTGGCAGCGACGATCATGACGACCGACACCTTTCCGAAGGTGGTCCATAAAAAACTGAAGATCTGCGGAGTAAGCGGAACAATCTCGGGCATATGCAAGGGCGCAGGCATGATCGCGCCGAATATGGCGACGATGCTCTGCTTTATCCTGACTGATTTTGCTGTCGATAGAAAGACGCTGGGTGCTGTTCTGAAAAGTGCCGTCAACAGATCGTTCAACCGGATCACGATAGACGGTGATATGTCGACGAACGATACCGTGATGATGATGGCAAACGGTCTGGCGGGAAATGAACCAATAAACGCAAAGGCTCCGGACCTTGCGAAATTCCAAAAGGCGCTCGACGAGATCACGTATGAACTGGCTGAATTGGTGGTGAAGGACGGTGAAGGCGCCACCAAGCTTGTCGAGGTGCTGGTGAAGGGCGCGCGGAACGAAAAAGACGCGGAGAAGGCGGCCTTTGCCGTGGCGAACTCCAGCCTGGTGAAGACGGCCATCTACGGCAACGACGCCAACTGGGGAAGGATCATCTGCGCGGTCGGCTATTCCGGCATCTCCTTTAAAGAAGAGAAGGCGGACATCTATTTCAACAAGGTAAAAGTGGTCAAGGACGGCCTCGCCAACAACAAAGACAAAGAGGCGACCGCCGAACTGAAATCCAAGAAGATACGGATCACGGTCGACCTGAAGTCAGGCAAGGCCGAGGCAAAGGTACTGACCTGCGACCTGACCGAAGAATATATCCGGATCAACGCGGAGTATAGAACGTAACCCCTCTCAGTCGCCCTTCTACAATGGAGCAGTGGGAGGCATAAAGGCTTCCCCCTGACAAGTCAATTATTATGGGGGGACTGAGAGGGTTGATTTTAGGTACTGCTTTTTCCCGTCCTGAACAGGCCCGGGGCTTGCAGTAAAAGGTCCGCTCGCCGAATTGAGCTGCCGAACATATCTATACCCGGTCTATACCCGGCAGATGGCCGTTGTCTATTTCAGGGCTGCTGCGATCTTCTCTGCAAAATCCGACAGCGAATCATCCCGCGCTCCCAGGACGACATATGACTCGTAATCCCCGAGGGCTGCCATGACCGCGTCGCGGTCGAGCACGTCGGCCGCCCTTCCCGCGGCCCTCACCGCATCGGCGATATCTTCGCTCGAAATGTCCTTTGCTGCGGTGCCTCCGGCATAGTAGATCGGGAGCAGAACAAGGCGGTCGACGGCTCGCAGGTTCTCTGTAAACACATCGATATAGCCCTGCTTCATCATCCGGGTCGGGCCGAAGCCGTGCGGCTGGAAGATATAGCAGATGCTGCCACCAATCCCACTAAGCCCCTGCATCGTCTGCATAAGGCTTTCGAGTTTATGCGGATTATGCGCATAATCATCCACGACAAGGTGCCTGCCGTCATTAAGGTGTATATCAAACCTGCGTTCAATACCGGTAAAGACGGGCAGCGCAGAAGCAATTGCAGCAAGGTCCACCCCCATCTCCGACAGCAGCGCGATACAGGCAAGGGCATTGTACAGGTTATGCCTGCCGGGCATGTTGAGCTCAAAGCCCTGACCGTTCACCCGGAATGAGGTCGAGAATCTTTCATAGCTCACAGCAATGGCCTGATAGCGGGAGCTGCGGTCTACCGAAAACCCGACCACGTTTTCGAAAGAACACCTGGCGAGGTTTTTATCATCCGCTCCCACAACGACCAGCCCGGAGGTATGCGCCGCGAGCTGCTCAAACATGCGGGCGGTCTCAGCCACGGAGTGGTGGTCAAGGTCGAGGTTGGCGATGATCGCATGCGCAGGCCGGTAGTTGACGATACTGCCGTCGGACTCGCAGGCCTCGATCACCAGGAGGTCGGAACTTCCAACAAGGTAGTTTGCCTGGGTTTCAGGGGTCCTGAACTGCTTTACGCGGCCGCCGCCGATGAAGTTCGGGGCCATGCCCAGGCGCTGCATCATAAAGGCCAGCATCCCCGAGGTCGTCGACTTGCCGCTTGTACCTGCGACCGCCACTGTCTTAAACCGCGAGACAATATCCGCAAGGTATTCAGGCCTGGTCTTTACCGGGATATTGAGACGCGCTGCTGCTGCAAGATCAGGGTTGTCTTTTTCGACTGCTGTGCTGAATACGGCAAGATCAAAAGAAGCATCAAGGCCGGTGCCATCCTGCGGTACCACCAGGATACCTTTGTGAGCAAACAACCTTCGGAGGAAATGCCCCGGCTCCTGGTCAAGGAGCCGGTCGGAACCGGAGACACTGTTCCCCCGGTCTGCCATGAATCCGGCAATGGCCGAAACACCGCTGCCGGCTATTCCGGAGAAATATATCTTCAATCAGCTATTGGCGGTAAACAACCACGGAAAGGCTATCCTTCTCTTTTATCTCCCGGGCATAGGCAGCAGCTTTCCTGACAGAGTCGAACTTGCCGATCAGCACACGATGAAATATTTTGCCTTCTGCCGCCCCTTTGCCGCTGACTTCATTCTTCACAATGGAGGCCTCATAGCCCTTCTCCTTCAGCTTGTCAACAAGAGACTGTGCGTTTTTCTCACTTTCAAAATATCCTGCCTGGACAGCGAATCCGGAGCCTGCCTTGTTATTGGCCTTTTGCCTGGCCTCTTTTTTAAGATCTTTAGCCGACTTTTTCACTTCCTTGTTTTCTGCTGTCTTGGCGCCTGCTTCCGGCTTGGCCTCGGCCTTCGGCTTCTCCGCCGCTTTTGCCGCAGGTGCGGCAGCCTGTTTCGATTCTGCCGGCTTCGCCGGTGGAGCCTTTGGTTTTTCCGGCTCCTTCTGCGCTGTCTGTGCCGGAGCAGGAGTCGCGGCAGGGCCCGGAACTGCGGAAGCAGCCGGTTCATTCTTGGCAGTCGCCACTGCTGCGGGAGGCAGCACCTTTGCATCCGGATTCGGCGCAGGGGCATCGGGTGCCGCTGCCTTTTCCGGTGCAGTCACCGCTCCTGCAGGGGGCAGATTCTCTTTGACCACCTCCTGCTTCTGTGCCGGAGGAGAGACACGGACTGTTTCATCCCTGAAATATGTTTTCTTGACTGCAAAAGCTCCAAGGCCGAGGCCGGCGAGAAGAACCACCCCCCCCACAGCCAGCATAACCTTCTTGCCCATGCCCGGCTTCTCTTCCTCGGGGAGTTCGTCTTCGTAAAGGTCCGAGTCTTCAGCGGGCTCGTGTTTGAGGGATTCTTCCTTTTCTGACTCTTCGAGCTCATCCTCAAACGATTTATTCAGAGCATCCTTTTTCCTGTCCGCATCTTCATCAAAAAGGTTCCGTTCTTCCATTGCAATCTCCTCAGTAATAATATCGTCAGTAAATTTTTCATCAGAACCGTCACTATCACCTGCTGCGGACTCCGGCACCTCAGGCCTCCGAATATGGATAACACCATCTTTAGCCTGATCATCGTCAAGGTCAAAGATGTTTCTTCTGCTCTCACCCGGGCTTATAATCGACTGATCGATGAGTTTATCCGCCTCGTCAGCAAAATCCTGCTCATCATCAGAAGTCGGGTTGGCACCAAAATCAGCGGCTGACGCAGGTGTCTGACCGCCGCGCCAATCCGTCAGGGCAGCATTATCTACTCCCATAGTCACCAGTTCATCTTCGACCGGCATAACATCCGGGATCTCTTCTTCTGCAACCGCCTCTGTCTGAGGAAGTCCGAGCACCGCGAGGGTCTTCGAGAGGATGTCTTCCGGAGCAAAAGGCCTTATCAGCACGTCCACCACACCGATCGTGGTCGTATACTTGGGATCAAGATCGCTCTTATGAGCAAGCAGCATGATGATGGGGACCTGCCTGAGTTTTTCGATCGCATGGATAAGTTTGCTCACCTTCAGTCCGTTGGATTCCTGGAAGATGAGATTGATGAAAATCAGACTGGGTTCTATCTCAATTGCCTTCTCTATGCCTTTATCCGGCGTATCCATGACAAAGACATCTATCCCCCTCGGTTCAAGTGCCTTGCCGAAAACACTGACCGAGCTCGCCTCCTCGTCGATAACCAGAACCTTGTGCGTCGTCATACCCTACTTGACCATCCTTTTGAATTCCATAGCATGCATTTCAGCCTCTATCTCCTTGATCTTGTTCCTTTGATTATACAGAATTATATAAAATAGTAAATAGCCGGCTATCGGCAGAATTCCGAACCAGGCAAGATTGCTGCTTACAATGTTCTCTTTCAGGAAGTCGACGAATTCAAGAAGCCCTGCCCGTGCCGCGATAAAGAATATCGCAAAAACAAGAAATATAAACTGAAGGAGCCTGGTAAAATCTGTAATGCTCTGTTCCTGCTTCCGCAGGTCGACGACCTCTCTTTGTTTCAGGTCAAACACGCAACTGGTGCATTCCCTCCGGCCCGAAAAACGGTGCGTCTTGCAGAGCGGCCCTTTTCTGCAACGCGGGCAGGTAAAACTCTCTTTCGCATTGATGTACGTGTTGCACAAAATACAGCGGGAGAGCTCACCCTGTTCCCGGAAACCAATAGTATCCTTCTCCCCGGGCGTCAACAGCGCGTCTCCTTTTGATCAGACCTGAAGTCGCGGCAGCCTGTTTTGTCCCGCCGTATCAGGTCATTTGTCCTGACCCCTTCCGGCACGCGGATGAATACTGTATCTTCATTTCTGGCCGTGGTCAGCGCCAGTCCGTCCGTATCAGTCATATCCTCCACCCGGAACCGCTGCTCCTCCAGTCCGGGAGTCAGATATTCCAGCATGTCTTCTGCATCAATTCTGTTTCTGAGCAGCACGCGTGCCCTCCCGTCCCGGACGTCACTGACTACACCTACCAGCTCATGGCTCATCCGGTAACTTTCTCCATCAAAGTTGTAATCGCTGTCAGGCTGCTTTCCAAAAAACATCCCGGTGGTATAGCCTCTGCTGCTGAACATGGCAAGGTCCCGCAGCCAGCGTTCCTTTACATTATAGTCAAAGTTACCGCCAATTGCATCAACAGCCTCACGGTAGGTCTTGACCACCCCGGCCACATAATTGATCCCTTTCATTCTTCCTTCGATCTTGAAGCTGCTGATGCCGGCCTCCGCCAGTTGATGCAGGTGCCCGATCATACAGAGGTCTTTGGAACTCATGATATACGTGCCCCGCTCATCTTCAAAAACCGGAAAATATTCACCAGGGCGCTTCTCTTCCATCAGGGTGTAGTTCCACCGGCAGGAGTTGGTGCATTCCCCCAGATTGGCACTGCGAGAGGTCAGGAAACTGCTGATATAGCAACGGCCGGAATAGGATATGCAGATAGAACCATGGACAAAAGACTCCAGTTCGATACTGCTCTGCTGCCGTATTTCCCTGATCTCATCAAGCGACAACTCCCGTGACAGGACAAGACGTTTTGCTCCGAGCCGCTCCCAAAATCTGACCGCGGCGGCATTCGTGATGTTGGCCTGCGTACTTATATGGATATCGATTTCCGGTGCCCGGTCTCTGACCATCGTAAAGATACCCGGATCAGAGAGGATAACAGCGTCGGGCTTTATGTCAGCCAGCAGATCGATATGTTCCGAAATCTCTGCAAGATCCCTGTTGTGAGGAAAAATATTGACGGTCACGTATGCTTTGGCACCATGGTCATGTGCGTAACGGACTGCATTGCCCAGCTCACCAGGGCCGAAGTTGCCTGCCTTGCCGCGCAGACTGAAGCGCGAGTCACCAAGATAGACCGCGTCAGCGCCATAATGAAGTGCGGTCCTGAGTTTCTCAAGGTCGCCCGCAGGCGCAAGGAGTTCAGGCCTTTTCATGGCCGCCAGCTGCTTCTGAAGTCTGCAATGCACTGCCGGGCAAGTTCGTCGCACCGCTCGTTTTCAGCGTGGCCGTTATGCCCCTTTATCCATAACCATTCAATCTCATGCGGCCCTGCCGCCTTCAGCATGCGCTCCCAGAGGTCGCGGTTCAATACGTCCTTCCTCTGCGAGTTCTTCCAGTTCTTTTTTATCCAGCCCTCTATCCACTCGGTCATGCCCTTGACCACATAGGTGGAATCAGTCGTCACCCTGACCCTGCAGGGCTTCTTCAGCGCCTCCAGGGCGGTAATGATACCCATGAGTTCCATCCGGTTGTTCGTCGTCATCGCCTCACATCCCGAGAGTTCCTTTGCCCGGTGGCCCGAACGCAGGATTGCACCGAACCCTCCCGGGCCGGGATTCCCGCTGCAGGCGCCGTCGGCAAAGATCTCAACGATGGGTTTATGGTCATGCGTCATCCCTGCTATGTTACCTTTTTTTGATTATTTTTTCTCCCACAGGAGCGCTTTTTCAAAATGCCTGAAGAGCTTTTCCCGGCGCCGGAATTCCTGTGAGTGCACTTCCCGCCTGTTGTTCTTCTTCGCCACACCCATATCGGCATGGAGCATCTCATGATAGACAATAAACTCAAGATAATACTGCGGGACGTTTTTCCTGTCGAGTATTGGATTGACCCTTATGATGTTGGTGCGGCTGTTATAACTGCCGAGTATTCTCCGTCTGACCGCATGTCCCGTCTTCCGGGTGCCCCAGGTTATGCCAGCGGTTATTCTCCCTTCGAAGTACTGCAGATTGACGGCCCGTGCCATCTCAGAAAGATCATGATATCTGCCCTGCGCAACCAGGACCGTCTTCCTGGCAGGACGGACCGGCAGGGTTGCTGCATGTTCCCTGATAAACTGCCGTATAAGCGGGGTCTTCATCCGCCTGTTATTGATGAAGCCGGCAAGCTCAGAGACAACGTCCGGAGCGGCCTGCAGAAACATACGGTGGAGACGGAGGAAGGTGACGCCATGATTTTTTCTGAAGGAGATCATGCTTGAGCCATTATCGGTAAGCACAAGTCTGATATCGGCATTGGTCAGCTGCTTCAGTCGCGTCAGAAGAATATCCTGATCACCGGTAAACGGCAGGGGCAACTGCATCAAAACAGGGGGGCCTGTCCTTTGGGAGAGGGACGCTCGAGCTTCTCGAAGATTTTGATCTTTCCGTATTCACCGTCGTACCCGGGAGCTATCTGGACCTCTCCGGCACGCATCATCTCTATCGCCCTGGCCAGCGGCGCAGAACCTGCCTTCTCAAGGTCATGCAGCGGACTTTCAAGGAGAACCCTGAATTCATTGCCAAGGGCATTGATCACCGCAAAATAGTCCTCGGTGACTGCCTTGGTGTTCACCCCTTTCTGCCGTATCTCGGCTATAATTTCTGCAAGGGGGATAATCGAACGAAAAGGCGGGGCGCCTGCGGGTCTGCAGTCGGCATCCCGGTCGGCAAGCCGCGCAACCCGGTTCATCACCCCCACCGTCACCTTTTTCCCGCAGACCGGGCAGAGACCCCCGTGCCGCAGCGTCTCTTCCGGAAGCATGCTGACTCCGCAGGCCCGGTGCCCGTCATAATGGTACTTGCCCTCTTCCGGAAAAAATTCGATCGTGCCTGCAAATCCCTTCCGGCCCCTGATTGCGTTGAGTATGCCCGCATAGGATATTTCGGTCTCCAGGATATTCGCCTCCCTGCCGATCTTTGCCGGAGAATGGGCGTCGGAATTCGATATCAGGGTTATGCGGTCGAGCGCAGAGAGCCGCCAGTTCATGGCCGGGTCTGAAGAAAGCCCGGTCTCAATTGCATGTATATGCGGCGAAAGGTCTTCAAAACACTCCTCCATCGAATCAAACCCCGAGGCCGCTCCGAATATTGAAAAATGAGGGGTCCAGGCATGGGCCGGAACCAGCATCGACTCAGGGGAGTGGTCGAGCAGAATTGTCAGGAGTTTTTTTGCATCCAGACCGAGGATTGGCCTGCCATCGGCCCGGAGATTCCCGATCTTTGACAGAGCGGCATTTACCCTGCCGGCATCTTCGAATCCCGGAGAAAAGACGATAGAGTGTATCTTCCGGGTACGGTCATGTTTACGGTAGATGCAGCTTATCTCTGCCGTAAGCAGAAAAAAAACCTCTGACCTGCACGAAACAGGGACTTCCGCCTGACGGTATTTTTTCTTAAGCAAAAAAAGCCCGTTGCCCGCAGGCTCCAGCTTCTCTCTGAGTTCTTCAAGCCAGGCAGGATGGGTGAAATCTCCTGTGCCGATCACTGAAATCCCCTTAATCTGGGCCCATCTCCAGAGACTCTCGGGAGACATATCAGGACTGGTTGCCCGGGAATATTTAGAGTGGATATGAAGGTCTGCTATGAAGCGCACTACGGGACCACGCTATCGCGGCCCGACAATAACGTCACACAACAGCTGTTGCAGAGCCGGTATCTGGTATGGCTTCGGCAGCACCCCCTGAAAGCCAAAATCCCTGTAATGCTGCATAATCGGATCGTCGGAATAACCGCTGGAGACGATAGCCCTGGCATGCGGGTCCAGCCTGAGCAGTTCTGCAATCGCCTCTCTGCCCCCCATACCCGAGGCGATGAGCAGATCGATGATGACGGCATCAAAAGGACGGCCGGCCTCGAGAGCCTCACCATATTTTACCAGCATCTCTGCTCCATCCCCGGCGAAGGTGGCAGAACAACCACACTGATTCAGCATTCTCTCGGCCACAATCCTGACCATCTCTTCATCATCCATGACCAGAACCCTCCGGCCCCCGAGAGAGGGCTGCTTCCGTCTGATGACGGTATCTGCTGCTGCCGCCGCGACGGCCGGCAGATAGATATGAAACATGGCTCCGGAGCCTGGGGATGATTCCACCGTTATGCAGCCATCGTGCCCCTCGATTATCGAGGCGGCCGTCGTAAGACCCAGCCCGCTGCTCTGCTCTTTCGTTGTAAAGAACGGCTCAAATATTTTCTCCAGATACGTCCCGGCAATACCCGTGCCCTGGTCACTGACAGAGAGCCTGACATACCTGCCCGCCCTGAGTGCCGCATGCACCGCAGGGGGGTTCTCCATATTCTCCGCAGCAATCCTGATCGTCCCGCCGTCAGGCATAGACTCCCTGGCGTTTTCAACAATATTGCTGACAGCCTGGCGGAACTGGCTCTCGTCCACCTCAAGTGTCCATAAGTCCGGGGGGATAACAACGTTACAACGGAAACGGGGATCGGCCATCTCCTGAACTATTCCCGAAATAAGGCCGGGAACATCCCCCACTTTCTTGAACAGGGCCCCGCCCTTAGAGAATATTTTGAGCTCCTGGGTTAGTCTCTCTGCCTTCTGCGCAGCTTTTTCAGCTTCAAATAGTATATCAGCCATCTCGGAGCCTTCCTTTGCATACATCTTGGCAAGTCCGATGTTCCCGTTGATCGCCATCAGGGCATTGTTGTATTCGTGGGCAATGCCGGCTGCCAGAATACCGAGCGACGCAATTTTCTGCGCCTTCATATTCTCCCGCTCCAATGTTCTGCGTTCGGTGGCATCAATCAGGGTCCCTATGATTGCAGCTCTGTTATTCATATCAGTGGCCGACCCCTGGACCTCGGCATCAAAAAGAGACCCGTCCTTTCTTTTTCCCCTGAACATATAGTGGACTGTCCTGATCTCCCCGTCAAGGCGTCTGCGGACATTCTCACTCACGAGTTCCCTGCTTTCCTCAGCAACGAGATCGAGGAAAGGTTTCATCAGAAATTCAGGCTGCGTATAACCGAAAATCTCAGCAATTTTGGGGTTAGCATAACTGAAACGTCCATCCTGAATAATACAAATGCCTACAAAGGACTGTTCCACGAGGATCCGAAACCGGGCTTCTGCAGACAGCAGCGCCTGTTCGGTCTTTTTTCTGTCGGTGATATCTCTGACTGCCTCAATCCCGGCAATAATATGACCGGAAGAGTCCTTCAGCGGAGACGAGGTGATTTCGTAATAGCGGATGCCCTGGTCGGTGGTCCTGAACTGTTCTTTTTTATGAATCCTGCCGTCACTAAAAGACATGGCCAGATGGCAGCCTTCGCAGATGGCGTCCCTCTTCTGATACGCCGCGTAGCAGAATTCCCCGGCATGATCTCCCAGCATATCTTTGTGAAACTGGTTCTGGAGCAGGACCCTGAAATTGGTGTCCTGTACGCTGATGCCATCGCCAATAGCCGCAATAATCGCATCCGTCCGGTCTTTTTCCTCTTTGGCCATGACAACAGCCTGCCGCATAACACTTTCGATACGCCTATATTCGTCTTTGAGAGACTCATTTTTTGCGATCTGACTGCGGGCATCAGAGAGTTCCTGAATAAGCTCTTCTCTGGTTTTTCCGTCATCTGCAGTTCTTGCTGTGTCCAGTGGCAGTTCTTTGCTCATATTCTGTCGGGGTTCATGTTCTATCGTGCATCTTCATCTCTATTTAGGGTAACATGAGAATTACGACCAACGCAACGGCGGAAGTTTGGTGTGCAGCGGAAAAAATTGGTCGGGGCGAGAGGATTCGAACCTCCGACCCCCTGCTCCCAAGGCAGGTGCGCTAGCCAGACTGCGCTACGCCCCGAATAATTAATTTACCTAATCGCTCCGGGAAATGTCAAATATATTTCCCGGTCATAGCCATCCCCTAAACGCTGCCGTCTTCTTTTATTTTTCGTTGCCGCAGGGTATACTGTTAGCACTATCGCAGTCCGAGGAGACCACTATCTCATTTATTCTCATAGACGGCTACAACCTTATAGGCACTGCCCATAACGATCTGCAGGCCGAGAGAAGCAGGCTGGTACGTCAGCTTTCTGCCTACCATAAAACAAAAGGGCATGATATCACTGTTGTTTTCGACGGATGGCAGGCGGGAGGTCTTCGGGAAGAAACCACGATTGTGGCGGGGGTCAAGGTAATTTACTCGCGCCTTGGCGACAAGGCTGACCTGGTCATTAAACGCATCATGGATACTGCGGCAAAAGAGTTGATCGTCATAACCTCTGACCGGGACATCATGGCGCACGCCTGGGCAAAAGGATGCGTACCCGTGCAGTCCCGACTCTTTGAACCATGCCTTGCAAAAAGCAGCAGTCCCCACGCGTACGTTGAAGAGAGCGGTGACGAAGATGAGCCCGAAATAAGAAGGGGGAATCCCAGAATGCCGTCCCGCCGGGAAAAAGCACTTACCAGAGTGCTGAAGAAGCTATGCTAGCAGAGCTCCTTCGGCAGCGTCCTGCCGATCTTCTGAATCTTCTTCTCCTTTTGATGCTGACAGCTCTGGTAGCCCTGGGGCATACCCGCATAGACAACCCGCCCCTGCTGATAGCACTTTACTCAGGAATGATACTTCTTCAGATTATGGTAATCAGGATAAAGGACAGGGGGCGTTTTCTCAGCCTCCTCCATGCCCTCCTTTTTCCGACAGTCTCAATCCTGCTCATCTTCGACAGCCTGGAAAAAATCGTTCACAAGCTGAATCCCCGGGATATAGACCCCCTGCTTATAAGGCTGGATTATATTCTGCTGGGCTGCTACCCGACAGTCTCACTCGAAAAAATTGCAACGCCGCTCCTCACGGAGGTCCTGCAGTTTTCCTATGCAAGCTATTATCTTATTCCCTTCGCGCTGGGTATTACCCTGTACAGAAAGAAAAAACAGGCAGAGTTTGAGCGCGCGCTCTTCTTCATCATGCTCTGTTTTTATCTTTCGTATGTGGGGTATCTGCTTTTTCCGGCCCTGGGTCCCCGCTACACCATGGCCCATCTGCAGACAGGCGGCCTTCAGGGATGGCTGTTCGCAGACCACCTGCAGGCCGTCCTCAATTCCCTGGAGGGCATTAAGAGGGATGCCTTTCCGAGCGGGCATACGGGAATTGCCCTGACCGTTCTTTATCTTGCCGGCCGTTTTGAACGCCGGCTGTTCTTTGTCCTTCTACCCGTGGTTACCGCCCTCGTTTTTTCGACGGTCTACTGCAGGTATCACTATGTCATCGATGTCATCGGTGGCATCGGACTGACGCTGCTTACGATTATCATAGGGGAGGTGTTCTATGGATACCGTTCAAAAAGAGTCAATACTGGTCGTTGAAGACGAGCGCAAGATAGCTGATATTGTGCGGGC
>PNOC01000053.1 GCA_013824615.1 Thermodesulfovibrio sp.
TCGTCAACGATCAAAAATCCCTTGTTGTCAAATTAAAAAAAACGTGTACAATATGTAAAGGGCCAACCGGCCTTTTTTATTATAGTTTTTATGCTGCTGCACAAGGAGTAGTATGAGAGAACGGGATATTTTTGAAGAGATCATAGAGATCGGCAAGCGACGGGGAACTCTTACCTACGACGAAATAAACGATGCCCTCCCCTCCGAATTTTTTTCCCCCGACGAATTAGAAGACCTCATGGACCTGCTTCAGGATATGGGAGTCAAGGTTACCGATGCTGAAGAAGCAGCCACGCCGGAAGAAGAGCCCGCAGACGAAGAAGAACCCGCAGAATACGAAAAAACCGAGGACCTTGTCCAGGCATATTTCCACTCAATGGGCGATATCTCGATTCTGACGAAAGATGAGGAAACTGAACTTGCAAAGAGACTTGAAGAGGGCAGAAATATTATAACTGCCATTGTTGTTGCTCTCCCGCTCTATAAAACCATGGAGACTACGCTGGTTGTTCCTGAAGTTGCAGAAGAGGAGGCGCCGGAAGAAGAGATAGAGGAGGAAGATGAAAAGCCGGATGCGGCCTTTATCCTCTCATTGAAAAAGCTCGACGAACTGATGACAAAACTGGAAGCCTCAGACCGGAAAATTCTTAAATACGGGTCCCTCAAGGAGATTAAACGGCTTGTCATCGACCGGAAAAAGAAGAATGCCAACCCTCTGAAGTTAGCCGTACTCGAAAAAGAGATACGAACCGAATATCGGCTCATTGAGGCTGAAGTCGGTATCAAAGTTGAAGATCTGAAGATCAAATGGGACAAGATCACCAACGCACGTACTCTGGTCACCGACGCCAAGAATGAGCTTATCACCCGCAACCTAAGACTGGTTGTCAATATTGCAAA
Organism: Thermodesulfovibrio sp.; assembly: GCA_013824615.1. Lineage (GTDB taxonomy): Bacteria > Nitrospirota > Thermodesulfovibrionia > Thermodesulfovibrionales > UBA6898 > PALSA-1316. The sequence continues at coordinate 901 of PNOC01000053.1, forward strand.
GAACTATGTCGGCCGGGGCCTCCCGCTGCTGGATCTCATCCAGGAAGGGAATATTGGCCTTATGAAGGCAGTGGACAAGTTCAAGTATGAGAAAGGGTTTAAGTTTTCTACCTATGCAACCTGGTGGATACGGCAGGCTATTACCAGGGCACTGATCGACCAGACCAAGACGATCCGGGTCCCTGTTCACATGATGGAATTTTATAACCGGGTGACCAAGGCATCCCGTGAATTGACCCAACAGCTTGGACGCGAACCGAGTAACGAAGAGATAGCAAAAAAACTGGTGGTCCCCACCAGAAAAGTAGAAGAAGTCTTCAGGGCTATCCAGGATCCGATTGCACTTCAGACTCCGGTTGGGGATGAGGACACTGAACTCGAAGATTTTATTGGCGATAAAAACAGTCCGTCACCTTATTCAGATGCTGAACGAAACGAGATATCCGAACAGATTCTGCTGATTCTAAAGACGCTCACCGAGAAAGAGCAGAAGGTAATAAGGATGAGATTCGGCATTGGCGTTGACAGGGATCACACACTTGAGGAAGTCGGCCGGCATTTGTCCATCACCCGCGAGCGCGTGCGCCAGATTGAAGCAAAGGCCCTCAGAAAATTGAAGCATCCCAGCAGGCTTCGCGCCCTCAAGGTGCTCACTTCTGCCTAGATCATAGTTTGCCGAGCATACTAAAACCCGGTATATTTTCCTGGTCTCTTGCTGTTTATCTGGGTTTCTTCGTTCTGGCAGCGGGATTTGCTGAAGGAGCCGAATATAGCTATACTGCTAAAAACGCAGTAATTGGCAATATCGAGGAACATACTGTTGTCAACGATGAATCGCTCTACGAAATTGCAAGACACTTCAATCTGGGGTTTACGGAAATTGCACGTGCCAACCCGAAACTTGACCCCTTTGCTCCCGGAAACGGGGCAGCAGTTACTATCCCGACATTCTGGGTACTGCCCAATGTAGCGGCTTACCGCGGCATCGTAATTAATTTACCGGAGATGCGCCTCTATTTTTTTCATAAGGACGCCCGGGGGAAAAAGGTTACGACATATCCTGTCGGTATTGGACGCGATAGCGTTGAGACGCCTCTCGGTCTTTTCAGGATTACCGAGAAAATCAGGAATCCTTCATGGCATGTTCCCAATTCCATTCGCAAAGAAAAATCCACTCTGCCCCCGGTCGTTCCCCCTGGTCCGGATAATCCCCTTGGATCTCATGCCCTCAGGCTATCCTCAAATGCCATCATGCTGCACGGCACCAATAAACCGTGGGGCGTAGGCCAACAGGCCAGCCACGGTTGTTTGAGATTGTATCCTGAAGATATCCCGGAGCTTTACAACCTGGTGCCCGTGGGGACAAGCGTCAAAATAATTTCACAGCCAATAAAAATAGGAGTCATTGAACAGAAGATATTTATCGAAGTGCATTTAGCAGATACCAACACAGACCGCCGCCTCTACATGAACGATGTCTTCAGTCAACTCCGACAGAGAAACCTGCCGGGGACCGCAAATAAAGAAAAAATACTAAAAGCTCTTCAGGATAACACCGGTATTCCAACAGAAATTTCTGACGATATACCTTCCCAGCCGGCCATTGAATCAGCCATTGAATCAGCCACTGAATCCGTAATTAAGTCAGCCATTCCGGTGCGTTAAGTATCTCCTGTTCTTGCAGAAGGCTGCTGATCCGTCAGGCCAGCGACCGCGCCAACCTTCTCAGTCTAATTCAGAAAGCTCACAAGTGACCAAAGGAAACATCTATTTCCGCTGCTGCAGTTCAAACGCCTTGACCGATTTTTTGGATGCTGTTTGAGCCTCCAGCGCTGCAGCCTGTGCTTCATCGGCTGCTTTCCTGGCTTTGTCGGCTGCATCTTTTGCTTCATCAGCCGCAGCCTTGGCCTCCCCTGCAAATGCTTGATTACCCTGACCGCTTGCACCCGGCGCCACAGCCACATTGCTGACCGGCTGCTTGGCCTTACCATACCCAGCTGCATCTTTTGTTTCAGGAGGGAGCGGCGTTTCCATTCTTCTGGTTATTGGCGAGGCATAAACAACAGGATCGTTAATTTCACTGCCGCGACCAGCGATCTTGAATACACGGTTCATATTATGGTCGCCGACCCAGAAAATACCGTCAACCCATACAATAGACGTGGGCCGTGTAATAATCGCCGGCAGGCCAATCTCATGGGTGACTTTTCCTGATTCTATATTAAGCTTAACCAGTCTGGTTGCGGTGCAGGCCTTGGTAACCTGTTTGCACGAGTTCATGCCAAGCACCCATATATTATTACAATCCCATGCGAGACCGGTTATATCCTGCACAGGAGAATTAAACTCTCTCAATATTCTTCCGTCAACGGTTGAGATTTGGTATATTTTTGAAGCGGCCGCGTCAGCAACCCATAAATTCCTGCCGTCAAATACAAGGCCATGTGGATTGTCTGCCGGAGCCGGAAATTTATGCAGCATCTTGTTCATGTCACCGCTCATCTTATATATTTCCCTGTTGAGCCCATCCAAAAGCCATAAGAAGCCATTACTGCAGCATTCACCTTCCCAAGCCAAACCGCATATATTAATCTTCTTGCTAAAGATCGATTCAAGGGGATCAGGTGTGCGTGCAAACATGTAAAATCCATCCGAGCTGAATGAACTAAAGAGGGAATTTGGTGCAAAATAGTATCCGGTTTCTATGGAGTGCATATTGATAAGAAGTGCACTTTCGCCCGCCAATAAATCCCGACCGTTCCACGTCAGGGCGTTAGGCCCCCATCCCTCATTATCATTATTATGGATCAGGGCCGTCTTAAACTGCTGATGAGAACATCCTCCTGCAAATAAGAGAAATATCATTAAACCTATCAGCAATCCACCTGCAGCAGTACGCCTATTGATTCTATTCATCATAAATTTATCCTTTCACACAAGTTCAGTCAGAGATTGGTTAATATCGCTATCTCCTCATTGAGAGGTTATCTACTATAATAAAAAATACCTTAATACAGCCAAAATGTCAATAAATATCGGATAGTTGCATTAGGATAGTTAGTCTAAACCTTTATCTGCTGCTCATGCATATTTTTAATTCGACTGCTTAACCTTATCCGTATCGATTTCGTTGCCCTGTTTGAGATAGCGTGGAATCCTTATAATCTGTCCCTTGAATATTAAGTTGGGATCAATAATTTCAGGATTTTCCTGCCATATGCGTGGCCAAAGAAAGGCATCATTAAGTTCTTTCTTGGCAATTATTATCAACGAATCTCCGTGAACAGCTGTATACTCTTCATAGTCTTTTTCCACATCTGTTGATGACTGAGCGAAGCCGACAGTGAACACCAAAATTGCTGTAATAAAACAGAGGTTGACAACTCCCCGATAGAGCATAAGTATCTCCCGTAAAAAATAATCAATTTAAAAATACCGAGTCAAATAAAACTCTCAGGCATATTATAGACGTTTCATCCTGATTACGCCATGCCAAATTGCTACGGTGCGTGTTCGAAAGACTGACCGACTTTCGAACACGCCCTTCCCCATGCCTCCACCCTCAAGCCAATATTCTCGCGGTTTTACGCGAGTGTCAGATAATTCCTACGTACAAAGACAGGTCCCGCCTACATATTTATTCTAAATTATTAATTATATTTAAGGCAGAATTTAAGTCCGCTCGTGCGGCAGGGTAGGAAAATAAGTAAGTGTTCCGCCCGCCCAGAATCCACGCGTATTTGCCACAATATTTGCGCTCCGGCATATCCGGGGAAAATTTTTCGAGGAGGGCAGAATGAGATTAGTAAAGGCAGTGTTCTTATTGATGTGTATCTTTGGCTCAATGGGAATTTCAAGCGGATCTGCGTTCGGATATGCAGATCTTTTGTGCGACAGCAACGGCTGCCGAGTCGGGTTTGCAGACAGCTGCGGCTGGGCGGACAACATAATCGACAATGCTATCAGCAGTGCCAAGATTGCCGATGGAGCTGTCACGATCTCCAAACTGGGGTTCCTCTGCCCTGACGGGTATTTTCTGAGGTATACCACTGCGGGAGGATGGGGATGCGGCGTTGCCAACGGAGACATTACGTCAGTGATAGCCGGTATAGGGTTGACCGGCGGGGCTGCCTCAGGAGACGCCACCCTCAACGTCAATTTTGCCGGAAACGGCGCTGCAAACACTGCATCAAGAAGCGATCATAATCACGATGCGCTCTACATCGGCGAAGGCGAACCAAACTCGATCACAACCGCGATGATCGTTAACGGTGCTGTGACCGATGCAAAAATTACCGGTCCCATTAGTGCTGCCAAGATCAATACGACCGGCCTGAATGCCGACACGCTCGACGGAATAGATTCAACCGGCTTTGCAACGGCAGCGCACAACCACGATACAGCCTACGTTGATGTTGCCGGAGACACAATGACCGGTGCTCTGGTTATGAACACAGGCGCAAACGGGGATCTGAGCATAAATGAAGACGGCATAGCTAAGGCCGGGAGCCTGACAGTTGATGCCCTCGATGCGGCTGCAGCAACGACGGTCACTATTCAGAATCCCGATCCTGGACAGGTGGCTAACCTATCTGTCGAAGGGACGGTGACAGCTGCCGGCTTTGTTGGTAGCGGGGCAGGACTGACTGGAGTTCCCGCCTCTACAGTAACAAATGGCGTTTACACAACCGGCAGTTATGCTGATCCTACGTGGATCACTTCATTGGCAGGCTCCAAGATAACCGGCAATATCTCGGGTAATGCAGCTACGGCAACTACCGCGACCACTGCGTTATCAGTAACAAACGGAGTCTATACAACCGGCAGTTATGCTGACCCTCTATGGATCACTTCATTGGCAGGGTCCAAGATAACCGGTGACATCTCAGGCAATGCGGGCAACGTGACAGGCGTGGTTGCAATTGCAAACGGCGGAACAGGCGCGACCACGGCAGGAGGGGCGCTTATAAATCTTGGGGCTGCTGCATCAGGGGCTAACAGCGATATTACATCTCTGAGCGGGCTTAATCTGCAGGCCGCCGTCACGCTGAATCCTTTCGGCCTCGTGGCAGGCAACACCGGAGAGGTGCGCTTTCAGGAGCTTACAGCAAACGGCATAAATCATGTCGGTCTGAAGGCACCCGACCTTATCAACGCTGATCAGATATGGACGCTGCCTGCTGCTGACGGTCTTGCAGGTCAGGTGCTCTCCACAAGCGGGGCAGGGGTACTTGGCTGGGCAACGCCAAACAGCGGTTCGGTGACAAGTGTTGCAACGGGCACAGGCCTCACCGGCGGACCGATCACCTCAACCGGCACGATCAGCCTTGCAAATACTGCCGTGACTGCAGGTTCTTACACCCGCGCCAATATCACTGTCGATGCACAGGGACGGCTTACTTCTGCAGCCAGCGGCGCGGCGGTAGATCTCACGACTGACGTGATCGGAGTTCTGCCGATAACAAACGGCGGAACCGGCTCCGGCACACAGAACTTCGTTGACCTTTCAACAACCCAGACAATTGCGGGGGCGAAGACTTTCTCAAGCATAATTACCGGCGATATCTCAGGCAACGCCGGGACGGTCACAAACGGCGTTTATACATCTGGAAGTTATGCTGATCCCGCCTGGATAACGTCATTGGCTGGATCAAAGATAGCCGGGGACATCTCGGTGAACAACCTCCTGCTTCCGGCCACTACTGCAACAACGGGACAGATAAGACTCGGCGGGAATAGGTTTGTTCACGCCTTCGGAACGGCCAATACATTCGTTGGAACGGATTCGGGTAATCTTACAATGTCGGGCATCCACAATACGGGTAATGGATATAACAGCCTTATTGCTAACACCACTGGTACCGACAACACGGCGAGCGGATATAACAGTTTAGTTGCCAACACCACCGGCAATAGCAATACAGCTAGTGGATCCTATAGTCTACAAACAAATACCTCCGGGTTTGCTAATACGGCAACCGGCATCCAGTCCCTCCGGGTGAACACAACCGGCTCGCTTAACACTGCAATCGGAGCTAACAGCCTCTATTCTAACACCACCGGGAATGTTAACACGGCAATCGGGGTCGGCAGCCTCTATTTCAATTCCACAGGCACGACCAACACTGCGCTAGGTTATTATGCGGGATACAATCAGACAACCGGCAGCAACAATATCTATATCGGCTATGATGTGCAGGGAATCGCGGGAGAATCAAATGTAACGAGGATAGGCAACGGCCAGACGCAGGCGATCATTGCGGGGACAGTGACTGCAACCGGGTTTGTCGGCAGTGGCGCAGGACTGACGGGTGTTACCGCCTCGACGGTGACAGACGGAGTTTATACGACCGGCAGCTATGCCGATCCTGCGTGGATAACATCTTTGGTAGGCAGTAAGATAAGCGGAAACATAGCAGGCAACGCGGCTAACGTTACGGGCGTTGTTGCGATAACAAACGGAGGAACGGGCGCTATTACAGCTGGAGGGGCGCTTACGAATCTCGGAGCAGCGGCAAGTGGCGCAAATTCAGATATAACTTCATTGTCCGGGCTGACGACCCCTTTGAGCATCTCACAGGGCGGAACGGGCTCGAACACCCAGAACTTTGTTGACCTTTCAACAACCCAGACCGTTGGAGGTGCAAAGACCTTCAGCGCGGACTTGGCACTGTCCAGTAACCTCCTGCTTCCAGCCACCACGGCGTCAACAGGCCAGATAAGGCTCGGCGGTAGTCTATTTGCGCATAATTATGGGGCGCAAAATACCTTTATCGGTATAATTGCAGGCAACCTCACCCTGACCGGCAGCGGAAACACAGCAAGCGGCTGGCAAAGCCTCGGCTCGACAACCACCGGCAGCAACAACACGGCAAACGGATTCCAAAGCCTCGCAACAAACACAGCAGGCTTAAACAATACAGCAAGCGGCTATCAAAGCCTTTATTTGAACACTTCCGGCGACCACAACACGGCAAGCGGATTCGGAAGCCTCGCAACAAACCTTGGCGATTACAATACAGCAAGCGGATCTCAGAGCCTCGTTTCCAATTCTAGCGGCAATTCCAACACTGCTCTCGGCTACAATGCAGGTTATAACCAGACAACCGGCAGCAACAACATTTACATAGGCGCCGGAGTGCTGGGAGTTGCGGGAGAATCAAACGTCACAAGAATAGGCAACGGCCAGACGCAGACGATTATTGCAGGAACAGTGACCGCGACCGGGTTTGTGGGAGATGGTTCACTGCTGACAAACGTCACCGGCACCCCGACTGCGCATGTCCATTCGGGTGCTGACATCACCACCGGTACGGTCGGTGAGACATATATCGATACGGCCATAGCAAGGGACACGGAGGTATCCTCGGCGATATCTACCCATACGGCAAATGCCTCGGCGCATCATACAAGGTATACCGATGCAGAGGCAGTGGCGGCTATCCTTGCTGCCGATGGTCCGGGCACCACCCTTAATGCTGATTTATTGGATGGCATGGATTCAGCCGCTTTCGCCACCTCCGGTCACAACCATGACGCTGCTTATGTGAATGTCGCAGGCGACGGTATGACCGGATCGCTGTCCGTCAACGCCTCAGGCACTGGTGTATCTGCAAACAGCGCAGCCGCAGTTGGCGTAAATGGGTCGGGCGTCACCGGAGTACTCGGGTCCGGCACAAGTATTGGCGTTTCTGGTACCAGTTCGAGCGGGAATGCCGGATATTTCACGATAAGTAATGCGCTCAACACCTCAACCGCCTTGTATGCCTCCACCAGCGGAACGGGAGAGGCCGCAAGATTCACGATTACCAACGCGGCCAGTTCCGCCCACGCCCTGCATGCAGAGACAAGCGGCACCGGTTACGCCATTCACGCAGTAAATTCCGGCTCTTCAGGCGTTATAGGCACTGCAGGTTATTTTGAAAATAATGGAGTCATTGGCAATCCTCCGACGATTTATGCCGTCAATAATAGCGCGGCAGGTGCGTCTGGGTTGTTCTCGACAGCATATTCTGGCAATGCTTCCGCTACGATCTACGCAGGAACCGCAGGGACAGGTGAGGCCGGTCTGTTCTTGATCACCAACGCTGCCAGCTCCGCTCATGCCCTCCACGCTGAGACGAACGGCTCCGGCTATGCCATCCACGGCAAATCGACCAACGCAACACCTTCGGCCGGTTTCTTCGAAGGTAACGTCAACATAACCGGCACCCTGACAAAAGGTTCCGGCTCGTTCGTACAACCTCATCCGACTAACCCTTCCAAGGAAGTCGTCTACAACTTCTTCGAAGGCCCTGAGCATGCCATCTTCCTGCGCGGCACCGCGACGCTGGTCAACGGCAGGGCGGTGATCGAGACGCCTGAGTACTTCAGGGTCGTTGCCGGAAGTGCGGGAATTACGGTCCAGCTTACGCCGAAATCTCTCGACTCCAGGGGACTGGCCGCCTATGAGGTAACTCGAGACGCTATCAAAATCGGCGAGCTGGCATCCGGCTCGGGCAGTTACGAGTTTGACTACTTCATTACCGCAAAGAGGGCTGGGTTCGAGGCCCACGAGCCTATCCAGAAGAACACCCACTTTACTGCGGATAACGTAACAAAGGCGGAGTTTGAGAAACGCTACTCCAACACCACTGGCATGACGCTGGCGGCAATGCGCAACCTCCTTATCTCTAACGGCATCCTCAACCAGGACGGTACGCTCAACGAGGCAACTGCTGCAAGCCTCGGCTGGCAACTGAAATAAGTCTTGTTTGCTCTAAGGCGGGGCCTGTGCCCCGCCTTCCTTTTTTGCTTCTTCTTTGTTGTCATTTCCGCAGTCCTTAGTCGGGAATCCACTGTTTTCAGTCTGTCCTGGATCCCCGGGTCAAGCCCGAGGATGACAAATACTTACTTTGTACCCATACACTATCCGGGACACACCTCCGACTCATTTGACATGCTGACGACCGAACGCCGATAATTAAACATGCAGCGGTATAACTCCTTTGGGCCCTTCATGAGAAAAAAATTCGGGCAGACCGTCTATAAAGTCAATGTGGACGCTGGTTTTACCTGCCCGAACCGGGACGGCACGCTGGGGGTTACGGGCTGCATCTACTGCAACAATGACAGCTTTCGTCCGAACTCCTGCAAGCCTTCTCTTTCCATTAGCGAACAGGTGCAAGCGGGAATCGGTCACGTTAAAAAAAGATATAAGGCGGATAAATTTCTTGTCTATTTTCAGGCTTATACCAATACCTACGCACCTCTTGCAGAGCTTGAAAAGATGTATAGCGAGGCTCTGAGCCATCCTGATGTGCTTGGTCTTGCCATCGGAACCCGGCCTGATGCGGTTGATGAGGAGAAGATTGCGATGCTGCAGGACCTGGCGTCACGATATTACATTTTGATTGAATACGGCCTGCAGTCGATCTACGATAGAAGTCTTGAATACATAAACCGCGGCCACAACTATCAGGCTTTTCTCGATGCCGTCGAAATGACAAAAAACAGGAATATCGCCATCGGTGCGCACCTCATCGTCGGGTTCCCCACAGAGACGCGCGAGGAGATGCTTGCCATGGCCGACACCATCTCCCGGCTGCCTGTCCAGTTTCTGAAAGTCCACCAACTCCAGATCGTCAGGGAGACGCCGCTTGCGGGTATGTATCAGGAAAAGCCGTTTCATGTGTTTGAATATGAAGAATACCTGGACTTTGTTGTCGATTTCATCGAGCGGACATCGCCGGAGATCGTTTTCCAGAGACTCTACGCCACTGCTCCGGATGCCATACTTATTGCGCCTGAGTGGGGAAGAAACAGGCATAGGATACTGCAGGATATTGAAAAGAGGCTCGTGCTGAGACAAACTCACCAGGGCAGTAAATTCGCGCTTGCGGCTACCGGATGAGGACCACCCGGCAGCTTGCAGTTTGACTTTCTCCTTAGTCTGCCTTCAATAGCATCTCATCTTCTTTTGAATTCCTCTTACTGCCACAAATCAGCAGCTCCTTCGGGGTACGGTAGGATGCCATTTCAGATAGGTAGGCTGGATGAATATGGAATTGCTTTATGAAAGAATAAACTATTAAAATCATGCCATTAAGGCCGTTTCGGGCAAGATCCGATTTTCAGAAAGCAACCGGTTGCTAAAATCGCGCCCATGGGAGGAAACAAATTGAGGAATATGAAAAGACTGATTCAGACTCTCTGTATGTTATTACTATTTGTACTTGCCAGCGGGATTTCAGAAGCGGCGGTTCTTACCGTGACGAGTACTGCAGACAGCGGGGCAGGTTCCCTCCGCAACCAGATTGCGGCTGCTTCGAGCGGCGACACTATCAACTTTAACCTCACCTATCCCGCAACGATAACGCTTGCATCGCAGCTGCAGATCGGAAAGACCCTTACGATTACCGGGCCAGCGTCAGAGAGTCTGACTATCAGCGGTAACGGTGCGGTACGGGTATTTTTTCTAGAATACGGTACGGGTGCGACATTGACACTGCAGAACCTTACGATATCGAATGGGCACGACGTCGAGGGCGGCGGCATTTACAACGCTGGAGGTTGGTTGATTATAAGAAACTGCACTATATCCGGAAACTCTGCAAGCTCCGTCATCTATGCCACTGCCGGCGGCGGAATTTATAATGATTTTGGTGACACGACCATAACAAACAGCACCATTTCCGGAAACTCTGCAGACAACGGCGGGGGAATCCTTAATTGGGCCGGTGGCGTGACCATAACAAACAGCACCATTTCTGGAAATACTGCAAGAGTCTATGGTAGCGGAATCTATAGTAGAAATACCATGACCATAACAAACAGCACCATTTCCGGAAATTCAACGGGCACCAGCTACGGCAGCGGAATCTATGATGAGCACACCTATGGACCGGTCACCGTAAAGAACAGCATAATAGCGTCCAATACAGGAGGCAACTGCTATAACGCAGTTTCAAATGGCGGCAACAACATCGACTCTGGAACTTCCTGCGGTTGGGGCTCGGCAAGCGGCTCGAAGAGCAATACAAATCCCAGACTCGGCCCATTAGGCATCTACGGCGGGCCTACCATGACAAGGCCGCTCTTGCCCGGTTCACCGGCCATTGACGGCGCAAGCGCCAACTGCCCGGCTACCGACCAGCGAGGTGTGCCGCGCGGATCAACCTGCGACATCGGTGCCTATGAATCACGGGGCTTTACCCTTACAACGTCGGGCGGGGACAATCAGAAAGCTGTCATCGATACTGCGTTTGCCGGCCAGCTCAGCGTCACCCTGACCGAGACAGGCGGCAGTCCGCTTCCCGGCGCATCTGTCACCTTCACAGCTCCAGCTGTCGGAGCGAGCTTGGAACAATCGGACTCCAGCGCCACGACGGATGCCAACGGCATTGCCCTGCTTAGCGTCTCAGCCAACGGGACTGCCGGAACATATTTGGTCACAGCCGATGTAACAGGTGCAGATAGTGCCACGTACAGCCTTACCAATGTCCTGCCGCCGGATACTGCCCTGTCCGGTCAGCCAGTGGACCCGACTAACAGCACCACGGCCAGTTTTGCCTTTACAGGTTCATACGGGGTCGAACCGCTGGGATTTGAGTGCCGGCTTGACGGTGGAGGTTGGAGCAGCTGTAGCAGCCCGGATGTCCATAGTGGACTCAACGACGGCAGCCACACGTTTGAGGTTCGGACAGTTGATGCTGCCGGCAACCGTGATGCCACACCCGCCTCCTACACCTGGACTGTTGACGCCAACGCGCCTGCGGTGACGGCATTTGCGGTCATATCGCCATCGAACAGTCTCACGATCCCCATAGTGACCTTTACCGCTGCTGACAATGCCGGTTTGACGGGGTATATGATAACGACATCCGCCACTCCGCCTGCGGCCGGAGACCCCGGCTGGTCCGGAGTGCCCCCGACATCCTTTACCGTCGGCAGCAACGGATTCTACACCCTGTACCCATGGGCCAGGGATGTGTTTGGCAACGTATCGGCCATCTATGGTTCCCCGCACACCGTAGTGACATACAGCATGCATGTCATTTCGGGAGGTCAGACCAGCGGCCCGTGCGAAAACTGGGCCACTGCCTGCGAACTGCGCTACGCCCTGACGAGCGCTGTTTCCGGCCAGGTGATCTGGGCAAAGGCAGGGACGTACACACCGACGGCGGGCGCAGACCGCACGGCCTCATTTCAGCTAAAAAACGGTGTTGCTGTTTATGGCGGCTTTGCCGGGATGGAGGCCATTCTTGCAGAACGTAACCCTGCTGTAAACGCGACGATCCTGAGCGGCGACATCGGCACTGCCGGGAGCTTCACTGACAATTCATATCATGTGGTTACCGGAGGTGGAACAGACAGCACCGCTATCCTGGACGGTGTTGTGATCACCGAAGGGAATGCAACCGGAAGCAGCAGCAACATGTACGGAGGAGGGATGTATAACGATTCGGGGAGTCCGACGCTGAGAAACATCACCTTCAGCGGAAATTCTGCTTCCTACGGCGGCGGGATGTATAATGCCTCAGGCAGTCCGACGCTGAGAAACATCACCTTCAGCGGAAATTCTGCTTCCTACGGCGGAGCCCTGACAAACGGTACCAGCAGCCCTACCCTGACGAACGTGACCTTCAGCGGTAATTTTGCTGTCAACTATGGCGGTGGAATCTACAACCACACGTCCAGCAGCCCGACACTTACAAACGCGACCTTCATAGGAAACTGGGCAAATTCCGGTGGTGTGATATACAACCGTTTTTCAAGCAGTTCGACACTGATAAACAACATCCTCTGGTACAATGATACGATTGACGGTGGTCCCCATATTTTCAATGACGGGACAAGTCAGGCTGCCGTAACATACAGCATTGTAGAAGGGGGCTATAGCGGCGCCGGAAATATTGACGCTGACCCGCTTCTGGATCCCTCAGGCCTGCAAGACAATAGCGGACCGACCATGACAGTAGCCCTCATGCCCGAAAGCCCTGCAATTAATGCGGGCAGCGCTGCATCATGCCCTTCCGAGGACCAAAGAGGCTTCACCCGTCCGCAGGGCGCAGGCTGCGACATAGGGGCGTATGAATTCATTGGTGCGATCCTCTATATAAAGGCAACGGGTCTGACGAGCGGTTCTTGTGATAGTTGGGCAAATGCCTGCGACCTTATGTATGCCTTCAGGCTGGCATCATCGGGAATGCAGGCATGGGTGGCGGCAGGCACCTACAGGCCGACAACAGGAACAGACCGTACCGCCACCTTCCGGCTCAAAAACGATGTTGCCGTTTATGGGGGGTTTGCCGGGACAGAAACCGAACTAACTCAGCGAAATTTAGCTGCAAACACCACTATTCTAAGCGGTGATATAGGCGCTGCTGGGAACAGTGCCGACAACTCATATCACGTGGTCAACGGAAGCGGGACAGACAATACCGCAATGCTCGATGGGTTCACGATCACCGGCGGCAATGCCGATGCAGCGGCTCCCCACGATAGGGGCGGCGGGATAACAAACTACAGCGGCAGCCCCTCAGTTGCGGGCGGCAGCCCGACAATAAGAAATGTGACTCTCAGCTCAAACCATGCGACATATGGCGGAGGGATATATAACTATCTTTGCAGCCCTCTTATTGCCGGCGTTACGTTCAGCGGAAACTCGGCAACATCGGGCGGAGGGATATACAGTAACACCAGCAATCCCGCAATAACGAACACCACTTTCAACGCAAACTCTGCAACATCCTCCGGCGGAGCGATCTTCAATAGCGGCAGCAGTCCGGCAATAACGAACGCCACCTTCAGCGGAAACAGTGCTGCGACATCGGGCGGGGGGATTTACAACCAGGCTTCAAGCAGTCCGGCGATAATAAACAGCATATTCTGGGGCAATACTGCGCCGACCGGCCCTCAGATTTCCAACACGTCCAGCACCCCTTCGGTTACATACAGCGTGGTGGAAGGGGGATACAGCGGAGCAGGCAATATCTCTGCCGATCCTCTTCTGGACCCGGCCGGCCTGCGGGACAACGGGGGCCAGACCAGGACACTGGCCCTCCTTTCCGGAAGCCCTGCAATCGATGCGGGAAATAACGTCTCATGTCCAGCGACAGACCAGCGCGGAATTACCCGGCCTCAGGGTTCTTATTGTGATATGGGAGCCTTTGAGAGGCTGTCTTTCCGTGTGAAGCCGGCCGGTGTGACCTCAGGTTCATGCGTGGACTGGACAAGTGCGTGTGATTTGCAATATGCTCTCGGTCTCGCATCTTTAGGGAGTGACATATGGGTAGCGGCAGGGACGTATAAGCCGACCACCGGAACGTCACGTACATCTACGTTTCAGCTCAAGAACGGCGTGGCGCTCTATGGAGGGTTTGCCGGGACTGAGACATTATTAGCACAGCGGGACCCCGGAGTGAACCAGACGATTCTGAGCGGGGACATAGGAGCGTCCGGTGTTAATACAGATAACTCATATCATGTGGTCACGGGAAGCGGGACTGACAATACCGCAATATTGGACGGAGTTACCATCACCGGCGGCAATGCAAACAGTGTAACAGCACCCAACGAAAGGGGCGGGGGAATTTACAACAATAGCGGCAGCCCGACAATCAGAAATGTTACCCTGACCTCAAACTCGGCTAAATATGGCGCAGGCATCTATAACAGTTCATCCACGGGCCCGATTTCGAACGTGACCTTCAGCTCAAATTGGGCGACGGGAAGCGGCGGCGGAGTGTATAACAACAACTCCAACGTTTCCATATCCAACGTGACCTTCAGCGGCAATTCGGCAGCGACAAACGGCGGAGCGATCGCCAATTATAATAGTACTCCTGCGGTGATGAATGTCACCTTCAGCGGCAATTCAGCAGCGACAAACGGCGGTGCGATGTACAATTCCGCGAGCAGCCCTGTAGTGAAAAACAGCATTTTGTGGGGTAACACGGCCCCTGCCGGCGCCCAAATACGGACTGTTTCGGGTACTCCATCGTTCACTTACAGCGTGGTGCAGGGCGGATGTCCTACAGGGAGCACCTGCAGCAGCGTATTCGATGCCGATCCTCTATTAGTCACTCTTGGCAGTTATGGTGGCTTCACACAGACCATTCCGCTTCTCCCGGGAAGCGCGGCTATCGATGCGGGAGATGATGCCTTTTGTCCGGCAGCCGATCAGCGTGACATCGCGCGACCACAAGGAGCTCAGTGCGATATTGGTGCATTCGAGTCGAGGGGGTTCACCCTGAACAAGACCGGCGGGGACAGTCAGATTGCGGTCATCAACACGGTGTTTTCGTCACCGCTGTTGCTTGCGGTGACGAGCGCTTTTGGTGAACCGGTCAATGGCGGCAAAGTTATTTTCAATAGTCCGGCGGCCGGTGCAGGACTCAATCCGATGACAAATATTGTAATGATCTCCGGTGGTGCGGCGTCGCTCAGTACGACGGCGAACGGGTCTGCCGGTGGGCCTTATACCGTCACGGCATCTGCTGCAGGTGCAGCAAGCCCATTAAGCTACCAGTTGACAAATGGCAAGGGCACCCAGATGATCACGGTAACAGGTAACGCCCCAGCCGCAGCGGTGTATAACAGCAGTTTCGATGTTGTCGCCACCTCAACCTCCGGGCTTCCTGTGTCTATAACTACAGCCGGGGCCTGCACCGGCGGAGGATCAGGCACTGCAGTGATCACAATGGCCAGTGGAAGCAGCTCTTGCCTCGTTTATTACAACCAGGCCGGTGACGGTAATTATGAACCCGCTTCGCAGGTTGCTGAATCAACAACCCTCCAGCTCAGCCTGACCGTAACCCTCTCGGGCACGGGAATCGGCGGCGTAAGCGGCAATGGGATTAACTGCCCCGGCGATTGCACGGAGACGTACAATTACGATGCTGACCTCAGTCTCTATGCAACAGCAGCCTCCTGTTCTCTCTTTGATCAGTGGACAGGATCATCGTACAACAGCAACATAAGCCCGCTTGCAGTCAAGATGACCGACAATCTCAACATCACAGCCTGGTTCATCCCGACCGGCAAAGCCAGGAACGCAACGAGTGACCGCCATGATCAGCTGATTCAGACCGCCTTTGACAGCATCAACGAGGCGACTGCGGTGCAGGAGCTGCGGACACAGACCTTCAGCAGCGGCGAGGACGTTTCGATGAACAAGTCGGTGACGCTCTCCCTGCTCGGCGGCTATGCCTGCGACCTGCAGAACAAAGACGGAGGCAGTACCGGCCTGAAGAGCCTTACGATCACAGTCGGCACGTTGATCCTGGAGAATATCGAGATTATGGGACAGTAAGAATCTGAGGGACTGCACAGCTTTTCCGGGCTGTGCAGTCCCTCACTCATTTGTGAGTCAGACGACGCCACAGGTCAATTTTTGAAGACAACAAGATCCTTAAGCTCTTTCCGTTTCGTTGCCTTTGGCTGTTCATCCGGATACCCGAGCGCAAGCACTGCCATCAGTTCGAGCGAACCGGTGAGTCCGAGCAGTTCACGAATCTCCCGATCACTCTTAATGATCTCCCCCAGCCAGACAGCGCCGAGGCCGAGGGAGTGGATTTCGAGAAGCATATTCTGCAGGCAGGCCCCGATTGCCTGTATATCTTTTTCCCTGTGATAGCTTTTTTCCGTATCAAGAAACACGGGGATCAGTACCCGGCTGGCGAGTACAACCTTTGAGTAATGAGTAAGCGTCGATATTTCCGAGATAGTGCGGTGATTTGTGATAACTGCGAAGCGCCATGGCTGGTTGTTAAGTCCTGAAGGTGCCCATCGTCCGGCTTCAAGAACTTTCTCAATCAATTCCGGCGGAACCGGATCAGGACCGAACTTCCTGACACTTCTCCGGGACTTGATAGTTTCAATCAGATCCATGATAAAAAACTATCTGAAGCGTTCGTTGAGCTTTCTGACGGCCCGAACAAAGGTCTTCAGCCCCTCGCCCTGAGTCACATCGATCCCCTGGTCGATCAGCTCATTGCGGAGTTTGTCAAACTCCTCCGAATAAATCCGGTCAATCTCCTCAGCGGTCCTCGAAAGAAAGGCCTTTTCCCCGCTGCAGGGGTGGTTGTCGGCGTCATGTTTTTCTGAATGGCATCCCATAAACTCATTATAGCATCCTGACAGCGGCCGGTTCCAATAATTCCGGCCGGCATAGTGATTTATATCATATCTCTGCAACAATAAATCATTTATACTTTTAACAAGATCATAAAACGGAGGTTAACATGGCACTAAGAAATATCATTGAGATTGACGAGGCAAAATGTGACGGATGCGGCAACTGTGTAACCGATTGCGCCGAGGCCGCCCTGCAGATAGTCAACGGCAAGGCAAAGCTTATCAAGGAGATTTACTGCGACGGGCTTGGTGCCTGTCTTGGTGCCTGTCCCACGGGGGCACTGAAGGTTGTTCAGAGGGAGTCAGCGCCTTTTGATGAGAAAGCAACCGAGAAACATATGGAGGAGGTAAAAAAGATGAAAGAGACCCCCTGCGGATGTCCGGGAACAAAGACGGTAGATTTCAGCGGGCAGTCGTCGATGCAGGCGGCCGGCCATGGCGCCGCGGAGACAACGCCTGAACTGACGAATTGGCCGATACAGCTGAAGCTCATGGCGACCACTGCTCCATATCTGAACAATGCCGATCTGCTGCTGGCTGCCGACTGCACCGCCTTTTCGACGGTAAACTTTCATGGAAGGTTCATAAAAGGCAAGAAGGTTATTATCGGATGCCCGAAGCTGGATGACGCTCAGTTCTACCTGGAAAAGCTGACCGAGATATTCAGGACAAATGAAATCAAGAGCCTCTCGGTGGTCAGGATGGAGGTGCCCTGCTGCGGTGGCCTTTCCTTTATAGCAAAGAAGGCGATTGAGGCATCGGGCAAGGCGATACCTTATAGCGAGGTGATCATAGGCATTAAAGGGGAGACCAAGTCCGAAGGCATGACACCGCTCATTCCAAAACTCCAGAGCGTCGGCTGATTATTTCTGGCTATTCGTGAGGGCGGGCAAGTTTTTGGTGCCTGCTCTCACTATTGCATTTTTTTCTTCTGTTACCTTGCAAACTTCGACAAAATTATAGTAATATTCTACTCACCCTACAGTGCCGAAGTGGTGGAACTGGCAGACACGCACGTTTGAGGGGCGTGTGGGCAACCATGCGGGTTCGAGTCCCGCCTTCGGCACCATTTTTTCTCTCCTTAAATCAATCGGTTGCATCAAACAATTTTAAGTTTACCAATGGATGTCATTCCCGCAAGCTAAGCGCGTCGGGATTCCTTCCGAGAAGCAAGAAAGATTCTCGCCCCGGCGAGTCGCTGAGGAGACCGGACAAGCCGGGATGGCAGACTTAGGGCTTACAAGCATCTCTTATAACACCATACTAAGGCAGGGGCTCGGTCACGGTGTAGCTGAGGACGACCCCGCCAAGGCGTTGGTTTGAGGAACCGTCCATGCGACTTAAGTTGAGCTGGTAGGCAAAGGCGCTGTTGTCAATAATCGGATAGTTAACGGAGTTCGTCGATTGGCTGACGAAAGAAGCTCCGGTGTTATTTGAGATAAGAACCGCCATATTATCAAAAGTCTCTGTCATGCTTAACCTGTCAAGGAAAACCCAAACTGCGCCAGCTGCATTGTCCCAGAAATGGACTTTCATTGATGTAACCGTGGCACCGTCAGGCAGATGAACCGGCGCGCTAAAATAATTGGTGGTCCCATACAGGGACCCGTTGATTTTGGTATAAGCAGCTGTATCTTCCAGAGGAATGAACTCACTGCCTGCTATGGACCAGTGCCTCGTCCTGGGAGCGGTATAGGAAATCGCGGTTGCATGGAGGCCGTTCTGATCAGCGCTCATTACCTCCGTACCATTGACTGTTGCGGACAGGGCCTTGCCTGCGGCAGAGGTATTTACAAAGCTGCCGGCGACCGGTCCGTTGCTGGTTGCGCTGATGCCGTTGTCATTGATAATAGAGCCGTTCACCTTGATGTTTCCAACCACGTCAAGGACCTCGTCAGGGGTAACAGTGCCAATGCCTACCTTGCCGTCGTTGGTGATAAGCACGCGGGTATTCATCGTGGCCACTGCATTGGCTGAGCCGCTGGGCGCAGTCGCAAATCTGAATCCCCCCCCAGACAACAACAGGCTCCCTCCATATCCATCAGAGGCGTATTTGTATGCGCCTTCATAGAAGAGATTGAAGCCGACTTCGGATTCGTTGGACATCAGGACCAGCGGTTTTGTTGCGCCAAAACGGGCGTGGCTGAATATGCCACGGGCGAGACTGATATCCAGCGGGAACTCCGGGACGGCAACCCCTACTCCGACATAGTCGGAACCCCCCAGGGTCATGGCAGCATCAGCCTCGGATACAGTCGATAAATAAGCCGGTGAGAACCCCCACAGAAAAAAACATACGAAAAAAACTGCGCATTCCTTAAGCATTATTCCTCCTCCTCTGACTTATATCGGATCTGGAACTTCGCCCGTATTTGCAGGTGGAAACAGTAGCTATCCCCCGACCTGTCCACAAAACAATTCTATTTCTGGAGTTCGGCCAACCGCTTTTCGGCCTCTTTTGCCTGCGCAGATGCCGGGTGCTTTTCGACAACTTCCCTGTAGAGTTTCATAGCATGGTCTTTGTTGTTCTGAAGTTCCTCGAACCTTGCCGTTTCATAAATTTCAGCAGCCTTGTCAGCACAGGCTGTGAAAATGCAGGCCAACAGGATAACAGTAAGAATTTTTTTCATATGAGATGCCTCCTCCAAGACTTATTCGCGGTCTTATTATAGCATTGAGGTTGACCCCGTGGCCGCTGGGTGGTAGTATGAAGATATGAAATACAGGCTCTGCTTTATTGCCGGCATTATGGGGGTTGCGATCATCTCGGGGATTCTTGAGGCCCTTGCAGCTCCCCGGAAGAATGCACCGGCAGAGGCTCAGGCGGCCCAGAATGATGCCGGGCCGGCGCCCGGATAAGCTTTCGGCATTATTTTATTGATCTGGCCATATGGCTGCGTGGCATAATTAACATAATGGAAAATGGTTCTGCACTGATAACGCCGCCTGCTGAAGGTGAAGGCCGGGCACCCCTGCCGGATAAAGTCTGGTGTATACACTATGAGTGTTACAAGTATGTCGATGTCTGCAGCCGGTGCCGCATCAGGATAAAATGCAGAAATTATCTGAACTACTGGTCCCCGCCGTTTAGTTTTTGATAAGAGCCGCTCTGAAGCCAGGCCCCGGTGTTTTTCACTTGTCTATCCTTATCCGCTAACAGGTCAAAGGCTCTTTTTGTGCCTCCGGAACTCATCCTGATATTTCCTGATGACCGGCAGGTCTGCCTCTGCCCAATCGAGGGTATGCAATTCCTCTACAGGCAGCCAGGCCATTGCACGGTGTTCCAGCAGGGTAATCTCTCCTGAAGTAATTTTGCAGGAGAAAGGGTAGAGCGTTACAGAAAATGCAGCATAACCGTGGGTGGTGACTGTATGTGCCTCGCCCACAGAGACTTCGATGCCAAGTTCCTCGAACAGTTCACGCCTGAGGCATTCCTCCGGACTCTCCCCCTCATCGATCTTTCCCCCGGGGAACTCCCACTTCAGCGGGAGGCTCATAGATGCGCTCCGCTGTGTACAGAGAACCTTTCCCCTTACCTGGATAATGGCACAGGCAACCCGCAGATGTTTTTCCAGGTTCATGTCCGATAGTCCTTTCCTGGCCGCCTCAGCAAAAGCAGCCGTATTTTGGTGACCGGCTCTCCGCATTGCTTCAGACTAGACAAAACCTGCCATCGCAATCATAATATCACAGACAGCAGACCAATAATAAGGAGTTTCAGTTGCATACAGATAATTGTCCATTTTGTGCTATTCCGGATGATGATATCCTGGAGGAGAATGAACATGCCCTGGCTGTCAGGGACCGCTCCCCTGTGAGCGAGGGGCATATTCTGATTATTACAAAGCGGCATGTTGGTGATTTTTTTGAGCTTTCGACGAAGGAGCGGATAAGCACGCTGATGCTTCTCGAAAAAATGAAACAGGAAACAGACAGGCAGCTGCAGCCGGACGGGTACAATATTGGCATGAATATCGGTGAGGCGGCCGGCCAGAAGATTTTTCACGTGCATATCCACCTGATTCCGCGCATGAAAGAGCAGACGGTCAACGGTGAGCGTTTCGTTAAAGGGGTTATCCGGCATATGATGAGCTATTGATGTACCCCCCCCGTTCATCGGCCACGTCTATTCCGGTCATCGGAGTTGCGGAGATTGAGCGCAATTCCGGGCTGGGGCTGATTCCGGCCGGAAGTTTTCACTTGAAATAAACGACCTCTTGACCTATAGTCTAAGTAGTGGGGCAGGAAACGAAAAAAACATCAAATACCAGCTGTTGCATTAAATCATTTTTTCTATGCATGACAGGCTTCAAAATATCAGTGACTGAGTAAACCGTCAAAACAGGAGGAAACTATGGACAAGATTCTGAGAATTGATGTGGGGGCTGAAGGTGGGCCCAAGGCGACGGCAGCACCGGCTGGAACCTATGCGGGGCTTGGAGGCAGGGCCCTGACCTCTGCGATTGTTTCGGGGGAAGTTCCCCCATTGTGCCATCCTCTGGGCGAGGAGAATAAACTGGTCATTGCTCCCGGACTCCTGAGCGGGACCGCCGGAGCGCAGTCGGGCCGGATCTCCGTGGGAGGCAAGAGTCCGCTCACGGGAGGCATCAAGGAAGCGAACTCAGGCGGCCAGCCTTCACAGGTTCTGGCAAAGCTCGGCTACAACGCCATCGTACTCGAAGGGAAGCCGACCAGTGATGACCTTTACAAGGTGTTCATCAATAAGGACGGGGTCAAGATCACGCAGGACAACAGCCTCAGGATGCTTCCCAACTATGACCTGATCGAGAAGATGAAAAAGGAATATGGCGATAAAATATGCTGCATCTCGATAGGACCTGCCGGCGAGATGAAGATGGCGTCCGCGACCGTCGCATTCACCGATATGGAGCTTCGGCCGACGCGGCATGCCGGCCGCGGAGGTTTGGGTGCGGTCATGGGCTCCAAGAACATCAAGGTCATTGTCCTTGATTCCACCGGCATGCCGGTGCGGCCTCCGAAGGACCCTCAGAAGTTTCAGGACGCGAACAAACGCTTTGTCGAAGGCCTGAAAAAACACCCGGTCACCGGGCAGGGTCTTCCGGCTTTCGGTACGAATGTTCTGACGAATATCCTGAACGAAGTGGGAGGCTATCCCACCTATAATTTCAAGCAGGGACGTTTCGACGGTGCTGCAAAGATCAGCGGCGAAACAATGGCCGAAACCGAGACGAAGCGCGGCGGCAGGGCAACGCACGGCTGCCACAGCGGCTGCGTTATCCAGTGCTCCGGCACCTATAATGACAAGGACGGACACTTTCTAACGAAGCAGCCCGAGTACGAGACTGTCTGGGCCCACGGCGGGAACTGCGGCATCAGCGACATGGACAAGATTGCCATGATGGACTTTCTGGATGACAATTACGGTGTCGATACGATCGAGCTGGGAGCAACAATCGCTGTTGCGATGGATGCGGGCCTCGCCAAATTCGGCGATGCAGATGCCGCGATTCAGATGATCCACGAAGTCGGGAAAGGCACTCCCCTCGGCCGCATACTCGGCAGCGGGGCAGCTGTTACCGGCAAGGTATTCGGCGTCGAGCGGGTCCCGGTAGTCAAGGGGCAGGCCATGCCGGCTTACGATCCCCGGGCTGTCCAGGGTATCGGCGTCACGTATGCCACCAGTCCCATGGGCGCGGACCACACCGCAGGATACGCGGTTGCCCAGAACGTCCTGAAGGTGGGCGGGGATGTGAACGCGCTCAGACCCGAGGGGCAGGTTGAACTTTCCAGGAACCTCCAGATTGCAACTGCTGCGATTGACTCTACCGGCATGTGCCTCTTTATCGCCTTTGCGGTGCTCGATCAGCCGGAAACGTTTCAGGCATTTCTTGATATGCTCAACGCCTTCTACGGATTGGAGCTTACCGGCGATGGGGTGACCGAACTCGGGAAAAAAGTCCTTACCATGGAGAGGGACTTCAATGCCAGGGCAGGCTTTACCCCTCAGCATGACAGGCTTCCGAGCTACTTCAAGACAGAAAAGTTTGCTCCTCACAATGTTACCTTTGATGTCACTGACGGAGACCTGGATAAGGTCTTCACCTGGTAATCCGGCAGATGTTTTTCAAAAAAGGAGAGGCGTATGTCTCTCCTTTTTTATTGTTCTGCCGCGCTATGGGCACATCTGTGAGCCCCGGGCGGTAATATGGCTCTGAGCAGCGACAGGCCTGACGGTATTGAGCCGTATTACCGCCTGGCATTTGTCATGGACGGGCCATGCATCCAACACTTTGCGCTTCTGCTCCAGCAGGGGGTGACGATCAGTTCCCGCATCGGCTGCAGCATAGGTACGTTTCTCAGGGAGGAGTTGGGTGCAACGGCAGGGACAATCGAAAAGATACAATCTATCATCCTTGATGGAAAGCCGGTTGATGACATAGAGTCGGCAATAGTAAAAGACGGTTCAGTTCTGGCACTCTCAGCTGCCATGCCGGGGCTGGTAGGTGCTACACTCAGGAGGGGAGGATCGTATTCCTCATTTCGCTCTGCTATTACTTACCACGAAACAGGAGAAAAATATTCTTCGGGCGAGGGCTTTGTATGCATCAAACTCTTTAATCTCCTTATGGCTGAACTGGGTCCTGAAATTCTGCAAAAAGGCGTTATTATCAGTTCAGCCGGTCTCCTCAGCTTTACAGCTGAGCAGTTCCCGGATTTCTGGCAGCAATGCAGACAGATTACTCTCGACAACAGATTGATTAACGGCCCCGAATTGCAGGACAATATTCAACCGCAGGGGAATAAATTTATTTTTCTCTCAGTCTCTTCAGGGTAGCCATAAAAAGTCCGGTCCCCGCCGGCACTATCCCCCGGCGATAGGGGGGAAAAGGGCAAGATCGTCGCCGTCCTTCAGCTGGTGCTTTGGAGGCCTGTGTTCTCCGTTGACAATTCTGAGCAGTGCGGTCTTTGGAATATGCAGGGTATTAATGGCATCGTCAATTGTGGCATCATCGGGCAATTCAACTATCTGCTCATCAGGACCGAATTTGCGCAATGATGCAAAAAGCTTAATCTTCACCTTCATATGATCATAGTATATCAGACCCGGAGAGATATACATTTCAAAGTCCGTGGCTGATTCAGTGAATTGTGCAGAAGCCAGCTGCCGTCCCCGTGAGCGGGCATTTGGAGCAGGTGGTATAATAATTATACAGTAAGGAAGAACTCCTGACTGGCGGCTCTCCGGCATAAGCAGTGGGAAGCGGTTAATGGATATGTTACAGACGGGCAGATATTCTACGGGAGGACAAGAGCATGTCTGATATACCAGATGTAAGAGAAGTGTCTACGGGCAGGGGGCACTGCCTCGCTATAGAGCTTCAGCCCTCAGCGTCAAGCATCACGCGAACTGACAGACAGGAGATTCCTTTTGAACGGGCGATTCTGAAGATTCAAAATGTCTGTGATGCAGAGGTTGAAAAAGTCGTACTGCACGCCACACTCGGACAGGAGGGCGGAACAGTTCAGGATGTTTCAAGTTCCTTTGCCCTGTCAACCCCTTTCGTCATCCCTCCTGGCGGGACTGCCACCTGGGATGTGTATGACCAACTGCTCCCTGCACATCCGGGAGCTGCCAGCAAGATTCATATGTTCGGATATCGGGCGGTGTTGAACTGGGTCTTCGAACTTGCGGTCTGGGCTGAATATTTCGACCCTTCGAATATGTCTCTCCCTGCGCAGACATCTGCCTCCCGATGGACATTGAGATGGAGCGCCTCAGAGTCTTCCCCCGGAGCAATCGGACTTTCTATCTCGGGAGTGAAGGATTAAAGGAAGAAAAGTGGTGCCCCCTGCATGATTCGAACATGCGGCCCCAGGTTTAGGAAACCTGTGCTCTATCCGACTGAGCTAAGGGGGC
>PNOC01000054.1 GCA_013824615.1 Thermodesulfovibrio sp.
AACAAGTCGTTCTGCTGATGGAAAAAGGAGATATTCTGGAAACGATTGAACACCCAAATCAAAATAAATATCCGGGGCAAAGAATAGCAACAGTCATGATTGATGATTATGCGTATCTCATTCCGTATGTTCTGATAGGCGACGAGATATTTCTGAAAACCATAATACCCAGCAGAAAAGCCACTGACAAATATATGAGGTCAAGAAAATGAAAAAGACACTATTAGATGCTGAAGAAAAGGATATTCTGGATTCATATGAACGCGGGGAATGGAAACCTGTCAAGAATCCGAGAGCAGAGATTAAAAGGCTGAGCGACTATGCAAAGAAAACCCTCCAAAAAGACAAGAGAATAAATATTCGGATGTCATCCAAAGACTTGGATCAGGTCCAGGTCATTGCGGCTCAGGAGGGAATTCCTTACCAGACATTGATATCCAGCATTATTCATAAATACGTTTCCGGATATTTACTAGAGAAAAAGAGGGCTTAACAAATCAATCATGCGGACTCCGCCGCATATTTCCAGCGTTAAGCCGAAGATATGAACAACAACAAAAATAATGAAGAACCAATGGGGTCAGGCTTGACTGTTGACATTTGGCTAGTTTTATCCTAATCTTTTCTCATGGCTCGGAAACCGAGGATAGAATTTGAAGGCGCCTTCTACCATGTCATAACGCGTGGCAACCGGAGGCAGAAGATATTTAGGGACGAAGAAGACTTCAGGAAATATATCCAGATACTCGCGAGGTACAAAGCCCTGTACAAATACCTGCTTTATGCATATGTTCTCATGAACAATCATGTGCATCTCCTGATCGAGACAAGCGAGACACCCCTGTCAAAGATACTTCAGGGGATTAACCAAACCTATACCGCCTGGTTCAACAGAAAACATAAGACAGTCGGACATCTCTTTCAGGGCAGATACAAGGCAATACTCTGCGACCGGGACAGTTATCTGGTTTCACTTGTCAAATACATCCACCATAACCCGGTGAGGGCACGGATGACCAAGGCCCCGGAGGAATACCCGTGGAGCAGCCATCGTGCATACCTCAAACCAATGAAAAAAAATATAGTGGACGAGGATCAGGTGCTTAGGATGTTTTCAGAGGACAAAGGAAGTGCTCGACGGATATATGAGGCATATGTCAGCGACGGGATAGCCGTGAAGAAAGAGGACATATACTGCACCATTGATAAAAGAATACTGGGAGACGATCGATTTACAGAAACGATCATGGGCAAGTGTGAGGCTGCAATAGCGCCAGGCAGGAAGGAAAAAGAATATTCACTGGCCGCAATCGCCGACACAATCGACGAGGCATTCGGGATATCATTGTCTCAGATGAGACAGAAGGGCAAGCACAGGGATATAACGCACGGAAGGAAACTGCTGAGCCTGGTGGCACATGAGTTTGGTTATAAGGGGAGAGAGGTTGCCGGGTATATGCAGAAAGACCCTGCGCTAATAACCCGCCACGTAAAAGAGAAGGAAGCATTGAGAAAGGGCACAGAACGTGTGATTGAAATATTGAAAGGAAAGAGGTCAAATATCAATAGTCAAGCCTGACCCCGACCTGGACCCGCAGTGTCCCAAGAGTCACCCTGCTATCCGGGTAATGTGTAGATTAACCGCTGTCTGTGCTAAAATCTGACTATGAGAAGAATTCTTTTTGTTGTCGTTATGCTGACCTTTCTGTCTGCCTGCAAGGAAAAGCCGCAGAACCCTGTGGCCGTATACGGGGATGCCATGATCAATTCCTATGAAAAGGGAAAACAGGCAGGTGATGCCGGCAACCTTGATGCTGTCAAAAAGGCCCTGGCTGCCTATCGCGCGATTAATGATAAATATCCTGCAGGTCTTGACGAGATAAAGCCGCTTGTCGGTCAGAATCTGGATATATCAAAATACGATTATGATCCGCAGAGCGGCTCTGTGACCCTCAAATCCCGCTGATTTCTGCCCTAAGAGCTTTTTTCCTGCATACTAGGTACTATTCCCAATTACGCACTTGTTTTCCTTCTGGTATTATGAGATCAAGAGAACAAAAACAACAAAGGAGGACAAAATCATGGCACGGTTAGGACACATAGGCGGAGAGACAGTCAGCAAGGGGAATTACTGGAATCTTACGAACGGGCAACGGGTGATTCTCAGGAGTGAAGGCCAGCTTCCCGGAGACGGGTCTGTCACCTATTACAGGATAAATCCTGTTTTTATTCTGGCTGCCGGACCGGTCATTGGGCTTCTTTATGCAGCCTTTCTGCCCTTCATCGGGCTGGCGATTGCAGGAAAGGTGCTCGTGACAAAGATGGTCGGTAAAAGTGCGGATGAAGTTTCAAAGGTCGCCACCTTCAACTGGACGCCCTCGGAATCCTACCTTGCCGGCAAACAGCAGAAGGGCAAAGATGGGGAGAGCAAGAAAACAGGTGACGCCGGCAGCACTGAAGAGAAGCCCGACGAAAAGTAACGACTGGATAATGCTTAGGGCGCCCTGTTATAAAGCAGGGTGCCCTGCGGAGATCACAACTCCCCTTTACCCCCTCTTATTGGAGATTCCGGCGAATCCGGCCACCTGTTGCGATATAAGCTGGCCCTCCGATATCGTCCGTATACCTGCTTGAAATACTCATTAAGTAAGTTCTTGCTCATTGTGCAACCCCTTTCTTTCGCCTTCTTTCTTTAATTTAACAGGGGTACATTCCAAATGTCGCAACGATTACCTCTATAGTTGCATTATAGACGGCTTGATTAGGAACATTGACAAGTCGCTCAAAGAGGAGTAGAATCGTCTTGTATGAAATTACTAACTCACAGTTCGACTCAGCAAAAGTGCCTGATGGTTGGAACCGCTTCCATTATCGAGTGAAATACAGGATCCATAAACGAATAGCAGGCCGGCTCCTCGGCATATGGCTTGGCTTGTCCATCCTGATAGGGATTGCCGTCTTTTTCCTGGAGTTCGAGCGAGTCAAGGAACTCGTCCTGCCAATGGCACTTGGCGAGGCCGAGAAACTTTCCGAACCGTATCATTCCCATTTCCACCAGCCGGGGAATCAGGCATTGGGCATCGTCGAGGCCAAATTTCGCACTGAGTTCTCGAGGCTGCATTTTGTGCTCGCCGAGCTATACTCGCGGGACAAGGGCCTGATTGTCCGGCAGACCATACCGGCAATGGCAGACCGCGTTGTAGCTCTGGAGGCGAGCGATCATCATTCCCTGATGACGGACAAGGTGGATTACAGAAGGGTTTATGACAAAGGCGATCTGTTCCTCAAGATCGTGGTTCCCATACGCGACAGCGATGACAACCGGATAATCGGGTTTTTTGAAGGCATCTACCTGGTCACTCCCGAGACCGCGCACGTGATCAAGTCAAGGATCATGACGTCCGTGCTCCTGGTATTCCCGGTCATTTTTATTCTCACCCTTGTCATTTACCCTATCATTATCGGTCTCAACAAGGATCTTATGAGACTGTCGAGGGACCTCTATGATGCCAATCTTGGACTCCTTGTCGTACTGGGCAGCGCGGTCGCAAAAAGGGACAGCGAGACAAATACCCACAACTATCGTGTAGCTATATACTCCATACTGCTGGGTGAGCAGATGGGGCTTGACAACATCGAGATGCAGAGCCTCATCAAGGGGGCATTTCTTCATGATGTTGGAAAAATTGCGATCCGCGACAACTTGCTCCACAAAGCGCACAAGCTTACCGTAGACGAGTTGGAGGAGATGAAAACCCACGTGCGCCACGGCGTCGAGATACTCGAAAAATATGCCTGGCTCGAAAACTCCCTGGACATCGTCAGCTGCCACCACGAAAAATTCGATGGCAGCGGTTATCCCGATGGACTCATCGGTAGCAATATATCGCTTAGAACCAGGATTTTTTCGATTGTGGACGTATTTGACGCCCTTACGTCTAAGAGACCCTACAAGGACGCCTTTCCCCTCGAAAAGGCTATTGAGATCCTGCAGGAGAGCAGCGGCAGTCATTTCGATCCGATGATACTCGAGAAGTTTCTGCTCATCTGCAGCCGACTCTATACCGATCTCAATGACGCGGACGAGGAGTTCCTGCACACGCGGATGAATAACTTGATTTCCAAGTATTTCGAAGTTTCGTGACGATGAGCCCCGAAAGAGCACCTGTAGACGAAGTACACAATATACGGGAACGTCCCCCGCAAGGGGTATCTTTATAAACCGAAGAAGAAAAGAGGAGGACTAAAATGATGTATCTGCAGTGGGCGGACAACTTTAGTGTCAACGTAAAGGAAATTGATGATCAACATAAAACCTTGATCGAAATGATTAATACATTACACGAGGCGTTGCTTTCAAAAAAGGGGCGTGAGGTCCAAAACAAAATAATATCCGAAATGGTAAGTTATGCGACTACCCATTTTGAGAGAGAAGAAAAGTACATGCAACAATTGAATTACACGGGTTATTTACCTCACAAGAGTGAGCACGACAAATTTACCACGAAGGCAATCGACTTGAAAGAGCGGATAGAAAGTGTCGGATTTGTTCTCACTTTGGAAATATTGAATTTTCTCAAAGACTGGCTCCAGGATCACATCCTTGTAACCGATATGAAATATTCGAAACATTTCAATGAGCGCGGTCTTCATTGACGGTGTAACATAGTTTCTATAACGGGTTACTGATCAACACAGTATCAGGCAAATCAACCCTTTTGAAGATCGTGGCTGGCGGGATAATCCCTGACTCAAGGGCATCTTCAGAACCGCTGCGCTTAATGAAACCGGTCATGCTCAGGCATGTCATGCAGGTGTCGCACATATGAACTCAGCGTCTCCGGCAGATATCTCCCCCAGAGCTTGATCGGCACCTCATCAACGTTAATCCTGGGGCTGAACCCCACGGCGAAGATGGCCTCCACGAGAAACTCCACATTCATCGGAATATAGCCCTTATAGCGTTTGTTGTCCCTCTGGGCAATGATTCTCTCTTCATGAATGCTGTTGCCGAGTTCTGACTCAACCATGTGAGGGAACGTCGAGAGTATCAGTTCAACATTAATACGGGGTTCGGCATTATGCAGAAAAGGCGCCAGCCCCCTTTTTAGCTCTTCTTCGGGTATCCCCCGGTTCTGGTATCTTTCCCAGGCCCTGCTCTCCTGATATCTCCGGCAGACATGCTCTGCATCCCACGATACCTCAAGGACCAGGTTGATGGCCTGGTACTTGCCGTTGAACTCTTCTTTTTCGACAATCACGATATCGGGGGCCTCTTCTATCGTCTTTTCAAGAAGCTGAAGTTCATCTTCCATGGCCAGGATCTTGATGGCCCCGACATCTTGTGTGGTCAATGCGGATTTATCGAATCTGATGCTGCCCTCCCGGAAGCTTCTGGCGATAGACTCTTCAGCGCGCACGAACTCCTCGGCCATTTCTTCAGCAGGGGTGACGAACTGCTCCAGGGGAATGCCGGACAGTCGTGCCCTCTCCCCGGCCATTTCCTGTGCGCGCGTCTGGACATTCTGGAAAATCCATTCCGCGATTCTGCGATTCGCCTTCTCGGCAATTCTCTTCGGTCTTTTTTTTCTAAACAGTGCGAGCAGCTGGTTCTCTGCGTCAAGGCAGATTGACCCGTTTATGGGGGCTTCCCGGTAAAAGTAATCCGGGTTTTCGTGGTATCGGCCAATGAGTTCTTGAGCCCTCGGATTCCCTTCACGGTTGCCAAGACAGAGAAGGTCCCGCAGTTCACCCTTGAACCGGATCTGCCTCTGGTGGACGGGCTCGCGGTGAATCATGCCGAGCAGGCGCCTGGTCAGTGTTTCGAGCGTCTCGCTGACCACAAAGCCATCGCAGATAAGGATCTCAGTGATGGCCCGCGCGTCACCCGGCTCGGAGCGGCCGCAGAACCAGCGCTCGGTGATCTCAAACAGCCTGTCACGATGAATAAAAGATGTCAGATA
Source organism: Thermodesulfovibrio sp. (assembly GCA_013824615.1). Taxonomy (GTDB): domain Bacteria; phylum Nitrospirota; class Thermodesulfovibrionia; order Thermodesulfovibrionales; family UBA6898; genus PALSA-1316. The sequence continues at coordinate 5,964 of PNOC01000054.1, forward strand.
CATGGTGGCGTCATTCCCGTTCTCTTGAATCAGATTGTTGCCGGCACGGGACAAAGGGTCTGTCAACCCGGATGCGTTCAGTCCCGGCTCAGGCGAGATATTCTAGCACAGATGCGGCATGAACGGATTATTGCCGGACCCGGAAATACCGGGACTCTAACAGTCCAAAATTCTTAACGGCCGCCTTCGGTCGCAGCCCTGATATTTTCGAAAGGGATAATAACGGTAAAGATGCGGCGGGATTCATCCAATATTCACCAACCTGAACTTCGAGTGTCGCCCTATTTCCTCAAATTCTTGGTATCATAAACTGGCCGCTGGCGCAGTCAAATCGGGGCAGCAGGGGATAACGCCACCCTTAAAGCAAACTTTACCCAGGAGAAGAACTCGTTGGGGGCAGGGTATACTAAAAGCGAGGTGAACATGTCTGCAAAAAAAATAGTCATTATTTCGGACGCTACCGGCCAGAGCGGCCTCCATATTCTGAGGGCGGCCCTGGTGCAGTTCGAACACACCCACACCAAGATCATGCTTTTCCACGACATTGATTCCAAGGCCGGGCTCAAAAAGGTCCTCGACCAGGCCAAGTCGGACAAGGCCCTTATAGCCTTTACCTTTGTCAAAATGGAGATGCGCGACTATGCGACCGCCTATTGCGTGAAAAACAAGATTTATTATCTCGACATTCTGGGCCCGCTGATCAACAACCTCGCGGCCTATCTTCGACTGGAACCGCTCGAAACGCCGAGTCTGCTCAGGAAGGTCGATGAACGATATTTTAAACGCATTGAGGCGATCGAGTATACGTTGGGACACGACGACGGCAGGGGCACCGAGCACCTCGATGACGCGGATATCGTTATCGTCGGACTTTCGCGGACGTCCAAAACCCCGACCTCGATTTTTCTGGCCCAGGAGGGCTACAAGGTCGCCAATGTCCCGATCGTTCCGGGCATCCCCCTGCCCGAAGAGCTTTTCAAAATCGACCAGGAAAAGATCGTCTGTCTGGTAATCGATCCCGAGGTCCTTCAGAAAATCAGGAGGGTGCGCCAGGAAAAGTCCTTGCTCCCGACGAGCTACAGCGAATTCAAGAAGATCTTTGCCGAGGTTGAGTATGTCAGGGACCTCCGCAGGAAGCACCGGATCTGGAAAGTCGTCGATACGACGAACAAATCCATCGAAGAGACCGCATGGGAAATCATCCACCAGGTGTTCGGAGACCACCAGGAGGAATATAATTGATTCCGGCAAGCCGGAGCTGAAATGCGCCGTGAACCTCGTCAGGTCTGAAGCGGAAAGCTTGAGGCGCGGCGGAAGGAATCAAACCAGGATATTGATTTTGTGCGCCAGGCAGCCGGCGCCGAAGCCGTTGTCGATATTCATCACGGCGATGCCGGGGACGCAGGAGTTGAGCATGGCAAAAAGTGCGGTCAGACCGTTAAAGCTCGTCCCGTAGCCGACTGAGGTTGGTACGGCAACAATCGGCTTGTCGGTCAGGCCTCCGACGACCGAGGGCAGGGCGCCCTCCATGCCGGCGGCCACGATGATTACCCTTGCAGCTCCCATTGCTTCTTTATTGTCCAGCAGGCGGTGAAGCCCGGCAACGCCGACATCGTGGACCGTCTCCACCTTACTGCCGAGAAACGCCGCAGTGACCGCTGCTTCTTCAGCAACAGGCATATCCGAGGTCCCCGCAGTCAGGACCAGGATATTTCCCCTCTGCTCCTTCGAGCCTCCTACTGAGATCATGCCTGCAGCCTCATGAAATACGGCCTCTTTTATCCGCAGCAGTGTATGGATCTTCTTCGCTGCCCTGGTGATCAGGAAGCTCCCGGTTTTTTTATGCATGGCCCGGGCTATGGCCACGACCTGTATGTCTGTCTTGCCTGCGGCATATATCACCTCGGGGATTCCCTGCCGCAGATGCCGGTGATGGTCGATTTTTGCATAGGAAAGGTCTTCATAGGGCAGGTGCTTCAGCAGGGCCAGAGCTTTGTCCGGGGTCAGCCTGCCGGTGCTGATATCGTCCAGGATTTCTTTTATTTTTCCGGTCTGCATGCAGGGCTCAGAATTCAGATTTTAGTGCCCGCGTCATAAGGCTGTTGACGGCGACTGCCGGGTCTTCATTTTGATATAGGGTGTTATATACCTGCTCGACAATCGGCATTTCAACGTCATACTTCTTTGAAAGTTCATAGGCCGACTGCGCGGTTGCTACTCCTTCGGCAACGCTCCGGGTTGAAGCGATAATTTCCGCAAGCTTCATGCCCTGGCCCAGCTTGACTCCAACCGAGTAGTTTCGGGAGAGAGGCCCGGTGCAGGTGAGCACCAGGTCGCCAAGCCCGCTTAAGCCTGAGAAGGTCCTTTTATCAGCGCCCATGACTTCACCGAGCCTGGATATTTCGACCAGCCCCCTGGTGATCAGGGCGGCACGTGCGCTATGGCCAAGGCCGAGCCCATCCGAAATGCCTGAGGCGATGGCGATGACATTCTTGAGTGCACCGCCGATCTCAACACCGGTGATGTCGGGATGAGTATAGACCCTGAAGTAACTGGTATTGAAGATCTCCTGGAGCAGCAGTCCGGTTTCAGGGTTCTGGCAGGCAAGGGTCACTGCGGTCGGATACTTGGCGATGACTTCTTTTGCGAAGCTCGGACCTGAGAGGACCGCTCCCCGTGAACCTGAAAGCTCATGGAGGATCTCTGAGACGGTCAGGAGCGTCCCCTGCTCTATGCCTTTGGAGGCGCTGATGATGACTGCATCCTCATGGATATACTCTATAGCTTTTTTGAAGACACTTCGCGTGAACTGTGTGGGGACGACGTTCAGTATATAACGGGATTTTCTGACGGCTTCTTCTATGTTGTCGGTTGCTTTCAGTCCCCGCGGCAGTTCGACATCAGGCAGGTAGATGCTGTTTCTGCCATATTGGTTAATCTCCTCGGCCACTTCTTTTTCGAAAGACCAGAAAGAGACGTCGAATCCCTTGTCGACCAGGAGACAGGCGAGTGTCGTTCCCCAGCTTCCTGCTCCCATGACCGCAATATAACTCATACAGATATGCTCATGCCGGTCCTGGCGCGATTACGGAAAGCGCCCTGTCGATGCGGCGGAGCGTCGTTTCTTTCCCCAGGATTCCGATTACCTCGAAAATGCCCGGGCTGACCGTGCCCCCCGTAAGGGCCACTCTGACCGGCTGGGCCAGCGCGCCGAGCTTGATGCCGTTTTTTTCGACGATTGCGGTGAATATCTTTTCTATGCTGTCATGGGAATACTCGTCCAGTCCGTTCAGACCTTCACGCAACTCTGTGAGATACGTCAGGCTCTGGCTGTTCAGAAACTTTGCGGCTGCCTTTTCATCGTAGACAGCCGGGTCAATAAAGAAATAACGCAGGGACGAGGCCAGTTCAATAAGGGTCTTGGCACGCTCCTGCAACGTCTTTACTGCTGACGCGAGCCAGTCCCTGTTTACCTTTTCTTCTTCACCGAGGATGCCTTCTTTGATCAAAAAAGGAAGCACCAGTTCAGCAAGGCTTTCGGCTGAGGCCTTCATGATATACTGGCTGTTCAGCCAGAGGAGTTTTTCAGGATTGAATACGGATGCTGCCTTGCCGACGGTTTCGAAAGTGAAATGCCGGATAAGCTCATCCCGGGTGAAGATTTCCTGGTCGCCATACGACCAGCCAAGTCTTACCAGATAGTTTATCAGGGCATCAGGGAGATATCCCATCTCTTGATACGCCATGACCGAGGTTGCGCCATGCCGTTTAGAGAGCCTTGTTTTGTCAGCGCCGAGGATCATCGGCAGGTGTGCAAATTTGGGGGTGTCATAGCCGAGGGCCTTATACATCTGTATCTGTTTCGGGGTGTTGTTCAGATGGTCGTCCCCCCTGATCACATGGGTGATCCGCATATCCACGTCGTCGACCACGACGGTGAAATTATAGGTCGGTGTATTGTCTGAGCGGAGAATGATCAGATCGTCAAGCTGGGCATTGTCGAACTCTACGGCGCCATGGATAAGGTCATGGACTACCGTCTGGCCATCCCTCGGCATCATGAACCTGACGACCGGGGCTACGCCGGGGACAGGCTCCTGCAGGCCCCTGCAGCGGCCGTCATACATCACCGGTCTGCCCTGTGCCATGGCCTCCTGCCTCCTGGCCTCCAGGTCTTCTGAAGAACAGTAGCAGTAGTAGGCCTTTCCCTCTTTGACCAGCCGGTCGACATAGCTGCGGTAGACCTCAAACCGGTCGGTCTGCCGGAACGGTCCTTCATCCCAATCGAGTCCGAGCCAGGTCATACCCTGGATTATGGCTTCGATGTATTCGTCCGTTGACCTGGTGGTGTCGGTGTCTTCGATCCTCAGTATGAATCTGCCGCGGTGGTGGTGTGCGAAAAGCCAGTTAAAAAGCGCTGTCCTCGCCCCCCCGATATGGAGATGCCCGGTCGGGCTTGGGGCAAAACGGACTCTGATATGCTCGGTCAAAAAAGCCTCCTTGCAAAGACTATAGGTTCAATCAAATAATCAGAATTTGCCCTTTACTATAACAAGTCTCAGGTATTTTTTTGTATCTGCAGTGGGTCTGAAGCGTTCATCTGAACGGTATCCGGCAACCCATATGATGTCGCTGCCGGACAGCAGGATCGGTATCTGTTCCCGCTCGTCCCGCGGTACCTTCTCATCGACGAGATAGTCCTGCAGTTTTTTTCTCTTTCCGAAGCCGTGGGGATAGAACAAGTCGCCGCACCGGCGCGCCCGTATCGTCAGGGGGAAAAGCATCTTTCCGGCGTCAAGGAGTACGGAGGATTTTCCGTCACCCAAATCTTCTGCTTTTTCCGAAACGTCAGGCCTGTCTTCGAGAGATGCTTTAATGACCACCCCGGCACCGACGATGGCGACCTCATCTCCGGGGCGCAGCAGATAGTCCGCGATTCTGACAGGCTCCTCTGAGGTGATTACAAGCAGGGCATATTCCCTGATCACCCGCAGGCCCTTCGGGAGGTAGATACGGTCCCCCGGACTGCCGTTTTTTAAGAGGTTCATTATATCTTCGATATTCTGGAACCCGATGCTGCGCAGGCCCTCGGTCCCGTCGATCGCCCTGCGCAGTACGCGCCGCAGGATGACGGTTTCGAGCCTCTCGAGCGGGGAGAGAAACAGCTCGATGCGGTGCGCTGATTTTCTGCTGATCAGCTTCATCAGGGTTTTGGTGACGATAATCTCCAGGTAGCGCTCTTCCTCCTGCAGTATGGAGGCCGTGGTCCTGAGGGTATGCAGGAGGTTAGGGTTGATCTTCTTGAGTTCCGGCATGAGCGAGAGCCGGAACCTGTTTCTGAGATAGTCCTGCTTCAGGTTTGATGAATCAAGGACAAAAGGTATATTTTCATTTTCGAGAAACTGTTCGATCAGGCCCCGTTCTGTTTCGATAAGCGGCCGGATTATCCTGCCCCTCTTCGGCGGAATCCCCCCCAGTCCCTTTGGCCCTGAACCTCTGATCAGCCGCATGAAGATGGTCTCTGCCTGGTCATCGGCATTATGGGCGAGCGCAATTTTGGATGCGCCGATCCCGGCTGCTGCTTCCTCAAAGGCCATATACCTGAGTTCGCGGCCGGCCTCCTGCCGGTTCAGTCCCTGCTGTTTTTGGTGTGAGGCGACATCGACTGACTTCAGGATAAAGTTTACCCCGAGTTCCCTGCAGGTCTTTTCGCAGAAAGAGATCTCCGCGGGTATCTCTTCGGGGCGGAGGTTATGATTCACGTAGACCGCGTGCAGTTGCAGACCGAATTGCGCCTGTATGCGATGAAGCAGATGGAGGAGGCAGACTGAATCAGGCCCGCCCGAAAGCCCGACGAGCACGATATCTCCCTGCTGCAGCATACCATGCCGCCTGATCGTTCCTGCGAAGATATCCGCAATCTCAGGGTTGCTCATAGAAATCTGCCGACTGATAAAGTTTGATAGTGCATGCCGGTTGTATTATTATATAAAAAATATAAAAACGTCCATGAAAACTCAGGATATCCCAAAACGCAGGACACGTATACAGAAACCGGAAGACAGCAGGCAGGCTCGTGGTTCGTACGCCGCCTACGGCGACAAGACCCCTATCTGTGTCAATGCCGGCTGTGTCATGAGAAAGCAGGCGACCTGCTTCGGATTTGAGGGTTGTCCAGGATTCAAGGCAAAGGGTTAAGATGAAGGATAATGAGCTTAAATCAGGAGATCTGCAGGAACCAGGCCTGCCATCACATTTTATCCGCGAGATAGTAACCGAGGACCTGAAGGCAGGAAAAAACAACGGCGCCGTAGTCACCCGGTTCCCGCCGGAGCCTAACGGGTATCTGCACCTGGGTCATGCAAAGTCGATCTGCCTGAACTTCGGCCTGGCTGAAGAGTTCAAGGGCAGATGTCACCTCAGATTTGACGACACAAATCCTACCAAAGAAGAGGTCGAGTATATCGATTCGATCAAGGAGGATGTCCGCTGGCTCGGCTTTGACTGGGGTGATCATCTCTACTTTGCCTCCGACTATTTTGGAAAACTTTACGAATACGCCGTGCAGCTGATAAAAAAGGGCAAGGCCTATGTCTGCAGTCTGTCCGCTGCCGAGATGCGCGAGTACCGCGGGACACTCACTGAGCCGGGAAAAGAGAGTCCGTACCGCAACCGGCCTGTTGAGGAGAACCTCGATCTCTTCGAGCGCATGAAGGCAGGTGAGTTTGAAGAAGGGACCCATGTCCTCAGGGCGAAGATAGATATGACCTCCGGCAATCTCAACATGCGGGACCCGGTCATGTTCCGCATACTCAAGGCCGAGCATCACCGCACCGGGAATGCCTGGTGCATCTACCCGATGTATGATTATGCGCATTGCGTTTCTGATTCGGTCGAGGGCATTACGCATTCGATCTGCACCCTGGAGTTCGAGGACCACCGTCCGCTGTATGACTGGTTCCTTGATGAACTGGAGGTGGCCTGTCATCCGCAGCAGATCGAGTTCGCACGACTGAATCTGAGCTATACCGTCATGAGCAAACGCAAGTTTCTGAAGCTGGTGGGGGAGGGGCATGTCTCCGGCTGGGATGATCCGCGGATGCCTACCCTGTCGGGGATTCGCAGGCGCGGGTATACGCCATCGTCTATCAGAAATTTCTGCGAACGGATCGGGGTTGCCAAGCGGAACAGTTTTGTCGACTTTGCCCTGCTCGAACACTGCATCCGGGAGGAGCTGAACAGGACGGCCCCGAGGTTCATGGCCGTGCTGCGGCCGCTGAAAGTGGTGATCCTGAACTATCCCGAGGGCCAGACCGAGGAGTTGAGTGCGGTGAACAACCCTGAGGATGCATCGATGGGCAGCCGCATGGTCCCGTTCTCCCGCGTGCTTTATATCGAGGAGGAGGATTTTCAGGAGAATCCGCCAAAGCAGTTTTTCCGTCTGGCCCCTGGCCGCGAGGTGCGGCTGAGGTACGCCTATTTTATCACCTGTGTGCATGTGGTCAAAGACGAGACCACCGGCCGCATTACGGAACTTCACTGCACGTACGACCCTGCGACCCGCGGGGGCGATGCCCCTGACAACAGGAAGGTGAAGGCAACGCTCCACTGGGTATCAGCTCAGCATGCGGTTGACGCAGAGGTCCGGCTTTATGATCACCTGTTTGCCTCGCCGAATCCGGCAGATGAAAAGGAATGCCCTGATTTTCTCGGCTGCCTGAACCCTAAATCCCTTGAAGTCCTGCCGTCAGCCAAAATTGAACCGGGATTGGCAAGGGCTGCAAAAGGGGAGAGGTTTCAGTTTGAACGCCAGGGATATTTCTGTGTTGATCCGGTTGATTCAACTGAGGGACACCCGGTCTTCAACCGGATTGTGTCGCTGAAGGATTCGTACGCAAAGATAAAAAAATAAAATTCACGTGTGCGTAAGTTGAAGTAAAAATGGGTTTCACTGGATTCCCCGATCAAGTCGGGGAATGACTCAACACAAAAGACTGTTAATCTTGTCATCCTCGGGCTTGACCCGGGGATCCATGGTTCGACAGGCTCACCAGGACAGGTCTGTTGTCGCCCTGAGTTTATCGAAGGGCTTGCTTCCCGATAAGGGAGTTCGGGAGTGATGGACAAAAGGCAGACAGATAGATAGACGCTATTAAGAAAGACGCAAAGCTTTACTGCGGGAGGGTGAGGGTGGCGACCTGTCCTGACTGCCCGACAGGACCAATCTCCTTGCCGTCGAGCATGATCTTCACCCCGCCGGCATTGCCTATTTTAAGAAAAGCACTCTCGGAAAAGTTCCACTGCCTTGATGAGCCTGCCCTGAGTGTGATCGACTCATATTTGCCGTTTTTGAACTTTACATATATCCAGCTAGTCTCTGCTGCCTGTATTGAAAGAAGATGCATGCTCTTATCAGCGGCTGCTTGTTCGGAGACTGACTGCTCAGGGGAAGGTCTCTCCGGGACGGTCACTGCCGGCAGGGAAGGATTTGCTGGCTTTTGATTTACCGGTTGCGGAGGGATGACCTCGGTCTTTGCCTTTATGTTTGAAGGGGCTTGCTGATCCCTGGAACCGGTACGCGGTTTTGCAGCGCCTGTTTTTTTCGTTTCTGCCAGTGTTGCGTTTTTTTCGGGCTGCTGCTCAGGTTTATGTGAAATCCGGAGATACACTCCGGCGCTGATTGCAGCAACGATAGCCGTCAGAACCAGATAAAGAAGCCATGGCCTTCTTTTTTCTGCGAGGACGACAGGGATGGCTGAATTGTCGGTTTTCGGTTTGGGGAGTCGCTCGGCATAGACTTCGAGGATAGCCGTGGGGTCGACGTCAAGGTGGCGCGCATAGCTCCTGATATATCCCATGGTATAAACCGGGGCAGGCAGTTTATCGAAGAGGTCCTGTTCTATTGACGACAGGTACTCCTGCTTGATCCTGAGCTGGTCAGAGATTGGCTTGATTTCAAGCCCAAGTTCCTCACGTTTTTTCCGTAAAATAGCGCCTGACAAAAAAAGACCTCAGCAATTATTTTGTTTTACGATAGCACAGAACCGCTTAATTATAAAAGAAGAAACCTCATCCCGGCATGCAGCTGCCGGCTCTTTGACAATGCCCCGCGGGATTGATCATAATTTCCTTTCATATGAAAATAAAACGCGTGGTAATAACGGGCATCGGAGCGGTCACCCCGCTTGGCAATACGTTCGGGGAGAGCTGGGAAGCCGCGCTTTCCGGAAGATCAGGCCTTTCCCCTGTCAGCAGATTCGACAGAGATGGCCGGAACTGGAAGCTTGCGGGTGAACTCAGGCAGTTCGATCCTCATGCAGTTCTTTCAGCAAAAGAGGCAGCACATTTCGACCCCTTTGTTCACTACGCAGTTTCAGCCGCGGCTATGGCGGTTGCTGATGCAGGGCTGGCGGTTGGTGACTATCTCGGTTCAGGAGGCGTGATAATCGGCTCCAGCCGGGGTGGGATCAGCACACTGGAGCGGGCGGTTTCAGGGTTGACAGGATCCGGGCGCGAAAAGGGCCGGAGGCTTTCTCCCTATCTGATGCCGGCGACAACGATCAGCGCCGCCCCGTCGTTCTGCGCCCAGAAAATCGGTATCCGGGGGCACTGCCTTGGGATTTCAAATGCCTGCGCGTCGGGTTCGAATGCGATTGGTGAGGCCTTCAGGCTCATACAGAAAGGCCATGAGGGGCCGGTGCTGGCGGGCGGAACCGAGGCACCACTATGCAGGCTCTGCCTTGAGGGCTATGGCTCTTCAGGTGCTCTGTCGAAGGGAACTGAACCTTCAGCAAGCAGGCCTTTCGACCGGGAAAGAGACGGATTTGTCCTGTCAGAAGGCGCCTGCATCCTTGTCCTTGAAAGTCTGGAAAACGCGCTGAAAAGAGATGTCCGCATCTACGCAGAGATCATGGGTTACGCCAATACGGTTGATGCCTTTCACCTTACAAAACCTGACAGTGCCGGAGAGGCGGGTGCCATATCAGCTGCCCTGCGGGATGCCGGGGTTGCAGCCGGGGCTGTTGACTATATCAATACGCACGGCACCTCGACGGTGCTCGGTGATGCGGCTGAAGCAAAGGCCCTGCAGCAGGTCTTTGGAGCACGCATCTCTGAAGTGCCGGCCAGTGCACTTAAATCCATGACCGGCCATATGCTTGCCGCCTCAGGCGCGCTCGAGACGGCTTTCACCGCAGTCACCCTGCAACGCGGAATAATTCCCCCTTCGATTAACCTTGAGGAAAAGGATGCAGCCTGTCACCTCAATATCATAACCGCGAAATCCGATATTCCCTGCAGCATTGCGATTACCCAGTCATTCGGTTTTGGCGGGGTGAACGCGGTGCTGGTGCTGAAGAGGTTTCAGTACTGATTGTTGTTTGCCCGCCTGCGGTGGTACCAGAGAATGCAGACCACCTGAGCAAGAAGGCCTCCGGATATATCGAGGCAGACGTCAATCAGTGATGCCGTTCTTGTCGCTACAAAGGACTGATGGTATTCGTCCCCCGCTGCAAAGCCTGCTACGATTATGAACGAATAACCTGCCCATCGCAGGTCCTGCCGCCTGTCTGAACTCCTACGGAAGGCGCGGAACAGCAGAATGCCAAGAATAAAATACTCGCCAACATGTCCTGCCTTCCGGATGACTCCGTGAATCAGGTCAATCTCATGCTGAGAAACAGACGGAATGAGAAGAGCGACAAGAGGTCCAATGATCCGGGATGTATTCTGTGAGGAGAAGGTGCCGGTTGACATCCAGAAAATAAACCCCATCCACAGAAGGACAGGAAGCCAGGATTTAAGGTATCGCATAAAATTGAGGCTCAGGGTAAAGTCCCTAATCTGTCATCCTCGGGCTTGACCCGGGGATCCAGGGTTATTATATCGTCAATAAGCAATGGATTCCCATCTTCACGGGAATGACGGCCAAAAACAAGAAAGTCAGTTTATACACAGACTCTCATAAACTATTCCAGACTTTTGTCGTAGAGTTCTTTTTTGCTCAGGCCATACTGTTCAGCGATCCGTTTTGAGGCATCTTTGCGGCTGAGCCCTTTCTTAATCAGTGCTTTTACTTCGGAAAGCGCGTCCTCGGCATGCAGCCCCTCTTCTTCCCCTCTGCCCTCAATCACCAGAACATACTCGCCGGCGATCTTTGAGGCTTCAAGCTGGGTGAGTATGTCAGGGAAGGTCCCGCGGTAAATCTCCTCGAAAAGTTTTGTCAGTTCCTTTACCAGTACCGCCCTGCGGTCGGCGAATATCCCGCTCATCTCCGAGACGGTCTCGACTATCCGGTGGGGGGCTTCGTAGATGATCAGTGTCCGCGTTTCGAGGCTCAGGTCTTTAAGCTTTTTCAGGCGGTAGGTCAGTTTGGGAGGAAGGAACCCGACAAATAAAAACTCGGCAGTCGAAAAGCCGGACAAGGACAGGGCGGTGATCAGTGCAGAGGGTCCCGGAATCGGGACAACGCTGATGCCCGCCTCAATCGCCCTGCTGATGAGAACTGTGCCCGGGTCTGAAATCCCCGGAGTCCCGGCGTCGGAGATGAGCGCCACCGATCTCCCTGAACCGAGGATTGAAAGTACCTCCTCTGCTTTTGTCTTTTCCTTTTCTCCCCAGTAACTGATGAGGGGTTTTGCAATCCCGAAGTGGTTCAGAAGTTTCCCTGAATGCCGCGTATCCTCCGCAGCGATTACATCCACTTCTTTGAGGATGCGCAGCGCCCGCAGGGTGATATCCTCCAGGTTTCCGATCGGGGTTGCTACAATATAGAGTCTGCCGGTTGACATCTATTTTGCACCCAGGCCCTTTCTGAGCCTGCGGTCGGTCTGGATGATCTCCTCAGCGTCATCTCCGGTAAGTTCCCAGCTGTATTCGTCTTTTGCGGTTCTCTTCAGTTTTATCTTGACCGGCTTCTTTGGTTTGATCTGCTGGAGTTCGGGCTGTTTTTTGATCTGGAAACCATCCTTGTCAGCAGCGAAAGCCGGGGGAGAAGAGCAAAAGAGAACAAAGACTATTAATATAATCAGGCGCGAGGGGATGTATGTATTCATCAGAAGCTCCTGTACCTGTTGGTTATCGGGAAGCGCCAGTCGCGGCCGAAGGCGCGCGTTGTGATCTTTATGCCGGGAGGAGACTGCCTCCTCTTGTACTCACTGCGGTCGACCAGGGTTATCACTTTCTTTACGGTTGCCGGGTCATACCCGAGTTCAAGAATCTCGGCAAAGGTCTGTTCTTCCTCGATATAGGCCCTGAGAATCGGGTCGAGAATAGTGTAGGGCGGTAAAGAATCGCTGTCTTTCTGGTCCGGACGCAGCTCTGCTGTCGGCTCTTTCACCAGCACCCGGCCGGGAATAACCGGTTCGCCGCAGGCGAGATTTCTCCATCTGCAGATATCGTAGACAAGGGTCTTCGGGACGTCTTTTATAACGGCAAACCCTCCGGCCATATCGCCATAGAGTGTTGCGTACCCGACGCTCATCTCTGACTTATTGCCGGTGGTCAGGACAAGCCAGCCAAACTTGTTCGAGAGTGCCATCAGGAGGTTGCCCCGTATTCTTGCCTGAAGGTTTTCTTCGGTGGTGTCCTCGGCCAGGCCGCTGAAGATCTCAGAAAGACTTTTTCTGTAATCCTTCAGAACCGGCCCGATCGGTATTTCGAGGATGCGAATGCCAAGATTTTCAGCCAGCTCATATGCGTCCTCCCGGCTTGCTGCCGAGGTGTATTTCGACGGCATAAAGACTCCGGTGATCTGTTCCCTGCCGATTGCGTCTGAGGCAATCGCAGCCACCAGTGACGAATCTATTCCCCCGCTCAACCCGATAGCAGCACCTTTAAACCCGTTCTTGGTTATATAGTCTCTCGTGCCGAGGACCAGGGCCTGATAAACCTCATCTTCCCAGGTCAGCGCAATGCGCGTTTTTTTTGCAGCAACCGGTTTTTCCTGACAGCGCTGCCCTGAACGTATTCTGATTTCAACTATATCCCTTGCTGCATTTTCTGCTCTTGAGGCAGGACTGAAGGAATTCTTTTTTCTCAGCTGACGGGTCTTTGCTGCATCCATATCAACAAGCAGCAGGTCCTCGGCAAAAGGTTTCCCCCGGGCAATGAAAGCTCCCTCACAATCACAGGCCATGCTGTTGCCGTCAAAGACGAGTTCGTCCTGGCCGCCCACGGTATTGAGGTAGACAATGCCGGTGCTGTTTTCGACTGCTCTTTCTTTGATAAGTTGTTCCCTGATCTGTGGTTTCCCGATCTCAAAGGGAGAGGCATTGATATTGATGATCAGTTCCGCTCCGGCCTGCGCCTGCCATTTTGCCGGGCCTTCCGCATGCCAGATGTCCTCGCATATATTTATCCCGAACCGGACACCATGCATTACATAAACGGGTGTCCGGCTTCCCGGGGTGAAGTACCGCATTTCATCAAAGACCCCGTAGTTTGGGAGCATCACCTTATGGTAAATGTCAATGATTTTGCCATTGCGTATGACAGCTGCAGCATTATAGATCTTTCTGCAGATATCCCCGTCTGAACTGCTGTCAATAAAGCCCACAATCGCCGTTATATCAGCGACCTTTTCGCTTATCCTGCCTATCTCCGCGATATTGTCGAGAATAAACTGGGGTTTAAGTATAAGGTCCTCGGGAGGATATCCTGTCAGTACAAGCTCAGGAAAGACGACGACGTCGGCCTTATTTCCCTCAGCCTGGCGCAGTTTCCGGATGATTTTTTCCGCATTGCCCTTGAGGTCGCCGACCGTAGGGTTGACCTGGGCAAGCGCCAGCCGAAGACAGGATTTCATGATTGTGGGCTCCGCATGGTCTTTACATGATAAAAGAAGCCGGGGGGTTTGTAAAGCAGCTACGCCCTTGCAGAGATGCCCGGGTCCAATCGATGGAACGGAAAAAGTATTCGCTTTATCTTCCCGGTGCAGTTTGATAAACTATAAAAAGAGGGTCGGCAGACTGCCGACACCACCATGACCATCGATACGATATCAACTACGATCATTCCTCAGTATCTGCAGGACGAACGTCCGGAGGCCGGCTCCGAAATCGGCCCCAGAACCGGTATTGAGGCAAATGCCCGCCAACAGGAATCTCTGCAGAACCCTCTTGTGCTGAGAGACCAGGCCCGGGAGCTGATTGACCGCAACGGCAGGTCCCGCAGAGATGATGCCGTTGTCACGCTGACCGGCAGACAGGCTGACGTCCCTCGTATCCAGCCTGCAGTCTTCCCTTCAGCCTTTGTGATCAGCAATGCACTTCCGGTTTATGGTTCTGACCCGCTTTTCACGAGGGTGCAGAATGCCTATGCCCTGTTTGATCAAAAGGATTACAAGGGGCTTTACGTCGACAAGCGCGTCTGAGTCCGGCAGGAGACCCTCGTGACCGGCTGGCAGGACAATATCCATTTTATCCTGGTCGAACCAAAGGAGCCCGGCAATATAGGGGCATCTGCGCGGGCGCTCAAGAACATGGGCTTTTCCAACCTCGGCATCGTCAATCCTCCGCTTCTTACTGACGAAGCCTGGTGGTTTGCCCATAATGCGCTGGATGTCCTTGACCGGAGGCAGTCCTTTCCCGATGTCCGTTCAGCCGTAGCTGATAAAGCCTTTGTGGTTGGGACGACCGGCAGAAAAGGAAAAAAGCGTGGTCTTATCCTGCCGATAGCGCAGGGCATCGGAAAGATAAAGGAGTATGCACAGGACGGCCCGGTCGCGATCCTTTTCGGCAGGGAGTCCCGTGGACTCTATAACGAAGAAGTCTCGGAATGCGGCCTGCTGGTGACGATACCGGCGAACAAAGAGCAGCCGTCTCTAAACCTTGCCCAGGCAGTGATGATCATAGCCTATGAATTGGGGAAAGAGGCGATGGCCGCCCAGCCCAGGGGGAAGAAGGCCGCCCGAGTTAACCACCACCGCATGGATCTTGTCACGCACAGTGAGATTACCCTGCTGTACGACCGGATGACCGCTGTCCTGCAGCTGCTCGAATATATCCCCCGGGGCGACAGGGACCTCGAAAAAAAGATCATGTCCAACCTGAAGTACTTCATCGGCAGGGCAGGCCTGACCGACTGGGAACTGAACATGCTCCACGGCATCCTGAGCCAGATAGAGAAGAAGCTTGCGGCTTCCCCTCAGACTGTTCACGAAAAATGATTGACGAACAAGGCAAAGGACGACTTGAAGGAGCTAGGTCGCTACACACAAGCCTGAAGTAAGCGCCTCTACTGACGCTCTGATCGTTCTTAATAATTAACGTTACACAGTCTCAACTGCATTTTCCGGATCATTCCGGCCACCTGTTCCGGCGCAAACTGGCTGCCAGGCCGGAGAAGACTCAGGTTTCTTCCCGCAATATGAAAAGAGATGTACTTCCTGCAACAAACGTTTTCTACTGCTACCCTGATTTTCTGTAGTTCTGCCGGAAATTAGCAGTTTTGTCTTGACACTGCGCTGAACAGCAAGGTATAAAATAGCAGCTTACGGCGGGGAGAATATCAACATAAAGGAGGGGATTTTGTGCCGTTATCCAGTTTTCAAAGTGTACAATTCCATAATTCCCTTGTTCGCAATAATAGAACAGCCGAATTATACCGATTCGGTATAACACCCCTGTATACGGACTTATACCGCCAAAATGGGGCTTTATTACCCTGTTTTGCCCCTCAAAGTACAGGGTGGAATGCAAATATTCAGAAAAACACCGCTGCGGCATAAAAAAAGATGTTAAGGCCACAATAAAATGAACGACAATGAAAAATTAACGCGCCAGTGGCAAGAAAGAGCAATGTGGCTACTCTTTGCCTTGGCAAGTCTCTATTTCCTAGCTCACTATATTTTGAATGGCGCGCCAATATTTCGAATTGTCCTATTCTCCATTTATTTCTCATTTGCTGCTTGGGGTGCATTCGTTGCTCTGACGAAACCAGACGTAATAATTAAAGACAATACATTACATCTATTCGGAAGGTTCACGCCACAGCCGTCGGTTATCACTCTGGGTGACATTCAATATATTCAAAGACGTTCAGGACCTCCAATTTGGCGGGTGCAACCACTCCTCTTCTATTTGAAAAACGGCAAAACACTTACCTTCTCCACGGGCTTGAATGAAAGCAGAATGAAAAGAATTATTAAATTCATTGAATCTCAAACGGCACTGAATATTAAAACAACATGAAACGGGCCTTAACAAATCACTCGTACCGACCCGGAATAAAGCTGGTTTGGTTTTCGGCAAAGCTCAGAGACCGGGCGGCACAGTTCAGTCGTTCTGCATAAATATTAAATAATGAATAAGATATCTAAAGTCATAAAAGCGCGGTGGCCAGAAGATAATGTGATGCCTTCTTCACGCCCGGTGGACGAGTTTAGTTCCAATTTGGAAGTATTACTTGACGGCATCAGAAAATACAAAATGGCATCGTGGGCTTTTGCGATCATCTTGGGCCTGCTTTATCGCTACGGTTACGGATTAGTCAAAGACATATTTTGGGGAAAGAGAGACTTAAACTTTATCGCGGGAATTTTCGATCTAAATTCTAAGATACAAGAATTCTTTGCTACTGTAGGCGTCAATTTTATAGTAGACCTTTCCTCAATTATATTGCCGGCGGTAATCTGCGGGGCAGTACTTATTTATATTTTTCATACAAAAGCGCGCCTTTTCAGTCTGGCTGCAGTTGTCCCTTTCCTGGTGTTTAGTCGTCGCGCCTGGCATTTTTGGGAAGCGCCCGGCCTTGGGCTTCAAATCAGCATCTTGTTTGCTCCGATACTTGGAGTCGTCGCCTTGTTAGCTGTCGTATTTATAAAGACAAAAAATGAGAAGACAGCAGAACAAACGGCTCGACCAGATGGCGAATAAGCTCGTCGGGTTTTCAAAGGTGGTTGCCGCCACTGGTCAGCCGCAACGTTATGTTTCCAATAATGAAGACGAAATATAAAACAATTTTTCTCACCGCCCTTTTCATATTTAATGCTCCTTCGAACGCACATGCCCACGGCGAGGATATATTAGTCGCCGTTGGAATACAGCTTCTTCTGAGCATCGGAGGTCTTATTTACATATTATTTATGAAAACAGCAATTTATAAGAAAGTGATATATTCAAGCCTTCTCATAGTTTCTGGTATAATTGCTTGGCTTATAACGGCAGATATTCCATACAACAAGAACAAGGCATTAATTAACGCAATATTCTGGGGCTGTCCAGCGCTATCGCTTGGCTTTATTCTTATGGCAAATAAATTCATAAACAAAACAAAAGGAAAAACATAACACCTGGCTACACTTGACCGGGAACAGCCTCTGTGGTTTTTGGAGCGCTTGGTTGCCAGGCAAGTGCGCCATCTCGTTGGGCTGACAAACTACTAATATGAATATATACCTTGACTCCAGAGACATAATAAATCTTCTTAATAATTCCGGACCTATAGGTGTTGATGATTTTGAAAGAGCATTAAGATCAAATGGATATAAATTAATATTATCGTCTTCTAGTGTATTTGAAGTTTCTGCTCCACTTATAAAAAGAGATGCTCATACGAATGTCATGCGATTATTAAACAGGCTAGAAAGAATGCCGATTCGTTTTATACATAATGCGAATATACCCAAGTTAGAATTATTAGAAGCAATTGATGTATTTAATAATAATAGGACATATCATACTATAATGCCATTCGTACCAAGGTTTGATTATACATTATCAACAGACGGCCTTCCTCCTACTAAAGATTATATTAATCACAGTATTTCGGAAACGATATTTACCCTATGGGGAGAAGATCCAAAACTGTTTTTGGGTTTTCCTAAACATACAATAAAACTCAGAAATTTATTCGAATCGGATAGAGCGATGGATAAACCTCCAAGTTTGAAGGATAATTTTACAAAGGTAATTGGGCTATCACTAAAGAATTATGGAATTGCGTTCCCACTAGAAAAACTAAAAAACCTCGCAGATTGTATATATGAAAACACGACGTTTTGTCCATCAATAAGACTTAATTATGAGGTATTTCATAAAATAGTTCGGAACCTTGAAGATATTCCGAAAGAAAGCGATATTTATGATTTTGCGCATATAGACTGCATACCTTACGTTGACATGGTTACTCTAGATAAGCGTATGTATAATTATGTATCTCAAGTTTGTAAAGGTATTGACGGCATAATAAGTACATCACTGCATAGTAATTATATAGAGATATATGAGCGCATTGTAAGAAGTTGCAGCCCAACAACAGGCTGAAGCTGACGGCTCACCTAGCGAAGATCCTGAGTGCCCGCAGCTTAGCCTGAGCGATACTCGTTTCTTTCTGAAATTATCACTCTCAATGAAGCACTCTCAATGAAGCACTCTCAATGAAGCACTCTCAATGAAGCACTCTCAATGAAGCACTCTCAATGAAGCACTCTCAATGAAGCACTCTCAATGAAGCACACGCGGTGAGGACTTGTCGGTGAACAGCTGAAAAAAGGCGGTGAATAGTACAGGTCGCACCATGCGTTGTGTATGTCAGCCATCTGAGTCACCAACAGGTGAAAGATTTAGCCGGGATAGCATCTTCAGTCTGCAACTATATTTTCCTGAGCCAAAAAAATGAAGATGGGGCGTAACATTCTGACTTTATTGAAAAGGTCAGTCGGTAACTATATTTTGGTGAACAACTGCTGTCCGCGAGAAATAGAGTCTTCCAGTATCCGGTATCAAGGCAGACTGTTTTTATTTGACAGCAGCCTCCGGAATTCTTGCTGATCCTATAGTGCAGAACAGTTGCCGAAGTCTGTTCATAGTAAGCTACAATAACTAAGGTGCATTTGTCGGAAAAATCGTTATAAGGAGGCATAACAATGATGAGCAGAATAGCCGGATATGTGACCGTGGTGATAATGGTAATGCTGCCCTTTGTTGCATGGGCTGGGTCTGAAGGTGACACCAATACCTGGTATGGGTTGGGAGCCGGGGCTGCGGTTACGACCGGTGCAGCAAATAACACCTTTATAGGCGCTT
>PNOC01000055.1 GCA_013824615.1 Thermodesulfovibrio sp.
TCCGGATGTCCGATATTATACCTTAAATACTATTCAAAATGTGATAGCCTCTACAGGATAATGATCCTGTCCGGGATTAACGTCCCAGCTGTAATTTCGATAGTCCCCTGAAGGATGCTGTGACCAGTGCCCGTGCTGAAATCACAGAGGCGGCCGCCATGGAGGTATACGTCTGTATTCGTGGCGAATGTCGCTGTATCATATGCTGTTTGATGCAGGTATATATCTGCCGGGGTATCTGCCACCAGGGCAGCGACGGCCAGAGAAACATCGTCAAAATAGAGACTGTCTCCAATTTTTACGAGTTTATCAATGCATGTTTGTGCAATGTTTGTGTTGACCACATCATTTCTGCCAAGGAGAAAGTTGCCGATCCAAATTTCCATAATGCTGTGACTCACAGAGGTTGCTGTTACAGTAATCGGGGTGTTCAGCAAGGTGAAGCTGGAATCTGCTGCAATATCAACAACGAGCGTTATAGGGGGATAGTTGCCAACGGACGGAAGTATATCATTCCTTGAGCAGGCAACCTGAGGAAGGTCACATGCCCAGCCGGTTCCATTCATAGAGACAGCAGAAAAGCCCGCAGGTAAGGCGTCCACAACCGTCGTTTCAGTTCCAAGAAATATATTTTGGAAACATAATGTTGTGTATGGGGTCAATGATACGGTAGCGGCTCCGCTGACGTTAGTTACCGTAATCTCCAGTGAAGTCCCAACAGACCCAGGGGTGAGCGAGCCGGTGACCGTTTCAGTAAATGCCAGCGGGCTTGAACTGGTGCTGGTGGAATTGGTGCAGGTATCAATTCCAAAGCTGAGCGCGGGCAGCATCATCAGTGCGACTGCAGCAATAAAAAGCCGCAGGCCTGCTGCCCTGACAGTGTTATAGTTGCAATTGGTCGTATTCGTTAACATTCTTCACCTCGTATGGGAAAATCCACAGCAGTATCCGTCAGTCAGATGCCCATGGTGGTATCGGGGCTGCATCATATTCAATTCTGTTTGATTAAGGCAGGTATGTCAAGGGGAAGTCCGGGAGGATCAGAGAGCGCATAGACTATCTTACTCCCCTGAGGCCGGATAGCTGCTATAGGTGGGATGCTATGTGAGCAGCTTTTTTCCGGGCCTTTTCAAGTTTTTCAATAAATATTGCCGGCTCAAAAAAACCTATCTTTCTGAATATTTCATTGCCGGAAACATCAAGCACAAGCATCGCCGGCTTTGCCGTTATATCGAACCGCATGAACTGCTCGGAATCTGCCCCTGACTCGTATTTAACAGAAACAAAATATCTGTTGATATATTCCCGGACGCTGTCGTCTATCAGCGTGGTTTTATTCATTTTAATGCATGCCTCGCATACCTGACTGAAGAAGGCAGCAAGCACGAGTTTGTCTTCTCTTTGTGCCTGCTTCAGGGCGCTTCCAAGGCTATTCCCCCAGACAATTTCTTCTGCCATATGAAAATCTGACTCCGCGTATGAGATTAATAAAGAACTTTGTGCTTCAACACTACCTTTTGGCTGCAGAATGAATTATGTTCCAGTTCATAGTATATATGTTTTAGACGGGTTGGAACATAGTGCGAGTAATCTTGTCGATCAGGCTGGCTGGAGAGGAAATAAAGCAAGCCAGGGGCAAGCAGGAAAATGAAGTATTAATGAAGGTATAATAAGCCACTCAGCGAAAAGCTTCGTCTTTTGATCGGGAACGAATTGAGGAGAAAATATCATGTGGAAGAATAAAAACCGTCTGCTGCCTATAGCGCTTCTGTTGTTGTCGTGCATATCTCTTTCCTGCGGAACGTCGGGATCAGGCAATGAATCCCCCGTTGATCTGGAGCCGTTTATCAGGCAGGCAAGAACTGAGCAATGCAGCAACATAAGGAACAATCTTTATGTCATAGATAATAAAGCAGTTTTATGGGATCGGGCAGGAAACTGCCCGGACAACAGTTATTCCCAGACTCTGTATGGAAAAAGCATCAACCAGGTTCTCTGCAGTCACTTTGATTCCATTGCCGGGCCCCAAACAATTTATTATGATTCGCAGTATAAAGGACAGTTTGATACGCTGATTGCAAACCTGGATAAGCCGGACCTCGGCTTGGGTTCCGGACATAGTGTGGTGCCGGTGAGCATCAGGACAGCATGCACCGCCAACGCCGGCTGCTTATCTGCTGAATATTGTGCAAAGAATACCGGAAACTGCGATGGTACGGGTTTCTGCGTCCTGAGACCAGAGGTATGTCCCCTCGCATCTGCTGTTGCTGTCGGCGACCTTGTCTGCGGCTGCGACGGACATACGTATGGTTACTACATCAACGCCTGTGACGCTGCAGTGCAGGGGGTAAATATTGCACATAAGGGCGCTTGTCCGTAACTCTTCCTGGAAAATATAATGAGCCGCAAGGGTGGTGGTAAGGTACCATTGATAAAATCTTATGGCCTGGACGCGGAGGGAATATGCAACCGAAAGTGAAGATGTACACGCTGAGCACCTGTGTCCATTGCAAAAATGCCAAAAAGCTCCTCGATGACTGCAAGGTGAGCTATGAGTTTGAGGACGTCGACCTTCTTACAGGCAAGGAACGGGAGGAAGTGCTTGAAGCAATAAGGAAGATCAATGCGAACTGCAATTTCCCGACGATTCTTATCGGCGACAGAATGATCCCCGGTTTCAGGGAACAGGAGATACGCGAGGCGCTGGGACTTTAATTTTCAAAGGAGTAGTATTTTATCCGTATCGGGGCGTTGCCCCGGGCCCCAGTCACCTTTCTTGATGGCCAGGCAAGGTGAACCGAAAGAAGGCCACGGATATAATTTGCCGGCGCATGCGCTTGGGGGAAATTCCTTAACGATCTGCTCCGGTCGGATCCGGTAAATTTTAGAAACTCGCCCCGTGCGGAACAGCGGCATTTCTGAATCGGGGCTTCGGACAGTCAAAAATTTTTCACCCGCGTCCTCGGTCGCAGACCTGGAATATTCAAAGGGGATGAGGGTCCCTTCATAACCTTCCCTAAATCCAACTGGCGGAAGATACTCGGACGGCGTGAGGCTAGCCGGAAGTGAAAAAGAGAAAAATCGGGTTTCGCAGGGGAGAGTAAAAGTTGTATCATGTGAGTGATCGTCAAGTATGGGGAGAAGTTTAAGAATAAACTGCGGAGGGGAAAATGGACGAATTTATACCTGTTGAAATAATCGAGAAAAAAATCTATCTCATAAGGGGTCATAAGGTTATGCTCGACAAGGATCTTTCAGCCCTTTATCAAGTGCCTACGCGGCGATTGAATGAGCAGATCAAGCGCAACCTGACTAGATTCCCTGTCGACTTCATGTTTCAGTTATCAGCTGAAGAGGCTGAAAACTTGAGATCGCAAATTGCGACCTCAAGTTCGGGACACGGAGGCAGGAGATATCTGCCCTATGTCTTTACCGAGCAGGGCGTTGCCATGCTATCAAGCGTCCTGAACAGCGAAAGAGCGGTTCAGGTTAACATTGCCATTATGCGGACATTCGTGAAGCTCCGGCAGATGCTTGCCTCTAATGCGGAACTGGCTCGCAAGCTTGCTTCTCTCGAGAAGAAGTATGATTCACAATTCAAGATGGTCTTTGATGCGATAAGAGAGCTTATGGCTCCCCCGGAAGTAAAAAAGCGGAAGATAGGGTTCAAAAGAGAAGTAGAGTAGTATTTTATCAGTATCGGGGCGTTGCCCCGGGCCCCAGGCGCTTTTCTTGAATGGGCCAGAAAAGTGCCCAAAAGAACCCACCCCAGTGCAAATTCCTTAACGGTCTGCTCCGGTCGGACGCGGTAAATTTTAGAAACTTGCCCCGTGCGGAAGAGCGTTATTTCAGATCCGGGGCTTCGGACAGTCTAAAATTCTTCACCCGCGCCCTCGGTCGCAGACCTGGAATTTTCAAAGGGGAGGAGAATAGCATGGCAGGTCGAAGGAGCGGAAAAGGGATTATTTTTTCTTTTTTTCAGGTGTCTTCAGGTCGCTTAAAATCTTTGCAACAGAGGGCTCTAAAGCAGGCAGCTCTTTCTTTACAACCGACCAGACAACTTTGTAATTGATCCCGAAATAGAAATGAGTGATTTTGTCTCTCATTCTTGCCATGTCGGTCCACGGAAGATCCTTGTATCTCGCCCTTACCTCTTTTGGTATATTCTTTGATGCCTCGCCTATGTTCTCGATCTTGAATGCAACAGCGCTTCGCGTTTTCTCATCGGCAAGGAATTCCTTTTGTTCATTGCGCCGACGAACTCTTTTATGTGCTGTATTGCGTCATAGATGTCCTGAACGAAGAACTTCCATTCACGCATCATATATAGATAACCTCTTTCAGAATACCTTTCTTGAGCTCTGGACGAATGCCGCTCCTAATTACCAAGTCGACCTTCTTTTTAAGAAGTTTTTGGAGATATCTCTCCATCTCGCTGAGTTTAATGAGCCCAGGAATATTACGCTGATCAAACTCAACAAGGATATCAACATCGCTGCGCTGCTTCTGCTCCCCGCGAACAAAGGACCCAAAGATGCCGATCTCGGTAATATGGTACTTCTGTATTACTTCAGCCTTGTGCTGCCTGAGGATTGCTGCGGCTTCATCAATATTTCTTACAGCCTGTTTCATACCCTATTTTATCAGGTTTATTTTGTATTTGCCGAGAAGTTTTTCTGAAGACGGCAGAAACACCGTAACGGGGCGTTGCCCCGGGCCCCAGTTGCCTTTCTTGCTGGCCAAGCAAGGTAACCGAAAGAACCCACGGATATAATTTGCCGGCGCCGGCGCTTGGGGGAAATTCCTTAACGGCCTGCTCCGGTCGGGCCCGGTAAATTTTAGAAACTTGCCCTGTGCGGAACAACTTCTTTTCAGATCCGGGGCTTCAGGCTGTCTAAAATTTCTTACCCGCGCCCTCGGTCACATCCCTGGAATTTTCAAAGGGGGTAAGAGATCTATCCCAATCCCGATGCTCACAACGGCCAGAAGGGAGAGGTGGTCGCAAATTGCGACCACCTGAAAACTGCGAGGGGAGATGCGGGATCTTTTCCTCACTTAAAGGGTGAGGGGGAGTTATGGATTTTGGCGGAAGAGATTGAGCGGGGAGGAGAGGTTGGACGGGCTTGAGGTTCCGCACTCTGACGTTCCGGCATCCGGAAACATTGCCACTGCTTTTTCTGGGCTTTCTGTTCTAAAATACCGTAACGAGAGACGTAAAGGGGAAAAGGGGTTTGCCCCTCAGCGATAACTGACAGGAATCTGTACAATTACAGGGAGTTGAAGAGGGGAAAGTGGTTAACAAGGGGAAGAGAGATCAATTGGTTTTGGAATGGCAGATGTTCACGATAAGAAAACCAGAAGCTACAACATGTCGCGGATCAGGAGCAAGGACACCAAGCCGGAACTCCTTGTCAGAAAATTCCTATTCAGCAAAGGCTTCAGATATAAACTTCATGACAAGACCTTGCCTGGAAAGCCCGATCTCGTTTTCCCTAAATACAAGACTGTTTTTTTTATTCATGGCTGCTTTTGGCATGGGCATGAGGGCTGCAAGTATTTCGTGATGCCGAAGACACGCACCAAATGGTGGGATGAGAAAATTAACCGGAACAAAAAGCTTGATGTTGAACACTTCAAGCAATTAAAAGAAATGGGATGGAAAATCGTGTCAGTTTTTGAGTGCAGGTTGAAACCGAAACGTCGGGAGCGCACCCTTAACCAATTGGCGATGAGGCTTGTGAAGTGAGGTACATAGATTTATTCGCAGGTGCCGGCGGCTTTTCGGAAGGCTTCAAGAGGGCTGGGTTTGAACCAATTGCACATGTCGAAATTGACGAAGCTGCCTGCAATACACTCCGCACAAGACTTGCCTATTATTACCTGACTGAAAATGGCAAGACAGATACTTATGTCCGGTATCTCAAGGGTGAGATTACCAGAGATCAGCTTTATTCCACGATGCCGGAGGAAGTGCTCGAATCCGTTATCCATAGTGCTATAGGAGATAGAAACAATCCTGAGATATTCAAGGAAATTGACAAGCTGAAAGGTAGCGACCCTATTGATATTATCGTCGGCGGGCCGCCATGTCAGGCCTATTCACTGGTTGGAAGAGCTAGAGATAAGAATAAGATGAAAGGCGATCCGCGAAATTATCTCTACCTTCAGTATGGGGAATATCTTAAACGATATAAACCCAAAATCTTTGTCTTTGAAAATGTCCCGGGAATGCTGTCAGCTGCAGGGGGAAAATATTTCAGGGACATGAAACAATATTTTGAAAGCCTAAATTATCATTTGAAACCAGAAGAAGTTAATGCAAACCAATTTGGTGTATTACAGAACAGGAAACGAATAATCGTAATTGGATGGAGAAAAGATAGTGAGTTTGCTTTTGATTTCAGCAATGTTGTAGATAATTCCCGATATACAGTTGCAATGATTCTCAAAGACTTGCCAATAATTGGGGATGGCGAGGGTAAGGATAAGTTTTTGAAATACAGAGGACCTATTAATGATTATCTTGCACTCACGAAAATCAGAAATGGGATTAACGTCCTGACCCAGCATGTCGCAAGGCCGCATAATGACCAAGACAAGAAGATATATAGGATAGCCGTAGATAAATGGTCAAATGAGCAAGCCAGACTTGATTATAATGACCTGCCCGAAAAACTTATGACCCATAAGAACAGGCACTCCTTTCTCGACCGGTTTAAGGTAGTTGCTGCTGACTTGCCGTATTCTCAGACAGTAGTAGCTCACATCGCTAAAGACGGGCATTACTATATTCACCCAGATATTGGACAAAATCGTTCAATTTCTGTGAGAGAAGCTGCAAGATTGCAGTCTTTCCCGGATGATTACTATTTTGAGGGGATCAAAGAGGGCCAGAACAGAACTGCAGCTTTCAAGCAGATTGGGAATGCTGTGCCACCGCTCATGATAGAAAGCATTGCAAAAAAAATAAGGGCTTATCTTATTAGAAAATGAAAGAATTTCTTTTGCCTCCAGACGCGAAAACATTGATTAATTCAATGCGCGCTGTTGGATACTCATTTGAGGCCGCAATAGCGGATATCATTGACAATAGTATTGCGGCAGGAGCATCTAACATACGAATTAGATTTAGTCCATATAATGCGGCATATGTTGCAGTCATAGACAATGGCCGTGGCATGACTGGTTCAGAACTTACACAGGCGATGCGACATGGCAGTCGCAATCCGGATGAAATACGAAGCGAAACTGATTTAGGGCGTTTTGGCCTTGGACTCAAAACAGCATCTTTATCTCAATGTAGAAAACTAACAGTAATATCAGCAAAAAGTGGAAGTATGTCTTCAAGGAGATGGGATCTGGATTTCATCGAAGATCGTAAAGACTGGGCCTTGTTGATCCTTGATGAGAAAGATATCGAAGATATTGCAATATTGCCAGAGATTGGGAATAAAGGCACTGCAGTTATTTGGGAAAATTTTGATCGGGTAAGTGCGGGAGAATCATCTCTTGAAAGGTGCCTCTGTGACGCGCTTGATCGAACCAGAGATCACCTGTCCTTGGTCTTTCACAGATATTTAACTGCAGAACCAGGATACCGCAAGATCGCCATCTCGATAAATGATAATTACATTGAAGCGTTTGATCCATTCATGACTTGGCAAAGTGCAACTCAGCGGCTACAAGTCGAGAAAATCAAAGTTGATGGCGAAGATATAATCGTTGAACCTTTTATACTCCCCCACCAGAGCAAGCTGAAGACGTCGGAAATTGAAAAAGCCGGAGGGAAAGAAGGACTGCTACGGCACCAGGGGTTTTATGTTTATCGCAATAGGCGCTTGATCAGCTGGGGAACGTGGTTTAGGCTTGCTAAACAGGAAGAGCTGACTAAACTCGCACGGGTTAAGGTTGATATCCCGAACTCGCTCGATCATCTCTGGGAGGTGGACATAAAGAAATCCGTTGCCCACCCACCCGAGGCTGTTCGTCAAAATTTAAAGCGAATAATCGCGCGGATTTTTGAAAGTAGTCGGCGCGTTTATACATACAGGGGAAGAATTTCTCATACAGACAATCTCATTCATGCATGGAATCGAGTTGTTGACAGAGAAGGGATTGCCTATAGTGTCAACAGAAGTCATCCGGCAATTAATGAGCTGCGAGGTTCTCTGGGCGATCACCAGAAGTACCTCCTCGAAGGCATGCTCAGAACACTCGAAATAAGTTTTCCTGCGGAGGCTTTTTATGCTGATATGGCTGGTGATCAACGCAACGTGAAGCAGGGGATAGATACTCCAGAAGAACTTCTCGATCTCGCAAGGGCATTGCTTTCAACTGCGGTAAGCGCAGAAGCTGCTGAGAAATTACTCGCAGGTCTGCGCCTGATCGAGCCATTTTGTCATTATCCTGAAATGTTAGATAAGTTACCAGCTTTATTGAAGGAGCAAGACATTGCCAACTAATAAGGAGACACTCGAGAACGTTATTGTAGCCTCATTATCATTCGACAATCCGATAGGGGAACAAGAAATTATTGACAAGGTGAATCAGTTTAGATCTGTGATACCTGTCTCCGATGAGGAAGCTGCTGCTGTAATCAGAAGTCTGCAGGCTCGTTTCCGCATTCGCATGGATCTCGGTGTCAAGCTTGTGGGGCATGAACACAGGCCTTGGTTGGCTTCCAGAAAGCCAACTATTGATCCTTTTTTCTGGGATAGGTATACGCAATACTTATACCGTCAGAAATGGCCGCCTTTTGTTGTAGCGACAATGGATCGTTCCACCGATGAAATACTTGACTTATTTGGCAACCCAACAGAGGGGGGGGAATGGACACGACGCGGTCTTGTCAAAGGAGACGTACAATCCGGCAAAACGGCGACATATACTGCTCTCTGCAATAAGGCTGCTGACGCCGGTTACAGGCTGATCATTCTGCTGACTGGCACCATGGAGAACCTGAGACGCCAGACACAGGAGCGCCTTGATGCTGGGTTTGTCGGGCTCGACAGTTCCCATGTGCTTTCTAAAAATCCAATGATGAAGGTATATGGGGTTGGCGAATTAAATTCTTCCCGCCATGCGGCGGTTTTTACGTCAACGAAGAATGATTTTAGCAGTATATTGATAAACTCCCTCAATTTTACACTTAGTGCATTCTCAGAGCCTGTTCTGTTGGTCGTCAAAAAACATACAAGAATATTAACGAATCTTCAGAACTGGTTGCGCGCTTATAATGCTGATTCAAACGGCATCATTGATTTACCCGTATTGCTTATTGATGATGAGTCAGACAATGCTTCTATTAATACAAATGCAGCAGGTGCTGATGCGACAAAAATCAACTCGCACATACGTAGCGTTCTATCATTGTTTACACGCTCAACTTATGTCGGATTTACCGCTACTCCATTCGCAAATATTTTTATTGATCCTGATACTGAAAATGAAATGATACACGACGATTTGTTTCCTAAAGATTTTATTTATGCGCTTGATCCGCCTACCAACTATTTTGGACCCGAAACAATTTTTGCGAATGAACCCAAATACATGGCGCTGAGATCAATAGAGGACTGGGAAGCCACATTTCCGCTGAGACATAAAAAAAATCTTATTGTCTCATCGCTGCCGAGGTCAATTATCGCATCTCTTCAATGTTTTGTTCTTGCCAATGTAATTCGAGACCTGCGTGGTCAGTATAAAACTCATCGTTCAATGCTGCTAAATGTCAGTCCTTATACTGATGTGCAGCAACAGGTTTACGGTTTAATTACAGAAGAGCTACATAGACTCCAAAGCGACATACGAAATTTCAGTCAGCTTTCAACAAATCAAGCACTAAGAAATCCGGGTATTGCGGCACTTCATAGTGTCTGGGAAATGGAGTTTGACGCTAAAGAGTTCTCGTGGAGTCAAGTACAAAAGGGGCTCTTAAGTGCAGCTCTTCAGATTGTTGTAAAGGCAGTCAATCAGCGCAGCGGTGCCCAAGCATTAGATTATTCGGCACACAGAGAACATGGCCTCCGCGTTATTGCAGTAGGAGGCAATAGTCTTTCAAGGGGTCTTACATTGGAAGGATTGTGCACAAGCTACTTTCTTCGAAACTCTCAAATGTATGACACCCTTCTGCAAATGGGTCGTTGGTTTGGCTATCGGGATGGCTATGCTGACCTCTGCCGCATATGGATAAGGGATGAGGCAGCCCACTGGTATGCTCACATTTCTGAGGCGACAGATGAGCTGCAGGAAGAGATTAGAAAAATGAACCGTCTCAATATGACTCCGAAGGACTTTGGCTTAAGAGTGCGTGCGCATCCAGACGCCCTTCTTGTTACGGCTAGAAACAAGATGAGAACGGCACGAACTGTTGAGAGAGAGATCTCACTTTCAGAGGAACTTCTTGAAACTACCACACTTAAATCAGATGCAATTTCAATCAATAATAATTTCAGGGCGGCTGAAGAATTCCTTAGAAATATTATTAGCGGAGGATCGGAAGCTAAAAAGTCACCATATAATAATTACATATGGCATGGAGTTTCAAAGTCGATGGTAGCAGATTTAATCAGGAAATTCTCTTTCTTTCCGCTTGATTTCAAATTCAACAATGATAGCCTGCCGGACTTTATTGAGAATACAGACGCGGCTGAGCTAGAAACTTGGGATGTAGTCTTGCGTACTTTAAAAGATTCTCAAGAAGTAAAATCAATTGCTGGCTTATCTCTTAATGTACAAACAAGAAATGTTGAATTGACAGAAGGGGGGCGGTGTATCCATGTGTCCGGACGTAATGCACGAGTCGGTGAGGCTGTCGATGAAAGAGAAGGACTCCGCCCGGAAGATGTGAAACAAATCGACAGTAACTACAAAAAACTAAACAAAAATGTCCCCGGTAAAGCATATCGGGCATGCCGAACAAGGCCCCTGCTCTTACTCTATATGATTTCGCCAAATAGGAAAGGCGTGCCCTTGGATACGGGAGGGAACCTTTTGGCTGCGCTGGCACTAAGTTTGCCTAATTTCGATGACAGGGCTGTCCGTAGAAGGGTAATCTACAAAGTTAATGTTGTCGAGTGGCGAAATATCTTTGAATCGGAGCAGGACGAAGATATAGAGGCAGATAATGTCGATTGAAGCTCGGCTGAACGCCATAATACCATCAGCAGAAGGTCCGGTTTTTCAAAGAATTGACGAAAAGGGGCAAGCTGAACTTTTTATAGGTAAGGATGCTCTCGGATATCCGATGCTCCTTCTTATTTGTGAAGAAGAGCCCGCAGCCAACCCAAGCTATCGGGCAATAGAAGTTACTATAAATCAACGGCATGATCAAAGATGGGCACTTGTTATCCGACTCACTAAACTCGATCTTTATCATGTGTTTATATGTTTATGTGATGATCTTGCTGCAGTATTGACTACCTCAACAACGGCCGGGGGAAATCCGGCAAATATTGTTCTGGCCAGACTTGCGCGATGGCAGCGATTAATGGACCATGGACGAGACGGGGTTCTTGATGAAGCAGCACTTCGTGGCCTTATCGGTGAACTGCTTATATTGGAAAAAGATATTTTACCCCTTTGGGGGATAGCTGACGGGATCAGATCATGGTCCGGCCCATTACATGGTGCTCAAGATTATTCGCTTCCGGACTGTTTCATCGAGGTAAAGACCTGCAGACGGGGTGCTGGCATTGTCACTATATCGTCGGCCAGTCAGCTTGACACCGAAGGGAGTCGATTATTTCTTGTAGTTACTGAACTGGAAAAAACTCAGCAGACTACTGCCAATCGCTTCAGCATAATAGAATTAGTCTCGCGGATTAGAAATGAAATAGCGACTTCAGAAGTCATAGAAGATTTTGAAGATCGCCTCGCTCAGGCAGGCTATCTTGATCGCAAAGAATATGAGAACGTTTTTTACGTATTGCATGCCATCCATTACTATGATGTCACTAATGATTTTCCAAAAATAACACACAGAATGCTGTCGCCGGGCATTATCGATATATGTTATGAGTTAGATCTGTCTCAGTGCACCAGTTTTAAAGTAAATACACTCCAGAGATGAGACAATGGAACTTGATCAATTCAGAAAAGATTTGATTGAAACTGTTAAGGCAATAGCCGCATCAGAAAGTACATTTACGGAAAGCGCTTTCATAGAACACACCGCGCGTCTTCTTGCCGATGCCGAAGAAGT
This sequence comes from Thermodesulfovibrio sp., assembly GCA_013824615.1. Taxonomy (GTDB): domain Bacteria; phylum Nitrospirota; class Thermodesulfovibrionia; order Thermodesulfovibrionales; family UBA6898; genus PALSA-1316. The sequence goes on from PNOC01000055.1 coordinate 12,203, forward strand.
AGCTGACTTTGAGCCCTGCTATTACAGAGGAACTGGCAGCAGAAACAGGGCAATTCGAGTTGATGGCTACTGCGAAGATGATATTGACGGGACGCTGAGTCTTGTCCTGTCTGATTTTCGGGGTACCGATGAAGTTCCAAGCTTAACTGCAACTGAAGCAACCGCTCATTTTTCAAGGCTAAGAACATTTTTTGAGGACTCAATAGCCGGGAAATTGCATTCGTCTATTGAAGAAAGCACGCCAGGTTACGCGCTGTCAAGTCTGATTCACTCTCGCGGAGATTCCATTTCAAAGCTTAGTCTTATTTTGGTTACTGATACACTGTTAAGTTCACGAATCAAGGACTTGCCGGCAGACCGTATATCTGGGATACATGCAGACTTTCATATCTGGGATATTGCGCGATTTCATCGTGTTCACGAATCAAAGCTTGGTCGGGAAGAAATTGAGGTCGACTTCACTGAATTTCACAGTGACGGTCTCCCCTGCCTGATAGCACATATTGATTCTGATCAGTACAGATCATTTCTGTGCGTGCTGCCCGGCACTGTTCTTGCCGATATTTACGAAAAATACGGGAGCCGCCTATTAGAGCAGAATGTTCGGTCTTTTTTGACAGTCCGGGGAGGCGTCAATAAGGGAATCCGCAACACAATACTTAATGAGCCAGGGATGTTTTTTGCCTACAACAACGGCATTACAACCACTGCGGTAGATGTTACGACTTCAGAAGATGCATCAGGGCGACTGCGTATAGTTGGCGCAAAACACCTTCAGATTGTTAATGGTGGGCAAACAACCGCTTCCCTCGCTTTAGCAAAGAAAAAGGACAAGGCAAAGCTTGATAATATCTTTGTCCAAATGAAGTTGTCAGTTATTGAGCCGGAGAGAGCCCCTAAGATTATTCCCAATATCTCACGATTTGCTAACAGCCAAAACAAAGTATCGGATGCCGATTTTTTTGCCAATCATCAATTTCACTGGCGGATGGAGGAAATATCTCGAAGAATTTGGGCGCCTGCGGTCGGCGGTGCACAGCATGAGACTAAATGGTTTTATGAGCGTGCAAGAGGGCAATACCTTAATGAACAAACACTGCTCACACCCGCGGAACGTCAGAGATTTTTGAGGCAGCATCCGCGCGATCAGGTTATGACTAAGACAGATATTGCGAAGTTTGACAACTCATGGCGCCTCTTGCCACATAAAGTAAGTCTTGGTGCTCAAAAGAACTTTCGTGAGTTTGCTGACTACATTGGAAAAGAATGGGATAAAAAAAATGAAGTTTTTAATGAAGAATATTTTCGGCGGCTTATTGCTAAAGCAATTATATTCAGGCATACCGAGAGAATAGTATCCCGACAGAATTGGTATCAAGGTGGCTGGCGTGCTCAGACGGTAACCTATACCATTGCCAAATTCTCACACCTGATTGATAAGGAAGGGCGAGGTAGAACAACAGATTTGCGGGCAATTTGGAACCGTCAAGGATTGTCATCTGAAATGGAGGGCCAGTTAGAAAGTATCGCTCGGGATGTATACCAGGTAATTTCTACTCCTGACAGCGGCTTTCAAAATATTGGCGAATGGTGTAAGAAGGAGTCCTGCTGGAAACGGGTTCAAGAGATCAATGTTAGACTTGCAAAAGGTATGTTTGCTGAATTAGTAATGCATGAAGAAGAGAAGGCAATTCTAAGTGAAGCACGGACCCAACAGAAAGTTGATAATCGTATCACAGCTCAGAGTGCTGTCGTTAATCTTGGCCAAGAATATTGGCAAGGTTTGGCTGAGTGGGCTCATTCCAAGTCTGTCGTCACCGCAGAAGATAATAAGTTGCTTCGACTCGCGTGCAGTATGCCCAGAAAGATACCCAATTCACTGCAAAGTGAGTTTCTGCTCACGCTAAAAGAGAGATTCGAGGGTGATGGTTTTCCAAAGCAAGAATGATGCGCGGCCGCACAATAAAAGGAGATTTCATGAATTACTGGATATTCAAAGCCAATCCTGCCCAATACCGTTTAGCTGAAAGGCTGAAGGATGCCGAAAAACAGATTTCATGGAGAGTGACGAGGTACAAAGATGAAATACAGAAGGGTGATACATTTTTTATCTGGCGCACCGGCGCCGAAAGAGGCATCTGCGCTGTTGCGCGGATCGACACGAACCCAGCAGAGATGAAAGAGCTTGAGAGTGAACAAAAGTATAATGTCGAGCGTGACATTAAGATAATCATGCGAGTTTTAGGCACCCTTACGCATCGATTTGATCGCATTTCTCCTCAGGAATTGAAGAATATCTCTGGATTGGAAAACTTATCGGTTTTCTCGGGATTTCAGCAAGCGACTAATTTCAGGGTCACAGATCAGGAAGGCGAAATACTGATGAAACTCGCGGAAGGGCGTTGAGGCCGCGAGGGGACAGCTATTGTTTCTATGCTGCTGAAAGCGAAACGTCATGCCGGAGGTATTCGACTACCTGGATTCCGGCCCGGACTTCTGGCGAAAGACAAAGGTCCATCACCCCTTCAGACTCCCAGGGTATTAGGGCAGCGGGAAAAGATACCACAATAAATTTGTCGAAATCGGGTTCACTCCCGTAAACGCGGATCTTGTCTCGTTCGTTGAATTGTTGCACCTGCCGAGTTGCCACCGGCCTCAGGCGATTTTTACTTCCAGTTTTCTTCCGAGGGCATGGGCGACCTTCTCCAGGGTGGACAGCTTTATGTCTTCTGCGTGGTTCTCGATCCGCGAGATAGCGGTCTTCTTGGTATTCAGTCTTCGGGCAAGTTCTTCCTGTGTCAGTCCTGCCGTCTCACGGGCTTGTTTGAGCACAGCGCCGATTTTGAACTGTTCGTACCCCTCGTCATAGCCCTCGGCAAAGGCCTTGTCCCTTTTCTTTCTTTCCTGCACATATTTATTCAGATCACTCATTTTTTTGAACTATGGGCAGTGCGTTATAATTTCAGAAACTCCTCAGCAGTAAGATCAGCCTGTTTCAAAATAGCCCTCAAGGTGCCTTCTGGAATATCGCCGGGATGGTTTGGCATCGTTGTTCTTTTGCGGGTGTCTGGGTTCCACCAAATCTCATGGCTACCTTTTGCGCTGCGATCAAAAACGAATCCGGCATTTCTAAGCTTCCGTACAACTTCTTTGTACTTGAATCCGGCAAGCGGACCCATCAGGCAATGCCGACAGCAATATCGATATCAATCTCCCTTGATGGTTGCCTGATACCCGCAGGAAGGGGGTCGCCGTGTTCTTTATAGGATTCGACGAGTTTCCTGGCGACATCATGGGCGATTTCTACGGTTTCTGACATTGTCCTGCCCTGCGCAACAAGACCTGGCAAGTCCGGGCTCGTCGCAACATAACCACCCTCTTCAAGTTCTTCAAGGTGCAGTTTCAGAAATATTTCAGCCATAACATCCCCCTTCTTTGTTCAATTATAACACATGCTGCAAAGGGCTGAGCCGATACCCGTGTGGGGCTGTCGTCCTCCGGGGCAGGCTCAGCAAGCGCTAAAAGATGAATTTACCCCTACGGGGAGGGAGGGCAGCAACTTCCTGCTTTCCCCCGTTGCAGATACAGCTCAGCACTTCATGCCGGTCTTGTGTTCCGTGTCCTTGCGAGGGTGAAGATGGATTGCGACAAGATTGCGTTGAACAGACAGAAATAATCCGGATCTGGCGAAAGACAATGCAACGAGGTACAATGATGTTAAATAGCCGGACGGGGAGCGGAGCAGATGAAAAGCCCGGGTTCGGATCTACACAGACCGTCTTCGCGGGTACTGATGAAAAGATAAAGCCGGAGGACGACGAAGAGAAAGGCGGGAAACGTTTATGCGCTGGAGTGACGGTCGTAAAAGCGAAAATGTAGAAGATCGGCGGGGTATCAGCGTGTCGCGCGGCGTGATGGGTGGTGGGATTGGCACCATCATACTGGTGCTCGCCGCCCTCTATTTTGGCGTGGACCCTTCGGTGATTCTGAATCAGGGAACCACCCGGGAGGGCAGCGTGCCGCCAGGGTCAGTGTCCCGGGAGAGGCCTGCTGAGGAAAACCGGATGGCCGAATTTGTATCTGTTGTTCTTGCAGATACAGAGGACACCTGGCATGAAATATTCCGCCGCGGTGGTAAGACGTATCGGGAGCCTAAACTGGTCCTCTTTTCTGATGCGGTGGATTCTGCCTGCGGATTTGCCCAGTCTGCCATGGGCCCTTTTTACTGCCCCCAGGACAGCAAGGTCTATATTGACCTTCAGTTCTATCGGGACCTGAAGTCCCGTTTTCACGCACCCGGTGAGTTTGCTCAGGCCTATGTTATTGCCCATGAGGTCGGCCATCACGTGCAGAACCTCATGGGCACATCAGCCAGGGTGCATTCGTTGCAGCAGGGTGCGGACAAAGTAACGGCGAACAACTTGTCGGTGAAACTTGAGCTGCAGGCCGACTGCTTTGCCGGCATTTGGGCCTATCATGCGGACAGGTCAAGAAAGATCGTTGAAGCAGGAGATATAGAAGCAGCATTGCGTGCAGCAAGCAGTCTCGGCGATGACCGTATCCAGAAGCAAACACAAGGGCGTGTCGTGCCCGAATCTTTTACGCATGGCAGCTCAGAGCAGAGGGTGCGCTGGTTTAAACGAGGCATCGAAACCGGGGATTATGCGCAATGCAATACCTTTAAGACAGGGCGTCTGTAGGTTGATCGGAGGTCTGGACGGGGCTGCAGGCGGACTATGAACTTCGCATTGCCCGGCGCACGATTGGAGCTGAGGCGGAGAAGCGTGCCCATCGCCACGCGGCTCAGGGGAATTCAGAAAATCCCCCAATGACCTTCGGGTATTGACTACCACGATAATCGAAAGACACATGTTCGATTTTCGTGGTATAATATCCTCCATCATGATCAAACGCGATAAACTCGTACGTGAGGTGAAGGCCGCCCTGAGGCGGAGCCGCGCCGTTGCACTCATAGGGCCGAGGCAGTGCGGCAAGACCACGCTGGCCCGGCAGCTGGTTTCAGTAGATTCCCCCAACTATCTTGATCTCGAAGACCCATCAAGTCTTGCCAGGCTGGATGAGCCCATGACTGCACTGCGTAGCCTGAGGGGCCTGGTGGTTATTGATGAGGTCCAGAGGAGACCGGATCTGTTCCCAGTTCTACGGGTGCTGACAGACCGAACGCCGCTGCCCGCCCGCTTTCTTATCCTTGGCAGCGCCTCGCAGGAACTCCTGCGGCAGACCTCCGAATCTCTTGCCGGAAGAATCGAGACGATCGCCATGAGCTGTTTCAGCATGTCTGAGGTCGGACTCGGAGAGCAGTCCCGCCATTGGCTGCGCGGCGGCTTTCCACCCTCTTACCTCGCCAGGACCGACGCCGACAGCCTGGCATGGCGAAAAAACTTCATCCAGACCTTTCTGGAGCGGGACCTGCCACAGTGGGGGATCGGGGCCCCTTCAGCAGCATTGCTGCGTTTTTGGACTATGCTGGCGCACTATCATGGCCAGACATGGAACGCGGCGGAGCCTGCACGCTCGCTTGGGGTAAGTGAACCAACGGTGCGGCGTTATCTCGATATTCTGTCCGGCGTCTTCATGGTCCGGCAGCTCCAACCGTGGCACGCCAATGTGAAGAAGCGGCAGGTAAAAGCTCCCAAAATCTATTTCCGCGATACAGGCCTGCTGCATTATCTGCTGGGCATAAGATCAGGGAGGGATCTGCTTGACCATCCAAAGAGCGGGGCGTCGTGGGAAGGGTATGTGATAGAGGAAGTGATTAAGGCTATGGAACCCGAGGAGTCTTATTATTGGGCGACCCATAACGGTGCGGAGATAGACCTGATTCTTGTAAAAAACGGGCGTATGCTGGGTGTCGAATGTAAACGCATGGATGCCCCGCGGCTTACCCCGTCCATGCAAGCAGCACTGAAAGATGTGAAACTCGAGCAAATTGCTGTTGTATATCCGGGAACAAAGCCGTATTCGTTGGGAGAACGTGTTGCAGTGGTTCCTATCGGGTCTGTGGCGGACGGTATAAAAGGGCTTTTCCTGAAAAAGAAATGAAGTGAAAGTATCCGCTATTCCTGTAAAATAACCTCATGTTCACACTTCACGAACGCCTGAAGGCAGACACCCTTGATGTCACGCGGCTGTCTCTGTCACGCGTGCTCCTGATGAACGATTGTTCGTTCCCGTGGCTCATTCTCGTGCCGGAGAGGGAAAATATTCGCGAGCTTTACGATCTGGATGAAAAGGACCGCGCTGCGCTCATTGAGGAGATCACCCTTGCCTCGCGCGTTATCCGGCATTTCTATAAGCCCGACAAGATCAATGTGGGCGCGCTCGGCAATCTTGTGCCGCAGCTGCATATCCATGTAATCGGCAGATTCGAATCAGACCGCGCATGGCCCGGGCCGGTATGGGGCTCGGGTCCGGCGCAACCGTACGGCGATGACGAGAGAGAGGCTGCGCGCGAGCGGTTAGAAAAGGCTTTTTTGAATTATCTCGCTTCGCGGTGCATCTGCTGACAAGAGGATATGGAGCAAGTCCTTATTGTAGTATGCAGCGGATAGAGTTCTTTACCCATGAGGGGAGGGAAGGCAGCAACTTCCTGCGATCCCTCGTTGCACGGTTAATCTTAGCAGTTACTTTCAGCCTTGAGGTCAGTTATAAAGCGGTTGCCTCCCAGGCTTTCTGTGGCGTACGTTAACTCCACTGTGTCACCGATTTTCAGGTCGCCGAAGTTCACGTCCCTGCCGCACATTATAAGCGACGCCTTATCGGCCACGTTGAAATAGGCTTCGTCCCTAGAATCCGCCTGAACGGTCATTGTCCCATATGCCGGGTCGATTGCCACTATCTTGCCGGAATAGAAGATCGGCGCGTATGTGCCTTCGGTAGAATTAAATGCCTGTACTCCCAAAACCCCTGCGAATACCAGCCCAACCGACAATGCCAAAACCATTATTATTTTGTTTGCTAACATATTTCTCACCCCTTTCCTCTATCTATAAGGGGAGCGCTGACGGGGTCATCCTCCCCTTGTCTACATCATACCACGGAATGCACAGGATCGCAACTGTGCAATTCTAAGTTTCTCTTTATGTTCTCCGGGGTTCTCACCCTTGTCCTGCCCGCCGGAAGAGCGCCTTCCGGTTTTCCACATATCACGCTTGACATATTACGCGTCGCGGTATAGATTATAGGCAATGATCCGTTCCTTTCGTGACAGGAAGACCGGCGCACTGTTCAATGATCTGGACGTGCCGGCGTATCGCGCTATCGAACGGATTGCACGGCGAAAGCTCCTGTATCTTCATCAGGCCAGGCATCTTGAGGATCTCAAAGTCCCTCCGGGCAACAGGCTCGAAGCCCTCAAGGGCGGCCGCAAGGGCCAATACAGCATCAGGATCAATGATCAGTGGCGAATCTGCTTTAGCTGGAAAGACGGGGACGCCTGTGACGTTGAAATTACAGATTATTACTAGAGGTGTGCTATGACTGCAAAAAAAAATCTTGAGCCGATTCACCCGGGGGAGATCCTCCTCGAGGAATTCATGAAGCCGATGGGGATCAGCATCAACAGGCTCGCCCGGGACATTTCCGTGCCACCAGGCCGCGTCAGCGCTATCGTCAACAGCAAAAGGGCCATTACCGCTGACACGGCACTTCGGCTTGGCAGGTATTTTGGCACGTCGCCGGAGGTATGGATCGGATTGCAGGCGGACTATGAGCTCCGCATCGCCCAGCGGACGATCGGACCCGAGGTGGAAAGACGCATCCAACGCCACGGGGCATAGAGGATAACCGGACAATACGATACTTGAGGAAATCTATGATGAACCTGAATAAAATATGTCCCGCCTGCAAGGCGGAGTATTATCCGCATATCCTGAAATGTGCTGATTGTGGTGCGGTCCTGCTTTCACCTGAGGAGCACCGAAGGGCGCAGGAGGAGAGGAAGCGGACTGAGCAGAAGTCGGTCGAAAATGCGGTCGTGGTCCGGGAGGGGGACCTGGGCTGGATGAGTGAGCTGAGGACGGTTGTCCTGAATGCCGGCATTCCGTGCATGCTCTATTCCGATGCCGGGTGCGGGAAGGGCTGCGGCGGTGATACGTGGCGGCTGAAGGTCTCGCCGGAGGATCTGGAAAAGGCTCAGGAGAGCATTGAGGAATACCTTATGGAACTGGACCCTGAGTTCAGGATCGCCAAAGATTTGATCGGGGAAGGAAAATGTCCTGCCTGCGGATCGCCCGTCGGCTCTGAAGTCCGCGACTGTCCGGATTGTGGTCTGCCCCTGCTGATTGTTGAGGAGGACTGACGAAAATCCCGGGAGGGGAGAGCCTGCATTGTAAATAAACACAAACCTGAAATGCGGCTCTGCAGTTCCGGATCTGAAAGTCACGGTATTAAAGAGAAGCGTGATATACTGATAGTAACAGCTCTTTCTTTGCGGCCGGCTTGGATACGTACGGTCCATATCTTTTATGCGGAGGCTCGTTATGAGTGATTTAAAGCAGCGGATTTATGCAGCAGCAAAGGATTTTCAGCTCGTCAATTTCGCAACGATCACCGAAGACGGAAAGCCCTGGGTCAGGTACGTTGTTGCCAGGGCCGATGATAATCTCGTTTTCAGGTTCTGCTCCCACCTTGGGGCAAGAAAGATCGGGCAGATCCGGAAAAACCCGAATGTGCATATCTCCCTTGGCGCCAAAGATCTGGAGACGGCAGAACACTGGCTGCAGGTCGAGGGCAGCGCCAGTATTTCCACCGACAAGACTGAAAGGGACGGGTTCTGGTTTGCAGACCTGAAGAACTATTTTTCAGGTCCCGACGATCCGAACTATTGCGTCGTGATTGTCAGGCCGTCAAGGATTGAATTCGGCACCATGGGAAACATGGAGCCCGAGGTCTGGCAGGCAGCAGGTTCATAACAGAAGGAGCATGCCCTGTAGCAGATGGTTCATGTCCTTCAGGTATACTAAGACATGGATGCCGGCTCTGAACTGAAAGCCTTCTGCAAATCCTCGGGAGCAGACCTTGCCGGAATTGCAGACCTTGCCCCTTTTCAAAAGGGCTGGCCGACACTGCCGGAAGATCTCCTTCTGCCCTATAGCAGGGCAGTTTCAATAGCTGTCAGGCTTGAAGACGATATTCTGAACACCATCATCAGCCATCCCACGATCGAATATGCAGAACACTACCGTGCAGTTAATGCCGAACTCGATCGCCTGGCTGCAGAAGCCGTGGCATGGATTGCCGGCAGGGGCTTTCGGGCCGAGGCAGTACCTGCCTCGAAGATCATGGACACAGAGAATCTGCTCGGTGCTGTTTCGCACAAGGCTCTTGCGCGGATGGCAGGGATAGGGTGGCAGGGCAAGAGCCTGTTAATCATCAGTCCGGAGTTTGGTCCGAGGATCCGGCTTGCTACGGTTCTGACTGACATGCCGCTGCCTCCTGACGGTCCGATCGAAAATCGGTGCAGGGCCTGCAGCGCATGCATAAACGACTGCCCCGTCTCTGCGATCAGGCATACCACTGCCGGTACCGCATACGGAAGCAGGGAAGAGGCACTCGTCTTCAGTCGCTGCGCGGAAAGGACCCATGCAAACAGTCTGCGGCCCGGCATTCAAGCCCGCATCTGCGGCGTCTGCGTCAAGGCATGTCCATTCGGAAGATCCCGCAGGGCTGCCCGCGGGGAATGAAGATCTGTATATTAAGAGAGGTGGCATCAGCATGACTGAAAGAAAAGCAAAAATAATCTGTACGCTCGGGCCGGCATCTCTTGATCCGCGTGTTGTCTATTCCCTTGTAGAAAAAGGCATGGATGTGGCACGGTTGAATTTTTCTCATGGCGACCACGAAGGCCACAAAAGGGCAATCGGGCTGGTCAGGGAGGCAGCGGCCCGGTATAAAAGACCGGTTGCGATACTGCAGGACCTGCAGGGTATCAAGATAAGGACAGGGAGGATAGCCGGCGGTTCTGTGTATCTTGAGAAGGGAAGCACGGTAACCCTTATGCACGGGAAAGGTCTCGGCAACCAGAGCAGCATCTATATAAACTGTCCCGATCTTGTAAAAAAAGCCCGCAAGGGCGATATGATCACCCTAGATGACGGACTCATCCAGATGGAAGTGACATCAAAAACCCGGGACTCGCTGAAAGCAGCAGTGCTTGAAAGCGGAGTCCTGAAAGACAGGAAGGGTGTAAATCTTCCGTTCAGCACAGAGGCCCCTTCCTTCACTGAAAAAGACGCAGCAGACCTTTCCTTCGGACTTGCCATGGGGCTGGATTATGTTGCCCTCTCCTTTGTGCGGTCTGCTGAAGACCTTGAGCGCGTCGAAGACTGGTTCAGGAAACGGAAAAAACGGATCCCCCTTATAGCAAAGATTGAAAGGGCCGAAGCCCTCGCCAATATCGAAGAAATACTCGACAAGGCAGACGGCATCATGATCGCACGGGGCGACCTCGGGCTGGACCTGCCTGCGGAGGAAATACCTCTTATCCAGAAGAAGTTGATCTCACTTTCGAACAGGAGAGGCAAGCTTGTCATTACCGCGACGCAGATGCTCGAATCCATGACAGAACACAGCAGCCCGACAAGGGCGGAGGCTACGGACGTTGCCAATGCAGTTCTGGATGGTACCGATGCCTTGATGCTTTCGGCGGAAACAGCCTCCGGCAAGTATCCCGTGGAGGCCCTGGTGATGATGAGTAAAATCATCAGGTATACGGAAAAAGAGGCTCCGGCCCAGGCTTCGGTATTCGGGTTTCCGGAGGGCCGGCCTGCGTCACTCGGCGCTGTCCGGGAGACAGCGGCTTCAATCGAAGATGCCCTTTTCTCAGGGGCAGTGGCTGACGCAGCCTGCAGGGCGGCGGAAGATATCGGGGCGCGCTTTATCGTTGCCTGCACGGACTCGGGCTTCACCGCAAGACTGGTATCTAAATTCAGACCACACATTCCAATAATTGCCTTTACCCCGGAAGCCTGCACTCTGAACAGAATGGCCCTTTTCTGGGGGGTACAGCCCAAACTGATGCCTGCACCGACCGGCACGGACAAAATGATAAAAGAAGTCGAGAAGTTGCTTGTTGCAGAGGACCTGGTGAAAAAGGGGGAAAGAGTCGTGATTACGGCAAGCGCTCCACTGCTGGGTTCAGGGAAGACGAACCTGTTGAAACTGCAGCGCATCGGCGAGGATAGCGCACGGGCAAAGAGGGATTGACCTGCAAGGCCATGGCGAATGGTCTGAAATCGGGACCGGGGTTTCCTTCCATAGATACTGTCTGCTGAAGCCGAAAATCGTCCTTGCGGCGACAGTCGGGATTCATTATATTATTCATAAGGAAGGGCCCGTGCAGATAATTGATTTCCATATAAAGTTTCTCCTGGTTGCAGCAGCATTTCTGCTGACGGTAATTGCCATGACTGCAGGCGGTGTCTGTGCCGGCGGGCCTGACATTCAGACTCTGACCGGAACCGGGAAGGAAGCTCCGCCGCGGAGCGTTCCTCAACCCCTGTTTCAGGCCCCGGGGGATGAGAGTAATGACCTTGTGCTGGCGAAGAAGGTTTTTATCAGAGAAATCCGGTTTGCCGGTAATGCAGGTGTTTCAACCGAAGATCTCTCTGCCGCCTCTGTTTCCTTTACCGGGAGGGAAGTGTCCTTTGAAGAACTGCAGGAACTTCGGCAAAAGCTGACGCTGCTGTATATCAACCGGGGATTTATCAACTCGGGCGTGATCATGCCTGACCAGAAAGTCAGGGACGGGGTGGTTCTATTCCGCGTCGTGGAAGGCAGACTGACAAAAACCAACATTGAAGGGACAGGGCGGTTACGCGATAATTATATTGAAAAGCGGCTTGAGCCTTATGCCGGGCAGCCCTTAAACATTAATGATCTCCAGCGGGGACTGCAGCTGCTTCAGCAGAACCCCCGCATCCGGAGCATACATGCCGAACTAGGTCCTGGACTGGCCCCCGGCGATGCAGCCCTGCAGGTCAGGGTTGCCGAGGAGAAGCCGTTCGGTCTGTGGTTTGAGGGAGGTAATGACTATTCCCCGAGTATCGGCTCCTATGGCGCGAATCTCCGGTTCAGTCATATTAATGTCTCCGGCAACGGGGACACACTCTCCGGAGTCCTGGGGCTTGCCGGTGAAAATGGACTGGTCGACGGGGAGCTGAGTTATGCGATACCCCTCTCCGCAAGGGATACGATGTTGAAGTTCAGCCTCAGAAGAAATGAAACCCTGGTGCTCGAAGAACCTTTCAGGGACCTGGATATCCAGAGTAAGAACATGACCTTCGGCATTACCCTGAGCCATCCTCTCTATAAAACGGCATATCAGGAGTTCGTGCTCGGACTGACAGGCGACTACAGAAAAAGCAGGACATTTCTTCTTCAGAGGCCCTTTTCCT
>PNOC01000056.1 GCA_013824615.1 Thermodesulfovibrio sp.
GTTCATGTATTACCTTGTTTTTAAAGAAATAGAAGCTATTGAAGCGAAGGATATGACGGCATCCGCTGCCGCTCTGGAATCGCAGGAGATATTCCTGAATAACTTCCTGCGCTCATGGGTTGATACATTTGCAGTTAAAATGGCGGAGGGGGCAGAGACGGGGTTTTATAAAGCTCTGTCGGGCTGCCTTTCTGCTTTTGTATATAAAACAGATATTCACGAAAGCCTGCCTGAAGAACTGAAGGCAACAACAGTATCATAGTGTTAAAAGACAAGCTCATAGACCAAGTCTTCGGCAGCGCGGACCTGTTAATCACGATTGACCGGTCGCGCTGTATGCGCATGCGCTTTGACAGGAATGAATGTCCCGTATGCACGTCCAACTGCCATTCCGGAGCTATAACTATTGATGATGAAATTGTGATCGATGCAGATAAATGCACGCTCTGCATGATCTGCGTCTCCGAATGCCCTGCGGACTGTTTTGATATACAAGGCAGCGACTTCTTTGGTATGCTTGCACGTCTGAGGAATATGCAGAATTCAGTCCCCTGGCCCGTGCTTGGATGCCATACAGAGCCGGGAAAAGACGCGCATGAAAAAACAGCTTGTCTCGGAGCCTTTTCGGATGAACACCTCATTGCACTGCATACATTTATGGATAGGCCAGTTCAGTTAAACCTCACCTCATGCGCAGATTGCAGAAATTCCTTTATAATTGATACGCTTAAAGAGAGGATTGCAGGGATAAGAGAGGCAACCGGCATCGATGTTTCAGAAAAGGCGGTCTTGATTGAAAACATGGCGAATCTGCGGTTTGAGGCTGCATCTTATGACCGCAGGGGATTTTTCAGCGCAATCAAAAACATGACTTTTCGCAGGGCTTCCGGGCTTTTTGAGAAGGAAGAAGGCGAGGTTATTCATGCCTATTCTCAAAAAGGGGTGCCGCTGAAGAGGGATATTCTGAATACAATTTTAAGGACAATCACTGATAAAGATAGAGCCTCAAGGGTGCTCACGGAATACGCCTTTACCATTAAGGCAGACGCCTCCTGCGACAACTGCTTTTCATGCGTCGGCATGTGTCCTACCGGGGCACTGAGAAGCATGCGTAAAGACTCGGAAACGGGGCTCCTGTTTAACGCTTCGATGTGTAACGGCTGCGCCTTATGCAGGGACTTTTGCCTTAACAACTCCATTACCCTGCGACAGGGCTATTCGGGTGAGAACTACTTTGCACACGAAATATGCAATAAAGATTCATGCAGGACAGATTCCGCAGGAAGCTGGAGTTGCGAAGATTCCGTTGGAGCGGTATGCTGTTATGGACAACAGAGGAAATAATATTATATATGACTTTTGAGCAATTACTTGATGAATCAGCAAGAATCCACGGCCACCTTTGCCCGGGGCAGGTACTCGGGGTGAAGATGTCGATGCTCGGACTCCGGCAGATCGGGATAGCTGACCCGAAGGGAAAAGACAGAAAAAACATCATCGTCTTTGTCGAGATGGACCGTTGCGCTACGGACGCGGTCCAGTCTGTCACGGGTTGCAGCCTCGGTCACCGGACCATGAAGTTTATGGATTACGGCAAGATGGCTGCCACCTTTCTGAACCTCAGGACCGGGAAGGCAGTTCGGGTGATAGCAAAAGAAGAATCGCGCCAGACAGCAAAGGAATATTTTCCGGATATCGAAAATAAATACACGGCCCAGCTTGAGGCATACAAGATCATGCAGGACAAAGATCTTTTTGACGTGATGGAGGTCGCAGTCTCGGTAAGCCCTGAAGACATGCCGGGCAGACCAATAGGCCGGATCAAGTGCGACGTCTGCGGTGAATACGTGCAGGACATGAGGGAAGTAGTCAAAGGTGGCCGGATGCTCTGCAGACCCTGTGCAACTAAGGGGTATTACACCACACCGGAATGTGATATTATTTGATAAGCGCTATGCAATTATTCCATAACGACATGACACATACTATCCATGGAGATTAAATCCAAGCTCTGGATCGAGGTTGACGGCCGGCCGGTATTCGGCAGGGGCCGGCGGTTTCTGCTCGAAGCCATTGACCGGTATGGCTCAATTAATCAGGCTGCAAAGGAAATAAGCATCTCGTACCGCAAGGCCTGGGGATATATCAAGGCCATGGAAGAGCGGCTCGGGTTCAGGCTGATCGAAAGACAGGCGGGCGGAAAAAATGGCGGCGGCGCCACGCTGACTGATGAAGCAAAGGCCTTCCTGAAACAGTATGCAGCACTCGAAAAAGGTATGCAGGAGTTGGTAGACAAACGGTTCGAAAGTATATTCAGGTCAAAAAAATAACCTGTGGACGAGTATAGATATTATATTGTCATTGTCCGGCTCGACCGGACAATCCAGAGTTCGCAGAAAAGACTGGATTCCCCGATCAAGTCGGGGAATGACAAAGAAGAAAATTTATCATTAATATACGCTGACTTTTAACAGGAGGTTCTTATGTGCGATGTAGCTCATGAAAATAGCAGCACTGGCATTGAAAACAACAACCCCGGGGTAAGGAAACTTCCTGCGGCAGAGGCAATCGGCACGGTCCTGGCCCATGACATAACAGAGATACGGCCCGGCGAGTTCAAGGGCCGGGCCTTCAAAAAAGGTCATATTATCAAGGAAGAAGACGTCTGTCACCTGCAGAGACTTGGCAAAGAACATCTCTTTGTCCTGGATATAGCTGAGGACGAGATGCACGAGGATGACGCTGCTTATGTCCTTGCTCATGCGCTGATCGGCAGAGGTGTAATGATCAAAGGAGAACCGAAAGAGGGCAAGATTAATATTATTGCTGAAGCAGACGGACTCCTAAAGGTTAATAAAGACGCCCTTCTGGCCTTCAACATGCTGGGAGAGGTCATGTGTGCAACGGTCCATAACAACACCATGGTCAAAAAAGGTCAGACCGTAGCCGCAACAAGGGCCATCCCCCTGATCGTCAAAAAGAAGATCGTGGATGAAGCGGTCGGAATAGCCAATACGCTGCAGGGGTCAAGGGTCAGGGGTCAAGAAACCACGGGTCAGAACGCGGGCATTATTGAAGTAAAAGAGATCCGGAAACCCAAGGCCGGGGTGGTGATCACTGGAAACGAAGTCTATTACGGCAGAATAAAGGACGCCTTTGCTCCGGTCATCACAAGAAAAATCGAAGGGATGGGCGGAGAAATCGTCGGCACCTATTACGCCCCTGACGATGAAGCCATTATTGAGGCCCGTCTGAGAGAATTGCTCAATGCAGGGGCCGATCTCCTCATCACCACCGGCGGCATGTCTGTCGACCCGGATGACGTAACGAGGTTTGCAATCAGAAACCTCGGCGCCACAGGTTTGACCTACGGATCCGCTGTGCTCCCGGGCGCGATGTTCCTGGTCGGGTACATACAGGGGCAAGCGGCAGGCGGCAGGCAGCAAGCTGAAGACTCAGGCACATTAGCAAATCCGCGCCCTGATCCGGGGACCTCACCCTCTGACCCTGCGATGATCCCCATTCTCGGAATTCCTGCCTGCGGCATGTATGCCCAAACAACCATATTCGACCTGATTCTGCCCCGGGTGCTTGCCGGTGAAGTCGTAGGAAGAAGAGAACTGGCAGAACTCGGGCACGGAGGGCTCTGCCTGAAATGCGAGATCTGCAAGTATCCGGTCTGTCCGTTTGGGAAATAATAACTAGCATCTTATTTCTGATATAATGTACTCATGGGGCTGCGCATTGGGGCATTTGTTCTTTGTCTTTTTGTTCTGCTGTCTGCCGGTTTCGTTGCTGCAGATACTCCGTCAACTGCGCCCTCCCGCTACACAATCGCGATAGTCCCGTTCTACAGCCCCGAGAAGATCTGGATCCTATACAGCCCCTTTATTGAGCATCTCAAAACAGCAACCGGCCTGCCATGGGAACTGAAACTCTATCATAATCACAATGCACTGGTTGAGGATATATGCAACGGGCAGGTGGCGGTATCACTGCTGGGGCCCGTACCGCTGGGGCGGGTTTATGCGAAATGCAAGGCCGAGCCCTTTCTCGTTGCCCTCGGGAGAGACGGCAAACCGACATACCGCTCGGTTATCATTACCGGCGATCATGCGGTGATGGATTTAAACAGAATCCGGGGAAAAAAGTTCGGACTCTTCAAGGGCTCAACCGCTGCACACATTCTGCCGCTCAAGATGCTGAAAGACGCCGGACTTGATGCTGCCTCTTTCCAGGAGGTCTTTTTTGAAAGCCAGGACAAGATTATGACCGCACTCCTCACCAGAGACATTGCCGCGGCAGGGGTCAAAGAAAGTCTTTATCTGAAATTCAGAAGAGAACCGCTCAGGGAGTTAAAGACCTCCGATGCGCTCCCCAATTTTGCCTTCTGCGCAGCACCATCTCTGTCAGCCGAAACCAGAAAGCTGTTCAGCTCGACGCTCCTCAAACTGCAACCCCGGACAAACCCAAGAGATGCCGAGACAGTAAAGGGGTGGGACGATGAGATAAAGAACGGGTTTATGCCACCGGCAAAAGAGTTTCTTCCCGCTGTCCTGAGATTACGGCAGATCTATAAAGAAGTCATGCATGAGGATTGACAGAAACAGCCTCGGAATCAGACTTCTCCTCCCGATCTCCGGCCTTCTCCTGATCATTGCACTTATCGGCTTCATTGCCGTCTATACGATCACCAGACATATCGAGGAGGATTATCACCAGTTCAGTGCCGCTACCTCGGCTGCCAGCGTAAAATCAATTCTGGAGATGGCGGCAGCTGACCTCATCGCGGCGAAGCTTGCGGAAAATCCGGTGGTGGTCGAGGCCAAGAAAAAGGGAGTCATCGAGGCAATAAATAGTTCCTGGACTCTCAGCCGTCAAAATGGGGTAATCACCTCTTCAAACGGGCAGGTGCTTGCGTCCACGCTCAGCCCTGATCTCACGGCATTGATCGTGACAAATCGGATTGAAGGGACGTTTTCGGTCGACAGAAAAGGCATTCATTTCCTCTGCATTTCAACGTATTTTCCGCTCTGGAACTGGAACGTCATCACGGTTACAGAACACTCCTCAGGCAGTCTGAAGCGGCGGGAAGTTTTCTTCCTTCTCCCGGGCCTTCTGGTTGCCATACTGTTGCAGGCAATCGGCCTTTATCTGGTGCTCCGGCGAAATCTTCAGCAGCCGGTGGCGGCTGTAATCACCAATATCGAACTCGAAAACGATATTGGCAGGACAGGAATTACGGAGCTCGATAAAATTGGCACTGCGGTGAATGATGCCTTCTGGCGCGTACGGGAACAGACAGCAGAACTGGAGAGTGAACTCGGTGAACGGATGAGGGCAGAGGCAGAGGTCAGGGAAAAGGAAGGTCAGGTCAGGTTACTGCTCCAGTCCACCGCAGAGGGTATATACGGGATCGACATGACTGGGACCTGCACCTTCTGCAACCCGTCAGCCGTCCACATGCTCGGCTATGCTAAGGAAGAGGATCTGCTCGGAAAAAAAATACATACCCTGATCCATCATACCCGGTACGACGGCAGTATCTATCCGGCAAAGAAGTGCAAGGCCTACGAGGCCTACCGGTCTAATACACAAGTACATGTGGATGACGAGATTTTCTGGAGGGCCGACGGGTCCAGTTTTCCTGTTGAGTACTGGTCATACCCGATAGTTGAACTCGGCACAGTTCAGGGAGCTGTTGTCACGTTCATCGATATCAGCAGGCGCAGGCAGGCAGAGGCGACACTCCAGAAGAGTGAAATAAAGTACCGGGAACTCTTCGACCATGCCGGTGATGCAATTTTCATTACGACCCTGTCCGGCCAGATGCTGGACGTAAACGAAGTCGCCTGCGAACGCCTGGGATACAGCCGGGAAGAACTGATGACGCTGACGCCCATGGATATCGACAGTCCCGACCAGGCCGTGCACGTGCCAGCCCGCATCGAGAGCCTGAAACGCCGTGGGAGCCTCATATTCGAAACGATCCACAAGCGAAAAGACGGCACAGGAATGCCGACTGAGGTCGCCAGCCGGATAATTGAATTTGAAAACAAACCGGCAATCCTGAGTACAGCCCGTGACATCAGCGAACGGCGAAAGCTTGAAGATCAGCTGCGTCAGTCCCAGAAGATGGAATCTATTGGAACCCTGGCGGGCGGCGTGGCACACGATTTCAATAATATTCTTACCGCTATCATAGGCTACGGGAGTATATCGCTTATGAATATGGAGAAGAACGATGCAAACCGTCTTAATATCGAACAGATACTGGCAGCCGCAGAAAGGGCTGCAAATCTTACAAAAGACATGCTTCTTTTCAGCAGAAAACAGGCAATAGAAAAAAAGCCTGTTGATCTGAACGAGATTGTCCGGAAGATGGAAAAGTTCCTGAGGCGGGTCATCGGCGAAGATATCAGCGTTAAGACCGTGATCTCGGACAGGCCTCTTCCCGTCCTTGCCGATGAACATCAGATCGGGCAGGTCCTTATGAACCTGTCGGTAAATGCACGCGACGCAATGCGTAAAGGCGGCCTGCTTACGATCACAGCAGAAGAGATCGTGCTGGATAGTCAGTTTGTCTCGCTCCATGGATACGGAGAACCCGGCAGGCATGCCCTTATTACTGTTTCTGATACAGGCGAAGGCATGGACGAACAGACCAGGCTGAAGATCTTTGAGCCCTTTTTTACGACCAAGGAAGTGGGCAAAGGGACCGGGTTGGGACTGGCGGTGGTCTACGGAATCGTGCAGCAGCATGGCGGCTATATAAGCGTCTCCAGCCAGCCTGGTGCAGGGACGAGTTTCAGGATATACCAGCCGCTTATTGCCGCGGATATCGGAAAAGAAGGCAACAACGAAGCAGCGGCATATCCCGAAGGCGGCTCTGAAACGATACTGCTGGCGGAAGACGACGAAGCCTTGAGAAAAATGACAGGCTCCCTGCTGGTCTCGCTGGGATATAAAGTCATTGTTGCTTCTGACGGCGAGGATGCCCTGCAGAAATTCAAAGAACATCAGGAAGAGATTGACCTGCTGCTGTTTGATATCATCATGCCTAACAAGAGCGGCCAGGAGGCGTATGCAGAGATCAGCACATTGCGCCCGGGAATCAGGATAATCTTTGTGAGCGGCTATTCTCCTGATATTATTCACAACAAGATAGCCTTTGCAGACAATGTGACCATTGTTTACAAGCCGGTTCTTCCGGCAGATCTGCTAAGAAAGGTCAGAAGTGTACTTGATAATGGCAAGGGCCAGTAAAAGCGAAAAGAGCGGCCACAAACTCCGCGGACCTGATTACCCCTTGCAGCCCTGCCTTGTCAGCAGCACTCTTTCGATTTCTGAAATCTGTTTTTTATATGATTCGCAGTCCATTTCAAATTCATCCTGCATTGCCTGGGCTTTTTCGGAGCCGATATGCAACGAGGTCTTGTTAAAAGTAAAAGAATGCAGGTCCTCCAGATCACAAAGGTTGTCCCGAAGCCGCTTCAGCTGCTCCGTGAGTTGATCCGCTGTCATTTCCTCAAGTCTGCTGTCCATAGTAATCCTTTCAGTTGACGAAAATATCTGCAGCAGGTATAATGTGCATATGCACATTATACCTGAAAGGACCCGTTTATGTCTCCCCGGCTGAAAAAACCGAGGCACTGCGGGTGCCAGCTGAAAAAAAAGGCATATAAGCCTGCCGGAATCAGTATGAAGGATCTTGAAAAGATCGTCCTTTACAAGGACGAACTCGAGACACTGAAGCTCTGCGACATGGATGGACTTACCCAGGCGCAGGCCGGTTCCAGCATGGGAATATCGCGCGGGACGGTACAGAGGATACTTTCGAGTGCACGTAAAAAGGTTGCCACAGCCCTGTCCGGATGCAAGGCCCTGGTTATGGAAGAAATCATATGCAAAGAGGAGAAATCATGAAAGTCTGTTTCCCGGTAGAAAAGAATGAAGGACTGGCAAGTACGGTATATAACCACTTCGGTTCAGCGCCATTTTTCGTGCTCGTCGATACAGCGTCAAACACCGTTGCACCAGTGGCCAATGCTGACCAGGTGCACTCAAAGGGTGCCTGCAGTCCGATAAAGGCCCTCGGCAGTCAGCGCGTTGATGCTGTGGTGGTCGGAGGCATCGGCGGTGGAGCCCTGGGCAAACTGAATCAGCTGGGAATAAAAGTCTACAAGGCGCAGCCGGGAAGCATCGAAGGCAACCTGGAGCTTTTTGCCTCAGGACAACTTTCTGAATATGCTGTACAGATGTGCTGCGGTGGTCATGATGCAGGCGGCGGCTGCGCACATTAAATTTTGCTATTGCATTGCGGCAGACAGAAAGCCCTCAAAAACTCTGGCAATGCAACAGGATCCGATCATGAATCACGTGACCGCAGATCTACCCGGACGCTAAATGCACAGGAAGGCTGGCAGGCTCCATGAGATGGCCATGAGGAGTTGCAGGCAGAGTCTTTTCGGCCTTCCTGTCCGCCACTTACGTTTGATGCACCGGGTAAGCTCGTTGAATAACTACATGAACAAATATATTACAAAGCCGCCACCAAAGGAGGAAGCACATGGCAGAAAAAAAGTTTGTCTTTATCATCACTGATTCCTACGATAATCCGGACAAGATCGCCGGGGCGCTGCAACTGGCTACCAATATGAGGGCAATGGATACGGTTGTAGATTTTTTTCTGATGGACAAAGGGGCCCTGCTCGCAAAAAAGGGCTATGCAGAGACGCTCATATGGCAGAAAAAGGATGAGTTCTCCCCGATCGCAGACCTCATGAAAACCCTGATCGAGGACTTCGGAGCGAAGTTTTACATCTGCGCCTCCTGCGTCAAGCACTATGGACTCGACAAGGCGGAACTGATTCCCAACAGCGAGCCGAGGCCCGGATCATTCCTGGGTGAGATGCTGCTTGAGAGGGAAGGATTGACTTTCTGAGATACTGAAAACCCTCGTAAGGCATGTAAATATGCCTCACGAGGGTTTTTTGCTTCCCGGTCAGGTCAGGGCTCTCACAGGTCAGATACGGGCCGCGCTATGAGGCCTGCCTGCTGCACTCCTTACTGGAAACAGACAAAACTGAATTTGGTCATGGCAAGATTCGGACCCATCGGCGTTTGAACATAAAAGTTCGCTGTAACGCTATACACGGGCTGTCCCATCGAATTGTACACCGGCAGTGATGCAAATATATCGGTATTAATCGCACTGAAGAGGCATGTCGGCTCGGAAGTGTACGGAGGATTAAACTGGATGATACTTGTCAGCATTCCATCTGAAACCGTCCAGTCACCGGAACCTGCGTTTGAAATAGTCGCATTCGACTCAACAACTCCCCATGACATCCTGCCAAGGGCCTGCTGTCCCGGAAGTACTGGACTGCCGAGAAAGATTCCGCCGGGAAATTGCACCGAACCGGAGGCCGCAGCAGCGGGCGCGATCAGACCAGCAGGGGGTTTGGGCGATACGTTTCTGTATACAATGCCATTCGCAGAGGCAATAGTTACGTTTCCCGAAAGAAGACTAACTACAATACAGGACAGCACCATGATAGCTACGATTATTTTTTTCAGCATATTTCCTCCACATGTCGATTGCACTGCTCATTAAGTGTATACAGACCCCCTCCCGCTGTCAATGATATTTTCAGTGCCCGAGCAGGTTTGTTATCGCATTCATTTTTTCCGGGGATATATTCACGAATTCAGGTATATTCGCAGCCCGGTCTGCCGGCGCAAACCAGTCGAGAAGGACCGGCACTGACTCGCGCCCCTCAGCATCGAGATGCGTCAGCCAGAGCTGCGTATAGGGTCCGTTCGCCTTGGAAGAAAAAACCATCCATCTGCCGTTCGGCGAAATGCTGTGCCACGAGTTCATCGCCTTTTTCCCCAGGTGCAGCAGGCGGTCTGTCCCTCCCTCTGCCGGTATCATATGCAGTTCGGCATCCGGCTGGATGATCATGAAGCTGTCGGACTGCGTATAAACGATCCATCTGCCGTCGGGTGTGAATTTCGGGAAGTAGTTGCTCCTGTCGTTATCCGAAGCGCCCCTGAGCGGCTCGGCCTTTCCGCCCCGGCCCTCATTAAAGGGGATGCGGTAGAGATCATAGCGAAAGAGGGCCGCTCCGCTTGCAAACAGATTCGGGTCAACAGCTCCCTTCACCGCCTTCGCCAGGGCAAAGACAATCCACCTGCCGTCGGGGCTGAAGACCGGGTTCGTCTGGACATAGTCCGGATCGTCCGCCCCGGGAAGAGGAAAAAAACGCTTCTCCTGCCTGTCGTAGACCCCCAGGATACCCCGCACCGGAAAAAAGAGCTGCGAATTGCCGAGTTCAGGAAGCAGCATGAAGACAGGATACTCCTTCACCGTACTCACCACATATCTGCCGTCAGGGGAAAACTGCGAAAACAGCCCATAGCTCGTAACGCCGGGTTGCCGCCTGAGGTCGTTCCAGGTAATCACCTTATCCTTCGAAAATACGGTTTCTCCGGCGATATCCGTAATGATATATGCGCCCTTGTCTCCCTCCGTGTCGACATCCATGCCGAGCGTCTTTCCGTCCGGGGTGAAGGCATGACAGTTTGCACAGGTCTTCATCCCCTCCAGCACCACACGGGGCGACTCCGGAGACGACACCTGCCCCAGCCTCCACCGCGTAGCCTGGGGCTTATTCATTGCCTCTGCTACCGGTAAGGCGATCTCGCGATAGAAGATCGGCGCGGCTACGGGATCTGGTGAGGTCTGAAAATTGACCATGCCCCGGGAGACAACCCTTCCGTCCCTCATGCCTTCAACCGTGATTATGGCACTCTGACTGCCTGATAGTTTTTTCATCCCGCTCCACTGGTCCGGCGACGGCCGCCAGGAGGCTGCGGCTGATTCGGCGGCAGGGATGGTGCCGAGAGCAGAGGCAACCGTCACCTTCCATGACAGGGCATCGCTCTCATCGCTCCACCGTACCACCGGCGGGGAAATATCAGCAGGGAAGAGCGCGTTGTTCAGCGGAGATAGGATGCGAAGCTGAGAAGCTCCGGCTTCAGCCCCGCCGGAGCTGCCGGCAAGGAGAAGAAACACGAACCCTGTCACCCTGACAGCTGCTATGAGCAAGGTAAGTTTTGATTTCAGACAAGAGCGGACTGTCATCATAATAGTATCTGTGATACCCTCAGAAAAAGTCAGCAAAACGTTCATCTCCTTTGTCCGTCATCGCAATCCCCTCAATTTCAACAAGCCACGGCACCCGGCAGACAGCCCCCTGCACGAGAATCCGGGGAATTCCGCTTGGCAAAACCCGCTGCAGCAACGCACTGACCTGCTCATAGTCAGACATGTTTCTCATATAGACAATGATAATTTTCAGGTCTTCGATCCGGCCGCCATAGGGGGAAAGCAATGCACCCATATTTTCAATAATCCTGAGAGTCTGAGCTTCAGGATCTCCGGGAAACAGGACGCTGCCATCCCTGTCGATGCTTGCGGTCCCTGAAAGATAGTAGTGCGTCCTGTCGCCGAAGGCCACCTTCAGACCCCGTTCGAAGGTCACGCCGTATGCCCGGGCCTGACAGAGATGGTCAGGGGCATGCATGGCAGTCACCTGTCCGGGGCTCAGTCCTGCGACCGCAAGCGCATCCATCTGCAACCGTTCAGTTCCAGGCCCGGCGGCCGCCCCTATCGCGGTGCTGGCGGGTATCCACCGGCTGCCGGATATTTCTGCGGCATCAAACCAGTCTCGCCGAGCGTCAGAAAACTCCGTGTAGTCGTTATCGATATCCCGAAGATAAATCCATGTCCGCAACAGATGCTCCTGCAGAGACGCACCCTCACGCCGAAGCCTGGCGGCAAGAAGGTCGAACATCCCCGCTGTCTGACTTACTGCCGTACCTCCGGAAGGTGCCACGGTAACCGTTCTGAAAGATGTATATTGGCTATGCCCGAGCTGAAGCAATCCAGCGCCCCGATCTATTCTGCTGACCTCATATGCTGAATCCATGTGATAAGCTTCGAGGCAACACGCGCTTCCGGATGCAGGAGGCTGACAGATAAACGAACAAATCGCCGTCGTGCCCCGTAGATTCAACTGTTTCCGCAGGTATTCTGACCCGGTAGGATCGTCGCTGAGATGGAAACGAAGCACCACCTCGGTGGCGGTCCCCAGGGCATGGCACCTGATCAGATCGTCGTAGCAATCCAGAAGAGCGGTCAGCGCCTCCCGGCCTGAAGGAAGACCGACCGGGGCTTCAAGACAACAGAAAAACTCCCTGCCCCGCTCCGTAGAGAGCACTGAGACCGGGAAAGATGAATCACGCATTAAAGAGACCATCGCAACCTGAGCATCAAACGCAACCTCCAGTATATATATGAGGCGATGCTATTATGGCACAAAGCGGACTTCCGTATGAATAAGGGATGGAGGCAGGCGGCCCCGGGTATCCGGTTGCCGTACGTAACATAGTCTCAGATGGAGACGGGCCGGACAATAATTTCTATCCAGGATTTCTGTCCGGCCCGTTTCAGGCTGTTTTCTTATTGACCTGCCTGTCAGAAACCTCGGCCTCCGACTCTCATGGGATCACCTTTGTAACCGAGCGCCTTCCAATCGAGCCGCTTGCCTTCCATATGGCAGTCCTTGCACTTCAGGGCCTGCTCTTTTGGCGCAACTTCGTGGTTGATGCTTCCGAAAAACGCTGTCTGGACAAACTGGTGTTTTCCGCTGTAAGGCAGCCCAGACCCCTTTGCACCATCGACCAATCCTTTTTCCCAGTTGAAATGTTCCCAGACACCCTTGTGCGTCTGGGGGATCAGGAGATACTTATTGACAGAATCCATAGGCTGTTTCCCCGAGTGGACCTTAAAGGGAAAGATCTTTGCGGTCTTGTCCTTTACGTCCCCGACCGGCTTGGAAATGTAAACAATTGCACCAGGGGTTGTTATCGTATCCCCTTTCATGTAGCGCTCAACCTTGCCGTTATACCAGGAATACGTCGGAACAACGTTCATTTCCCAAACAAAGCGGCCCTTGTGCTTGGCATACGTCTCTTTGCCGAACTGCTCTTCGGGCTCTATATCTTTGCCGAGTTCCGACCAGTCCCAGCTCATCTTGGTTGCCTGTCCCCGTGCGAATGTCGGGATATGACAGGTCTGACAGGCAACAGTCCTTGCATGTTTTGAGAGGGTCTTGTTCGCTGAAGAATCTTTGTGAGGGTCCCGGTGGCAGTCTTCGCACCCTACTCTGCCGTCATTCGTTGCCAGGAAGGTTGATGCACCGGCGATGCGGTGGTCCTTCGTGACATGACAACCCTGGCAGGACATGTCGATAGTTCCACCCATGTGAACATCATGGTCCCGGGTCGGCTTCGCCATGGTGGAGTCGAGGTCTCCGTGCTTGACAGCATCACCGCCGCCGCCGTAGAAATGGCAGACGCCGCAGTTGTCCCTGTTCGGGAGACGGACGCTCTGGGCCGCCTTTGTCAGAGACATCTTGCCCATCTCGATCAGCTTGCGGTCAGGCTCCCCTGCAATCCCCTTGCGGTAGTTGCCCTCCCGGGCGTGGCAGATAAGGCAGTCTATCTTGGTCTTGTCATTGAAGTTAAACGTGTTATCGACCCACCCGTAACTGGGATGGCACTTGGAGCAGAACTCTTCATTGGCGCATTTCTCGCCACCCTGAATCGATATGCAGAAGTTGTTAAGCATGTTTGCCTTGCCGTACTCTTCTTTGCTGTTTTCCATGCCCTTGATGGTCCGCGGAACCCCTTTCCATTTCCAGTGCGGGGTCTTCATAACATCCTCGGCCTGCTTGTCGTGGCACTGGAGACAGGCCCTGGTTACATCCTCACCGGACTTAAAGGGACCTTTAACTGCCTGGGAGTGATCAAAGGCATCAGACACAAAGGGAAGGACTAGAACCGACAATAACAGCACTGCCCAGATACTCAGTTTCTTCTGCATGGTAACCTCCTGGTATTGTTGCATAGTTTCTAATTATTATATTACATTATAATTACAATTATAATGTCTATGCTATTATTGTCAAGAGAGAAATAGACTGTCCTGCTATTTTTTTCAAATAAGCAGTCTGGTGAGATAGGAAAAAAACAGGTTTGACAACGACATCCATATCGTCAGCAAAAGGGGCCCGGTATCTCGTGGTGGCGCTTATTGCCGCCACCCTCATCACCGCGGCCAGCGTTTCGCTGTCATATCGCAGCGCCCTGCAAGGCTCCGGAGACGCTCTGAAGCTCATGGCACTGGGTGTAGCAGTTAGTCTTGAGGCGACGCTGTCGCGCATGGAAAAAGGCCGCGAGACCCTCTTCAGCGACATTATTACTGAGGGCAGATGGGAAGGCCTGGCCTTTATCGCCCTCTGCGATCAGCAGGGGCGTACCCTCCTCCATTCAAATGTACATCTGATAAACAGGCGTATGCCGGACAGCCAGATCAGCCAGGTCGCGGAAAAGGGGACTCCCCTGCATGACTATACAACACTCGGCACCGGAGAGAGGGTCTTTATCCTCTATTTCCCTGTTCATCTGCCCGAGGGCAGGGCAATACTCAAACTGGCGCTGCATACCTACCCGGCAGAGAAGATTCTCAGAGAGGCACGGACCCAGGCAGCGCTTATATCCTTTATTACGCTTGCTCTCTGGGTCATGGCCTTCTTTTTTATCAGGGCCATGAAGCGCTCAGAACGCATGGAAAAGACGATTGCGGAGCGGGAACAGATGGCGGTCCTGGGTGAAATGGCCTCCATCCTTGCCCACGAGATACGGAACCCGCTGGGAAGCATCAAGGGGTTTGCACAATATGTCATGGAGCAGGACCATCTCAGGAGCCGGCAGTACCTTGATATTATTGTTGCTGAATCTCAACGGCTGGAGACATTGACTGAAGATCTCCTTCGGTATGCAAAACCGGAAAAAACGTCCCCGACTGTCTTTGGCCTGCTCGAACTCGCGGAGGAAGTGATGTACCTGAACAGAACTGCCGGTCCTTCCAGCAACCGGATACGGTTAACAACCGATATTCCGGAGGGATTGACTATCAAAACAGACAGAGATAAATTAAAACAGATACTTATCAATATCCTGCAGAACGCCCACGATGCCCTGAGCGAATGTTCTGGATTCGCGCTGAGTGAGTGTTCGAAAACTGCACTGGACGGGCACTCAGAAACCGGGGCATTGATCAATATCAGCGCAACCGAAGTTGCCAGGGGAAATATCTCGATTATAATACAGGACAATGGACCAGGCATGGACAGCAAGACTCTGGGTAGCGCAATGCAGCCTTTCTTCACAACCAAGACAAGGGGCACCGGGCTCGGGCTTGCGATAGTAGGGAAACTGATACGGGCTCTGAATGGGTATATAGAGCTGCAGAGTGAGCAGGGCCGGGGCACGACAATAAAAATGACTTTCCCCAAAGAAACAACATAGAGAGATGGCATGATATCAAAAGACACTTTCAGAATAATGGTTGTAGACGATGAAAAATCCTTCCTCCTTCTTATTGTAAGTATTCTGAAGGACGCGGGGTATGAGGTGAAAGGTTTCACCTCGCCAGCAGAGGCCCTGCAGGCCATAACTGAGTTCAGACCTGAGCTTATCATAACCGATATGAAGATGCCGGGGATGGACGGCATGGAACTTATGCGCAAAGCAATACAGCAGAAAACCGGCGCCGAGTTTATTATGATCACGGCCTTTGCCACGGTTGACGCAGCTGTTGACGCCATGAAGCAGGGGGCCGCCGACTATATTACAAAACCTCTCAGGGACCCCGGGCAGCTCAGAACTGCAGTATCCCGGATCCAGGCGAAGAAGAGACCGGCTGAAACAAGTCCTCTGAAAACAACGGTCACCCGGCGGCTCCCCCCTGTCAACATCATCTTTGCCGGTATAGAAAAAACCTATCAGGCAGTCACTGATGTAGCCCCGGCCAATGCAACGGTTATTCTCTATGGCGAAACAGGGACCGGAAAAAGCCTGATCGCCAAAGTGATACACCAGTTGAGCCAGAGATCCGGACCGTTTATAGAAATCAACTGTGCTGCCATACCAGAAAATCTTCTGGAGTCCGAGCTGTTCGGCTATGAGCGCGGGGCCTTTACCGGGGCCTCTGCCCAGAAAAAAGGCAGATTCGAACTCGCCCGGGATGGGACCATATTCCTCGACGAAATATCCGAGATGAGTATGACCCTGCAGGCAAAACTCCTCAGGGTACTGCAGGAGCGCTCCTTCGAAAGACTGGGGTCGGTCAGTACCATACAGACCAATGCCCGGATCATTGCTGCCACAAACAGGGACCTTAAATCCTTTGTTGAGGAAAAAAAGTTCAGAGAGGACCTCTATTACAGACTTTCGGTCTTCCCGATCACCATCCCTCCCCTGCGCAGCCGGAGCGGACATATTCCTCTTATTGCGGAGCATCTTCTGACGACGATGTCTGCAGAGCACGGCAGGGAAGCACTATGCTTCGATGAGGATGACTTCATGACACTGACTGGCTACGGATGGCCCGGCAATATCCGGGAACTTGAAAATGTGATCGAGAGGAGCATCATAGTCTGCAAGGGCAGCAGGCTTGAGCTCCCTGCCCTGGAGACAGCCGGGGACGACACGGCAGAGGATAAAGAGGACATGAAGAGCATCGAACGGCGCGCCATTGAGGCATCGCTCGAAAAGGCAGAGGGCAACAGGAAACGCGCCGCAGAGATGCTCGGCATATCCCTGAGGTCCCTGCAGTATAAGATAAAGGATTACAATATAGCTGCCCGAAAAGGATAGGAGATTTTCTGACAGCCGGACGGCAGATGGCACGACCTTTGCGAAATAGTATAGATAGTATAGAAGGAGCGGAGACAGGACATGAATACCATGATGAAGTACATTGCAGCAGTGCAGCTTGCAGCAGGCATATTTCTGGCGGCCCCTTCTTTCACTCTCCCGGCATATGCAGAGCCGGATGTCAAAGAGGGCTATGACGAGAATACCGAAATAACGATTAAAGGCACGATAGCAACGGTATCCCGGGGAGCTAAAGGCCCGCTGGTCCTGCGCCTGACCGCAGCAGGAAAGACCTATGAAATTATAACCGCACCAGGCTGGTATCTGGACCAGGAAGATATCAGCTTTGCCCCCGGCCTCGAACTGGAAGTAACCGGCTCAAAGTATTTCGGCAGTGACGGCAACATCTATGTTGTCAGCGGCCGCATCAGATTTGCTTCCTCCGAAAAAGAAATTCGTCTCAGAGACATCGATTATAGACCTCTCTGGGGCGGAGGAAAAGGGCGCGGCCGTCAGCCGCAGAAGTAATTATTTCTTTCCGGCCTTCATGCAAGACTTGCATGAAGGCATGCAGAATTTGCATGTAACCAGCAGACCAGACCCGATCATTCTCCTTATATTCAGCCATTCTACGCAGAATTCTCCATAATCCTTCCCACATCAGCAGATGGTATGGCATTTGCTCTTACTACATCAGCTGATAAAGAAAGGAGGTGAATACGATGAAAACAAAAAGATTGATTGCAGCAGGTTTGATAGCAGGCGCTATGCTGCTGAGCATGGCAGCGTCCGGGGTTGAGGCAAAAGGCAGAGCCGGCGCCGGAGGCGGCCAGGGACAGAACATGAGACTTAGAGATGGCTCCTGCACCGCAACACCGGGAACTCAGCAGGGAAATGCAACCATGCAGAGAGGCTCGGCAAACAGCACGGGCATCCGTCCCATGGACGGCACAGGGAATGGCTTTGGAGACGGAACGCAGCCCAGGCCCATGGATGGCACGGGTTTCGGCAGCGGCAACAGAGGCAGATAGTACGCAGTAAAATAAAAAAGTGAATGGAGACAGTTCAATGAAAAAAATAATTATGGTATTGCCCGTTCTTTTTATTCTTGCAGTAAGTCCTGCCGTCTTTGCGGCAGGACCGGGAACAGGGACCTGTCCGGGTGACGGAATCCAATTTGGACAGGGATATGGCCCTGGCGAAATGACCCCTCAGCAGCAACTCCTCCAGAACATCTGCAGCGGAAATCCTGAAACCATCATTGGCCAGGTGACCGGCGCCTGGGTGCCGGGAGCAGGTCTTACTATCCAGACAGACGCAGGGGCCCAGTCAGTGTTCGGCCTCGGTCCACTCTGGTATTGGGACTCAGCCAATATCGACAGGCCCGAGATAGGAGAAGGCGTCTCGGTAGTGGCCTCAGCAGTAACGGTGACAGACAAAAAAGTCATTCTCTCTATAACTATTGACGGCCAGACTCTTCAGTTGAGGGACCCCGCAACCTGTCTTCCTGTATGGAGAGGAAAGAGGACCTCACAGGGAAATACTGGCGCGCCTGCAGGTCCGGCATTCGTCCAGTAGTCTACAGTTAAATAGCATCGTTGCCCGGGGCCGCCTGAAAATCTGCCTTATTCAAGGTACGACTTTCATCCGGCCCCGGGCCAGTTCTCGACAAAAATAGTCGGGTGCTGCACATCCTGCCCCGGTATTCTGAAGCGCCTCATTTCTTGACCGTAACAGGCTCAATTTGATAATATATGTGCATAACATTGCAACTATATACCAAGGAGATACATCACATGAAAATGAAGGCTTTATTGGTTTCACTTGCTTTACTCTTACTCGCAGCTATTCAGTCTGATGCCGTGGCAGGCAGTACAACAGCTCCCCTGAGCACACCCGAACTGAAGCAGGCCATTGGGGCCGGCAAGAACACGGTGGTATTTTTTCTCAATCCTCAGGGCGGCCCCTGCAAGGCACAAAATGAGATCATCGAAAAACTGCTGAAAGACAGGAAGGGAAATTTCACGGTAGCTTACGTAAACGCTATGAAACAGACGGACCAGAAGGCCTTTTATGACTATGGGGTCAGGAACCTTCCGTCCCTGGTTCTTGTTGACAAAAAGGGAAACATCGGCCGCGTATTCCCACCAGGCATTCAAAGTTATGAAACGTTGGCCCAGACTCTGGACAGCATTAAATAGTGGACCTGGCCCCCTCCAATATATTTCTTGCCATGGGCGCGGGACTGGCGAGCATACTGTCGCCCTGCGTACTCCCGGTTATTCCGGTAATAGCTGCCGGGGCTGAAAAGCAGGACCGTCTCCGCCCCCTGCTTATTGTCATCGGGCTTTCAATCACCTTTATGACCATGGGAGCCATATCCTCTCTTTTTGGCGCTCTGCTGATCGGCCGCACGCGCTATATTGAGCAGGCGGGTGGGCTCATCATCGTTGCGATCGGGCTCATGATCCTCTTTGATATGAGCATATTCAAACGGTTCTACAAACTTTCAAACATTCAGGTCAAGACAGAGGGCAGATTCAGCGGTCTGATCCTCGGTATGGCCCTGGGTGTCATCTGGGTCCCCTGCATCGGCCCGATGCTCTCAAGCATCCTGACTATGGTTGGTACCAGCGGCGAACTGGCAAAGGGCATCACACTGCTCGGGTTCTATTCCATGGGACTGGCGGTGCCGCTGCTGGCTGTGGCCTATTCTTCGCAGGCACTGCAGCGCAGGATTACTGCCTTTGCAAAACATGAGGCTGTCGTGCGCTATCTGACCGGCGGCATCCTGATCGCCTTCGGCCTCTACACCGTCATCATCGGAAATTTCGCCTTTTAATTGACTGTCTATACAGCCGTACGTTACATTATTGAATGAACAGGAGACAGAACCTCAAAACATTACCGGCCGCACTGATGCTGATGTTATTTCTTATGGTATCGTTCTTCGGTGCTGAGGGAACGCTTCTGTGTTTTGGCAAGGACGGGCATGTAGCAATGGAATTTGTCGATGCCTGCAATGGAGCATGGGCTGGATCACAGCTTGAGGGAATGGATAGCGATGCCTGCGGACCCTGCCTCGACATCCAGTTCCTGAGCAGCCCGGCAAACACAACCAATGCTTCTCACCACGTCAATCCGCTCCCGCTGCTATCTTCGCATCAGACATCTCTTTATCTGCGGTCGGAGGAAAACCCCGGCAGGCATATTTATCTGCCTCAGTATCCTCATCATAAATCAATCGCCAGTCTCCATTCTGTTGTTCTTCTGATCTGAGAAACCTCCCTTCGCTGTCCTGTTTTGTTTAGACAGGGACCTCTGTTTTTTATCAGCTTAGTCACCTAAGGAGGCTTCTATTTTATGGATCGTATGTATATTGTTATTATGGTTTTATCTGCCGTACTCATAAGCATATCGCCGGCTGCTGCGCTCGAAAAAAATGGTTTGACTCTTGAGCAGTCAATCGCCCTGGCCCTTAAGAATAACCCTGATCTTCAGACTCTCAGACTAGAAGAAGAATCAGTCAGGGGTCAGAATGAAAAGGCGCGGCTGCTGCTTATCAATAATCCGACGATCGAAGCAACTGTCTCGAAGAAGGACAGACCTGAAGAGGAAGGCGGCGGAAAGTTCACGAACTATGGCTTAAAAATCTCTCAGGAATTTGAGGTCGCAGGCCAGCGTGGGGCAAGGATCACGGTTGCTGAAAAAGAACTTGCCAGGGTGACGTGGGAAATAAGGGACAAAGAACGCGTCCTGATATCAGACGTGAAAGACGCCTTCACCAGAGTGCTCTCGCTGAAGAAGAAGAGCGGCCTTGCGCTGGAGATCGTCAGTCTGTATGAAGAGCTCCTCACCTACACCAAAATCAAGTTCCAGGCCGGGGATGTATCAGGGCTGGATGTCAATCTTTCCGAAGTCGAACTGAGCAAGACAAAGAAAGAGCTCCTTCTGGCGCAGCGGGAGTACAGGCAGGCACTGCTCTTTTTGCAGGGGCTGCTTGGCTTATTCCCTGATATGTTCATGGCCTTACAAGGTGATCTCCCCTCAGAAGCTCCGGCGCTGCCTGACAAAGAGGCACTGAAGACCTTAGCTTTTTCCCATCGGCCTGACTCAAAGGCAAGCGCATTTGAAATCGAAAAAACGGGGTCTGCACTGGAACTGGCAAAGAAGGAAGCCTTCCCGAATATAACGCTGTCCGGGTTTTATGACCGGGATGAACGTCGGGATGTCGTGGGCTTAGGGATTTCGATCCCCCTGCCCCTCTTTGACAGAAAGCAGGCCGAAAAGAAAGAGGCCGTCGCAAAGTCGGAAGGGGCAAAGACAAGGGCAGCAGGTTTGAAAAAGACTATAGAGCGGGAGGTCGATCAGGCTTTCGGCGATATCACCTCTGCCATCGAAGAGCTTTCGCTCTTCAGGAAAGAGATACTGGTGAAAGCCGCAGAAAACCTGAAGCTTCTGAACCTCGCCTTCAGGGAAGGGAAGATTGGTTTCTTTGAAGTGCGGCTTGCGCAGAAGGACACTATAGAAGCACAGGTAGCCTATATTGAGGCACAGACGCGGGCGCAACTTGCGTTGAACGCGATTGAAAAGACCACGGGAGGTGCGGTGAAATGATTATACAGAAAGATGGTGCCACATATGGCAGATACAGTCTGCTTGCGATAATACTTATGGTCCTGGGGGCAGGGGTATTGATAACAGGATGCGGTAAAAAAGAAGCTGCGAAAGAAGAAAAACAGGCAGTGGTCGGGGAGAAGAAAGAAGCCGGAAAAGAAGCCGGACATGGGGATGAACACAAAGGAGAGCATGAGGGTGAGCACGAAGGAGAATCCGACGTCGTGACGCTGACACCTGAAAAGCAGAAGTCCTCGGGAATAGAGGTCAAACAAGTGGTGCCTGAAAATACAACTATTCCCCTTTCTGCAACTGCCGCCCTAGAAATGAATATGGACCGCTCTGCAAAGATCAGCTCAAGGGTGACAGGCAAAGCAGTCAGGATTAGCGCATCTCAGGGCGACCGGGTGAAGGCGGGTCAGGCACTTGCGTATCTTGACAGTGTTGAACTTGACCAGACCTGGGCCGATTATCTCAAGGCGCAGGGAAAAGTGGAGCTTGCGAAAAGGAACCTCCAGCGCGAGGAATCCCTGTATGAGAAGAAGATATCTCCTGAAAAGGATGTCCTGAGAGCAAAGCAGGAATTTGGAGAGGCTGAGGCTGATATGAACCTTGCAAAAGAACGCTTCAGGCTGTTAGGAGTCAATGCCTCCCAATTTGAATCTGCAAGAAAAAGCAACGAAAGCCATCCTTATATCCCGGTCACAAGTCCCGTGAGCGGTGTGGTCCTTGAAAAAACGGTCACACAGGGAGAGATGGTCAATCCAGAAAAAACGCTCTTTACGGTTGCCGACCTTTCTACTCTTTGGGTGGTGATCGACATCTACGAAAAAGATATATCCCGTCTCAGGCTCGGCACAGGAGTAAAGGTTTCGGTTGTGGCATTTCCGGACAAGACCTTCAGGGGGAAGATCGCTTATATCGGCGATGTGGTAGATGAAAAGACAAGGACCGAAAAGGCGAGGGTAACGATAGACAACTCAAGCGGACTGCTCAAGCCGGGCATGTTTGCGACCGTGCTGGTTGAGACTACAGGCGGGGGGACCGAACGGCTTATTACGGTTTCTGAAGAAGCGGTTCTTGTTGACGGTACGAAGAAATATGTCTTTATTCACACCGCTCCCGACAAGTTCAAAAAGAGAGAGATAGAGGCGGGAAGGACACTGGGGAACCGGGTGGAAGTTACCGCGGGACTCAAAGAAGGCGACTCGGTTGCTGTCAAGGGGGCGTTCATCCTCAAATCGGAGCTAAAAAAAGGCGAACTCGTCGACGAACACGGCCATGGCAAGTAACGTATGCATGATTAACTGGAGATATCCGCTATGTTAGAGAAACTCATTACCTATACGTTAAAGCAGAAAGGAATGGTTATATTTCTTGCACTGCTGATTGTAACCTTTGGACTGTATTCATATCTGAAACTGCCGATTGACGCCTTTCCGGATGTGACAAACATTCAGGTGGAAGTCGTCAGTCACGCAGATGGACTCTCCGCCGTAGAAATCGAGAGGAATGTGACATACCCGATTGAGATGGCCATGCGCGGCCTGCCGGACCTTGAACAGATGCGTTCAGTTACAAAGTTTGGACTCTCAATCGTCACCATTGTTTTCAAAGACAATGTGGATATTTATTTTGCACGGCAACTGGTATTTGAACGACTGGCGGAAGCGAGAGAAAAAGTTCCAAAGGGCGTTGAAATTACCATGGGCCCAATCGGCACGGCAATGGGTGAAATCTATCAATATACCCTCGAAGGAGCAATGCCGGAAGATTCTGCTCAAAAAACTGCATACCTGACAAACCTCAGAACAGTACAGGAGTGGATCATCACGCCGCAGCTCAAGAATGTTCCCGGCGTAAACGAAATAAATTCCTTCGGCGGCTATTTCAAGCAGTACCAGGTGATCGTAGCACCGGAGAAACTGCTGCAGTATGCTGTGACCGTCGAAGATGTTTATGCTGCAATCGGAAACAACAATCAAAACGTGGGCGGCAATATTCTTGAACGAAATACCGATCAGTTTATAGTCCGTGGTGTCGGGCTGATAAAAAATGTCAGCGACATCGAAAATATCGTTCTGAAATCTCAAAAGGGAACACCGACATATCTACGGGATGTTGCCCAGGTGAAGATCGGCGAAGCCGTGCGCATGGGTGCAGCCATGAAGAATGGCAAAGACGAAGCTGTGGGCGGAATCGTCATGATGCTGCGCGGAGAAAACAGCCGCGACGTGGTTCGCAGGGTGAAGGAGAAAGTCAGGGAAATCAATGAAAATAATGTCCTGCCCGAAGGCCTCAAACTCGTTTCTTATTACGATAGAAGCGATATTGTAAATGCCAGCGTCGCCACGGTGAACAAGGCCCTGCTGGAAGGCTCTCTGCTGGTTCTTATTGTGCTTTATCTGATGCTGAACAGTTTCAGGGGAAGCCTTGTGGTTCTTATCGCCCTGCCGCTCTCGCTGCTGGCGACATTCATTGTGATGAAACTTGCCGGTATAAGCGCAAATCTGATGTCGCTCGGCGGTCTTGCAATTTCAATCGGCATGATCATAGACACCACGATAATCCAGGTTGAAAACGTGCAGCGACACTTAAGCGAGAAGGGCAGGCAGCATCCCAAATTATTCACCGTGCTGAAAGCGGTGATGGAAGTCAGAAAGCCGAGCATATTCGGCGAACTTATTATTGCCATCACGTTTATACCGATTATTTCCCTGGAAGGAATTGAAGGGAAGATGTTCAGCCCGCTGGCCATAACCGTAGCGATTGCACTTCTTGCGTCGCTGTTCCTTTCCATATTCGTTATTCCTGTCCTCTGCATCCTTTTTCTAAAACCGCAGCAGGAAAAAGAGAGCTTTATCATGAAGCATGCAAACAGGCTGTATCTGCCGCTTCTCGAATATGCAATGAACAGAAAAAAAGTGATACTGAGTATCGCCGGGGTGTTATTGCTAGCGTCTCTTTTTCTCGTAACACGGTTAGGAACCGAGTTTATACCGGTAATGGACGAAGGCTCGTTTGATATGGATGTGTCCATGCTGCCGGGTGTTTCCCTGGCGACGGCCATGGAAGTGAATCAGCGGGCTGCCGAAAAAATGAAGCAGTTTGCTGAACTGGATACCATCGTGTCACGAACAGGGCAGACCGGTGTTGCCCTGG
>PNOC01000057.1 GCA_013824615.1 Thermodesulfovibrio sp.
GTCCTGTGCCATGGAGCTGCCATGCAACCTCAATCCCCAGCTGCTGCTCAAGGTCCTGGCGTGCCATAAGCAGTATGGCGGTATGGTAGAAAGTTGAGAGATGTCCGATTCTGAGTTTCATAACGCTCAGCCAATAAGGTGAGTCAGAAAGGCGGAATGCCTACACTGCCTTCTTTTTCAGTTTACCAAAGCGGGTCAGCAGAAAATCGTACTTGTGCTTGAGGTCAACAATGGATCTGAGCAGAACAGCATACAGAGGATTGAGCCTGAGATACGGCTTGAGGGTGTTTGCCATTTTGACCAGGTTGGCCTCACACTCCTCAACACAGCTCGACGCAAGGTCCTTCACCGATTCATCATACGAGTAGAAAATTTCAAGATAAATATCCGTAACCAGGCAGAACTCGTTCAGGATCGTCTGGGTAATGGCTTCATCCTGGGAAATTCGCTTCTTCCTGAGACGACGCATAAATTCAACATGCTCGGCCTGGATGTTTTTCAGCTGCTTAATAATGGATTTCAGGTCATTCTGCGTCCGGTTAAAAAGGTTCTTGTAAACATAGGTTTTGGAAATTTTTTTCCAGTGCTTCAGGTGGTTTTTTTTCCACTCGGCCATATCAGTCCAGAAAAGAACCAGCGACGGATCAAAATCCTCACGCTTGGCAAAAAGGCTGTAAGTCTCGTAGGCGAGCTCATCAAGCCTTCTTCCCATATCTATTATTTCTTTAATCTCTTTCATGCAGTTTCAATAACAGAAGAAATATCCCAGTCCTGTTCAGATTCATATGCCAGCATAAAGATTACCATATTGGAAGACAAAAATATAGAACTATCTGTATTTGTGGCTGTATTTGTGGCTGGACCCGTGTCCGGCCCTATGTCCAGTCCTATGTACGGACTCATGTACGGACACGGGGAATCTCCCGTGCAAGAGGGAACATCAAAGCCTGGCAGTCTGACAGAAATATCTAGCGGATGAAGCAGGATGTCTCCCGGGCATACCCTCCCCGTACCTTCCTCTCTGCTGATACGGCAACTGCAGGAGACAACGCATTACTCCTCTGGTAGTCCGTGACCTCCTTGACCATTTTAAGCAGTCGCACCTGTTCCAGCAGGCTCATGCCGGCCATCTCAGCGCAGGACCTGAACTCCCCGCCGCTAAAAAAATCAAGACTCTCCCTGCCATGCTCACTGCTCCAGAGATCCTCGATAGACTGCAATATTATCCCTTCAGCAAGACTAGTCACACTCATGATCACGACCCCTTTCTTTTACATTCATACCGCATATCTGCGTACCGTTTCTACGAGCTGCTGATGAATCAGGGGTTTTTTTATGCGCTCATTGACCCCTGCCCTGTCTGCCTCGTTCTTCTTATATCCATCAAATCCCGTTGTCAGCATGACAATAGGAATGGAGAAGGTATATGGCCTGCTCCTGAGCTCCCGTGTCAGCATAATGCCGTCCATCTGCGGCATACGCAGGTCAGTTATGACCATATCAATCGTCTCGCCGGTCACCTTATCGAGGGCATCCCTGCCATGCACTGCCTCCACAACCGTATGTCCCTCTGTCCTCAGGATCAGGGAGATTAACTGGCGTATCGTCTCTTCGTCATCAACAATCATTATATTTTTTATCGTACGGCCTTTATATGGTTCTGTCTGCTGTTCACTCCCCTGCATCGGCTGCGTGCCAAGATAGAATGGACACCGGGAGTGCCTGGGGGTGCGGCAATACTCATCCAGCTCGAAAAGACTCGGGACGTACGGCCTGGTTCCCGCCTTGCAGGAACAGACCAGGAAACTCACCATATGGGGACACTTCATCATGCAGTTCCTTTATATCTGCAGTAGATTTCACACTTTTTGAAATCTCCCCCGCAGAAAAGTATGGTAGACTCCACCACCATACTGCTGGTGCTCGCGCAGTAGCAGTCCTCAAAAGGCCTGCTGACAAAGGGGCATAATATCGGAGGAGAATAATGCGGCAAAATCACATCTTCCGCATCCATGCGCTTTTCATTGCCGCGGACCGGTGGGCTGAATCTCTCACTCATTATTGACTTAACTCTATCAGGCATAATGAACAATAACGTTAACAAGAAATGTGCCAGAATTGAGTAATATTAATTTACATAATAATATCAATATGTTAATAGCATAATATGCGGCTATTGAACGAGCTGGATGGAAAAGGTGGGACAAAATATGATGCCACACATGCCACAATAGTGTGGCATGTCACACTTTATATAAGCAGTTTTCTAATCAGAGAAATCCCCTTTAATATTGTATTTAGCAAGCTTGCGGTAGAGCGTCTTGCGGTCTATGCCAAGCAGCCGCGCGGCACGGGCCTTATTCCAGCCGGCCTTCTCGAGCTCCCTTAACAGCTGCATCCGGTCCGCCTCTGCACCCACGGCCACGGCCGGCGGCGCCTGCACTGAAAACTCACGAATGGTCTTAGGGAGATGCTCAAGCGCTATGGTACTTTGACGGCATAACACAAAGGCATGCTCAAGGGCATGCTCCAATTCCCTGATATTCCCCGGCCAGGGATATTCCATCAGCAATCCGGCGGCCTCCGCGCTTACCCCGGTTATTTCCCGGCTCATCTTTTTATTGAACTTCCCCATAAAATGCTCCAAAAGGAGCGGAATGTCATCCGTCCGCTCCCGGAGAGAAGGCAAAGACAGTTCCATCACCTTGAGCCGATAATACAGATCCTCCCTGAATTCTCCCGATCGCACCCTTGCTGCCAGATCCTTATTGGTGGCAGTAATGACCCGGACATCAACCTTGATTGGAGTTGAATCGCCGACACGCTCAAACTCCATCTCCTGCAGAACCCGCAGCATCTGAAGCTGCGTCCTTGGCGAGATGTCCCCGATTTCATCGAGAAATATGGTGCCACCGTCGGCCCGCTGGAACCGCCCTGTCTTGTCTTTAACCGCGCCGGTAAACGCGCCTCTGACATGACCGAACAGTTCACTTTCAAGCAGATTTTCAGAAAGTGCAGAGCAGTTCACCTTGACCAGAGGCATCTCTCTCCGGGCCCCTTTATAATGGATGGCCTCTGCCACCAGTTCCTTGCCGGTCCCGCTCTCTCCGGTGATCAGGACTGTGGTCTGGACGTCAGCCAGATTTTCAACAAGAGAATATACCCCCTGCATCTTCAGGTTTTTCCCGATCATATTGTGAAACTGCTTGCGGTCCAGCAGGTCGCGTTCCAGGTCAGTTATACGCGTCTCATCCCTGATCACCATAACGGCCCCTGAAAAATTCCCCTGATGGTCAAGCAGCGGAGACGTGGTAAGCGAAATAACCATCACGCCGGGGCGGCCTCTGCGCTGACACTCCCGGCGGACAAGCTCGACCGGCTTCTTTTTCTGGATCGTCTCAAGCAGGGCAAGGAGACAACTTTCGCTGCAGGGTAACTGCAGCTCTCTGAAATTTCTGCCGATCGCTTCGCGGTCAAGACCGAAAATCTCCTGGGCCGCATGGTTCAGCTCAACCACCTGCAGTTCTCTGTCCACCGTAATGATGGGGTCTTTTACCGATCTGAAGATGGCCTCAAGATTCAGGCGGTACTGCTCCTTCTCTGTAGTAACAGCCCTGTGTTTCAGCGCCATCAGGGTCACATGCAGCAGGGTCTCCTGGTTGACCGGTTTCGGGATATAGTCAAAGGCACCCAACCTGACCGCCTCTGAGGCAGTATCCACACTGGGGTCTCCGGTCACCATCACCACCGGGGTCGCAATATTGCGCGCCCTGATCTCGCGCATGAAATCAATCCCTGTCCTGCCTCCCAGGATGATATCGGCAAAGATGAGATCATAGTCGGCACGGTCAATCCGGGCAATGGCCTCATCAAAATCCTGCGCCGTAGCGACAGCATAGCCCTCCTCAGAGAGAAAGGCCTCGAACGTAAACCTGATGCTCTCCTCATCGTCGACGACAAGAATCTGCGGCCTAGTTTCCATAACCTCTCCCCGCGGGCAGTTCTATGATCAGATCAGTAAACAGGCCTTCACGACTCTCAATACGAAGTCTTCCCCCATGGTCACGGATGATCCCGTGGCTTATACTCAAACCCAGGCCGGTCCCCTCTCCCACCGGTTTCGTTGAAAAGAACGGATTCATGACCCTTCCGATAATATCAGCCGGAATCCCATTGCCATGATCACGAATAATTATTCTGATATACAGGGTGCCGTCAGTCGCCTCTTCTCCTCCGGTCACCTCAATAATTTTGCCCTCATGCGCCTCAGGATATTTCTGGTTCAGGGCATAGCGTGCATTGCTCAGGATATTGAGAATGACCTGTTGTATCTGCTGCGAGTTCACCAACACCTTTGGCAGCGCCGACGGCAGGTTTATCCGCAGGCTGATACCGTCCTTTTTGATCTGCGCCTCGGTAAGCGTTATGGAATCCCACAGTATTTTCTCGAATAGAACCAGGGTCTTATCCTCGCGCCGCTCCCGGGCAAAGGAGAGAAGACTTCTGACGATTCCGGCAATTCTCTCCCCCTCGCGGACAATACGCTTTGCAATATCGTGCTCCCGCGACTCCTCGGGGTTCTTGTTTGCCAGCAGCTGCGCGTAGTTGATAATGCCGGTAATCGGGTTATTGATCTCATGTGCCACGCCCGCTGAAAGCTCACCCAGGGAGGCCAGATGGCCAGCCCTCATAGCCTCTGCCTGGAGGGTGATCTTCTCGGTTATGTCACCGGAGACGATAATAACGCTTTGTACTACGCCGGACTCATCCCTGATGGGAAATGCCCTGCGTTCATAAATCCTGCTGTTCAGTGTCACCAGGGGAAAGCTCTGGGGGCGGCCGGTGCTGAAACTCGCCAGAGCGCTGCATTCCTCGCAGGGCTTATCCCGTTCAAACCAGGCAAAGTAGCATTTTTCACCGGGCAGGGCAGAGACGTCCCCGCCGACCCGCAACGCAAAGGCTTTGTTCGCCCACAGGATCCTGAGGTCAGGGGAGATCAGCAGCAGCTCATCCGTCATCGCATCCAGAAGTGTACGGAACTCCTGAGAGAGTCTCCGGAACTGTGTTTCGCTTTCCTTCAGGGTCTCCTCGGCATTTTTCCTGAAGTTGATTTCGTTCGTCAGGAGCTGCACAGCTGTCTTCAGCTCAGAGGTGCGTTCTTCAACCAGCTGCTCAAGCTGTCCACGGTGCCTGCGCAGTTCTTCCTCGGCAAGTTTCCGGGCCGAGATATCACGGTCAATGGCAAGTATGTAAGGTCTTCCCCCCAGGAGTACCCTTTTCGCTGAAGCCTCCACCGGAAAGATCGTCCCGTCCTTCCGAACATGACGAATCTCGAACTTGGCCGTCCCGCTCTGCAGCAGCTCACTATTAATATCACGGTTTTTCTCAATATCCTCCGGATGGTCGAGAAACGCTATCGGCTTCCCGATCATTTCAACGTGGGGATACCCGTTCATCTCCGACGCCGCAAGGTTTGCATCCACAATAACCGGACCCTCTGCAGGGGAAGGGTCCAGAAGGAAGATACCGTCGGAGGCCAGATTGAAAAGTGAATAAAAACGCTCCTCACTGTCACGCCGGGCATCCTGTGCCTGAAGCCGCTCCCTGACTTCCAGGCGCAGCCGCTGATTGGCATCGGTCAGTTCACGCGTGCGCTCTTCGACCAGGTCGGCCAGCCGCTCGTGATAGGTCTTCAGCTCTGC
Organism: Thermodesulfovibrio sp.; assembly: GCA_013824615.1. Lineage (GTDB taxonomy): Bacteria > Nitrospirota > Thermodesulfovibrionia > Thermodesulfovibrionales > UBA6898 > PALSA-1316. The sequence goes on from PNOC01000057.1 coordinate 5,703, forward strand.
CTCCGCCTTCTTGCGCTGGGTAATATCCGTAAAAATACCCACAATCCGGCTGATCCTGCCGCGGCCGTCATACAGGGGGTTCAGCACGGCATACCACATGACCTGCCTGCCGTCCAGACGGACCCTCTCGGACTCATAAGAATACCGCATGCCCCGCTGCACCGGCGAAAGAAAGTCAAGCGTTGCCGGCATGGCCCTGTCGGGCCAGATCTCATGTATGGACCGGCCGACTATTTCGTCCTCAGAAAGGCCGGTCTGGAGAATCCCGGACCGGTTGACAGACAGGCATCTGCCCTCGGCAGTAAATAGCGCAACTCCATTCGGAGAACCTTCGACCAGGCTGCGGTAGTGGCGTTCAGAGGTGGCAATTTTCGCCTCTGAATCCCGGGTAAAATAGATAATCGCAAACAAGACCACCGCCATGATGAAAAAGACCAGGGTTGTAAATATCGAAAACAGCCGGTAGGCCTTTATGCGGCTGGTGGGGTCCAGCAACACCAGCGACCAGTTGTTATGTCCCAGCGAACGCTGAACAACCAGAAGCTTCTGCCCGTCAAGCATGACAAACTTCTCGCTTCCCCTCGGATCCTGCATCAGAGGTACAAAGGGGCCGGGACCGAACTGGCCTGAAGCAGCCAGGTCCTGCTGCTCTCCGGCGCTGAGCTTCCAGAGGCTTTTTCTGCGCAGGTCGTCCCTGCTCGAAAGGAAAATTACACCGTGCGGATCCACCAGAAAACAGTATTCATGCTTTTTGAAGGCCATCTCGATGTCGGCCATGTTTTTCCTGATAGCAGCAACCCCGATGACCCTGTCAGCAGCATCCCTGACAGGATAATACGCTATATGAAAACGTTCCTGCGTCTTCGCATCTACCAGGTAAAAACTCGCAAACATGCCTCCCCTGGCCTTTTGGAAATATTCCGCTGCAATCCCTGTCTTTTGAGAGAAAAATCCGGTGCCGGGCTCACGGGCTGAGGAAATAAATACCCGGCCGCTGAGGTCCAGCAGTACGGCCAATGACGATTCAGCATCAAGAATCCGCACGTACTGCCGCAGAATAGCCGTCGCACGCTCCTGATCAACTGCCGTCCCTGACCCCAATGCGTCGCGGACCGCCTGCTCATGGGCTATCCCGGTGGCTGCCTGCTCGGTGCTGCCCAACTGATCGGTAAAATGGTTGGCCAGGGCGCTGATATTGATATTGCCGTCCCGCAACTCCTGCACCATTGCCTGTCTGCCGGCAAACTCCGTCAGACCCCATCCGGCAATAACAATGCCGATAAAGAGAATAACCGGCAGCAGCACATTCCTGGATCTGAGACCTGAATCCCCGGATTCGTCCTCTTCGCCAGATCTGTACTGGGAATACCCCCAGACACACAGCGTTATACAAACGGCGAGTATCCCCTTTATGGCCTGCACCGGCAATCCGGTGCCCCGGTAAAAGATACTGCTGTTCATGACTGCTGCCGGCCAGAATGCGGCCGTGTGTACAACAACCCCGGCGACAACAGCATATAGCCCGAGGGAGATGCTGCCACCGAGGAGCCATTTTCTTCCTGCGCCTTTCGCCTGCAGCGACACCTGGTACACTGCCCATGATGCCAGCAGCCCGCCGACTAACGCAAAGCTATAACGGGCAGCGGCATCAATACCCTGAATGCCTTTCAGTCCGCCGAGAGCAGTCAACAGGACAAGGGGGATATACAGATACCGCAGCGGTACAGTTTTTATCCGCGGAGGAGAACCCCTCAGCCCGAATTCAAAGAGGAAGAAAAAAGAGAGCGAGGAGAGCACCATCCGTACCGCCTCGGTTGAAGGACTGGCCGTATATCCTCGGGTGAAGATGCCGATCCATTCCTGCAGGCCATGCAGTCCGGCAAACAGACCCAGCCATTGCCACGGCAGGGCAGCAGACTTCTGTTTTAAAAGGGCAATACAGATCATCGCCAGCATGACAAAGGCCAGCCCGTAGAAAAAAAGGATATAATCTATCTGATTGCCAATAAACTCGTTCATACACTTCTGCACCGAACTCAAGGTCCGCCGCCTGCAACAGCCTCCTGTATTAAAACAGATTCAGAATCTTTTTTGAAAACTGCCGGCTCTGCCTATTTTTCGCCGGGGCAGTCAGTTGACCGGCAGGAACATCGTGATAGAGAAGCGCTCCCTGTCTGACTGGTTTATGGTGAGGTCCCCGCCGTGAGACCTCATAATATAGCGGGCAATATACAGTCCGAGCCCCTTACCTTCAACCCGCAGGTCCTTCGCCCGTCTGCCGCGGTAAAACGGGTTGAATATGTTCTCGAGTTCTTCCTGCTCCATGGGCACCGAAGTATTCGAAATGGTCACGGAAATATGGCCTGCGACCAGCGAAAGGGTCAATTCAATACTGCCGCCGTCCGCCGTATATTTCACCGCGTTGTCCAGAAGGTTCTCGAGTGACCTCCGGATCAGGGTCTCGTCACAGCTGCAGCTCAGGCCGGGGATTTCCGAGGTGGTCAGTGTAATGCCCCTGCTCTGGATCTGTGCTGCATACGACTGCACCAGATCCCTGAGCAGCGCATTGATATCGGTTTTGTTCCGGAAGAGATCCAGGGGCTTGAACTTTGATGAGGCAAGCATCGACAGAATGTTCAAAAGCTTGATGATACGGTCAGTCTCCTTAAGCCCAAAAGTGATCACCTCCCGGTACTCCTCCGCCGGGCGCTCTTTTCGAAGGGCCACCTCAAAATTGCCCTTGAGTGAGGCGAGAGGAGACCTCAGTTCATGGGAAACATTTGAGGAAAAAGTCTCCTGGAAGGTAAAAATATCTGAAATCGGCTTCATCGCACGGGTTACCAGCAGACGGCTCAACAGATAGGAAAAGAAGAACATGAGAGGCAGCACCATTAAAACAAGTTTCAGGAATGCCCTGTCATAGGTAATTTCTCCGCTGAGAGATTTGGCTGCCCGTCCGGCATATATTCCATCAATCGGGAAATAATAAATCAGGTGTTTTTCATGCTGGACCTTCAGCATTTCAAACCCCTGCCCGCCGGCAAACGCATCCGACAGGAGTTTCCGGTTGAGCACGGGATAGAAGTCTGCCGAGTTTTTGGTAGAGACCACGACGCCCCCTTCCCGGTTAAGGATCTGGAAGTGATGCTCGTCCCACATATTCCGGAACGGATCAAGCCCTGACCGGTTGTACTGGTCCAGGAACTCAATATAGATATCCTCCTGCATATGCCTCTTGACCCCGTTCACCATGGTCTGGTGCCAGAAGAGGTAGCTCAGAGCCAGGAGTATAATATTAAAGGCGATGATAACCGAGGTAAAGACGATCGTCAGCCGCCTTTTTGTAGGAAGGATCATACGAAAGCCTTCCTCAGTGGCTGCCGATCATATAGCCGACACCCCTTACACTCTGGACAAACGGAAAAGAAGAAAATTGCCCAAGCTTCTCCCTGAGGGATTTGATATGGACATCCACAAAATTAGTATTCGGATTGAAATCATAACCCCAGATGTCAGACAGCATCTGCGCACGGGAGATGACCTTCCCCCGGTTTTTCAGCAGATAGACCAGAATCGCATATTCCTTCGGCCTCAGAGCCACCTCGTTGTCGCTGATGAAAACACGGTGGGCAATCGTATCTATGCGCAGCTCATGATGGGTCATTTCAGTCAGCTTGTCCGGCTTGCGCCGCAGCAGGGCATGAATCCTGGCCAGAAACTCCTCAAAGGAAAACGGTTTGGTCATATAGTCATCAGCGCCGCTGTTGAGCCCCAGTACTTTATCCTTGACCGAGTCCATCGCGGTCAGCATCAGAACCGGCGTCTGGATGGCCTGTTCCCTGATCTTGCGGCATAGATCAACCCCGTTAATCCCGGGGAGCATCACATCAAGAATGAAGAGATCATACTGTCGCGACATTGCCAGCGCAAGTCCCTCTTCTCCGTTGACTGCATGGTCAACAGAGTAATGCTCCTCCTCAAGCCCTTTTTTAATAAACCCTGCTACACCCTGCTCGTCTTCCACAAGGAGAATATTCATTTCGTCATTCCCTCCGCCTGCTCAGAATATATATAATTCTACCACATTCAGCACGCCGGGGCATCAAGGTCTGTCTGCCCGGAAGCGGGTACCTGTCGTCCCCCAGCCCTCTCAGGTCGCATCTCAGGGTTCACCTCAGGCCACGGCTGTTGCCTGCAGCCGTGCAACTGCATTATAATGAGCGCCTATGTCCGCACCCCTGTCATCCTATCTTCAGGTTTTCAACAGCCGCCGCATAGCGGTCATGGTCCTGATGGGTCTCTCGTCAGGGCTTCCCCTCGCCTTGACCGGCGGGACGCTCCAGGCATGGATGGCTGTGGACGGGGTGGATCTCCGCACCATAGGTATTTTCTCCCTGGTCGGGCTTCCCTATACGCTTAAATTCCTCTGGTCACCGTTCATGGACCGCTTCGCCCCCCCCCGGTTCAGGACCCGATTGGGCAGACGCCGGGGATGGATACTCCTTACCCAGGCCCTGCTGCTCGCAGGTATTTTCAGCATGGGCATGGCCCCTCCAAAAGAGGCCCCGGGAATCATGGCCGTACTTGCGCTCTGCGTTGCATTTTTTTCAGCCTCTCAGGACATTGTGGCAGACGCCTACCGGACAGATACGCTGAGGGAAAAAGAGCGCGGACTCGGGTCTGCGGTTTTTGTCACCGGGTACAGGATCGGCATGATTCTTTCCGGTGCCGTGGCGATGATCCTGTCCGACAGGATTGGCTGGCAGAATACTTATTTTACTATGGCCGGTCTGATGACTATCGGCATGGTCACCACCCTGATAAGCCCTGAGCCCGACACGGCCCCGGTACATCCCCGGAGCCTTCAGGAGGCGGTAACCGGCCCGCTGACAGATTTTTTCAGCCGGCGGTCGGCAGGCCTGATCCTCCTGCTTATCATCCTCTACAAATTGGGGGATGCCTACGCAGGCACCATGACAACAGCCTTTCTCCTCCGCGGCCTGGGCTTCAGTGCCACGGACGTCGGGACGGTCAATAAAGGCCTTGGCCTGATATCGGTAATTCTCGGCGCGACAATCGGCGGAACCCTTATGGTCAGGTTCGGTCTTTTCCTGTCCCTCCTCATATTCGGCATTCTCCAGGCCGTCTCAACGCTCTCGTTCGTCGTACTCGTCTGGGCCGGAAAGAGCTATGCAGTCATGGTAGGGGCCGTCGCCTTTGAGAACCTGACCGGCGGCATGGGCACTGCCGCCTTCGTAGCACTCCTGATGACCCTCTGCAATCAGCGGTACAGCGCGACGCAGTTTGCCCTGCTCTCCTCGCTGGCCGCACTGGGACGGGTCTTTATAACGCCGACCTCAGGATATGTTGTCGAAGCAGCAGGCTGGGGCTGGTTTTTTGTGATAGCCACGTTGACTGCCGTACCAGGGCTGCTCCTGCTGCTGTTCCTGAAAAACAGCATTGAAGGGCTGAAACAGGGCGAGGCCTGAGGCCCCGTTACTGCGGTCTCAGGATAACAACACCGGGAGTCCCGCTGACATAGAGGGTAAAGTCCTCATCCACGACCTCCCCGTACCGGGCCGAGGCATGCCTGAAGAAAATATCTGCTCCGTCCCTGACGACAATGCCCACATGAGACACGTCAAGCCCAGGCAGTTCGGAATAGATACCGGCATAATCACCGGTAAGCAATTTTTCTGATGCCCCATCAATAAACCCGGCCGCCGGAATATACGCCATGGTCCGCACGACAGGAGAGATCCCCCGGACAAAAAATGAACCATCCTGTTTCCGGTTGAGAACCTTCTCCACCTTCAGTGATGCCTCGCCGCCGACCAGACCGGTAGCATCAAAAACGTGTGCAGCGTTATAGAACAGCCAGTCTGTAAAGAAGTGATTCCGGCTGGTGTAAGAAATTATTCCGTGCCGGTACCTGGTCCGGATAAGATTGTCCGTGAATTCATCAAAATTTGTTGCGCGCCGCAGCGCCTCGACATAATCGAGCAGGGTAAAACAGTCCACAGCCTCCAGGGCAAGAACAAGCTGCCCGCTTCCCTCCGCACTACTGGTAAGCGTCGATGCCTGATAGGGGACTCCAAGGAACCGCCGGGAAAGGAATGCGATGCGGTCTCCGGGAACACTGAGCTTTGCAGATACCGCAAGCATAGCTTCAATGTCAGGGCGGTTGAATCTGCCGGGAGTATCCGTCACCGCTGCCCGGTCAATAACGATGCAAATTTCACTGAGGGTCAGTCTGTCACGTTATAGCCGGCCTTCACAATCGCGGTTTCAATATCCTTCTTCTGAAGCTTCGACTCATCGAAGCTGACTTCCGCCTGCCCCACCGTCACGTTCAGCGCCGTAATCCCCTGAAGTCCTTCAAGAGCCTTCTGAACCCGCATGGCGCAATGCTGGCACGACATACCCAGGATTTTAATTATTGTATCTGCCATATTTCCTCCTTTGCATAATTAGAGCTTTTATATATAATAATGACAACGGGAGCTGTTTTACAAAAGAACCTGATATGAATATCTGATATGAAAACCTGATATGAAAAAAAGAATCATAGCATTTCTATCCCTCCTATTTGGGTTCTTCACCATAGGGGCATTAATCTCGATCCTTTACATCACGTACACCACCCGCGAACTCAAGAAAATCATTACGCTGCACAGTGTCGAAATCCTCAGGCAGGACCTGCTCATCAAGATCCAGAATGTGGAACAGGACCTGCTCACCGTACATACGGAACTGGGCAGAAAGCTCGACAAGATCATTGAAAATGTGACCGACCTCAACCGGGCGATCAATAACTGCACCAGTTGTCATCACTCGCCGCTTGTCTCACAGAAACTGGACGCGATCACAGAGCATATCGGCCGCTTCGAGACCGCCCTGAGCCACTACATCACCGCCTCGGCTGATACGGAAAGGATCCGGATACTCAAAATTGAGGCGTATTCTACGGGGTCGGAACTTTCGAGTGTGGTTGCGGAGATGGCCTTTATTGCAAACAAAAAACTGCAGGAGCGGACCGGAACTGCCCTGACCGGGGTCAGGAGCGCCCAGTGGATCCTGATCGTGACCCTTGTGGCGGCGTTCCTTATAGGACTCTGGATAGCCTTTACCCTTACCAGAAATGTGCTGCACCCGGTCAGGGAACTCATTGACGTATCGAAGAATATAGCCTCAGGAAACCTGGGATATACCACAGGCTATACTGACAGCACGGAATTTGGACAACTGGCTGCATCCATGAATGAGATGAGCCTCTCCCTGCGTGAAGGCAATGAGAAGGTCATCAGGCACATGGAACGTCTTGCCGGCCTCTACAAGGTGACGCTGCCACTCCATTCTGCTTCTACCATTGAAGAAATATTCAAGGAGGTCTCGACCAGCGTGGCGAATCTGCTTGACGTAGAGCAGTGCGGCCTGATGCTGCTGGACGACAGCGGCAGTCTCGTAACGCATCGCCTCCCTGCCTTTGGGCTTACCGCCGAAGAGGTCCGGCGGATAACCATCAGCAAAGAAGATATTCTGAAGTTGTACTTTGCCAATAACCGCAGACCCCTGCTCCTTGATGACGCTCAGGGGAATCTCGTTCTGCCGGGAGCACTCGGAGACAGCGACACTCCTGTCAGAAGCGTCCTGCTCGGCTGGATACGGCTTCAGGGAGAGCTTGCCGGTATGATACGGCTTGCAAACAGTCAGAACGGCAATTTCTCTGAAGAATCGGTCAGACTGGTCGGTATCATCTCGAATAATGTCTCGGTGGCAATAGAAAACTCAAAGCTTTATCAGGATTTAAAGGCCCAGATGCAGGAACTCCGTGAAACACAGGAGCAGCTGGTACAGGCTGCCAAACTCGCCGCGATCGGCGAACTGGCGTCGAATGTCGCCCATGAGATCAACAACCCGTTAACCAGCATCATGGGGTACGCAGAACTGATCAGAGAAGAAACCGATATCGACAGCATCATGCGTGATGTGGAAATCATCAGCAAGGAATCGCTCAGAGCAAGAAATATTGTCCAGCAGCTTCTGGAATTTGCACGCAAAAGGCCGCTTGAACTGCGTGAGGTAAATCCTAACGGACTGTTAAAAGAAACCGTTGAACTCGTGAGGGTCCAGATCAAGAATGCCCGGATACGGATAATCGAAGAGTACGGCTCGCTGCCGTCGATCACGGGAGACGCCAATCAGTTGAAACAGGTCTTTCTGAATATCATTAACAACGCCGTGCACGCCATGTCCGAAACCGGCGGAATCCTTACCATTGCAACCACCAGCCGGGAAGACCAGGTACAGATTGCTTTTAAAGATAATGGGCACGGCATCCCGCCTGAGATCCTCCCCAAGATATTTGAACCCTTTTTTACGACCAAAAGAGAAAAAGGCACCGGGCTCGGGCTGTCGATAACCTACAAAATCATCCAGAGTCATAGCGGAAAGATTGACATCAAGAGTGAAGTGGGCATTGGAACGACCTTCACCCTGTCCCTCCCCCTGTATGTTGCGAGAAAAAGCTATACACCTGTCGGCGTCTGAAAAACTGCCGGAGTCATGCACCAGTTAACTGAAATTCTGCAGCGATTATTACTCCGGCAAGAGCATGCGATAATGACTGGCCGGGATATCTTATTGCCGGAACAGCAATGTTGGACACCTTCGGAAAAGAACCCATCCGGTCTTTAGCCGCAGGAGAAAAGAACTGGAAAAGATAGGACCACTTTGTTAAAATGAAAGACTGATTTTCAGGGGGTATTGATTTATGGAATTAAAAGGCAGGGTTGCACTTATTACCGGCGGGGCCCGGGGCATCGGCAAGGCGATTGCGGAATGCTTTGCACGCAGAGGCGCTGATATTGTAGTTGCGGATATTTCGTATGACAGTGCAGCCGAGACAGCAAAAGAGCTTGCGGCCTATGGAATAAAAACCTCAGCTCTCAAACTCGATGTCTCGAAGGCCGACGAGGTGGCCGCCGGCTTCGGGGAGATCATGAGCCAGTTTGGAAGGCTCGACATCCTGGTCAATAACGCCGGCATTACGCGGGACGGTCTTTTGTTGAGGATGAAAGAAGAGGACTGGGATGCAGTCATCGGCATCAACCTCAAGGGGGTCTTCCTCTGCTCAAAAGAGGCGGTCAAAGTCATGGTCAAACAGAAATATGGCAGAATCATTAATATTGCCTCGGTCGTTGCCTTCATGGGCAATCCCGGACAGGCCAACTACAGTGCTTCCAAGGCAGGCATTGTCGGGCTCACCAAAACAACCGCCAAAGAGTATGCGAGCCGCGGCATAACCGCCAATGCAGTGGCCCCCGGTTTCATTGCAACAGCCATGACTGATGCCCTTGCTGAAAATGTCAGACAAGAAATGTTAAAATCTATACCTGCCGGAGCGTTCGGTACGGCAGGAGACGTCGCAAACGCCGTGGCCTTCTTCGCAGCACCGGAGAGCAGTTATGTGACCGGCCAGGTTATTCATGTTAATGGCGGCATGTATATGTGATTATGTACTGCTCCGGGTATGCAGGTCCGGCAGATACGTTTGTCTGAAATATTATTACAAAAAAAATTGATTACGCTGGGAGGCAAGCAATGGTTGAAGAAAAAGTAAAAGAGATTATAGCAAAGCAGTTGGGCGTCAATGCAGCAGAGGTCGTTCCTGATGCGTCGTTTGTCGAGGACCTTGGGGCAGATTCACTCGACACGGTTGAATTGGTCATGGCCTTTGAAGAGACCTTCAATATAGAGATCCCGGATGAAGACGCAGAAAAGATTGCCAAGGTCAAGGACGCTGTCGAGTATATAAAGAACAAACAGGCTTAATGAGCAAACGGCGCGTTGTTGTCACAGGGCTGGGGCTGATCACGCCCCTCGGCGTCGGTGTAAAGAAAAGCTGGGAAGGCCTTGTTCAGGGTAAATCCGGAATAGGGAATATTACCTATTTCGACGCCTCACTCTTCCCGACGAGGATCGCCGGCGAAGTCCACGACTTCAACCCTGAAGACTATATCGAGCCCAAAGAAATCAAGAAGATGGACCGCTTTATCCATTTTGGCGTTGCAGCCTCGATGATGGCGGTACAGGATGCGGGCCTGACAATAGACGCCGGAAATGCAGAGCGAATCGGCGTCTGTGTCGGCGCCGGCATGGGCGGACTCCCGATGATCGAGCACTACCACAAGGTCTTCCTCGAAAAAGGGCACCGAAGAATAACCCCGTTCTTCATCCCGACCCTGATTATCAATATGGCGGCCGGCCAGATATCGATCAAGCACGGGGCAAAGGGCCCGAACCAGGCCCCTGCAACTGCCTGTGCTACCGGCACTCACGCTATCGGGGACGCCTTTAAGATTATACAGCGCGGCGATGCCGATGCCATGATCGCCGGGGGGACGGAATCGTGTATCACCAACATGGGCGTCGGCGGCTTCAACGCCATGAAGGCCCTTTCAACAAGAAACGACGAACCGCAGAAGGCAAGCAGGCCCTTTGACCGTGACCGCGACGGATTTGTCATGGGCGAGGGGTCCGGCATCGTTATCCTCGAGGCCCTTGACCATGCCCTCGCGCGCGGGGCGCGCATTTATGCTGAGCTGGTCGGATACGGTCTTACCGGCGACGCATATCATATGACCTCCCCGGCCCCTGGCGGGGAAGGAGCTGCACGTTGCATGGCCATGGCCATCCGCGATGCCGGTATTGCCCCGACAGAGATCGACTATATCAATGCACACGGCACCTCCACCAAGCACGGGGACGAACTGGAAACCACCGCTATTAAAACGATCTGCAGGGAGCATGCGTACAAGCTTTCAGTCAGTTCGACAAAATCGATGACAGGCCATCTTCTGGGTGCTGCAGGCGGCGTTGAGGCGGTCGTCTCGGTCATGAGTATTGTCCATAACACCATCCCTCCGACGATCAATCTCGACAATCCCGATGAAGGCTGCGACCTGGACTACGTACCGCATAAGGCCAAGCAGATTGAGGTCAACTGCGCCATGTCCAATTCCTTTGGCTTTGGTGGGACCAACGCCTGTCTCATCTTCAAACAATATAATGCCTGATCACCACTGAACGACTTGACCCGTCCTTCCGAAAGATCTGCCCCAGGAGAACTCGAAAAAAAGATAGGGTATACATTCAGGGACCGGGCCCTGATTCTTGAAGCCCTTACCCACAAGTCTTTTCACCACGAGCACGGCGGGGCGGACCTCGCCTATAACGAACGGCTGGAATTTCTTGGCGACGCGGTACTCGGACTGATCGTTGTGGAATATCTCTTTCTGCTGAAACAGACCTTTAACGAAGCTGAACTCGCCAAGATGAAATCCTATCTCGTTTGCGAGGTCGTCCTCGCTGAAATAGCGGCAGAGCTTTCTCTCGGCAGTCACATCCTGCTTGGCAAAGGAGAAGAGGCAACCGGCGGCCGCAAAAAAAAATCAATTCTGTCGGACACCCTGGAGGCAGTGATTGGAGCGGTCTTTCTCGACAGCGGGTTCAAGACGACGAGAAGCCTGGTGCTGGGCTTTTTCAGAGAAAGAATCGATGTCGTCATCAGGACCGGCGATTTTTTTGACTATAAGACAACCCTCCAGGAAAAAACACAACTGCTGTATGGCACTCTGCCGGAATACCGGCTGATAAAACAGCAGGGGGCAGACCACAAAAGGGTATTTACCGTCTCGGTCTGTCTCAACGGCGAGGAACTCGGCACAGCATCAGGCCGGAAGAAAAAAGAGGCAGAGGCCTCGGCAGCAAAAATTGCCCTCGGGAAGATTGCAGACCAATAGCCCGCGAAGGGGTAGCCGTCCCCGGAACATTCCGGGCTGATTACGTTATAAACTTCCGGATTGCGCCCATCAACTCATGAGGCTTGTAGGGCTTAAAAATCCAACCGCTGGCACCGGCCTCTTTCCCCTCCTGCACCTTTGCTTCCTGCGATATGGTCGACAAGACAATAATCGGTATGAACCGGTGTTCTGAGCTGCCTCTGAGATGCCTGATAAGCTCAATGCCATCCATTTCGGGCATGTTGATATCGGTCACGACCAGGTCAATCTGCTTACCATCCATTTTCAAGAGCGCGTCTTTCCCGTCAACGGCTTCGATGACCTCAAACCCCTCTTTTTTCAATGTCAGTGCGTTCATCTGTCTCATGACTCCCGCATCATCAACAACCAGAATCGTCTTGCCCATCGCAACCTCCCGCGTGATATTCCTGCTTATTCAATAGTGATAATCCCATTGTTCAGAACCGACCCTACTACATATATATATCATATTCTCCGGTAATGCAACCCGGATTTCTGTCAGTGTTTGCTCTCCGGGAAAATAAGCGGGTGGGGAGAAGGATACTTACTCTTCAGTGTAATTAAGTTCGCGGGCAAAGGTCTCCTCCAGACCATGAAGTGCGGCGAAAGCGATAACCAGGCAGACGGTGCCGACGATGATCGCACTCTGTATGATTCCGATATGTCCCTTCAGCAACTGAAAGAAAAAAGTTATTGGAATTACGGCGCCCCGGATAAAATTCGGCACGGTTGAGGCCACGGTCGCCCTCAGGTTCGTCCCGAACTGCTCAGCGGCAATTGTTATGAATATCGCCCAGTAGCCGACAGCAACCCCTATCGCAAGACAGACCAGGTAGAACTGCCCTGCCGTGACCCCGCTCTGCATAAAATAAAGCCCGGTCATGCCGCAGGTCAACAGCAGAAAGAGCAGGACGATCTTCTTTCTGCTCCTGAAATACTGGCTCAGAAAGCCGCTCAGAAAATCTCCGAACACCAGCCCTATATAGCAGAACATCACAGCCTCTCCTGCGTTCACGGTGCCCGACACAGAAAGCGCCTTTGCAAATTCCGGGGAGAAGGTTATCAATATGCCGACGCAGAACCAGATCGGTAGACCGATCAGCACAGACCGCAGGTATTTCATAAACCGCACGCGACTGCTGAAGAGACTGAGGAAATTGCCTTTTCTGATATGCGCCTGCGAGACCATCTCCTGATACAGACCGGATTCGTAGACACGCAACCGGGTGACCAGAAGCAGCAGTCCGAGCCCGCCACCGATAAAATAGGCGATCCGCCAATCGAAATTCTTTGCAACGATGTTCGCCAAAATCGCGCCGGTCACCCCGACCGTGGCAACCACCATCGTTCCGTAACCGCGAGACCGCTGGGGAAGGTTCTCGAGCACCAGCGTGATACCCGCCCCGAGTTCACCCGCCAGTCCGATGCCGGCCACAAACCGCCAGAAGGCATAGGCTCCGATCGAATTAATCATCCCATTGGCAATATTCGCAATGGAGTAGAGGAATATAGAACCGAAGAGAATTTTCACCCTTCCCTTCCTGTCGCCAAGAATGCCCCAGAATATACCGCCCAGGAGCATGCCTGCCATCTGCATGTTCAGGAGAAAGACACCCTTGTCGAGCAGGTCCTGTCCGTCAAGCCCTATCGCCTTCAGGCTCTGCACCCGCACAATACTGAAAAGTATCAGGTCATAAATATCGACAAAATACCCCAGCGCAGAAACAATAACCGGTACGGTCAGTATGTCGCGCAGGTGGGTATTACGGTTGATATTACGGTGCATTGTCGTTATGCTCATCCTTTCGCTTAAAAGAACAATTTTGAGTGTTCTCCGGAATAAAGCCTGCCGGCTGGGGCTTTTTAGTATACCTTATTGTTGCCTTGCCTTATAAATGCCCAATGCGGGAAAATATACGATGGATCTATTGAACAATATGCAGACCTATAGTCTCTTTGAATTGAATGCGGCTGTCAGGGAAACCCTGGAACTGACCTTCCCTGAGGCTGTATGGGTAGTCGCTGAAATAGCAGAGGCCCGCAGCAATCCTAAAGGGCATTGCTATCTCGAACTGGTAGAAAAGCGGGACAACGCTGTTATTGCCCAGATAAAGGCCAACATATGGTCATATACCTATCGCAGTCTCGCACCCAGGTTTGAAAGGGACACCGGTGAAAAGCTCAGGGCGGGAATGCAGGTCCTGCTTTCGGTCAATGTGACATTTCATGAAGTTTACGGCCTCAGCCTGAACATCAGGGACATCGACCCCACCTATTCTCTCGGAGAAATGGCCCGCAGAAAGCGGGAGACGATCGAGAGGCTGAAGAAAGAAGGACTGACAGACCTGAACAAAGCCCTGTCGCTGCCCCTGGTCCCTCAGAGGATAGCAGTCATATCTTCTGCTGCCGCAGCAGGCTATGGCGATTTTATCAACCAGCTGAATCAGAATCCTGACGAATATAAAATATACCATGAGCTTTTTCAAGCCACCCTGCAGGGTAACGACGCCGAGGCCTCTATTCTCGCATCCCTGGCGGAGATCAGAAAGAGGTCAGCCGGGTTTGATGCTGTGGTAATTATCCGCGGCGGGGGTTCGCAGCTTGACCTGAGCTGTTTTGACGGCTACAGTCTGGCCGCTGAGGTTGCCCGGTTTCCGCTGCCCGTCATCACCGGAATAGGGCATGAACGCGATGATACGGTCATGGATATCGTGGCGCATACTAAAATGAAAACGCCGACCGCCGTTGCCGAGTTTCTGCTCTCCGGCATGAGAGCCTTTGAGGACAGGCTGCTATCGGCACAGAGGACGCTTGCTGATCGGGCAAAGGGGATGCTTCGGGAAGAGGGGCACAGACTGAAGATATTGGCACAGCAGGTATCCCACCTGCTGGCAAAGAAGTTCCATGATGAGCATAAAAGACTGAGCAGCATCACCCACGGGCTGAAACTGGGAACAGGCACGGTTATCAATATAAACAGAAACCGGCTGTCGCTGAGCATAACGAAACTGGGGTCGGGAGTCAAGGGCTTCCTTCACGCACGGCAGAGCAGTCTGAACCATCTGGAACAGGCGGTGCGCCTGCTTGACCCGTCGAATGTCCTGAAGCGCGGATACAGCATTACCTATCACAGGAGCAGGGCTGTCAAGGATGCCTCGGCTATCACCAGGGGCGATGTAATCACAACAAGACTTTATCACGGGTCTATCATAAGTACGGTGGAGGAAAATGATGCGCAGCAGGGAACTGACTTATTCAAAAGCGATAACTGAACTGGAGACAATTGTCCGCGATATAGAGTCGGGCGAGGTCGATGTTGATATATTGGCAGAGAAGGTAAAGAGATCGGCAGAGCTGATCAAGTTCTGCAGCGATCGCCTGAAGGGGACACAGGATGCGGTCAGCAAAATCCTGGTGGACATAGAAGCGGGAGATAAAGATGAGGACGATGCTGCATAGGAAAGAGGAGACGACAGCAGACCGGTAACCGCATGACAACCGAATCCTACTGCGAACATTTTAACCTGAAGGAAAAACCTTTTTCGCTGGCTGCTGACCCTCGCTATCTCTATATGAGCGAGCAGCACTGGGAGGCGATGGCGCACCTGATGTACGGTATCGACGAGGACTGGGGCTTTGTCCTGGTCACCGGTGAGATCGGCGCCGGCAAGACCACGCTCTGCCGTCTTCTCCTCGAGCAGATGCCTGCTGAAGTGGAGGTGGCCTTTATTGCTAATCCGAAGGTAAACGCGCGGGAATTGCTTATATCGATCTGCGAAGAATTCCGCATACCATATGCTCCCGGCGGACAGAGCGTCAAAGAACTCTTCGATCTGCTCAGCCTGCACCTGATGGAGGTACACGCCAGGGCTCGGAAAACTCTTCTCATAATCGACGAAGCACAATATCTTTCCACAAAC
The DNA here is from genome assembly GCA_013824615.1 of Thermodesulfovibrio sp. Classification (GTDB taxonomy): domain Bacteria; phylum Nitrospirota; class Thermodesulfovibrionia; order Thermodesulfovibrionales; family UBA6898; genus PALSA-1316. The sequence continues at coordinate 21,448 of PNOC01000057.1, forward strand.
GTCCTGGATCTGCTGAGGCTGCTGACCAACCTTGAAACAGAGGCCTGCAAGCTTCTGAGGATCATACTCATCGGACAGCCCGAGTTGCGGACGAAACTGGCCAGGCCCGAACTGGAACAGATGTCCCAGCGCATTACCGCCCGGTATCACCTGGGCCCCCTTTCAAAGAAAGAAATATCGTCCTATATCGACCACAGGATGACAACGGCCGGAGCAACTGAGAAACATTTCACGGCGTCCGCAATAAGCCTTTTATACCGAATGAGTGGCGGCGTACCCCGGCTTATCAATGTAATTGCAGACAGGGCACTCCTGGGCGCATACATGAAAAGAGAACAGGTAGTAACGCGTTCCACGCTCAAACAGGCGGCAAGGGAAGTGCTGCGCGATGCAAAATTTCGAAGCCGTTCGCCTCGCATGACTACTGCAGCTTGGGCTGCCTCAGGACTGCTGCTTGCCGTGATCAGTGTCTTTCTGGGCCTTTTCCTTGCCGAACACCCCCTGAGGGAATTGCTGCTGCGACCGTCCGGCGGAGGGCAACCAGCAGCCCGGGACAAGGGGGTAGCAGGTATGTCGTGGCTGCCGGCGGGCCTTTCCACGGCCGGGAGCAGGGGAAGTGCCTACAATGCCATTCTTGGACATAAGGGAATTTCCTACTATACGTCCGACTCTGCTACAGACGACACTTTCTGCACCAATATGGAGATCCTGGACCTCCGCTGCCTTAACAGAAAAGATCCTGAACGCAGACTGGAGACAGTTCCGGTCCCTGCCGTGTTAACCCTGGCAGACAGGTCGCACAATATATTTTATGCTGCTCTCATTTCCCTGAAGAATGACAGGGCATCCATACGCATCGGAGACAAAGACACGGAGGTGACTCTGGCAGAGTTGAAGGGGCTCTGGTCAGGGGAGTATATGACGCTTGAGAATTCGGTAAAGCCGGCAGGGAAAGAGATTGCGGCCGCACCGAAGAATAAATCCAGTCGCAATAAAGGAAAATAGCATGTCGTTCATACTGGAACAGCTGAAGAAATCCGGAAAGAAGCGGGCACTTGAACTGGCCATGCGCAATCAGGCAGCAACCAGGGGCCGGAAGACCGAGGGGTTACCTCATACAGACTACGAGTCAACGTCCGGCTCCAAAGTTCCCAAGAGCGGTATCTATCTGACATTGCTCCTGGCAGTTCTTGTTTTCTCTGCCGTGGGCGGCTTTATGCTGTTTTATGCAAAAACCGGCAACAGGCATGCTACGGTCACCCGGAGCAAGGATAAGAATCATGCAGCACCCGCTGTTCAAAAATCTGAGAATGTCCAGCAGAAAACGGAATTCCCGATGAAAAGGACAGAGTCCGCTCCAACCGGATTAACGTCCAAAACATATTTAGAAAAAGCAGCACCTGCACCAGCTATCAGCAGAAAGTTACCGGAGAAGATAGTCAAACACCCGATTTCACCGAAGGCTATTGTCGATACCCAGCCTCAGGCGCAAGCCGCAGTTCAGGAGCAGGCGGCCGCTCCGTTGCCGCAGGAGAAACCAGTCCCGCCGCTTGACGACCTGCCCACGCCACTGAAGAAGGCCCTGCCCCCGATTCATATAACCTCTCATCTGTACAGAGGGAATTCCAGGCTGGTCAACATCAACGGGCGGATCATGTCTGAGGGGGTCACGATGGAGGACGGACTGTTCCTCGAGAAGATCACCCCGGAGGGTGTCATCCTGTCATTTCGCGGCCACCGCTTCCGCGTCAGGGCCGACTAGCCCCGGCTCACCCGCAGACTGTGCCCTGCCTGTAGGGTCCTCTATCCGGTCTTAACCTTGCCCAGATATGTCCTGAGGAAAGCACCCCATTTCGTCTGTTTCACAAAATCGAGCCTGGCATAAAGAGGCGAGATCTTTTTCACGGGAAAGTAGATCGATACCCCGTGGGAGCGGTTCACCTCCGTCCCCCTGTATCCGGACTTGACGATCATACCATTGTGAGCAAGGGCATCGATGACCGCAGCGCAGGCAGCCCTGATCTTTCTGTCAGATGTCCCGTCCTGCAAAAGACCGCAGAAGTCCACCAGGTCAACGTAATCAGCTGTGTAATAGGCCTGGACCCGGCTCCGGGCGTTGACAACGCAGTTTCTCACTGCGGCGATCAAAAGGCCGGCGCTAAGCGCCAGTGCCAGAACATTCACAGCCTCTGCTGCGGATTGCACCTGCGCTATATCACAGGCGGATTGCGTCACATTATCTGAAGCCCTGTAGGACTTCAGATATTCATCGACGATCAGGGAAGACAGATCGTGCGGCGTCATGGAAGGTTCTTCCGCCAGTGCCGAAAGAACTGCATCATAGGGCCACCCGTCGCCCGGCTCGACCTCCTCTGAGCCGACACAATAATGGACTGCATCCCTCAACTGATACTGCACCTCGAACATATTCATCAGGCATGCGTCCATGCCCAGGATATCGATCTTCCTCCCCAGTCCCCTGGTGACCTCTTCCAGGACCTTCTTCATCTCGACAGTATCGAGGAAGTCCTTTGCGTCATCATCAAACGCAATGGCACGGGTGGTCAGCGCCTTTTCGATCGTCGAACTGAACACCGCCTGCCGCAGTCTGCCGCGCGCAACAGCACGGGCAGTGCCAAAAGGGATAGCGGCACCGAAGTTCGTCTCTGAAAGAGACACCCCTCTGCGGACAACATCCTTCCCCAACGACCGCGCTATGCGGTAGACATCTGCATCGTCCCAGCCGCTTCCATGGTTCCAGATAACCGCCATGTAGTGTTCAGCAGGGTAAGTCTGGGCAGCCCAGAGCAGGAAGTCCCTGAGTACAGCAGGGTCGCCGGTATTCGTCTCCCCAAGATCAGCCACAACATCAGCAGCCAGTGTCCTCCCTTTTCGCAGGAAGTACCTTTTCGTGCGCCTCTTTGTTCCGAGTCTGTCGAACTGCGCCACAATAGCCAGATCATTGTTCGACCCAACCTGCTTCATCTCTGCCAGGTCCGCGACACCAGCACTGTCAAGATTGTTGTCCCCCGCCAGATAGACCATCACCGTCCATTTTCTTAT